>CAWUIQ010000033.1:0-29206 GCA_963922565.1 uncultured Rhodobacterales bacterium
ATGCTCTTCCATCGACTTTTCGGTCGAGTGGATGAGGCTTTCGGCCTGGTTCTTGGCTTCGACCAGTTCCTTGCGGGCCTTGTCGGCCTCGGCGTTCTCCTCGGCGTCCCTGACCATCTGTTCGATGTCCTCGTCCGAGAGGCCACCGGAAGCCTGGATCGTGATCTTCTGTTCCTTGCCGGTGCCTTTGTCCATCGCGCCCACCGACACGATGCCGTTGGCGTCGATGTCGAAGGTCACTTCGATCTGCGGCATACCGCGCGGCGCGGGCGGGATGTTTTCAAGGTTGAAAGCACCCAGCAGCTTGTTATCCGAAGCCATCTCGCGCTCACCCTGGAAGACCCGGATGGTAACGGCATTCTGATTGTCTTCGGCCGTCGAGAAGATCTGCGACTTTTTCGTCGGGATCGTCGTGTTGCGGTCGATCAGGCGGGTGAACACGCCACCCAGCGTTTCGATACCCAGCGACAGCGGGGTCACGTCGAGCAGAACAACATCCTTGACGTCGCCCTGCAGAACACCGGCCTGAATGGCGGCGCCCATGGCAACAACCTCATCCGGATTCACGCCCTTGTGGGGCTCTTTGCCAAAGAACTTGGTCACTTCTTCGACGACCTTGGGCATTCGGGTCATACCACCGACCAGAACGACCTCGTCGACATCACTTGCCGAGATGCCCGCGTCCTTGAGGGCCGCCTGGCAGGGCTTGAGCGAATTCTTGATCAGATCGCCAACGAGCGATTCCAGCTTTGCCCGGGTCAGCTTCATGACCATGTGCAGCGGCTGGCCGCCATTCGGGTCCATCGAGATGAACGGCTGGTTGATCTCGGTCTGGCTCGAGGATGACAGCTCGATCTTGGCTTTTTCGGCTGCCTCTTTCAGGCGCTGAAGGGCCATCTTGTCCTTGGTCAGATCGACGCCGTTTTCCTTTTTGAACTCATCCGCGAGGTAGTTTACGATCCGCATGTCAAAGTCTTCACCACCAAGGAACGTGTCACCGTTGGTGGATTTGACTTCGAACAGGCCATCGTCGATTTCGAGGATCGTTACGTCAAATGTACCGCCGCCAAGGTCGTAGACTGCGATCGTTTGAGTGTTTTCCTTGTCGAGACCGTAGGCAAGCGCGGCTGCTGTCGGTTCGTTGATGATGCGAAGCACTTCGAGACCCGCGATCTTGCCAGCGTCTTTCGTGGCTTGTCGCTGCGCGTCGTTGAAGTACGCGGGCACGGTGATCACCGCCTGTGTCACCTCTTCGCCGAGATAGCTTTCGGCGGTCTCTTTCATCTTGCCCAGAATGAATGCTGAGATTTGGGAGGGTGAGTATTTCTCGTCTTTCGCCTCGACCCATGCGTCGCCATTACCGCCGTCGATCACGGCATAGGGCAGGTTCTTTTTGTCTTTTGCGAGATCTGCATCGTCAAAACGACGCCCGATCAGACGCTTAACACCGAAAACGGTGTTGTCAGGGTTGGTGACGGCCTGCCGTTTGGCGGGCTGGCCAACAAGGCGTTCGTTATCTGTGAACGCAACGATTGAAGGCGTTGTACGCGCACCTTCGGCGTTTTCGATAACCCGGGGCTGGCTGCCGTCCATGATCGCGACGCAGCTATTGGTCGTCCCAAGGTCAATACCGATGACTTTACCCATATTTCGATCCCTCTTTTCTTAAAAGGCGATGGCACGAGACCCCGACCCAGTATGGCATCGTGGCCACGAATTGTTGCGCGGTGATCCGCGCTTCGGGGGGTTATATAAGGAGCAGACATAGGCCCTGCAAGCGTGGAGATACGCGTCTGACTTGCAATTTGCGGCCTAAGAAAAGGTTAATCTGGCATGGTTCTGCGCATCAGAGGCTTCGATATCTTTGAGGGGCATCTGGATCCTCTTGAGCAGGCTGCCCTTGTGGCCTGCATCCGCGAGGTCGTGAAATTGGCGCCTCTGTTTTCACCGGAAACGCCCTACGGCAAGCCGATGTCTGTCCGAATGACCTCGGCAGGTCGGTACGGCTGGTATGCGGATCGGTCCGGCTATCGATATGTGCCGCATCATCCGTCGGGAAAGGCATGGCCGCCTATCCCGCCCGAGGTTTTGTCGATTTGGGATGCCGTTACGGGGCTGCAGCGAAAGCCGGATTGCTGTCTGATCAACTTCTACGGTCAGGATGCGCGGATGGGGATGCATCAAGATAAGGACGAGGCCGATTTCACCTGGCCCGTCGTGTCAGTGTCGCTGGGTGATGAGGGTCTGTTTCGGATCGGTAATACAACCCGCGGCGGCAAGACCGAGTCGATCTGGCTGCGCTCTGGTGACGTCGTGGTCATGGGAGGAGACGCGCGTCTGACCTATCATGGGGTCGATCGCATTCGTTTCGGGTCATCAACGCTGTTGCCGCAGGGCGGTCGGATCAACCTGACGCTGCGCGTCGTGGATTAGGGCGCCATCGTGCAGCAGCCCGACAGCAGGATCGGGTCGACATCAGATCGCTGCATCCCAAAGTCGATCGTCAGCCCAAATACCCGATCCGACATGCCGTCCGAACATTGGTGACCAGCGATCAGCGCCGTCATCTGGGTCTGTTCGTTGGCCGCGGAAATCGCTACGCGGTCGGTTCGGTTGATGGATGAGAATTGGGTTTGGACATCAAGCACGATTTCAGCCTGCGATGGAGTCTGCAGAACGATCTGATCATCGTCGCGGATGGCAACAGCCCAGAACGGTTCGGTTCCGAAGCAGGTCAGCGGTGTCTCTCCGACCTGCAGGGGTATCTCGCGGCGCAGGTACCGGATCGCGGCCCATCCCGAACCTTCACCAACATTCACGCGCGCCCAAAGCCCATCGGGGGACTGATCGACGACCTCGACGTCACGGGCGTTGTACGCGAGCGATCCGATGACATTGGCATCGGTCGACGGTTCGGCCCGGACGTTCAGACTATCGTTTTCGGCAACGCCGGTGACATTGTAGAGGGCTGGGAATTCGAAGGCTGCAGCAGCGCCGCACCACAAGACCATCAAAAAAGCTAGCGCCGCGCGCTCCAGCTGAGCGAGGCCGTTTTTCGGGTGTAGAATTCGCCCATCATTCCGATCGTCATCAAGACCAAGCCAACCCAAAATGCGTACTCCCAGTTGCTGTAGCGTGGATAGTAGTCAATGAAGGCATAGCCCCGCGCCTGGTCAATGGCATGAAACAGCGGGTTCCAGTCGAACAAGGCCAACATGAAGCTTGGCAACGTGTTCGCCACGAACATCTTACCGGACGCGATCATGTTGGCGCGCTGGTAGATTGTCGAGAAAATGCTGACGAATGTGGGCGCCCAAGGCTTGAGCGCCAGCAGCACCATGCCCAGCCCAACACCCGAGAACCACGCCAGAAGAAGCATCGCGAAGGTGCTGAGCGGGTCCAGGATCTCGAACGGCGTAAAGGCGACGTGATAGACGAACAGGATCAGCGCACAGGACAAAACCTGGATATAAAGTGCACCCAGCGCTGCCGACAAAATCGCAACCGCCGTATTCATTGGTGCGTGCTGCATCATCGGGCTGGCTGGCCCCTCGGATCCCACGACCGCGCCCAAAGTCTTGGTGTGAGTCATGTAGAGGAAGATCCCGGACATGATGTAGATCAGGAAATCGCCCCTGATCGCTGCCCCCCGCAAGCCAAGGATCGAGAACATGAAATAGAAGATCAGCACCAGCATCACGGCTTGCAACAAGTTCATCGCGATCGCCATGAAGGCATTGTTGTGAGTCTTCCGAACGCTGCGGACGATGGAGTGATAGACGACTTCACTCATCGAAAGCGCACTGCCGACGCTGGACTTTGGCTTACGAACTGACTGGAACATGATCGCTTTTGCCCGTGATGCGCGACAATTTGCAGGGAATTCTTGCCGTTCCGTTAGCGGCGGACCATAAGGCCGTTGCTTTTATTTGGCAACAAACGCGCTTGGGAAGGTTCTTATCGATGTATGACTCTCTTGTACCCGTTATGCGGCGTCTGGCCCTCGAGGCCGGGGACGCGATTATGGAAATCTACGATTCTGACGATTTTGAGGTCAAAGTTAAGTCAGATGAGAGCCCCGTTACCGAAGCGGACGAACGTGCCGACGCGCTGATCTCGAAGGGGCTGCGAGAGGCATTCCCAGACATCACGCTGATCACCGAAGAGCAGGCTGAGACACACGAGAAGGGCGCCGATACATTCCTCATTGTCGATCCGCTCGACGGAACCAAGGAATTCATCAACCGCCGGGGCGATTTCACGGTGAACATCGCTTTGGTTGAGAACGGCGTTCCGGTGCGGGGCGTGGTCTATGCACCGGCGCGGGACCGGATGTTCTTTACCTTGGCTGACGGTCAGTCGGTCGAAGAGACTGGGCCGTTCTCGCCAGACACGATCGGAGAGACAAAACCGATCAACGTCGCGGACAGTGACAATACCTCTCTGATGGTGGTGGCGTCGAAGTCTCACCGCGATCAGGCCACTGATGACTACATCGCGCAGTATGCCGTCAAGGATATGAAGAGCGCGGGGTCGTCGCTCAAGTTCTGTCTTGTCGCGACGGGTGAGGCTGACCTTTACCCAAGGTTGGGTCGAACGATGGAATGGGACACCGCCGCCGGCCATGCTGTGCTGTCCGGCGCGGGGGGTGCGGTCGTCCGCTTCGACGATCTGACTCCGCTGCAATATGGCAAGGACGGCTATGCAAACCCGTTCTTCATCGCCTATGCGCCAGCCGTGGACCTCAAGAAGGCTTAATGTCCGTTCTGATCGTTATTCCGGCTCGCTATGCGTCCAGCCGCTATCCCGGAAAACCCCTCGCCTTGTTGCGGGGGGCCACCGGAGAGGCGCGAAGCCTGATCGAGAGAACATGGCTGGCCGCTCAGGAAGTTGCATCTGCGAGCCGCGTTGTCATCGCGACTGATGATACGCGGATCAGCGACGCAGCGAGTGCGTTTGGCGCAGAGGTCGTCATGACATCCGAGACCTGCGCGAACGGCACCGAGCGGTGTGCCGAGGCGGCTGCGAAGCTTACCGACGATTTCGATATCGTAGTGAACCTGCAGGGTGATGCACCTTTGACCCCGCCCTGGTTCCTCGATGATCTCGTTTCGGCGTTGCTGGAAAATCCGGATGTGGGCGTTGCAACGCCTGTCTTGCGATGCGATGGCGAGATGCTTTCGGCATTGGTTACCGACCGGAAGGCGGGGCGTGTTGGCGGCACAACGGCCGTTTTCGACCGGACAGGTCGTGCCCTTTATTTCTCGAAAGAGGTCGTTCCATTCACCAACACAACTTACGAAAACTCTGCTGAAACCCCGGTCTTTCACCATGTGGGTGTCTATGCCTATCGGTCGGCGGCACTGCGGCAGTACCCCAATCTGGGGTGCGGGCCGCTCGAAGAGTTGGAGGGGCTTGAACAGCTGCGTTTCATGGAAAACGGGCTCTCAGTCCGCTGCGTTGAGGTGAGCGCGCGAGGGCGTAGTTTCTGGGAGCTGAACAACCCAGAAGACGTCGAGAAGATCGAGGCAATGATGCTCGATATGGGCTTGGCCTGACGGAGATCGGTCCCTGACATCCGATTCGACGATGTATTGCCAATCGTTTGGGCAAAACTCTGCGCGATTTTTTTGCAACAACCGCCGGTTCCGGCGGCTCGCCGCCGACTTTCCAGGGAATGAAACGGGCATCGCAGGCACACATTCGGCCGTCACAAAGGGATCAATCGCCAGCTAAATAATTGATGAATAAAGGATAACTTCGGAGCAGAGAGCCTGGCGGTTAAGTACGTGTTTGCTTCGAAGACAGGTTTGCGGAGGTTCCATGGTATAGGCAGCCACAAAGTCACATCTACCTATACGAGAATTTTCGCTGTATTTCTGCGCTGCGGCGATCGCGCTGCTTGCGAATGCAGAGAAAAGCGGGAAGAGTTCGGGTGTTGATAAAATTTTTTAACCACGCGGGCACTTTCTATCATGATTTGTCCACAATTAAGTGCATAAGGGGCGCCCTAGAGGCAGCTCGGTGAAAGCAAGGGGTAAGAAAATGCGTAAAAAGGTTACCAAAGCCATTTTCCCGGTGGCAGGTTTGGGAACGAGGTTTTTGCCAGCAACCAAATCCGTACCAAAAGAGATTATGACATTGGTCGACCGCCCTCTGATCCAGTATGCGATCGACGAGGCACGTGCGGCCGGCATCAAAGAATTTATTTTTGTAACATCGCGCGGCAAAGGCGCGCTCGAAGATTATTTTGATCATTCTCCTATCCTTGAGCAGGAACTGCGGAAAAAGGGTAAGGATGAACTTCTCGAAGTTCTCAAGACAACGAACATGGACAGCGGCGCAATCGCCTACATCCGTCAGCACAAGGCGCTTGGCCTTGGACACGCGGTCTGGTGCGCCCGCCGTCTCATCGCGAATGAACCCTTTGCCGTGATTTTGCCGGACGACGTCATCGCGGCCGAAAAACCCTGCCTGCAGCAAATGGTCGAAGCGTACGAAGAGACCGGCGGAAACATGGTTGCCGCCATGGAAGTCCCGCCGGAAAAGGCATCGTCTTACGGTGTGCTCGATGTCCAGGAAGATATGGGCCACATGGTCGGCGTCAAAGGCATGGTCGAAAAGCCCGCAAAAGGCACCGCGCCGTCCAACCTTGCTGTGATCGGTCGCTATATCCTGTCCCCGCAGGTTCTTTCCAACCTGAACAAGATCAAGGCGGGCGCCGGTGGTGAGATCCAGTTGACGGATGCAATCGCGGACGAAATCAACACCGAGCGTGGTGTCTATGGATACCGCTTCCGCGGGCAGCGTTTTGACTGCGGCTCCAAGAGCGGTTTCCTTCAGGCGACGGTCGCGTTTGGGCTTGGTCGCGAAGAGTTGCGCGAAGATCTCTATACTTATATCCGTGACATCGTGAGCATGGAAAACGCCGCCGAATAAGGCAGCTCTGGAGAACCGAGCGCTTGAAGACAATCCTAGTCACTGGTGGTGCGGGCTATATCGGCTCGCACGCCTGCAAGGCTCTGAAAGACGCCGGGTACATCCCCCTAACCTTCGACAACTTCGCGACCGGCTGGCGTGACGCAGTCAAGTTCGGCCCGATTGAAGAAGGTGACCTGCTGGATCGCGCGCGGCTCGACGCGATCTTTGAAAAGCACCAACCGTCGGCCGTCATGCATTTCGCCGCCCTCAGTCAGGTGGGCGAAAGCATGAAGGAACCGGGCAAGTACTGGCGCAACAACGTGCTGGGCAGCCTGAACCTGATCGAGGCTGCGGTTGCTGCGGGTTGCATGGATTTCGTGTTTTCGTCGACCTGCGCGACCTATGGCGATCAGGACGGCGTGACCCTTGACGAGAATAGCGCGCAGCATCCGATCAACGCCTACGGTGCCTCCAAACGTGCGATCGAAGAGATCTTGCGCGACTTCGAAGCCTCGCATGGGTTGCGCCACGTGATTTTTCGCTACTTCAACGTCGCTGGCGCCGATCCGGAGGCAGAGGTGGGTGAGTTTCACCAGCCGGAAACGCATCTTATCCCCCTCATGCTGGATGCAATCGCTGGCAAACGGGATGCGCTGACCATTTTCGGAACAGACTACGAAACGCATGACGGGACCTGCATCCGCGACTACGTCCATGTCTGTGACCTTGTCGACGCGCACGTTCTGGGCCTGAGATGGTTGGCAGACGGCAAAGATAGCCGCGTATTCAACCTTGGAACCGGTAGCGGTTTCACCGTGCGCGAAGTGATCGACCATTCGCGCGCGGTGACCAATCAGGAGGTCCCCTATGTCGAGGGGGATCGGCGGCCCGGCGATTGCACCAAACTCGTTTCCGGATCCTCGAGGGCTGAAACCGAACTTGGCTGGACTCCGACCCGGTCAGACCTGAAAACGATGATCAGCGACGCGTGGCGATGGCATCAGTCGGGCCACTACGACAACTGACGCCGATATCGTATTGGCAGGCTTATCGCTTGCGGTGGAAGCGTCGCCGGCTGCTTTGGCGCTCGCTCCGCAGCAGGCATCAACTGCATTCCGTTGCGAACCGAACCAGGCAGATCAAACCCGGCGATATTCTTGTTTTCCTGGCCCAGAGGAACGAGGCGCTACGCCTTCCTCACTTTATCAAGTATTACCGCGACCTCGGTGCCGATCACTTTCTGGTCGTGGACAACGCAAGCTCGGACGGTAGCCGCGAGTTTCTGGCAGAGCAGCCGGATGTGTCGATTTGGCAGACCGACCGAAGCTATCGATCCGCGCGGTTTGGCGTTGATTGGGTCAACTGGCTTTTGATGCGCTACGGCCACTGGCATTGGACCCTGACGGTCGATGTCGATGAACTGCTGGTTTTCGACGGGACGCCAGGCCGGTCGCTGAAGTCGCTGACAGAGGTTCTGGATGCGCGCCAGCAGAAAGCAATGGGCGCGCTGATGATCGACCTCTTTCCCGAGGGACCGCTTGGCACGCAGGACTACGCGCCGGGTGACGATCCGTTATCGGTGCTTACCCATCTCGACGCCGGCGAATACACTGCAAAACGTCAGAACCCGCTTGGCAATCTTTGGGTGCAAGGGGGAACGAGGTGTCGTGTCTTCTTCGAAGACAATCCGGCACAGGCACCCACCTTGAACAAGCTTCCGCTGGTTTATTGGAACCGGCGATATGCCTTCGTGAACTCGACCCACTCCATTCTGCCACGCGCCCTCAACGCCGAGTATGATGGCCCCGGTGACCCAAGACCAAGCGGTGTCTTGCTTCACACCAAATTCCTGCCTGATATCGTGACCCGTTCAGCCATTGAAGCAGAGCGGGGGGAGCATTTCACGAACCCGGCGAAGCTAAGTGGTTACTATGAACGGATCGGGACCGCACCCGTCTTGTGGCATGATCAGTCGGTGGCTTACGAAGGCCCCCAGCAGCTGATTGACCTTGGTCTGATGCCGACGATCTGACTGATCTCGACGGCTAAGCGAACCCGACGCACAGACCGTGATGGGTCAACGATTTCTAAATCCGTTGATTTCAATAAGATTCCTGTGACATCTTGCCCGAAAATATCGAGGTAGCAGGACGCGCGCGTCCGGAAGGTCCACTCCTTCCACCATCTGAGATCGGATAACGACGTGAGCCTTTGGGACTCTTATCGTATGAGATTGCGGCGCAAGCGGCGCGTCGCGCGCGCTATGCGAAAGATGTCTGAGCTTCGTGCAGTTGATGACAAGACCAGCTTGATCGATGACGACGATATTCTGCTCTTCAGCACCGTTCGCAACGAGCTGCCCAGACTGAAGTACTTCCTGAATTACTACCGAAGTCTTGGCGTGAACCACTTCCTCTTTGTCGACAACGGCAGCACAGACGGTTCACGGGATTATCTGGCGGGTCAGCGCGATGTTTCGGTTTGGCTGGCCCGAGGCAGTTACAAAAAGGCGTCCTACGGCGTTGACTGGATGAACGGGCTCAAGCGTAGGTACGCCCATGGCCATTGGACGCTGGTGGTCGATACTGACGAATTCTTTGTCTATCCGTATTGCGATACTCGATCGTTGCAGGCGCTGACGGACTGGCTGGAAGATTCCGCGATACGCAGCTTTGGCGCCATGCTGCTGGACGTTTATCCAAAGGGTCCGGTCGATGCGGTACCCTACACCGCGGGGCAGGATCCGTTGGAAATCGCTTGCTGGTTTGACAGCGGCAATTACGTGATGTCGCACAACCCCACCTACGGAAACCTTTGGATCCAGGGCGGACCGCGTGCGCGGATGTTCTTTGCCGATGAGCCAAAGAAATCCCCGGCGCTGAACAAGATCCCCTTGGTGAAGTGGGACCGCCGATATGCCTATGTCAGCTCGACCCACATGCTTTTGCCTCGGGGCCTCAATCAGGTCTATGATGCTACGGGTGGGGAAAAGGCCAGTGGCATTCTGCTTCACACCAAGTTTCTGAGCACGTTCAAAGCCAAAGCAGAAGAAGAGGCCGCAAGGTCAGAGCATTATACAGGCGCTTCGCGGTACCGTGCCTATGCCGATGCCGTCGAAGAGGGCACGGATCTTTGGTGCAAATGGTCGGAAAAGTACATCAACTGGCGACAGCTTGAGATCCTCGGCCTCATGTCAAAGGGCAACTGGGCATGAGCGTCGGAATTGTCATGCTGGTCCACAAGGCCTTTGACCGGGTCGAACAGGCCGCACGCCATTGGGCCGCAAGCGGTTGCCCCGTCGTCATCCATGTGGACCGGAATGTCGACCGACAAGAGTATTCCGAAATCGTCAGCGCCCTTAAGGATGTTCCGACCATTCAGTTCTCGAAGCGCTTTCGCTGCGAATGGGGCACATGGGGTATCGTTGCGGCCACACAGTCGGCGTCTGAGCAGATTCTGGATCGTTTTCCCGAGGTTCGGCACGTTTATCTCGCGTCCGGTGCATGTCTTCCTTTGCGGCCTGTCTCGGAACTGATCGACTATCTGGCCGCGCACCCGCAGACGGACTTCATCGAAAGTGCGACCACGTCCGATGTGCCGTGGACCGTTGGAGGTCTGGATCACGAGCGGTTCACGCTCAGGTTTCCGTTCTCCTGGAAGCGGCAGAAGCACCTTTTTGACCGGTACGTCGCTCTGCAAAGACGCCTGCGTATCAAGCGTAAGATCCCAAAGGGGATTGTTCCCCATATGGGCAGCCAGTGGTGGTGCCTCACTAGGCAGACACTGTCAGCTATCCTGCAGGACCCGGACCGGCCCGAGATCGAACGGTATTTCCGACGTGTCTGGATCCCGGACGAAAGCTATTTCCAGACGATGGCACGGCAGTATTCCGTCGATATCCAAAGCCGGTCACTGACGCTCAGCAAATTCGACTTTCAGGGCAAACCACATGTCTTTTATGACGACCACCTTCAGCTGTTGCGACGCTCCGATTGCTTTGTCGCCCGAAAGATCTGGCCCCATGCCGATCGGCTATATGACACATTTCTGGGCCAAGCCGGCGAAGACCAAAAGCGGGCAGAGCCAAACCCGGGTAAGATCGACCGCGTGTTTGCAAAGGCTGTCGAACGGCGCACGCGCGGGCGGCCCGGACTGTACATGCAAAGCCGGTTTCCCATGCGGGATCATGAAAACGGGATAACCGCCGGACCCTATTCTGTGTTTCAGGGTTTTGCGGAACTTTTTGAGGATTTCGAACCTTGGCTGTCCAAGGCCACCGGCATGCGCGTGCACGGGCATTTGTTCGCACCGGATCGCGCGCATCTCGCCGACGGCCAGACGATCGTGAATGGTGGACTAAGCGATAGCGCGACGCTGCGGGACTATAACCCCCAAGCGTTTCTGACCAACCTGATCTGGAACACGCGCGGCGAACGGCAATGCTTTCAGTTCGGCCCGAATGACAATCAAAAGATCAACGCTCTGGTCGCCAATGATCAGAACGCGCAGATTTCGGTTGTCAGCGGGGCATGGGCAGTGGCGCTGTTCCGGTCGAACATGAACTTCATGGACATTCGACAACAGGCCGCGACCCTGCAGAAGATCGAAAGCGCGCATCTAAAGCTGCTGAGATCGAACAAGACCAAAGCCCGGGTCAGGGTTTGGACGATGGCAGAATTCATCGAAGCGCCGATGGAAGCCCTGCAACTGATCCTCGACGAGATGGGCGCCCAATCGCAGAACAGGTTATCCGAGGTGCCGCGCCTCGTCGATCTGAAGGGTTTTGGGCAGTTCCTGCAGAACCTCAAGAACCAAGGGATGCATCCTTACCTCATGGGCGATTTCCCCATCTCGCTGGAGCCGCAGCCAGATCGGCCATCGCCGCGCAAACCCTATCTGGTTCGGTAGAGGGACATGGCCGCCTTCGACTATTTCGTGGTTTTCGCCGAGATGCGGACCGGATCAAACTTCCTTGAGGCCAACCTCAACGCTTTGGGTGGCGTGACGTGCCATGGTGAGGCGTTCAACCCCAATTTCATTGGCTATCCAAACCGAACTGAACTGCTCGGGCTGACCAAGGACCAACGTGATGCAAATCCGCACGACCTGCTCCGGACGATCCGCGATAGCAAAGAGGAGATTGCAGGGTTCCGGTACTTTCACGATCATGATCCGCGCATTCTTGAAACGGTCCTTTCCGATCGTAGGTGCGCCAAAATCATTCTGACGCGCAACGCTGTCGACAGCTATGTTTCGCACAAGATCGCGGTCGCAACCGGGCAGTGGAAGCTGACCGATGTAAAGCGACGCCGCGACGTTCGGATAGCCTTCGATGATCAGGAATTCCTGAATCGGCTGAGCATTCTGCAACGGTTTCAGGTCGACATCCTGAACCACTTGCAAAAAGACGGTCAGACCGCGTTCTACCTCGACTACGAAGATCTGCGGGATCTTGAGGTCATCAACGGGCTGGCGCAGTTCCTCGGTGTTTCTGGACGCTTGGACGCCCTTGATCAGAGCCTGAAACCGCAAAATCCGGCACCTTTGGAAGAGAAGGTGACGAATTTTGCGGAAATGCAGGCCGCGCTTGGTATCTCGGGACACTTTGATCTCAGTCGGACGCCGAACTTTGAACCAAGACGTGGGCCAGCCGCGCCGACCTATGTTGTTTGTGACGCCCCACCTCTGATCTACCTGCCCATTCGCGGCAGCGCCGATGACAGGGTGACCAACTGGCTGCATGCAGCTGGTGGTTCAGAAACCAGTGCGGCACGCGAGGGATTGAAACAGGGTGAATTGCGTGAGTGGATGAAATCCCATCCCGGAAACCGTCGCTTTACCGTTGTCTCGCATCCGATCGCGAGGGCGCATCGCGTGTTTTGCCGGCGCGTGCTGAACAGGGATGACGGCGGCTTTCACGCAATCCGGAAGATGTTGGAACGGCAACACAAGGTGACCCTTAACGGGGGCTCTTCGGATATCGCCGAACATCGCGCTGCGTTCCGCGCGTTTCTCAGCTTTGTGAAGGCCAATCTTTCCGGCCAAACCAACATCAGGATCGATCCGGCATGGGCCAGTCAGTCGCAGATTATACGCGGCTTTTCTGATTTTGCGCCTATCGATCATATCTTCCGCGAAGAAGAGCTTGCTTCGGATCTGCCAAGAATCCTCGGATGCCAGGACGACCTCGATACCGCGCCTGATCTGCAAGCGCGATGCGAGTGCTCAGATCTGCTTGGCCAGATCTATGACGACGAAATGGAGCGCTTTGGCCGCGATGCCTACCAGCGGGACTACATGTTGCTGGGCTTTGATCGCTGGCGATAGGCTAGGCGGCTTGGGCCGACTGGGCCTCGGACAGGATGGCATAGAGCGTTCCGGGATCCCGGTTGGCACGCAGTTTGGTGCAGATGCTCTTGTCGCGCAGCGTTCTTGAAACCAGCGCCAGGGCCTTGAGGTGCTCGACCCCGGCCTCCTCCGGCGCGAAAAGCGCAAACGCGATGTCAACCGGCTGTCTGTCCACCGCGTCAAAATCGATGGGTTTATCCAGCAGAACGAATGCCCCGATGACGTCCGACGTCCCCTCGACCCGCGCATGAGGCAAGGCAACACCATTGCCCACACCGGTCGGGCCCAGAGCTTCGCGTGCGATAAGCGCCTCGATCACCTGACTGCCGTCCAGATCATAGGCGGTAGCCGCCAGATCACCGAGATCATGAAATAAACGCTTCTTGCTGGAAGCCGAGGTCAAAACCTTGACCGCCTCCGGTTTCAGGAGCTTTGAAAAATCCATCGTGCCTGTACATCCTGGCGCAAGCGGCGCCGTTTCTGGTTACGGGTCGATCCAGCCGATATTGCCGTCATCGCGGCGGTAAACGACGTTCAGCCCATTTTTTCCTTCGTTCCGGAACACCAACACCGGAGCCCCGGCCAGTTCCATTTGCATCACAGCCTCACCCACCGACAGGGACGGGATTTGGGTCTCCATCTCAGCCACGATCATGGGCTGCAAGCTTTCGGGCTCGGAATCGCCCGGTTCATCATTCGCGGCGAGGATATACGAGGCCGCACCATAAAGTTCAACCGGTTCGGCGCGACTTCGATGATGATCCTTGAGCCGGCGTTTATAGCGCCGCAACTGCTTTTCCATCTTCTCGCAACACGTATCGAATGCTGCATAGATTTCGGGCGCATGCGCCTTGGCCTGTGCCGTCAAACCAGTCGACAGATGCACCGTCGCCTCGCAAACGAATTCGTGGCCGGACTTGGAAAAAACGATCGTCGCGTCAGTCGGTCGTTCGGCATATTTCTCAACGACGGTATCCAAATCGGTTCTGACATGGGTCTGGAGAGCTTCGCCGATGTCGATCTGTTTGCCGCTGATTTGATAACGCATTCCTGCTCCTTCACGATTTCAACAGATGAGGTCAGAGCGGGAACTTGGCGAGGCCGATTCCCCCGCGCGCTACACCTGCCAGGGGAGGCCGACTGACAACCATGAACGCAACAGCCCTTTACCGAAGGCCAGCACCGCCGCGTACCGTGTCAAGACACATGCCATGCCTCATTGCACATCGAAAGAGCCGGGTGAGTCAATCAAAAGCGGGAGGATTTGTCGAAGGTGTCAGTCACGATATGCGAAAGTTTTCGCCCAGATACACGCGTCGGACATTATCGTTCTGAACAACCTCAGAGGGTGTTCCGGCCATCAGTACATGGCCCTCATGAAGGATATAAGCCCGGTCCACGATCTCGAGCGTCTCGCGCACGTTGTGATCGGTGATCAGCACGCCGATACCCCGTTTTTTTAGATCGGTCACCAGCGTTCTGATATCGGCAACCGAGATTGGGTCGACGCCTGCAAACGGTTCATCAAGCAGCAGGTAGTTTGGGTTCGCCGCGAGGCATCGAGCGATTTCGACGCGCCGTCTTTCGCCGCCAGACAAGGCTAAGGCTGGGGCGCGTCTTAGGTGCTCGATCGAGAAATCGCTCAGCAATTCCTCCAGCCGTTCACGTCTCTTGTGGCGATCGGGTTCGGTTATGTCGAGAATCGCGAGGATGTTGTCCTGTACGCTCAGGCCGCGAAAGATGCTCATCTCTTGCGGTAGGTATCCAATGCCCATCTGCGCGCGCCGATACATCGGCAGGGTGGTCACATCTGTCCCATCGACGACAACGGACCCACCCTCGGCAGAGACGAGGCCGGCAATGGCGTAGAATGTCGTGGTTTTCCCGCACCCGTTTGGGCCAAGCAGCGCAACAACCTCGCCCCGGTGCAATTCCATGGAAAAGTCGCGGATGACGACTTTCTTGCGGTACGACTTGCGCAAGTGCCTGACGTAAAGACCTGAATGGCCCTCTTCTACATGTAGTTTTGGCGCGTTCATCCGCCGTCTTCCGTCTGCAGAACGGTTTTCACGCGACCGGTCATTTGTGCCGTACCGGCATCCAGATCAACCACCATGCGATCCGAGGTGAGCGCACTCAGACCCTGTGTCAGCAAGACATCACCGGTCATGATAATCGTGCCAGTATCGATCGAGTAATCGGCGCGTTCGGCCTCGGCCGCATCCGGTCCGGACACCAGCGTGACGCCTCCGGTCGCCTCAAGCCGTTCGATACGCCGCTGTCCGGTTCCGTAAACCACGAGGACGCGAGGGGCCGACAAACGCATTTCCCCCTGGCCGATCAGCACGTTTCCTTCGAAAACCGCCGTTCCTGTTTCCTGGTCGACCGAGAGATTGTCGGCGGTCACTTCAACCGGGGCAGAAGGGTCCTGTTTGATGGCGCCGAATGCAACATTTGCACCCTGTGCAGAAACAAGGGTTGCAACGGTTGTCAGTACAATTGTGATCAAGAGCTGAAGCGAATTCACGGATACTTACTCTTCCAAATTTTGCGGGTCGTATACCAGTTTGACCCGATTTGTAAAAAGCATTCGACCCCCGGGGCCGTCAGGTGGGTTTTCCAGTATCATCGACCCGGCATCCAGCGTGCCCAATGGCCCTTGGCCGGTGACTGGTCCCGGTGATTCCAACGTCGCCTCTCCCAGGTTCGTATCGAGCTGTTCGCTCATCAGCTCATATCCGTTCGAAGTGGTGACGACCACATTCCCAGTCAAGCTAAGGGTGTTTTTGAACGTGTCCGCGACCCCCAGATCTCCGCGTACGGTTATTCGGTTTCCTTCGACCATATCGATCTGAGCCTGCACGGCTTCGACCCGCGATTTATCGTCTTCCGGCATCATCGTGAGGCGGCTGGCCGAGACCGAGACCCGGTCGCCGCTGCGGGTCGCAGCCGAAAAGAACGGTGCCCGGACGACCTGATCGCGCAGGCGTTCCTGCAGTTCGGCGTCAGCAAACGGGATCCGAGAGCTAAAATCGCTACCTCGTGACAAGAGAAACAAGGTGGACAGCAGGACCAGGGCCGCGAGCGGCAGCAACACCTTGAGCCATGAGATCAGTCGCGAGTACCAATCCACAGCACCCTCACCCCAGACCGACGCGCAGGCAGTCATGGATCCGGATCAGCCCAAGTGGTTTCGGATCATCATCAAGTACGAAGAGGCAGGTGATCTTGCGCCCGTTCATCTCGCGCACGGCGGTTTCGGCCAGTTCATCCGGTTTGATGGTCATCGGACCAACGGTCATCACCTCGTCCACCTTTCGATCCAGCAGGCCATCCATATGCCGTCTAAGGTCGCCATCCGTAATGATGCCCGTAAGGTCGCCATTCGCATTCGTGACACCCACCACGCCAAACTGTTTTTGACTCATTTCCAGCAGCGCGTCGGTCATAGGTGTTTGATCCGTCACCAGCGGCAGTGCGTCGCCCGTATGCATCAGGTCACGTACTGTGCTCAGGCGGGCGCCCAGTTTGCCGCCGGGATGGAAGGTTCGGAAGTGCTCCGGCGTAAAGGCCCGGTGTTCCATCAGGACAACGGCGATCGCATCGCCCAGGGCAAGGGTCATGGTCGTCGATGAGGTGGGGACGATTCCGCTGCCGCAGGCTTCCTCTGCTTTGGGCAAAACCAGCGCCACATCGCTTTGCCGCAAGAGCGTCGAGTCGGGATTGCTGGCGACGCCGATCATCGGGATGCCAAACCGCCGGGTATAGCTGATGAGGTCCGAAAGCTCGGGCGTCTCACCTGAATTCGATAGGACCAGCGCGACATCCCCCTTGGCCATCATCCCAAGATCGCCGTGGCTCGCCTCGGCCGGATGTACGAAGTGGGCCGGCGTACCGGTGCTGGCCAGGGTCGATGCGATCTTGCGCGCGATGTGGCCGGATTTGCCCATGCCGCTGACGATCACCCGACCTGGTGCCGTAAGTATCAAGTCGATGGCATTCGCCAGCGTCTCGTCGAGGCTTTCGTCGAGCAGTTCCAGCGCGCGGGTTTCGCATTTAATAACCCGCCGCGCCGATGCGATGAACTCTGCCCGGGTCATGAATGCGCGAAAATGTCGGTTTCGGGCCAGCCGTCCAGATCAAGCTTGGCCCGCATGGGCAGGAAGTCGAAACAGGCCTGCGCCATCTCTGCCCGGCCTTCGCGTGCAAGGCGCTCGTCCAAGGCCTCTCGAAGCTGATGCAGGTAAAGAACGTCGGACGCGGCATAGTCCAGCTGCGCTTCGCTCAGCATCTCGGCGCCCCAGTCGCTCGATTGTTGCTGCTTTGAGATATCGATGTTCAGCAGTTCCTGCAGCAGGTTCTTGAGGCCATGGCGATCGGTATAGGTTCTAACAAGGCGGCTTGCGATTTTGGTGCAGTAAACCGGCGCTGTCTGCACGCCGAATGCATGCATCATCACGGCGATATCGAACCGTCCAAAATGGAAGATCTTGAGCACTTTGGGATCGGTAAGCATGGCCACCAGATTTGGCGCCTCGCTCTGGCCCTTTGAGATCTGAACGATATGGGCATCGCCATCCCCGCCTGAAAGCTGCACGACACACAGCCGGTCGCGGTGCGGGTTCAGCCCCATGGTTTCACAGTCGATGGCAACGATTGGCCCCAGATCAAGCCCGTCGGGCAAGTCAGACTTGTAGAGATGATTTGTCATGGCCCCGCTATAGCGTGGCATCGCACGAGGCGAAAGCCGGGTCATTCCTGTGCAAGGTCGTCCAGTGAGGGCCGTGGTACGGCCTGCAGGAAGTCGAAAACCAATTGTCGGCAATCGTGGCCCTTCCAGCGGTCTGAATGCAGTTCCCGGGGCAATTCCGGGATCTTCAATGCGATCCTGCGCCAGACATGCACGACAAGGCAGCGCAGGGCGGCTTGTTTGAGTGCCGGCAAATCAGAGAATTCGTGGGCCGCGCTGCTTATACGGGTCATTGCGGCAAAAAGCGCATTGGTATCTTGCACAAGCTGTTCTTTCTCAAGAGCCCGGCTTAACCAGCCGACCGAGTTCTGCGGTGCCAGTATCAGGGCATCGATTGTGGTCGGTGCAGGCGCCGAGCCGACGTATAACCGGTTTCCAATCGGCATGTATCCTTCGTTGCGCAAGGTCTCCGCTGCGGCGGCGGTTTGTTCCTTGATCAGTACCAGCATCCAGTCCTGGGGCATTTCCTGTGGGTCGCGATAGATCACCGGCGTCGCTTTCACACTCTCCGCCAGACCCATCCCCGACAGCCGGTGGCTGCTCGTCCTGCCGGACTTTTCCGAGACGATCCAGCCATCATACCGAAGCCGATGCAGCGCGGTGCGCGTTGCTTCGGGTTTGATACCCATTTCGTGCATCAGATCGGTCAGGACCGGTCCGCTGATCGCATGGCCATTGGGCTGGGCGAGATCACCGAATACCGTGACCAGCATGGACCAAACCCGGATTGGGGCGAGAGTACGGAGAGTTTCGACGGCGTCTTGGTAGGGGTCAGATAGCATTCATTGTCAGCAACTCATACTCGGCCACTGTCTCATTATTCTGGTTGGTCAGCGTGACATGCCACCTGACTTCTCCGTACTCGTCGTTGCGCTGGGTCTTTTGCTTGACCGTCAGGCGGACTTTGATCGCGTCACCGGGTTCAACCGGTTTCATGAAGCGTAGGCTATCGAGGCCGGTATTGGCCAGCACCGGCCCTGGATCTGGTTGCACGAAAAGACCCGCGGCAAAGCTGAGCAATAGGTATCCGTGGGCAACCCGGCCCGGGAAGAACGGGTTCGCCTTCGCGGCGTCGTCATCCATGTGGGCGTAGAACGTGTCGCCGGTGAAAGATGCGAAGTGTTCGATATCTTCAAGGCTGATCTGACGCGCAGGGGTATGCAGAGTCTCGCCAATCTCCAGCGCGTGAAAACCGCGGGTGAATGGGTGGTTGTGTTCGGTGATCTCTTTCGCGCCAGGCACCCATTGATCGCCGATCGCCGTCAGAATGTCGGGGGCGCCCTGGATAGCGGTGCGCTGCATGTAGTGAAGGACCGCTCGGACACCGCCCAGTTCCTCTCCGCCGCCTGCCCGACCGGGGCCGCCATGGGTCATATGAGGCAGCGGCGCGCCGTGCCCGGTGGCTTCATCAGCACTATGCCGATTGTTGAAATAGAGGCGTCCGTGGAATGGCCCTGAATGCAACGCGACCTCGCGCGCGACATCGGGATCCTGCGTAAAGACAGAGGCGACTAGGCTGCCTTGTCCGCGGTTCAAAAGGGCAACAGCATGTCCCAGATCCCGATAACCCATCACGGTTGAGACGGGGCCGAACGCTTCGACATCATGGATGCTCTTCGCCGTGTCCGGATCTTCACAGCGGAAGAGCGCAGGCTGAACAAAGGCGCCCTTCCCGATTGAGAAAGCCGGATCGCCAAAGACCCGCTCCGCCGCCTTTTCTATCAATTGGCACTTGTCGATCACGTCCTGTTTCTGGGCGTTGGAAACCAACGCGCCCATGTTCGTGTCTTTGTCGCGCGGGTCACCGACCTTTACACTCTGAAGCCCGGACACGATGGCCTCCGTGACCGCTTCGACGCGGTCCTGTGGCACGATAATGCGGCGGGTCGCGGTGCATTTCTGTCCCGCCTTCGCGGTCATCTCGCGCAGGACTTCGGCGACGAACAGGTCGAATTCCGGCTCACCCGGCTCGGCGTTTGGGCAAAGCATCGAGGCGTTAAGACTGTCTTGTTCCGCGGTGAAGCGCACGGCGTTTGCCAAGAGGTTTTCATTGCGCCGCAGCTTCAGCCCCGTTTCGGCTGAGCCTGTAAAGGTGACGACATCCTGGCAATCGAGGTGATCGAGCAAGCCGCCCAAACCGCCCGCGACCATCTGGACGGCCCCTTCGGGCAAATAGCCGCTTTCGGCCATCATGCGAATGCACGCCTCGGTCACATAGGATGTGGCCGTCGCCGGTTTGACGATCGCGGGCACCCCCGCCAGCAGGGTAGGCGCCAGTTTCTCAAGCATCCCCCAGACGGGAAAGTTGAAGGCGTTGATATGGACCGCAACGCCCTGCAACGGTGCGCAGATATGGCGCCCCCAGAATTGCCCTCCCCGGCCAAGCTGTTCTGGCGGACCATCGAGATAGATCTGAGCATCCGGCAGCTCGCGCCGCCCCTTTGAGGCGTAGACCAGCATCGTGCCGATCCCGCCATCGATATCGATCTTGTGGTCACTGAGCGTGGCGCCGGTGTCGTAGCTAAGCTCGTAAAGCGCTTCGCGACGCTCTTGCAGATAGAGTGCTACGGCCTTGAGCATACGGGCCCGTTCGTGGAAGGTCATCGCCCTCAGGGCGGGGCCGCCGACATCGCGGGCATAGGCGCGCATTGCATCGACGTTGAGCTTGCCGTTGCCTGCCTCGGCAATGACCTCTCCGGTTATCGCGCTTTCGATGGACCGCGCGTCTGTCCCCGGACCAACCCATTCCCCGACCGCATAGCTGTGGACTGCCCTCATCTCTCCCCCGTTAGTGTTGGTCGTAGTCGATCACGACCTTGTCCGACACAGGGTAGCATTGGCAGGTCAGAACAAAACCACGTTCGACCTCGTAATCCTCGAGTGCGTGGTTGGTGATCATCTCAACCTCGCCCTCAAGCACCCTTGCCTTGCAGGTCGAACACACACCGGCCTTGCAGGCAAAGGGCGCGTCGATGTCCTGCGCCCGGGCCGCTTCGAGAACCGATTGATCCTTGCGCATCGTGAAGTGATGCGATGCCCCTTCAAGCGTCACAATGGCCTCGGTTCCGTCTGTGCCTTCGGCGCGTTGGCTTATGGCCTGGCGCGCTAGGCGACCCTGCTGACCCGCGCCGAAGAGTTCGACCTTGATGTCATCCTTCGCCATGCCGTGCGCTTCCAGCGCAGCCGAGATGGCCAGCATCATCGGTTCCGGCCCGCAAATGAACGCCGTGTCGCTGGCCCCGACGTCAATCCAATGATCGAAGAGAGCGGCGCATTTTTCCTGATCCAGGCGCCCGCTGAAGAGGTCGATATCCTGACCTGATTCCAGCACATGCAACACGGTGAGCCGGTTCATATACCGGTTCTTAAGGTCCTCCAGCTCTTCGCGGAACATGATCGTGTGAACGGCGCGATTGGCGTAAACCAATGTGAAGGTACTGCCGGGCTCGCGGGCTAGAACGGTCTTGATGATCGACAGAATGGGTGTGATGCCGGACCCACCGGCAAACCCAAGATAGGTTTTGTCCGCCGACTGGTCGATTGGAGTGTGGAAGTTACCCTTGGGCGGCATCGCTTCCAACCGGTCACCAACCTTCAGGTCCTGGTTTGCAAAGGTTGAAAAGGCGCCGCCATCCACACGTTTGATGCCGACCTGAATGGCCGCATCATCAAGCCCCGCGCAAATCGAATAGTTGCGCCGCAGTTCGACCCCGTCCAGCTCTTTGCGGAATGTGAGGTACTGGCCCTGCTTGAAGTGGAACTTGTCCGGGTTGTCGGGCTTCAGGGTCAGCACGACCGCATCGCGGATGGTTCGGTGGATATCGGTGACCGTGAGGGGGTGGAACGCCATGGGTCAGCTGTGCTGGAAAAGCTTGGCGCTGATCTTCCAGCCGTCTTCCGGCAAGCGCACAAGCTGAAAATGGTTGGTAAAACTGAGGCCGAGCAGGTTGTCTTCGGTGATCGTGGCGGTGGCGACGGCCCCCTCTTCCGCGACGCGCGTGATGGCGGCGCTGTAGTCGTCGCCCACCTCGTTGACCTCAAGCGCGCCGTAGAACGGCTCGGGGCCGCCATGGAGCAAGTCCGGACCGAGATATCCGGTCATCACCGCACCATCTGCGAAAACAGTTTTCAGCAAGGCGATGTCGCGGGTCCGCGTTCCCTCGATATAGGCTTCGACGGCGGCGTGAGCGGTGTCAAATGGCATGCTGTGTCCTCTCGTCAGATGCACTTGAAGTAGTCGAAGGGTTCAAGGCAGGTCGTGCATCGCCACTGAGCCTTGCAGGGTGTAGACCCGAACTGGCTGATCAACTCGACGTCCTCAGCGTGGCAATGCGGGCAGCGGGCCGGCCCGCCTGCAGGGCGAGGCGGGGCGATGCCATAGGCCTCCAGCTTGGAGCGCCCCGTTTCGCTGAGCCAGTCGGTTGTCCATGGCGGGGCGATCTGCCGTTTCAGCATGATCCGTTCGATCCCTCGCGCATTCAGGGCCGCCTCGATCTCCATGTTGATGACACTCGTTGCGGGGCAGCCGGAATAGGTCGGGGTCACGGTGACTTCCAAGGTCTCGCCCTGCCAGGCCACGTCTCTCACGATGCCCAGATCGACGATCGAGATGACGGGAATTTCCGGATCCGGCACCTCGTCAAGCCAGGACCATACCTCGCTTATGCTGGGACGGGTCGTTACCATTTTGCGTCCGGATAGGCGCGGGGCAGAAACTGCATCGTCGCCAGCATGTGGCCGAGATGTTCGGAATGGCGCTGTCCCGTCTTTCCGCCGCGGTGATAAAACGGGTCGCTTGGCATCTGCAACGTCGCTGCGCCAAAGACGTCTTGGATATAGGTGTCAAACGCCGGGCGCAGGTTGTTGGGATCGACCATTGCGGCATCGATCTCGTCACCATCAAACATCTCACCCACAAAGGGCCAAAGCCGATCCAGGGCTGACTGCATGCGCTGATGGCTTTCTTCGGTCCCGTCGCCCAGGGCCACAACCGTATCTGCAGAGCGTTCCCTGTGATACGTGACCTCCTTGATCGACTTCTGGGCGATCGCCGCGACCTGATCGTTTTCGGCATCGCTCAGCGCTTTGAGCGTCTCGAAGTGCCAAGCATCGAACAGGAACTGCCGCATCATCGTGTGGCCGAAATCACGGTTGGGTTGTTCGACCAGCAAAAGGTTACGGAAGTCCCAGACGTCGCGACGGAATGCCAGATCATCGGCTGTCCGACCCGCGCCTTCGGTTTCGGCTGCAAGGCCAAGCCAGAGCTGTGTCTGCCCAATGAGATCGAGGGCGGTGTTGGCGAGGGCGATGTCCTCTTCGAGCGCCGGGGCATGTCCGCACCATTCCGAAAGGCGCTGGCCCAGCACCAATGTGTTGTCGCCTATCCGGAGGAGGAACTCGAAAAGCATCACATCGCACCCGCGTCGTCAGGAATGTCGAAAAAGCCGGGGTGGCGGTACACCTTGTCGTCTGCCGGATCGTAGAGACTGTCCTTGTCATCGGGCGAAGACGCGGCAATTTGGGACGCTTCTACGACCCAGATACTGACGCCTTCCTTGCGACGGGTATAGACGTCACGCGCGTTCTTGATTGCGCGTTCGGCGTCGGGGGCGTGCAACGACCCGACATGGCGATGGCTCAGGCCGTGCTGTCCGCGGATAAAGACCTCCCAAAGTGGCCATTCAGATTTCATTACCAGCTCCTGTCAAAGCTTGGTCGCTTGGCGGGAAACAGAATTTTGACCAAAAATTCTGTGCAAATTTCTTCGAAGAAATTTGGGTCGCCTCGCTCACTCGGCCGCCATCTTTTTCGCACGTTTCTTTGCAGCATGGGCCATCATGCCGTCACGAACCCATGCGCCGTCGTCCCATGCCTTGCGACGTGCCTCCATCCGTTCCGCGTTGCATGGTCCATTGCCCTTGAGCACCGCAAAGAACTCATCCCAGTCTGGCTGCGAGAAATCGTAGCCGCCCTTGTCATCGTTCCATGCCAGATGATCGTCTGGGATCGTCAGCCCCAGAAACTTTGCCTGTGGCACGGTCTGATCCACAAATTTTTGGCGCAGCTCATCGTTGGAATTCATCTTGATTTTCCACGCCATCGACTGCGCGGAATGCACGCTTTCCGCGTCGGACGGGCCAAACATCATCAGCGACGGATACCAGAATCGGTTCAGCGCATCCTGGGCCATCTTCTTCTGCGCTACGGTCCCGTTGGCCATCTTCATCATGATGTCGAAACCCTGCCGCTGGTGGAAGGACTCCTCTTTGCAAATGCGGACCATCGCGCGGGCATACGGGCCATAAGATGTGCGCTGTAGCGGGACCTGGTTCATGATCGCCGCGCCATCGACCAGCCATCCGACAGCGCCCATATCGGCCCATGTGAGTGTTGGATAATTGAAGATCGACGAATACTTCATCCGCCCGTCCAGCAGCATCTCGGTCATTTCATCGCGCGATATGCCCAGCGTTTCTGCCGCGCAGTAGAGATAAAGACCATGACCGGCCTCGTCCTGTACCTTGGCCAGCAGGATCGCCTTGCGTTCCAGCGTGGGCGCGCGTGTGATCCAGTTGCCTTCGGGCAGTTGGCCGACAATCTCTGAATGGGCGTGCTGGCCGATCTGGCGGATCAGGGTTTTCCGGTAGCCCTCCGGCATCCAGTCTTTGGGTTCGATCTTGTCGCCCCGGTCGATCCGATCCTGAAACGCCGCCTCTTCGGGCGACATATCGTTACGGTCCTTGAGGGAGCCCGTGGATTTGACCATTTGCGCATACATCGTCTCAAACCCTTTCCAAAATCATTGCGACGCCTTGCCCGACGCCGACACACATCGTGCAGAGCGCATAGCGTCCACCGTTCCGTTTCAGTTGATAAGCGGCCGTCATAACGAGGCGGGCGCCCGACATCCCAAGCGGATGTCCGATAGCAATGGCTCCACCCTGGGGATTCACCCGCTCGTCGTCATCCGCAACGCCAAGACCGCGGAGAACGGCGAGACCCTGTGATGCGAACGCTTCATTCAGTTCAATCACGTCGATTGAATCCATCGTCAGGCCTGTGCGTGCCAGAACCTTTTCAACGGCAGGAAGGGGGCCAATGCCCATTACGCGCGGCGCGACACCAGCGGCCTGCATCGCCACGATCCGGGCGATCGGTTTCAGATCATTCTTTGCCGTGGCGCTTTCGGAAGCGACCAGCAGCGCAGCGGCCCCGTCATTCACACCCGATGCGTTGCCCGCCGTCACGGTCTTTTCCGAACCATTTACACCACGCAGGCCGGAGAGTTTCGCAGCATCGGTGCCGGGGCGGGGGTGTTCGTCAATCGATACGATGATCGGATCACCCTTGCGCTGCGCGACCGCTACTGGCGCGATCTCTGGATCGAATTTTCCACCTTCTTGCGCGGCGGCCCATCTTGCTTGCGAGCGGGCGGCGAACGCATCCTGATCCGCGCGTGAGACCTGGTATTCATCTGCGACGTTGTCAGCCGTTTCAGGCATCGAGTCAGTGCCGTATGCCGCTTTCATCTTTGGGTTAACGAAACGCCAGCCGATCGTCGTATCAAAGATTTCTGCGGCGCGGGAGAACGCCGTTTGCGCCTTACCCATCACAAAGGGTGCACGGCTCATGCTCTCGACGCCGCCGGCGATCACAAGATCCATGTCGCCCGATTTGATGCCGCGCGCCGCGAGACCGACGGCATCCATACCAGAGGCGCAAAGCCGATTGATGGTCGAACCCGGAACCTCGATGGGCAGGCCTGCAAGCAAACCCGCCATACGTGCGACATTGCGGTTGTCTTCGCCCGCCTGGTTGGCACAGCCGAGAATGACGTCGTCCAGTTGCGACCAGTCTACCTGCGGGTTTCTCTCCATCAGTGCCTTGATAGGCACAGCTGCGAGATCGTCCGTGCGGACGGTCGACAATTGACCGCCATACCGGCCAATCGGGGTTCGCTGCGCATCGCAAATGAGAGCTTGCACTCGGGTTCCTCCAACTTGCGCCGAAGTTTAAGTCAGATCGGATAACGGTTCAATAAATATGTTACGAAGCTTGGGCTGCAGTCATGATTTTGGTAACACGTGTGGAGACTGTCCGTCTTGATCTGATGCTGCGACGGTGGTCCATAGTTTTTGCGCCACAAAGGTGGGCCAACGGCTGACTTCAGTTGGGTCTTGTTCGTCTGATTCGGCCGTGATCTACCGATCCGACCCGCCTCTAACTCGAAAAAATCCGCGCCTGCAGATCGCTTTTGACGCCAAACAGAAACAGTTTTCTATTTGGGCGAGAATGTGGCATTTGCAGGGAAATTTTTTGCCAGCATCTTGTTTTAATTGCTGGAACTGATGAGCGATATTTCGCTATAAACCTTAGTGGTAAGGGGGAAAGTGGAGGAAACGGGCGTTTTTTGCTCGCTGTTTGTGTTGTGCGGTGTGTGACATTTCCGAGATGAGATTTCAGCAAGATGCACATTTCTGGCACCGATGACCGCCGGGGCGAGGCCCGGACGTTTCTTCTGCAACCGTGAAAAACAAGATGTCCGCCGCAAGAGGCGGGCGCGTCACTGGCCGTATTTTCGGCACGAGGGAACTGGGAAATGACATATCAGAACTACCAATTCACGGCGTATACCGAAGCTGATCTGCTGCAGGGTAAAAACGGCAGCTCCATCGGGTCCGGCGACAAGTTTACGATGCCTGGTTCGGCCAGCGTCACGATGTCCACATCCGACAATGGCCGTTACCTGTCCGGCGATGATGGCGACCGGGCGCTAGACAGCACGGGTCAGGAGGCGCACGTTGATGGTCAACGGGTCGGCGGCAAGATGTATGCCGAGAAGTACCATGTTCTCTACGGCTCTGATGGTAAGAAATACTATCTGATCGAAATCGAGATCGAGGATTACAACGCGCCCGGCATGGGGGACGACTTCTTTTCCTTTTACGGCGACATCCCATCGGCAGGCGTCGAGCTTTACGTTTCACATTCGTGCAACGTCAAAGGCAACTGGGTCGATTACCACTGCCTTACCGCAGGTGACGCTGCACCATCGAACACGCCGCCGACCTTCACGAACCTGCCCGAGAACGGCGTTCTCTGCATAGACGAGAACACTACGTTCGTGATCGACATCAACTCTGATGACGCGGATGGCGATGCCGTGACGTACGAGATCGTCGGCGGTCGCGACAAAGATTTCTTTGAAATTGATGCCAGTACGGGCGAGCTGACCTTTGTCGCTCCGCCCGACTATGAGAACCCGCAATCGGGTGGCAACAACAACACCTACGACGTGACCGTCAAGGTCTCTGACGGGAAAGGCGGTCACGACGTCAAAGCGTTGTGGGTCAAGGTCAAGGATGTTGACGAACCCGCGCCAACGCCGGGGAACTGCATCGTCATCGAAGCCGAAGACATGCATCTGAACGGCTACAAGGTTGAGCATCGCGATGCCGCATCGGGTGGCGAGAACATCAAGCTGTCTGACTACAAGGGGTTTGCGACCACCAACTTCGATGGCCCGGCAGGAACCTATGACCTGAACCTCAGCTATCTCGACGAAAACGATGGCCAGGGTTTCATCGACATCTTTATCAACGGGACGTTCGTCTATTGCATCGAGCTGAACCAGGACACCGACGGAGGCGGCTGGGCTGGCAGCAGCAGCGCGTTTTCGGTGGCGACGGTTCAGGATCTGGTTCTGAACCCGGGTGACGAGATCAAGATCAAGGGTCGCAAAGACGGCTGCGAATATGCGCGGATCGACAAGATTGAGCTGTGCCAGGATGGTCAGCCCTGCCCAGAAGATTTCCTGAAGCTTGACTTCGAAGGTCTCGACAAGGGTGACATCGTTGATACGCAGGTTCCCGGCGTGACGATCACTGCAACCCGCGATGGCGACGCCGGCACAAACGCTGCAATGATCTTTGACAGCGACCATCCGACAGGCGGTGACCATGATCTCGAATACGACGGTCGTGGCAACATCCTGATCATCTCGGAAGACGATGACAGCAGTGACCCGGATGACAATGCTGGCGGCGGCGTCATCTGTTTTGACTTTGACCAGCCCTCGGCGGTTCACGACATCGTCCTGCTCGATATCGAAGAGAACGGCGGCAAGATCGAACTCTTCGACGCATCGGGTGCGCTGATCAAAACTGTTGCTATCCCCGGCGCAGGTGACAATTCGGCTCAGACTATTTTCCTCGACGCCGAGGACGTCAGCTCGATGAAGGTGACGCTGGTCGGGTCCGGTGCGGTGGATGATCTGTGCTGGAAGCCGGGCGAGGCGCCTCAACCGGGCGCGATCGAGGGCCGCATCTTTTGCGACGAAAACGACGACTCGGTCGATAATGCCGAACCGGGTGTCGGCGGCGTTTTGGTCACCTTGCTCGACAGCACCGGCGCCGTGGTCGACACCACCACAACCGCCGCAGATGGATCGTACCTGTTCGATAACCTACCGGCGGGCGACTATTCCGTACTGTTCCCGACTGTGGTCGATGGCAAGGTTCTGGTCGACGCCAATGTTGGCGGTGACGACACGATCGACAGCGATGCCGACCAAACCACCGGCGAGACCGGAACGGTAACGGTTATCGCTGGCCAGACGACCTCCGATGTGGATGCGGGCGTAGAGGATCCAGGCACTGCTTCGGTCGCGGGTCGGTACTTCTGTGATGAAAATGACGATGATGTCGACAACGCAGAACCGGGCGTGGGCGGCGTTACGGTGTCTCTGCTTCAAGGCAGTGTGGTGATCGCGACGACAACCACGGCATCAGACGGATCATACAGCTTCACCGGCCTCGACGCGGGTGAGTACTCCGTTCTCTTCGCGGCCGAGCCGACCGGGAAGGTCTTTGTCGCTCAGGATGCTGGCAATGACGATACGGTCGACAGCGATGTTGATCCGGGCACCGGCCAGACACCGACCTTCTCGCTCGCCATTGGTGAGAACAAGGAAGACGTTGATGCTGGCGTCGAGGATCCGGGAACCGCATCTATTTCTGGTCGCTACTTCTGCGACGACAATCGCGACGACATCGACAACGCAGAGCCGGGTGTCGGGGGCGTAACCGTATCGCTGCTGCAGGGTGGCACCGTTGTTGGTACGACGGTAACGGCTTCTGACGGGTCCTATAGCTTCAGCAATCTGGATGCCGGTGACTATTCGGTCCT
>CAWUIQ010000034.1:0-29197 GCA_963922565.1 uncultured Rhodobacterales bacterium
AGTCTAGGTTTGTGCCACTCGCCACCAAATACAACATAAAGGCGAGTTGGGATGATTGGGGGACTGCCATGTTTGGCATGTTGCGGAAATGCACCGCGGTCGTTGCGACGACTGCAGCTCTGTTAGCTTGTTCGTCTGTCTCAGCTGATGTGACAGCTCTGAAGATATTCGACGGCTTTTCGAATGGTAAGAGCGATTTCGGGACCCTGAGCTACGGCTCGGACGGCATCGTCATCGCCGACACCCTTTTTGGTGTGACGGGCGGACCGACCGTGCAGCGGCGCGGTTTCACGATTGCACCTGTGCGTCCGGGCAGAACCCTCGCTCCGCGCGGCACCGGACAAAAGGGCGGCACCCTCTTGGGTTCGGTACCCGACGATGGCAGTTCGTCAGGCGGGCAGGCATCCGGTGACGGCGTCACGCTGACATTCGACGAAATGATCACCGCCCTTGGTTTCGAAATCGACGACCTGCTGGATTGCTGCGGTACCACATCGCCGGAAGTCGTCGTGCAAGTAGACGATGAAGAGCCCGTCATCTTCACGGCCACCGACCTGATCGTCGACGATACGGGATCAAACGACGGCGGCGGCACCGACTTCGTGACAATCATCGGCGACGAGGACGGTTTCAGCGAAGTGACCATTAGCACCCCCGACGGGCAGGGTGGTGGCACCCCGGCTTTGGGGGGTGAGGTGTTGATCCTGACCGACGCGGGCACGTCCGACACCTCGTTGCAGCGAACAGCGTCGTCTTCGGTGCCTCCGGTACCCTTGCCGGCTGGCGGCTGGTTGTTGATCGCCGCACTTGCCGGTCTCGGCTTCGTGCGGCGCAAAAACGCGGCGTAACCTTCCGCACAACATCCGTACCGAAAACGCGGTCGGCGGGTCTTGTGGGTCCGCGCCCAACCGCCCGGACCTCAACAGTTTTTGCGTCCTCACGCTCGCAACCGGTTTCCGATCGGAACGCCCGACCGTTGATTCACATCAATGCTGCGACATGACGCGCATGTCATTGTGATTGAAGGCTTTGCACAGAAGCTATATTCATTCTAAAAGCAGATACATTCCAAAGGCGGAATGTGTCGTCGTTCCGCCGAAACAAACGGAATGCAAATGATGAGGGGGCCTGCCTTGGACTATACCGCCAAACTCGACAGCGCGATTCAGCGCCTGCATGACGAAGGCCGGTACCGGACCTTCATCGATATCGAGCGGACCAATGGACAGTTCCCGCACGCCGTCTGGACGGCACCAGACGGCACGCAAAGGCCCATCACGGTGTGGTGCGGCAATGATTACCTCGGCATGGGGCAGAACCCTGTCGTGCTGGCAGCGATGCATGAGGCACTGGATGCAACCGGTGCGGGGTCCGGCGGGACGCGCAATATCAGCGGCACTACCGTCTATCACAAGCGGCTTGAAGCCGAGCTGGCCGACCTGCACCACAAAGAGGCGGCGCTGCTCTTTACCAGCGCTTACATTGCCAATGACGCCACCCTGTCGACGCTGCCAAAACTGTTTCCCGGTCTGATCATTTATTCCGACGAATTGAATCATGCCTCGATGATCGAAGGCGTGCGCAGGAATGGCGGGGCCAAGCGGATCTTCCGCCACAATGACGTCGAACATCTGCGGAGCCTTCTGGAAGCCGACGATCCTAGCGTCCCGAAGGTGATTGCCTTCGAGTCGATCTATTCTATGGACGGCGATTTTGGACCAATCGAGGCGATCTGCGATCTGGCCGACGAATTCGGCGCACTGACGTATATCGACGAGGTGCATGCGGTTGGTATGTACGGACCGCGCGGCGCCGGCGTAGCCGAGCGCGACGGGCTGATGGGGCGTCTCGACATCATCAACGGCACGCTGGCAAAGGCGTATGGTGTAATGGGCGGCTATATCGCCGCATCCGCCAAAATGTGCGATGCGATAAGGTCTTACGCGCCGGGCTTCATCTTTACGACGAGCTTGCCGCCTGCGGTTGCAGCGGGCGCGGCAGCGTCGGTGGCGCATCTCAAGCAGGCGCAGGAATTGCGCGATGACCATCAGACCCAGGCCAAGATCCTCAAGCTGCGCCTCAAGGGGCTGGGCCTGCCGCTGATCGATCACGGCAGTCACATCGTGCCAGTGATGGTCGGCGATCCGGTACACACCAAGATGATTTCCGATATGCTTTTGGAAGAGCACGGGATCTACGTTCAGCCCATCAATTTCCCGACCGTACCGCGGGGAACGGAACGGCTGCGGTTCACGCCGTCACCGGTCCACGGACCCAAAGAGATTGATGCGCTGGTGCACGCAATGGACGAACTTTGGTCGCATTGTGCGCTCAATCGCGCTGAGTTGTCAGCATAGTATACGAATCCGTGTAATACCGTTTGGCTTATGTTAGCGTTTCGGAAACAAAGTGGCGCTAGCCGAATCGAGCGGGACGATTTTGGCGACTGCGGATGCACGGGGCAGAAAAATGATCGGGCGGAAGGCCGACAAAGACGCGGAAGACGAAAGTGTCAAACTAAAGGGGTTTGACGACTTTGAATTGCGCCTTGGCGATACGATGCGCGGCGAACGCGCGACCATGGGCAAGTCTCTCCTCGACGTTCAGCGAGAGCTTCGGATTAAAGCAAGCTACATTGCTGCAATAGAAAACTGCGACCCCGGCGCGTTTGATACGCCGGGCTTTATTGCAGGATATGTCCGCTCATACGCCCGTTATCTGAACATGGACCCGGACGAAGCGTTTGAGACGTTCTGCGAAGAAAGCGGGTTTTCGGTTGCGCATGGTATGTCCGAACAGGCCTCGGGCATTCGCCGTCCGTCACGCGAAGAACGGCTGTCGCGCGGCCTTGGCAACGACATCTTTTCAAATTCGGCGACACCCTTCATTCCGGAGGGCGAGGCGATTTTTTCGGGCATCGAACCCCGGGCCATCGGGTCATCACTCGTACTGTTGGGCCTGATCGGTCTGATCGGTTTCGGGGGCTACACCGTTCTGCAAGAGGTGCAGAGGGTTCAGGTCGCCCCTGTCGAACAGGCGCCCGTCGTCTTTGCTGATCTCGATCCGCTTGATGCCGCAGCAGAGATACCGATCGAAGCGCCGGGGGCCGAGCTTGCATCCCGTTCGGAGCCTGCGCGTCGGGCCGAAGCGCTTGACCGCCTCTATCGCCCGCAGGCGCTTGATGTACCGGTTCTGGTCGCCCGCGACGCACCGATCGCCACGCTCGATCCACGAGAGATTGGGAACTTTGCCCAGCCCGCAAAACCCGAGGCTGACGAGGCTGCAATCGCTCGCGCTATCCTAGATGAGCAGACACCGTCGCTTGCGCCATTGCCGCCCGTCCCGCAAGTGGTTGAGGAGCCGGGCCCGCGCCTGCAGATGGTTGCCGTGCGTCCGGCTTGGGTCCGTGTGCGTGCGGCAGACGGTACTGTCATTTTCGAAGGCGTGATGGAGCCGGGGGCCGCTTGGGATGTCCCGGCAACAGAAGAACCGCCCGTGCTTAGGGCCGGGGAAAGCGGCGCGATCTATTTCGCGATGGGCAACGAATTTTACGGTCCTATCGGTGCTCCGGGTGCCGTGACATCGGGGCTGCCGCTCGCCGTGGCTGCGCTCAAGGATCGCTTTGAGGTTGCCGATCCCAATGCGGATCAGGGCCTGACCCGCTATGCCGAAGCGCGGGAGCAGGCGCTGCAGACCGAATAGACGCCCATTGCGAGGGCTTCGCGCCCTGTCTATCTTGCGGACAACAGCATCTGCCGAAGGCTCACCTCAATGTCGCTCAACCACATCCGCCCGTGGCGCAACATCTATCGCCGCCAGAGCCGTCAGATCATGGTGGGCAACGTTCCGGTTGGGGGTGAGGCACCAATCAGCGTGCAGACGATGACCAACACGCTGACGACCGATGCGGCGGCGACCGTGGCTCAGGTTCAGGCCGCCGCCGAGGCTGGCGCGGATATCGTGCGGATCAGCGTGCCGGACGAGGCATCTTCGAAAGCGCTGAAAGAGATCGTGCCTGAAAGTCCGGTGCCTATCGTTGCCGACATCCACTTTCACTACAAGCGCGGGATCGAAGCGGCAGAGGCGGGCGCGGCCTGCCTGCGCATCAATCCGGGCAATATTGGCTCGGAGGAGCGGGTGCGCGAGGTTATCAAGGCCGCCCGCGACCATAATTGTTCGATCCGGATTGGGGTGAATGCCGGTTCGCTCGAAAAGCACCTGCTGGAAAAGTATGGGGAGCCTACACCCGAGGCGATGGTCGAAAGCGGCCTCGATCACATCAAGATCCTGCAGGACAACGACTTTCACGAATTCAAGATCAGCTGCAAAGCGTCTGATGTCTTCATGGCGGCGGCGGCCTATCAGGCCTTGGCAGAGGCGACGGATGCCCCTATTCACCTCGGCATCACCGAGGCGGGCGGGCTGACCAGCGGCACGATCAAGTCGGCCATCGGCCTTGGCAACCTGCTATGGATGGGGATCGGCGACACGATCCGTGTCAGCCTGAGTGCCGACCCGGTTGAAGAGGTCAAAGTCGGCTACGAAATCCTGAAATCGCTGGGCCTGCGCCACCGCGGCGTCAATATCATCTCGTGCCCGTCCTGCGCGCGGCAGGGTTTTGATGTCATCAAGACCGTCGAAAAACTGGAAGAGCGGCTGGAGCATATCAAGACGCCGATGAGCCTCAGCATCATCGGGTGCGTGGTCAATGGGCCGGGCGAGGCGCTGATGACGGATGTGGGCTTTACCGGCGGCGGCAATGGTGCGGGCATGGTCTATCTTGCCGGCAAGCAAAGCCACAAGATGACCAATGACCAAATGATCGATCACATTGTTGAGCAGGTCGAAAAGAAAGCCGAGGAACTGGATGCGGCCAGCGCGGCCGAGGCGCAGGCGGCCGAGTGACGACGTTCGACGCTGTTTGCCTTGCGGCAAATGCGCCCCGCCCGCCGTCCCTTGTTCGCTAGCGCAGCAGCTCTTCGATTTCGGTGAAGCTTGCGGTTGTTTCCGGATAGTCAAACCGGCCTTTGCTGAGCGCCGTGCGCATCAGGGCGATCGCACTGCCATAGGCTGCACGCGCAAGACCTGAGCCCACGCTGATGCGAGCAACGCCCAGACTTGCCAACTGCTCGACCGTCAGTTCGGGGTTGTTGCCGCCGACCAGCACGCTGACCGGCGTATCCTCCGCAGCCCTGACCACCGCAGACACCTCTTCGGCTGACGCGAGGCCGGGGGCAAAGACCACATCGGCACCGGCGTGCGCAAAGGCCGTCATGCGGTCGCATACTTCTTCGAGCGTCAGCGTGCCGACCAGCAACCCTTCGGACCTAGCCGTCAGGACGATGCCGCTAGCGCGGGCGGCCTCGATTGCCGCCTCGACCCGTTTGAGAGCCTGTTCAAAAGGGTAGATCCCGGTATCGCCTAGATCTTCGATCGACGCCCCGGCAAGACCCGCCGCTGCTGCTGCGCGGATCGCATCTGCCGCGTCCTGCGGCGTGTCACCACCGCCGTTTTCCAGGTCGGCCGAGACCGGGACAGGGACGATGTCCGCAATCGCACGGGCGGCTGCGATCATCTCGTCGCGGGACAGCTCACCATCCCGCTTGCCCTTGGCGAAAGCCGCGCCGGCGCTGGTCGATGCCAGCGCCTTTGCGCCCAAGTTTGCCATCATCCGCGCGCTGCCCGCGTCCCACGGGTTCGGCATGATCAGCGGTTTGCCGGGGACGTGCAGGTCGCGAAAGGCGGTCATCCCCGCTGATCAGCGACCATTTCGGCCATTCCGTCATAAGGAACGAAGCCGCGCAATAGCTCATCGCCCAGCACGAAAGTGGGCGTACCGGATATCTGGAGCCGCTGTGCCAATGCCCGCGTTTCACGCAAGACGTTTGTCACTTCTTCGCTTTCCATCTGCGCTTCAATTGCGTCGGCATCTAGCTCGAAGGTCGAGGCCAGTCGGCGGAGGCTGCGCATGGTTACGTCGCTCGAGAGTTCCATCAGGGCGTCGCTCATCTGCTTGTAGGCGTCGTCGCCCGCCACCTGTTTGGTTGCCACAGCGAAGCGCGAGGCCAGCAGGGATTGCTCGCCCAGGATCGGGAATTCCTTGACGATCAGGCGGATATTCCCGTCAGTCTCGATCAGCTTGGCCACTTCGGGATGCGCCCGCTTGCAGTAGCCGCAACGGTAATCGAGGAACTCGACAAGCGTAATATCGCCCTCGGGGTTGCCCCCGACCCATGAAAAGCCGTCTTCGAAAATGGCATCGCTGTTTTGTGTCACGAGCTCAACATCGGCGCGGGCGCGTTCGGCGGCTTGCCTTTCCTCGAAGACCTCGACGGCCTCCATGATCACCTCGGGGTTCTCAAGCAGGTAATCGCGAACCTCTTCGCGGAAGATGGCGCGTTCTTGGTCCGTCATCTCGGACAGGTCCATCGCTGCGACCGGCACCGCGAGCAGGAGCGAGAAGGCGAGGGGGATCAGGCGGTTAAACATCTGCATTATCTCCGTTTCTTGGCGGCACGTTCCGATGCAAGGAGCACATCCTGCGCCCGTTGCCAAGGGCCGGACCCTTCGGCCAACAGATCGGTCGCGCGTTTGGCGTGGATGCCTGCGTCTTCCAGGCGTCCGGACAAGGCGTAGCGTTCGGCGGTGACCAGCGATGCCATGCCCCGCTGGCCCGACCGCGCATAGGCGACCGACAGATCCCGCAACATCGATCCGTCGCGAAAGTCGATGGCCCGGGCCTGTTCAAGTACATCGCGGGCGTTGTTGACGTTGCCCGTGGCAAGCAGGGCACGGCCGTAACCTGCGAGTATCAGCGCCTCGCGCGGGGCGAGTTTTACGCCGCGCCCATAGGCGTTGGCAGCGGCGGCAAACTGGCGGCTTTCCATCAGGATCTGTCCGCGAAGGTCATGCAGGAACGGATCGTCCGGCCGGGCCGCGATCGCCTTGTCGATGGATCGCAACGCATTCTTGGTTTTGGATTGGCGGTGATAGGCGACGGATTCCCGAATGAGCATCACGTCCTGATACCCGCTGTCGCCCAACCGCCGCATGGTCCAGCTTGGGCTGCGCTCGAACGCTGTCAGCTTGCCCTTGGCCCGCGCGAACCAATAGTCGGCGGTGTCGTTGGACGCGCTGGTGTCGCCGTAAGCAGCAACATAGCCTTCGAGCGCGCGAAGGCGGTCACGGGACAGGGGATGAGTGCGGGCATAGGCGTCTTGCCGCCCCACGCTCAGGACCTCTTGGCCGCTGAAGATCCGCATCACGTCCAGCATTCCGCGCGGGGATACTCCGGCCGCGCGCATGTAGCGCACGGCGGATTGGTCGGCAGAGGCTTCTTCGGCCCGCGTATGACTAAAAAACTGTCGTTGCGCCGCGCTCTGGGTTCCAAGAGCGATACCGGCTGCCGCCTCGCCTCCGCCTGCGGCGGCTGCGAGTGTTGCAAGTGCCATACCAAGCCCCGCAGCGGTCCGCGCGGTTCCGAGGTTCGTTATGCGCCGTGTTATATGCCCGTTGGCGATATGGGCCGCCTCATGCGCGATGATTGCCTGCAGCATATCGGCCCGTTCCATTCGCTGGACGAGGCCTGAATTGATAAAAATGATATCGTTGCTGACCACAAAAGCGTTCAGATTGCCGTCATCCACCACCAGGATCTTGACCCGCGAGGGGCTCAGCCCGGCGGCCTTCAACAATGGCGCGCCCACCTGTTTCAGCGCGTATTCCATGTCGGCATCGCGCAGCAGGGTAATGGCCTGAGCCGCCCCGGCAAGAACCATGAGCATCAAGGCCATTGACGCGGCGCGGAAGGCGGTGTGAAACCCCATGGCCCGATCATAGGAGAGCCCATGCGAACCTCAAGCCGAAGCGCTGTCGATCCCTTCATTGTGATGGATGTGATGGAGGCCGCGCGCAAAGCCGAAGCTGGGGGTCGCCATGTCATCCACATGGAGGTTGGCCAGCCCGGAACCGGCGCGCCGCGCGCTGCCACAAAGGCTTTGGCTCGCGCGATGGAGGAGGGGCCGCTTGGCTATACGGTGGCTTTGGGCCTGCCCGAATTACGGGCCCGGATCGCGCGGATGTATGCCGATTGGTACGGTGTCGATCTGAACCCCGACCGGGTCGTGGTCACTCCGGGCTCATCCGGCGGCTTTATCCTCGCCTTCACGGCGCTTTTCGATTCGGGCGACCGGGTCGGCATCGGGGCACCGGGCTATCCCAGCTACCGGCAGATCCTTAGCGGCCTGGGCCTGACCCCCGTTGATATTCAGACCGCGCCCGAAAACCGCCTGCAGCCTGCTCCCGCGGATCTGGCCGGTCTTGACCTGCAGGGCCTTATGGTCGCCTCGCCGGCAAACCCCACGGGTACGATGCTGGATCGCGCCGCAATGACGGCGCTGATCGAGGCGGCGAATGGGATCAGCTTTATCAGCGATGAGATCTATCACGGCATCGAATACGAGGCCAAAGCGGTCACAGCACTTGAGATCACCGATGAGGCCTATGTCATCAATTCGTTCTCGAAGTATTTCAGCATGACGGGCTGGCGGATCGGCTGGATGGTGGTGCCCGAGGATCATGTGCGCGTCGTCGAACGCATCGCCCAGAATATGTTTATTTGTGCCCCTCACGCCAGCCAGGTTGCGGCCTTGGCGGCCATGGACGCTGAGGACGAATTGCAGGCCAACCTCGCGGTTTACCGGGCCAACCGCGCCCTGATGCTGGAGGGGCTGCCCAAGGCAGGCTTCACCAAGATCGCACCGCCCGATGGGGCGTTCTATGTTTATGCCGATATCTCGGATCTGACGGATGACAGCCATGCCTTTGCCAATGAGATCCTCGAAAAGGCCGGCGTTGCGGTGACCCCCGGTCTCGATTTCGACAAAGAGCGGGGGCACCAGACCCTGCGCTTTTCCTATGCCCGCAGCACAGCGGATATCGAGGAAGGTCTGGCGCGGCTCAAGACGTTCATGGAGGCGCGGGCGTGATCCGCATCTTCCTTGCGATCTGGATGTTGGCCGGCGCGGCGTTTGCGCAGGAATTGACCGGGATTGCCCGCGTTGATCCGTCAAAAAGTTCGATTGAAGACGGTTGGTTTGGTCAGACAACGCTGACCCTTTCGCTCAGCCAAGGCGTGCCTTACCGCGTCTACACGCTCGACGCGCCGCCCCGCCTCGTGGTCGATTTCCGCGAAGTGGATTGGGGGCTGTTGCGCCCCGAGGATCTGTTGTCCAAGCCCGGTGCGATTGAGAGCCTGCGCTTCGGCGCATTTCGACCGGGCTGGTCGCGGCTGGCGGCGGTTCTTGCGCAGCCCAAGTTGCCGGATGAGATCGCCATGCAGGTGGATCCGGAAAGTGGTCGCGCGACGCTGACGATCAGCTTGAGCCCCACTGATGCCGGGGCGTTCGCGGCCCAGTCCGGTGCGCCCGACGACGCCTTGCCTCTGCCCAGTCCGCGCCAGTCGCCGCCCGCCGATGACGCCTTTGTGGTGGTGATCGATCCGGGTCATGGCGGGGTCGACCCGGGCGCCGATGGGGATGGAACGCCGGAAAAGGACCTGATGCTGAGCCTCGCCATCGAGCTGCGGGATGCACTGCGTCGGGTGGGCGATGTCGAGGTGGTATTGACCCGCGATGCGGACGTCTTCGTGTCGCTCCCCCGCCGCGTCGCCATCGCGCATGAGGCGGGCGCTGATCTGTTCCTGTCGCTGCATGCTGACGCGCTGAGTGACGGGCAGGCACGTGGGGCGACGGTCTATACACTGTCGGAAGATGCCAGCGATGCGGCCTCGGCCCGGCTGGCGGCGCAACATGACCGCGACGACATTCTTTCCGGCGTTGATCTGACCCGCACGGACGACGTGGTTGCAGGGGTACTGATGGATCTGGCGCGGCAGGAAACTGCGCCGCGATCCGATGATCTGGCCGCGGCTCTGATCGTCGCGATGACGCAATCCGGGGGGCCTATGAACAGCCGACCCCGGCGCGAGGGCGCGTTCAGCGTGCTGAAAAGCGCCGACATCCCTTCCGTACTGATCGAGGTCGGTTTTCTGTCGGACCAGCGCGATCTCATGAACCTGCGCGATCCGGTATGGCGGGCAGACATGGTGCAGGGGCTGGCGCGGGGTATTCTGACCTGGCGTGACACCGATCTGGCCAAGGCACCGCTGCGCAGAAAATAGCTCTTTCAGTGGTCGCGCCTCTTTTGACCCTCGGCAGGCCATCGCATATAGATGGGCAAAGACCTCAAGCAGGGGCAAGCGATGTTGCGGTTCATCTTTTCGTTCTTCGGGACCATCTTTTCGGCAATCACTCTGGCAATCGCCATGGGTGCCCTGTCGGTCTGGGCCATCTTCTATATGTACAGCCGCGACTTGCCGAGCCACGAGAGCCTCGCGCAATATGCGCCACCCACGATCAGCCGCATCTATTCCGGCGAAGGCCGCATCATCGATGAATTCGCCAAGGAACGCCGGCTGTTTGTCCCGGCCGACAACATCCCGGCGCTGATCAAGCAGGCGTTCATCAGCGCCGAGGACAAGAACTTCTATCAGCACCAGGGTTATGATTTGCGCGGCATTGCGGCCGCGGGTGTCGAGGCGGTTCGGTCCCGTGGCCGCGATCTGCGCGGTGCGTCGACCATCACCCAGCAGGTGATGAAGAACTTTCTATTGAGCGGCGACCGTCAGGCCGAGCGCAAGATCAAAGAGATCATTCTGGCCGCGCGGCTTGAGGATACACTGGATAAGGAAAAGATCCTCGAGCTTTATCTCAACGAGATCTTTCTGGGTCAGAATTCCTATGGCGTCGCCGCTGCCAGCCAGACCTATTTCAACAAGAGCCTGAGCGAACTTGCCCCGCACGAGGCGGCGTTCCTTGCCTCGTTGCCGAAAGCGCCGTCCGACTATCATCCGGTCCGGCAGAAAGACCGCTTGCTGGCCCGCCGTAACTTTGTCCTGAAGGAAATGCAGGAAAACGGCTATATCACGCAAGCCATGTACGAAGACGAGCGTGCGATGCCGCTGCGTTCAGTGCAGAATGGCGATTTTGAAAGCTATCGGACGGAACTGCCGCCGCGCGACTACTTCACCGACGAAATCCGACGCCAGCTGAGCGAAGACTTTGGTGAGGGGGAGTTCTTTACCGGCGGCTATACCGTTCGGGCCACTATCGATGCCGAGATGCAGCCAGTCGCGGCCCAGGCCTTGCGCCGTCAGCTTGAGAGCTATGACCGGCAGCAGGGCAAGTGGCGCGGAACCGGCAAGAAGATCGACGCGGACAAGCTCGAAAACTGGCAGATCGAACTGGCGGCAGCCAAGGTGGCGCGCGACATTGACCTGGAAAGCCTGTGGCGGCCTGCCGTGGTCCTCGAGATTGCCGATCAATCGCTGACGCTCGGGATCGAAGGGTGGACCGACGGCGATCCGGCCCCGGTCGTGCCACGCGAAGACATCCGGTGGCTCGAGGGTAACTTCTTCGACAATTTCGAACCCGGCGACATCGTTCATGTGCGCCGGATGACGGGAGATGATGGCGGGTTCATCCGCTGGAGCCTGCGGCAGGTACCGGAAGTGCAGGGCGGTTTTGTCGCGATGGACGTCAACACCGGTCGTGTGATCGCGATGCAGGGCGGCTTCAGCTATCAGAATTCGGTCTTCAACCGCGCGACCCAAGCCAAACGGCAGCCGGGTTCGGCCTTCAAGCCCTTCGTTTATGCCGCCGCTCTCGACAGCGGCTATACCCCCGCCACCATCCTGATCGACGCCCCGATCGAGATTGATACGCCCCAGGGGCTCTGGCGACCCAAGAACGCATCGAACCGCTATTACGGGCCGACGCCCCTGCGGACAGGGATCGAACAATCGCGGAACCTGATGACGATCCGGCTGGCCGAAGAGGTCGGGATGCCGGTGGTGGCAAGCTATGCCGAACGGTTTGGCGTTTACGACCGGATGGGCCCGTTTCTGGCCAACTCGCTCGGCTCCGAAGAAACGACGCTCTATCAGATGGTCGCCGCCTACGCGATGTTCGCGAATGGTGGTGAGCGGGTCCGCCCAACCCTCGTCGACCGGATCCAGGACCGGTATGGCCGCAGCGTCTATCGCCATGACCAGCGGGAATGCGTTGATTGCACCCGGCTGGCCAGCCTCGACCCGGGTGCCGCGCCCCAGATCGTGTCGAACCGGAGCCGGGTCATGAACGCGATCACGGCGTATCAGCTGACCTCGATGCTTGAGGGCGTTGTTCTGCGCGGCACCGCCGCGCGTGCGGTCAACCTGCCGGTGCCGATCGCGGGCAAGACCGGGACAACCAATGACGAAAAGGATGCTTGGTTCGTGGGCTTTTCGTCGAACGTCGTGGCGGGCTGCTATATCGGCTATGACAACCCCCGCCCCATGGGCAAGGGCGCCGGTGGCGGGCGCCTCTGTGCACCCGTCTTCAACGCCTTCATGTCCGAGGCCATCGAGAAATATGGCGGTGGTCCCTTCACGGTTCCGGATGGCGGGCGTTTCATCAAGATCGACCGGTTCACCGGCGCACGCCTGAGCGACGAAGCCGTGGGCGACAATGTCGTTGCCGAATATTTCCGCGAGGGCGAAGAGCCGATCTTTGGTGTCTGGTTCGACGGCGGCTTTGCCATGGGCTCGGACCTGCCGCTCTTTGACGGCGCGCAGGCGGCAACTCAGCAGGTGACGACGTCGACGGGCCGGACGGTCACTGTAGGCCCCAAGGCCAATTTCGGCACGCTCAGTTCGGGTGGCCTCTACTAGGGCCACCGACTTGTGAGCCCCTGACGGCTGCGTTACATGATCCTTCACCAGAGCCCGTGGAGAGACAATGCGCGCCGAAGTCGAGAATATCGTCACCGAGATCGAAAAGTCGCTGAACCTTCTGGCGCAGCGCATGGATGTCGAGACGGCGCCCCACCGGCTGGAAGAATTCAACGCGCGCGTGGAGGACCCGAACCTCTGGGACAATCCTGAAGCGGCCCAAAAGCTGATGCGCGAACGGCAGACCCTTGTCGATGCGATGCAGGTCTATGAAGGCATCAAGCAGGAGCTTTCGGACAACGTCGAACTGATCGAACTGGGCGAGATGGAGGATGACGCCGAGGTCGTCGCCGATGCCGAGGGTGCGCTGAAGGATTTGGCCGAGAAGGCCGCGCAGAAAGAGCTTGAGGCGCTCTTGGATGGCGAGGCTGACAGCAATGATACCTTTCTCGAGATCAACGCTGGCGCCGGAGGCACCGAAAGCTGCGATTGGGCGTCGATGCTGGCGCGGATGTATGTCCGCTGGGCCGAAAAGAAGGGTTACAAGGTCGAGCTGCAATCCGAGTCCGCGGGCGACGAGGCGGGGATCAAGTCGGCCACCTACAAGATCAGCGGCCACAACGCCTATGGCTGGCTCAAGTCGGAAAGCGGTGTTCACCGCCTGGTCCGTATCAGCCCCTATGACAGCGCGGCCAAGCGGCATACGTCGTTTTCGTCGGTCTGGGTCTATCCGGTGGTTGACGACAATATCGAGATCGAGGTGAATCCCGCCGACATCCGCATCGATACCTATCGTTCATCCGGCGCGGGCGGTCAGCACGTGAACACGACCGACTCGGCCGTTCGGATCACCCACCATCCAACGGGCATCGTAGTCACCAGTTCCGAGAAATCGCAGCACCAGAACCGTGATATTGCGATGAAGGCCCTGAAATCGCGTCTCTACCAGCTGGAGCTGGAGCGCCGCACCGCGGATATCAACGCGGCTCACGAGGCGAAGGGCGATGCGGGCTGGGGCAACCAGATCCGGTCGTATGTTCTGCAGCCTTACCAGATGGTGAAGGATTTGCGGACGAACTTTGAGACCTCGGATACCAAGGGCGTTCTCGACGGCGATCTCGACGGTTTCATGGCCGCGACGCTGGCGCTGGATGTCAGCGGCAAATCCCGCGCCGAGGCGCAGGCCGATTAACCTTTGTGGATCCAGCCACCGCCGTAGATACGCGTGGTTTCCCGATCATAGAAAACGCAAGCCTGGCCCGGGCTGATGCCTTCCTCGGCGACGGCAAGCTCGACCAGCGCCTCGGTTTCAGAAACCGGGCGGATGATTGCATCGGTCGGTGGACGGGTCGAACGGACCTTGACCGCGACTTCCCATTCGGCCTGCGATGCCAAGGGCTCATCGCCCAGCCAGTTGATCTCGCGCACCGGAACGGTCCGCGTGGCCAGCAGGTCGCGAGGGCCGACAACGACCTGGCGTGCATCGGGGTCCAGCTTCACCACATAAAGCGGGTCGGCCAGCCCACCAATCCCCAGACCGCGCCGTTGCCCGATCGTATAGTTCACCACGCCCATGTGTTGGCCCAGCACGCGCCCGTTAACGTCCACGATGTCACCGGGCGCCGCCGCCTCAGGCCGCAGCTTGCGAATGACCGACGCATAATCGCCGTTGGGCACAAAACAGATATCCTGGCTGTCCGGTTTATCCGCGACGGGCAGGCCGTAACGCGCCGCGAGGGCCCGTGTTTCCTTTTTCGACGGCAGATGGCCGAGCGGAAAACGCAGGTAGTCGAGCTGTTCCGGTGTCGTCGAGAACAGGAAATAGCTTTGATCGCGGGCAGCATCAGCGGCGCAATGCAGTTCCGCGCCCTGATCTCCAACCTTGCGCTGGATGTAGTGGCCCGTCGCCATGCAATCGGCATCGAGATCTTTGGCCGTCGCCAGCAGATCCTTGAACTTCACGCGCTCATTACACCGAATGCAGGGTACGGGTGTCGCACCGCCAAGATAGCTGTCAGCGAATTCGTCGATCACGGCATCACGAAAGATGTTTTCGTAATCAAGGACATAATGGGGAAAGCCCATCGTCTCCGCCACCCGTCGCGCGTCGTGAATATCGCGGCCCGCGCAGCATGCGCCCTTCTTGGCCAGCGCTGCGCCGTGATCGTAAAGCTGCAGCGTCACGCCGACGACATCATACCCTTCTTCGGCCAGTTGCGCCGCCACGACAGAGCTATCGACGCCGCCTGACATGGCAACGACGACGCGCGTTTCGGATGGCGGTTTGTCAAAGCCCAGTGAATTCAAAGGGCTTGGAACGTCAAGCATGGTCTCGGCTCCGGGAAGTTCGGGCGCAATATAGGAAAATCGTAAACACTCTCAAGGGGCAGATTCACCCGTCCTTAAGGCCCGGAAACCAAAGTGTCGTCAGGTAACGAGGTTGGGCAAAACGATGTATCTTAAGAAAGTGGAAGGACCGCGGGCCGTCAGGCTGGCTGACGGAACGATCATGACACAGGCCGATTTACCCCCGGCCGGAACGCGCAGATGGGTGGCGTCGCGCAAGGCGGCGGTGGTGCGTGGCGTGCTTTATGGCCTTGTTTCGCAGGACGATGCGCTTGCGCGATATGGGCTGAGCAGCGAGGAGTTTCAGGAATGGGTCCGGGCCGTCAGCACGCATGGCGAAGAGGCTTTGAAGGCCACAGCGCTCAAAAAGTTTCGGCAACCTTAAGTTGATCCGTCAATAATCTCTGCTATGGTAACGGGCAATTAACCTTTTTTGGTCACGACTTTGGACGAGCGTTAACCGAGATGCGGAGATTTTACGAAAATGCGTGTACTGCTTGTTGAAGACGATCCCACGACATCCAAAAGCATTGAGTTAATGCTGACTCATGCCAACCTGAACGTCTATGCGACAGACCTAGGGGAGGAAGGGATCGATCTGGCCAAGCTGTACGACTACGACCTGATCCTGCTCGATCTGGATCTGCCGGACATGAACGGCCACGAGGTGCTGCGCCAGCTGCGCCTCGCCCGGATCGAAACGCCGATCCTCATTCTGACCGGATCGGACGACACCGAAAACAAGATCAAGGGCTTCGGGTTCGGCGCGGACGACTATTTGACGAAACCATTCCACCGCGAAGAGCTGGTGGCGCGCATCCACGCCATCATCCGCCGCTCGAAAGGCCACTCGCAGTCGGTCATCAAGACGGGCAACATCTCGGTTAATCTCGACGCCAAGACGGTCAGCGTCGAAGGCAAGACGGTGCACCTGACCGGCAAGGAATACCAGATGCTGGAACTGCTGTCACTGCGCAAAGGCACGACACTCACCAAAGAGATGTTCCTGAACCATCTCTATGGCGGCATGGATGAACCGGAACTCAAGATCATCGACGTCTTCATTTGCAAGCTTCGCAAAAAGCTGAGCAACGCGACCGGGGGCGAAAACTATATCGAGACAGTCTGGGGACGGGGCTATGTCCTGCGCGACCCTGAGGCGGGCAACAAGGATGACGATCACAAGATCGCGGTTGGCGCGTAACTCCCCTAAATCGACGTGAATGCGAAAGCGGGGCCTTCGGGCTCCGTTTTTCGTTTGGCCAATCCGGCTGGACCTGCTCTGCTCCGGGGATTATTCCTCGGTTAGCCGGAGTGAGGGGGCTGCAACCGATATGAATGACAGGGACGTCGCCGCGCTGACCGAGGCGGAGGCCAAAAAGGAACTTGAGCGCCTCGCGGCTCTGATCGACGCTGCCAACCGGGCCTACCATACCGAAGACGCGCCCGAGATCAGTGATGCTGAATACGATGCACTAAAGCACCGCAACGCCGAAATCGAAGCCCGTTTTCCTGCTTTGAAACGGGCCGACAGCCCATCAGAACAGGTGGGTGCCGCGCCACCCGATGGGTTTGCCAAGGTCACCCATGCGGTAGCGATGCTGTCGCTCGCCAATGCGTTTGACGACGACGATGTACGAGAGTTTGACGGCCGGATCCGCAAGTATCTTGGCCTGGGCGATGACGCGCCGCTCGCCTATACCGCTGAGCCAAAGATCGACGGGCTGTCCCTATCGCTGCGGTATGAAAACGGATCGCTGACACAGGCCGCAACCCGCGGCGACGGATCGGTGGGCGAGAATGTCACCGCGAATGCGCGTACCATCGAGGATATCCCCGACAGGATCGAGGCCGATCAGGCGGTGATCGAGATCCGGGGCGAGGTTTACATGTCCCACCCGGACTTCGCCGCTTTGAATGCGCGGCAGGCCGAAGAGGGCGGCAAAACATTCGCCAATCCAAGAAACGCTGCAGCGGGTTCGCTGCGCCAGCTTGACCCTGATATCACCCGGGCGCGGCCACTTCGGTTTTTTGCCTATGCCTGGGGCGCGTTGTCCGAACCGCTGGCCCAAACCCAGATGGGCGCGATCGAACGCATGACGACCCTGGGGTTTCAAACGAACCCGATGACGGCCCTATGCGACGGCCCCGAGGCGATGCTGGCTCACTACGCGATGATCGAGCAACACCGCTCCGATCTCGGCTATGACATCGACGGAGTCGTCTACAAGGTCGATGATCTGGCGCTGCAGGGCCGTCTGGGTTTCCGCTCAACCACGCCCCGTTGGGCCGTTGCGCATAAGTTCCCGGCCGAGCTGGCCTGGACACGGCTGGAAGCGATCGACATTCAGGTGGGCCGGACCGGTGCGCTCAGCCCCGTGGCCCGGCTGACACCGGTGACGGTTGGAGGTGTCGTTGTGTCGAACGCGACGCTGCACAACGAAGACTATATTCAGGGCCGCGACAGCAAGGGCCAATCGATCCGCGACGGCAAGGACATCCGCGAAGGGGACTGGGTGCAGGTCTACCGGGCGGGCGATGTGATACCCAAGGTCGCTGATGTCGACCTGTCGAAGCGGCCTGCCGACGCGGTGCCCTATGAATTCCCCGAGACCTGCCCGGAATGTGGCAGTGCCGCCATCCGTGACCCTGGTGACGCCGTGCGGCGATGCACTGGTGGTTTGATCTGCCCCGCACAATCCGTGGAAAAGCTGAAGCATTTCGTGAGCCGCGCCGCTTTCGACATTGAAGGTTTGGGGGCAAAACAGGTCGAGCAGTTCCATGATGACGGCTGGATCGCTGAGCCTGCCGACATCTTCACGCTGCGGGATCGGTATGGCGCGGGCCTGCAACAGCTCAAAAACCGGGAGGGCTGGGGCGAAAAGTCGGCGGAGAACCTGTTTCGGGCCATTGACGACAAGCGGACCATCCCGCTGGGTCGTCTGATCTTTTCGCTGGGGATCCGGCATGTGGGCGAAAGCGCATCGAACCTGCTGGCGACCCACTACGGCAGTTGGAGTGCCTTCGTTCAGGCCATGGATGAGGCGCAGGATACGGCGAGCGCGGCCTACGCCGATCTGGTTTCGATCGACGGGGTTGGGGACGTCATGGCGACGTCGCTCATCAAGACCCTCGCGCAAGAAGCCGAGCGGGCGAGCATCGACCGCCTTGCCGCCCACCTTTCGGTCGAGGATGCTGTGCGGCCCGATACGTCCGGAAGCCCCGTTGCGGGCAAGACCGTGGTCTTTACCGGCACGCTTGAAAAAATGACCCGGGCCGAGGCCAAGGCACGGGCCGAGGCGCTTGGCGCCAAAGTGTCCGGATCCGTCAGCGCCAAGACCGATCTGCTGGTGGCCGGACCCGGCGCGGGATCCAAGGCAAAAAAGGCGGCAGAGCTGGGGATCGAGACGCTGGATGAAGATGGCTGGCTTGCCCTGATCGGCGCGGGATGAGCCGGCCCGAGATCCTGTTTCCGCTTTTTGCCGGTCTCGAAACCCTCGATGGCGTAGGGCCCAAAACCGCGCAGCATCTCGCGCATCTGGATATCGAACATCCGCGCGATCTGCTCTTTACGCTGCCCTATGCCGGGGTGGACCGGCGGCTGCGGGAGACGATCCGCGATGTGCCGCTGCCTGACACGCTGACGGTGGCCGTGACAGTCGGCCAGCATCGCCCGCCACGCACAAAGGGCGGGGCCTATCGCGTGCATGTCGAGGATGCCGAGACCAGTTTTCAGATCGTGTTCTTCCACGCCCGGTCCGACTATCTCAAACGGGTATTGCCTGCAGGCAGCCGCCGCGTGGTTTCCGGCAAGGTCGAGCTGTTCGACGGCATCGCGCAGATGGTGCACCCGGAACACATCGTGGCGGAGACCGAGGCAAGCGACATACCGGATTACGAGCCGGTCTATCACCTGACGGCCGGTGTCAGCCAAAAGACGATGTTCAAAGCGACCCGGTCGGTTCTGCAGCGCATGCCGGATCTGGCCGAATGGATCGATCCGGCGCTGAAAGAGCGCGAGGGCTGGCCGTCATTCGCCGAGGCCGCCCAAGCTGCGCACAGCCCGCAAAAGCAGGCGGACCTGTCGGATGAGGCACCCGCCCGAAAGCGGCTGGCCTATGACGAGCTTCTGGCCCATCAGCTCACCCTGGCACTGGCCCGTGCGCGTGAACGGAAGGCGCCGGGGCGCGAAACACGGGGCACGGGCGGGTTGCAGGGCAAGGTGCTTGATCAGCTGCCCTATCGCCCGACGGGCGCGCAGATGCGGGCCCTATCCGACATCGCCGACGACATGGCCGCGCCGATCCGGATGAACCGGCTGCTGCAGGGGGATGTGGGTTCGGGCAAGACGCTGGTTGCTTTCATGGCGCTGCTGATCGCTGTCGAGGCAGGCGGGCAGGGCGTGATGATGGCGCCGACCGAAATCCTGGCCCGGCAACATCTGGATGGGCTGAAACCGCTCGCCGAAAGCGCGGGCGTTGTCCTGGAAATCCTGACCGGTCGCGACAAGGGGGCGGAGCGGGCCCGCAAGCTGGAGGCGCTTGCCCAGGGGGACATCCAGATCCTGGTCGGGACCCATGCCGTGTTTCAGGCCGATGTCGTCTTTGCCGATTTGCGTCTGGCCATCGTGGACGAACAGCACCGCTTTGGCGTGCGGCAGCGACTTCTTCTGGGGGAGAAAGGCGAGCGGGTCGACGTGTTGGTGATGACGGCGACACCGATCCCTCGGTCGCTGGCGCTCGCGCAATATGGCGACATGGATGTGTCCGTTCTCGATGAAAAGCCGCCGGGACGAAAACCGATCCAGACCGCGATGGTCAGCACCGGACGGATGGATGAGGTCATCGAACGGTTGCGCGGAGCGATTGCCGAGGGGCGGCAATGCTATTGGGTCTGCCCGCTGGTGGATGAAAGCGAAACGCTGGATTTGACCGCGGCAGAGGAGCGGTTCAAGCGTTTGCGCGCCGTTCTGGGTGAGGGGGTCGTGGGGCTCGTACACGGGCAGATGCCCGTGGCCGAAAAAGACGCCGCGATGCTGCGCTTCCAGCGGGGCGACATACAGGTTCTCGTGGCGACCACGGTGATCGAGGTTGGCGTCAATGTCCCGAACGCAACGATCATGGTGATCGAGCGGGCCGAGACATTCGGGCTCGCCCAGCTTCATCAATTGCGCGGGCGCGTGGGCCGGGGTGATGCGGCTTCGACCTGTCTGCTGCTCTATCAGCCGCCCTTGTCGGAAACCGGCAAGCGCCGACTTGAAGTCCTGCGCGAGACCGAAGACGGGTTTCGCATCGCCGAGACCGATCTTCAGATGCGCGGCTTTGGCGATTTGATCGGAACGGCCCAGTCCGGCGTGCCCCGCTTTCGCGTTGCGGATCTGGATCGGCAGGCGGGGTTGATGGCCACCGCCCAGAGCGATGCCCGGCGGTTGCTGGTCGATGACCCGGATCTCACAAGCGACCGCGGCAAGGCCGCGCGGGTGCTGTTGTGGCTGATGCGGCAGGACGAAGCGATCAGGCTCATTTCCGTGGGATAGGAACAAAAACCCGAAAAGTTCACTTTTGTTCTTAAAAAGTTCTTTACACGTGGTTAATGATATGAGAACAAAAGGGCAACTCAGAACGAGGAGGCACCCACCGATGACCACGCTCCGCCAGATCCGATCCATTGCAAACCGCGCCGAAGCGACCCTTGTACAGGATGCGATTGGGGCGGCCGCGTTGATGGTGATTTTTGTCGTCGGTCTGCATCTTCCCGTTCTGATCTGAGTTCTGCCTGCGATCCTCGTGCCGGTTCTTGCCGCGCTGACCTGCTTACCTTCGCGCGATCAGGTACTGCCTGTCCCACCTGAGGCCGGACCGCTTCGGCCCTGCAAGCACCGGGTCCCGCACGAGTGACGCTTTCCTGCGCCGCCATCCCCCAGGATGCGCGGCGCTTTTTTCTTCAGATGTAACGGTTGTCAGGCGCAGTCGGATTGCATCGCCTGTTGCATCGCCTCTGCAGTGGCTTCGATGCTCAGCAGGATCGAGGCATGGCGGTTGCGATAGTCGCGGGCGGGTTCGAGCACTTCGAACCCGTCGAACGGGGCAGGGGGCACCGGGCCGCCCTCTTTCAGCATCGCCGTCAGGGCGTCTCGGGCCGCCTCGATCTCGGGCAGGGTCCGCCCAATCACGGCGCCACCGGTCACGGCTGCTGCCGCCTGACCAAGCGCGCAGGCTTTTACGTCCTGCCCGAAATCCGTGATCCGCCCGTCCTCGACCTTGAGATCGACGGTCACGGTCGACCCGCATAGGGGCGAGCGGCGTTTCACCGTGGCGTCAGGTGCATCCAGTCGCCCGTTATGGGGAATGTCCGACGCCAGCGCGAGAATACGCGACGAATAGAGCTTGATCAGATCCGTGTCGGACGCCATGCCGGTTTCCTTTCCTTGCCGGACCCTACATAAGGCACTCTGCCCGGTATGCAAAAGATCCTGTCTGCAAAAGGTTTCCTCATGACATTCGATCCAGCCACACTTGTCTATAACGACCAAGGTTTGATTCCCGCCGTCGCGCAGGAGGCCGAGACGGGTGAGGTACTTATGATGGCCTGGATGAATGCAGAGGCGGTCGACCGCACCCTGCAAACGGGCCGGGTGACCTATTGGAGCCGCTCGCGGCAGGCATTCTGGATCAAGGGTGAAACCAGCGGTCACGTGCAGGAGCTAGTCGAGCTGCGGGTGGATTGTGATCAGGATTGTCTGCTGGTTCTTGTCCGCCAGACGGGCCCGGCCTGTCACACCGGTCGTCGCACCTGCTTTTACACGGCTATTCGCGGCGGCGAGCCGGTGCAGTTGATGCAGCCCGAGGCCTAGAGCCCGACCATCTGCCTTATGTCGTCCGGTGTCGCTCCATCGCTGCGGTACTTGGCGATGGCCCGGGCGTCATCCCGCTTGGCCAGCCGTTTGCCCTGATCGTCGCGAATGAGCCTGTGATGGTGGTAGATGGGTGTCGGCAGCCCAAGAAGCCGCTGAAGCAGTGCGTGGATTTTCGTCGCATCAAAGAGATCGCGGCCGCGCACGACATGGGTGACGCCCTGCGCTGCGTCGTCAAGGACGACCGATAGATGATAGGAGCCAAGGAAATCCCGTCGCGACAGGACGATGTCGCCAACGGTCTGTTCCAGATCCGCGCAGGTCATGGTTCCGGTTTCGCCAGCGGGGCCGGTGCCCGTTTCCTCGAACGTGATAGGGCCGGAAGGCAGGATGGTCGCGAGAGCCGCCTGCATATTGAGGCGAAGCGTGCCATCGGGGCGGTGCCCGACACCAAGCGGCTCTGCCGGACGGCACGTCCCCGGATAGATCGGACCATCGGGGCCCAAAGGCGGCTCGGCCCCTTCCTGTGGCGCTGAGAGTGCAGCGGCGATGTCGCGGCGGTTGCAGGTGCAGGGGTAGAGCAGGCCGCGGGTCCAGAGCTGATCGAGTGCCGCGGCATACGCATCGGTCCGGTCTGACTGACGCATGACCGGCTCGGGCCAGCGCAGCCCCAGCCAGCGCAGATCGTCGTAGATCTGTTTCTCCCATTCAGGGCGGGCGCGGGTAGGGTCGATATCCTCAATGCGCAAAAGGAACGTGCCGCCTGCTGCCTGCGCCATGTCGTGGGCCAGCAAGGCCGAATAGGCATGCCCCAAATGCAGCGGCCCCGTGGGAGACGGGGCGAACCGGGTCACGAATGTCACAGTTTTTCGAGGATATAGACGTTCGAGCCTAGGTCTCGGGCTGGCAGATGGGGGCCGTGTTCCCTGAAGAGCAGGCGCGCGGCGCCGCAATCGGTCCATTCAGATATGCGGGCTTCATTCACCGGGTCCTGCAGGGCATGGTCGTTGAAGGAAAAGACGAACAGACCGGATGGCCCGAGCGCCCGCATCAGCGTATCGAAGACAGAGATAGGGGCGGCGCCGGCGCCGATGACACCGATGGCCGCGATTGCTGCATAGTCACCAGGTGTCTGAACGGGGCTTTGGTCAGGCTGGATTTGCCGCAGGTCGCGATAAATACCCTTGGCTCGCGCGCCCTCCAGCATTTCGGCGGAGAGATCGACCCCGTCGATCGCATCGAAGCCGGCGAGTTTGAGCGCGAGGCCAGAAAGCCCGGTGCCACACCCGAAATCGAGGATGGATGCGGACGGGTCGGGGAGGTGCTGTTTCAGCGCTTTGGCGCAGCGACCCGGTGTGGCGTATCCGTTTTCGGCCACTTCCGCATCGTAGGTTGCGGCCCAGTCGTCATAAAGCGCACGTGTCTCTTTGGCGTCGCGCGCATCGTAAACCTTGTCGAGAAACCCAGTCATGGGGCAAGCATAGTCGTCTGACGATCGTTCCGTCCAGTCTGCTGCCGTTAGCGGGCTGGGGCGCTGCCCCAGACCCCGGAGTATTTGTGGAACAATGAAGGGTCAGGCAGCCTTGGCCTGCGGCGTCAGCCACTGGACCCAGTCAGCCTTGGCCCGGTCGGTATAGGCCTTGTAGCGGTCCTTGCGTCCCCTTCGCCCCCCTTTCAGCCCCTTAACCGGAGGAAAGAGGCCGAAATTGACGTTCATCGGCTGGAACGTCTTGGCCTCGGCCCCGCCGGTGATGTGGGTGATCAGCGCGCCGGTGGCGGTCGTTTCAGGCGGGGTGGTGAGCGTCCCGCCCAGAATCTCGGTCGCCGCGAGCCGCCCGGCCAGCAGGCCCATGGCGGCGCTTTCGACATAGCCTTCGACACCCGTGATTTGCCCGGCGAACCGAATGTTGGGACGCGAGCGCAGCCGCATCTGGCCGTCGAGCAGCGTGGGGGAATTCAGGAACGTATTGCGGTGGATGCCGCCCAGACGCGCGAAACGGGCGTTCTGAAGGCCAGGGATCGTTTTGAAAACATCGGCTTGTGCGCCGTACTTCATCTTGGTCTGAAAGCCCACGATATTGTAGAGCGTGCCCAGCTTGTTGTCACGCCGCAGCTGGACGACCGCGTGGGGCTTGACGTCCGGTTGATGCGGGTTGGTGAGGCCCACCGGCTTCATCGGCCCGTGGCGCAGGGTTTCGCGACCGCGTTCCGCCATCACCTCGATCGGCAGGCAGCCGTCGAAATATCCCGCCGTTTCGCCTTCGTGGAATTCGGTTTTATCGGCGGCCAGCAGCGCGTCGATGAATGCCTCGTACTGGTTGCGGGTCATGGGACAGTTGAGGTAGGCCGTGCGCTCTTCTTCCGTTTCGCCCTTGTCATAGCGCGACTGCATCCAGGCCTGGCTCATGTCGATGCTGTCGAAATAGACGATGGGGGCGATCGCATCGAAAAAGGCCAGTGCCTCGGCCCCGGTTTCTGCCGCGACGGCCTGGCCTAGCGCCGACGACGTCAGCGGGCCGGTGGCGATGATCCAATGACCGTTTTCGGGCAGGGCGGTGATCTCGCCGTATTCGACGCGAATGTTCGAATGGCTCATCAGCGCATCAGTCACCGATTGCGCGAAGGGGTCCCGGTCGACCGCCAGTGCACCGCCGGCCGGCAGCCGATGTTTGTCAGCCGTGGCCATGATCAGCCCGCCGGCTTGCCGCATCTCCCAATGCAGAAGCCCCACGGCGTTCTGTTCGTCATCGTCCGAGCGGAAGGAATTCGAGCAGACCATTTCACCCAAGAGCCCGGTCTGGTGGGCGAAGGTGCCAACATTGGGGCGCATTTCATGCAGAACAACAGGCACGCCCATATTGGCCGCCTGCCACGCAGCTTCGGACCCGGCCATACCACCGCCAACGATGTGAAGAGTGTCTGCCATGCGGTCCATTACGCCAAGGCGCTGAATGCTGCAATCATGTCGGGGTATTTTTGGGGTCGCCGCTGCGGGCATGGTCGATCAGTGAGAGGCTGATCTGGAGGGACCTTCCGCCGGCGGCGACCCAAATACTTCAAGGTTTTAGTAACCTGTGGACACCTTAGTGCCCGAAAGGTGTCATAATTGCTAGTACTTTATTGGAAATGGAACAATTCCCGTTCGGAAACAGTTAACCTAGTTGTTCCAATTTGGTTCCCGTTTCTCAAGGAAGGCGGCGATACCCTCTTCGGTATCACGGCGCAGCATGTTTTCGACCATGACCTGACCGGTATAGGCATAGGCCTGGGCCGTGGGCAGATCGAGCTGGTGATAGAATGCCTCTTTACCGATCTTAACCGCGCTTGCCAGCTTGGCCGCGACGGTCTGGGCCAGCGCCATGGTTTCATCCGCCAGCGCGTTTTCGGCGACCACACGATTGACCAGGCCCAGTTCCCTCGCGCGAACCGCGTCGATGAATTCACCGGTCGTCAGCATCTCGAAAGCCTGTTTTCGCGGGATGTTGCGGGACAGCGCCACCATCGGGGTGGAGCAGAAGAGGCCGATATTGACGCCGTTCACCCCGAAGCGCGTTCCCTCTGCCGCGACAGCCATGTCGCATGACGCGACCAGCTGGCAACCGGCGGCGGTGGCTATGCCGTGGACGCGGGCGATAACCGGCTGTGGGATCGACTGAATCCGGGTCATCATGGCGGCGCAGCGGTCGAACAGGTCTTTGAAATATGCCTGCCCGCCATCTTCGCGTTGCCGCCCCTGGGTCATCTGTTTGAGGTCGTGACCGGCGCAAAAGGCCTTGCCGGCGCCAGAAAGGATCACGGCACGGATGCCGGGACTGTCAGCGACTTCATCAAGGGTGCCATGGAGTGCCGCTATCATCTCGTCGGACAGAGCATTCAGCCGGTCAGGCGCGTTCATCTCGACGTGCGCCACCCCGTCCGTGACCTTACGTTCCAGAATTGCCATCTTGTCCTCCCTCGCTGCCCGCGCCAGCCTACGCCAAAAGATCGGGGGAGGGAAAGTATGGCGCTGTTGATGAAGGCCGATGATCTGAGCGCGTTCCTGAAGGACGAGTTTCTACAGGTGGCCGGTGACTTTCGAATTGATCACGTCAAAGAGCGGTCCATTGCCATGCGGCTGATTGCCAGCGACAAGCATCTGCGGCCGGGCGGAACTGTTTCGGGTCCCGCGATGTTCGCGCTGGCGGATGTCGCGGCTTATCTGATGACCCTTGCGATGATCGGACCAAAGGCGCTGGCCGTTACCACGAATTGCAGCATTGATTTCATGCGCAAACCGGCGGCTGGTGTCGATGTCGTGGCCGAGGGTCGGCTGCTCAAGCTGGGCCGCCAGTTTTCGGTGTCGGACGTTCTGCTCTTTTCCGAAGGCCAGGCAGAGCCGGTGGCCCGCGCCAGCCTGACCTATGCCATCCCGCCCGAACGCAGCGCTGCAGCCAGCGCGTGATATGATGCTTTCGGGGTTCGCTCCAAGCTGTCGAAATCCACATGAACCAGCCCAAACCGCTTGTCATAGCCAAGCGCCCATTCGTAATTGTCCATCAGCGACCAGACAAAATAACCCTTGAGCGGTACGCCCTCTGACAGGGCCTGCCGTACCTTTTCGACATGGGCATTCAGGTAGTCGATGCGAATCTGGTCGTCGACTTTATCCTCTGCAACGGTGTCATAGGCTGCCATGCCGTTTTCGGTGACATAGATCGGCAGACCATCTCCGAACTCGCGGTTCACCCAGGTTATGAAGTGGTAAAGGCCGTCGGGATAGATCTCCCATTCCATCGCCGTCTTGGGCAGGGGCCCCTCACGTTCTTCCAGTCCGGGCCACAGCCCGCCGGACGGGCCAATCAGCTTTCTGGTGTAATAGTTGATGCCCAGCCAGTCGACTTCGGCCTTTATCGTGGCGAAGTCATCCTCCCATCCGTCCGGAAGATGCGGTGCCAGCCCGTCGAGAACATGGGCGGGATATTCGCCGCGCCGCAGAGCAGAGGCGAACCATTGGTTATAGATCCCGTCATAAAGCTGGGCCAGCCGCCGGCTTTCCTCTGAGCTGTCGGCGGGTTCGGCATATTCGAAGTTCATCACCGCGCCGAGGTTGTTGCCTCCGGCAGCCCGCATCGTCTGCAATGCCGCGCCCTGCGCCAGAAGCACGTGATGCATGGCACGTGCGGCGGCCCGGATATCGCGCATGCCCGGCGCGTGGTGGCCCATGAAATGGCTCAGCCAAGCGACGCACCAGGGTTCATTGATGGGCGCGACGCTGAAGAGCCGGTCGCCCAGACGGTCGTGCACTATTGCCGCGAAATCCGAAAACCAGCCTGCAATGTCCCGGTTTCGCCAGCCCCCGAGATCGGCCAAGGGTTGTGGCAGCTCCCAATGATAGAGCGTTGCACAGGGTTTCAGGCCGCGCGCCAGCATGCCGTCGACGAGGCGATCATAGAAATCCAGCCCCTCTGCATTGGGCGTGCCGCGCCCTTCGGGCATGATCCTCGCCCACGAGGTCGAAAATCGATACGCGTCGATCCCGGCTGCGGCGATGAGGTCGAGATCGGCCTCCCACCTATGGAAATGGTCGCAGGCGACGGTGCCGTTTTCGCCCCGCACGACGTTGCCGGGTGTCGCGGCAAAGCTGTCCCAATGGGTTGGACCCGCACCGCCGAACCCATGACCTTCGATCTGGTAGGCGGATGTGGCGGTTCCGAACAGGAAGTCGTTGGGAAAATCGGCCCGCTTGAAATTGAGTGATGTCATTGGTTCCGGCCTCTGCTGCACTGGCCGCGAAACCTTAGCAACCTGTCATGTTAGCGCCAGACAGAAAAGTGGCCGGGACGATCCCGGCCAGTTGGGGGAGAGTATGGTTGGGTGACGATCCCGGGGTTACGACCGCCAGAACCATTTTCGGGATTCACGGAACGCCTCGGGATATGTCAGGCCGACGTCGCGGAGTTGATGATCCGATAGCTGGTGGAGAGCCAGACGTGTACGCCGGCGCATAGCCCATTGCGACAACACCACCGCGACACGCAAAGCCACAGCAGCACTGAACGGAATGCGGTGCTGTGCATTCAGGTAATCCATATGTTGCGCGGGCAGAGCGACGTAGTGTGCCATAAGGAGCCTCCTTCAGAATTGTATTGACACAATATGATCGATTGATCACGATAAGAGATACAATAAACGATACAATTCACCTAAGGATATATTGTATTGGATACAATTTGGCAGCCTGAACTGACCGATGGCGCGGGGCCGAAATATACGCGCGTCGCTGATGCAATCCGGTCTGGCATCGCGCAGGGTGTGCTTGAGGTCGGCGCCAAGCTGCCGCCGGTACGCGATCTGGCCTGGCGTCTGAGCATCACGCCAGGAACTGTTGCGCGGGCCTATTCGATCCTGACCAACGAAGGTGTGTTGCGGGCCGAGGTCGGGCGGGGCACCTTTGTCGCGCCGGCCCGAGCGGCGGAGGTCTCGGAAGAGCCGATCGAGATCGACTCGATCGTTCATAATTCTGAAAGCGAAGATTTCACCCATCAGGTCAACCTGTTTTCGCCGCATCTGCCCGCTGTTGGGCAGGACAAGCTGATCCGGCGTCTCTTGGCCAAGATCGCCGAACGACCGCCATCGGGGATGATGCATTACCCCAGCCGCGCGGCCTTCAAGCCCGCTCGCGAGGCCGTGGTTAACTGGCTGGACAACGCGCCGATCGGTTCGGTCGGTGAATGCGATATCGTGCTGGCCCACGGCGGACAAAGCGCCATCCTGCTGGTCCTGCAGGCGGTGTTGCGGGGGCGGCAGCCGGTCATCATGGCCGAGGAGCTTTCATATCCCGGCTTTCGTCGCGCTGCTGAACTGTTGCGGGCCGAGGTGGTTCCCGTCGAGATGGACGAATACGGCGTTGTGCCCGAGGCGCTGGAGCGGGTCGCACGAACGCACGACGCGCAGGTGTTCTGTACATCGCCCGAGGTCCACAATCCGACCTGTGGGTTCACACCAGAAGAGCGCAGGCTGGAACTGGCGCAGGTGGCGCGGCGCCTCGATTTTCAGATCCTCGAAGACGATTGTTACCGCATGGGCCGCGCCCAGGCGCCATCTTACCGAATGATTGCGCCAGAACGGGGCTGGTATGTCTGCTCGATCTCAAAGACGATCACGCCGTCGCTCAGGCTGGGCTTTGCGGTCGCGCCGACGGGGCAGGCGGCGGCCCTGCGACGCGCGGCGGAGCATGGGTTTTTCGGTCT
>CAWUIQ010000035.1:0-28738 GCA_963922565.1 uncultured Rhodobacterales bacterium
TGTGCCTGTTCGCCGTCGGCCCAAACCGCAAAAAGACCGACAACCCTGGAACTCTGCCCGCAACCTGCCTGGACGGGGGAAGGGCGGTCGTCCACCGCTCTTCCCCGGTCGCACCGGCGGGCGCTAGGGCTTGCCAGAGGGCCGCGCGTGGGGTTTTCTCGCGCGGCCCAAGGCAAGGAGCGCACGTGGCTGACCGCGAGACCGACCTTTACCCACCCATCAAGACCTTTCTGGAAGATCAGGGTTACGTCGTGAAATCCGAGGTGGGCGCGGCGGACGTGGTGGCCATGCGCGGGGCCGAACCGCCGGTGATCGTTGAGCTGAAGCTGGGGTTTTCGCTGGCCCTGGTGCATCAATGCGTGGCCCGCCTGGCTGTCTCCGATGACGTCTACATGGCGGCGGCACGCGGCAAGGGGCGGCGGTTTCTGAAGGCGCTGAAAGAGATGAAGACGCTCTGCCGCCGTTTAGGGTTGGGCCTGATCACCGTCCGGCTGGATGACGGTCTTGTCGAGGTTCATGTCGATCCCGGACCGTACACGCCGCGCAAATCGAAGCGTCGGGAGGGTCGGCTCTTGCGCGAGTTTGCCCGCCGAATGGGCGATCCGAATGACGGAGGACAGACGCGGGTTGGGTTGGTGACGGCTTATCGTCAGGATGCGCTGAAAATCGCGCTCTATCTCTTTGAGGCGGGCGCTACCAAGGGCTCAGATGTCGCCCGTGAAACCGGTGTTGCCCAAGCGACCCGCATGATGCGGGACGATCACTATGGCTGGTTCGAACGGGTCGAAACGGGAGTTTACGGCCTGACGCCCAAGGGTGCCGAGGCCGCGCAGCAGGCGCATTCGGCCTTGAGCGGTTAGAACGCCTCGCGGTTGAGCGCATAGCCTTCGGCCTCGAGCAGGTTCAGCAACCCGTTTTCGCCGCTCAAATGCCCCGCGCCGACGGCAATCAGCACCGTTTCCTCTGTCGTCGCAAGGATCCGGTCCATCCAGGCCATGTTGCGCTGTGTCAGGATTGCATCCATCAGCTTGTCGTATTCCGCGTCGAATTCTTCGGGCGGCAGATCGATCAAGGGACGGGAGACGATGCGGGACAGTTCGACCGCCGCGCCATGCGCCTCTTCGAAATACTGTAGCTTGAGCGTCTCGAATGCGTCTTCGGCCCCCTCAGGCGGAACAAGGCCGAGGCGCAGCATCTCGACCTGTTCTTCCAGCGGGTCCTGACCGAAGATCGTGAACAGCGTATCGTAGGCTTCGAGCGCCTGGGTTGGGATCCCTCCCGCCTGCGCGATCTTCATGATCCGATGGTCGAGCCCACGCGGCCCGTTCTGCATTTCAGCCGCCATGCAGGGCGGGGTGCTCAGGACAATCGACAGGTACCATGGTTGGAACTTGGCAACCATGAAGCCGGGCAACCCGCGGGCCGCCGCCGCCTTTGCCAGTTCGTCCCATTCTTCGGGCGGCAAGAGATCGATCAGCGTTGGCCCTGAGGTGATGAACATCAGTTCCGGACGTGAGGCCACGGCCTGTTGCAGCGCCTTCATCTCGGTATCCGTCGCTTCCAGCATCACCCGATCTGCCTGCTGGATCAGCGGTTCGAGCCGGGCCGCGACGGGATCAAGGCGGGGGTCATCCAAATGGAAGGTGCCGACAAGGCGCAGGGTTCGCGCGCCCTTGGTTGCCGTCCAGTGATTGCCCGCAGGATAGGGCATGTCAGCCAGCCGCTGATCCAGTTCCGCCCGTTGCGCGGCATCAAGATCGGGGCGGACATCGATACCGCTGCAGGCGGCATAGAGCGCGCCCGGGAGCAATAGGAGAACGGCAAAGACAAGGCGGATCATCGCAAAACTCCAACGGCGGTTACCAGGTGCCCCATACCTATGTCGAAGTATCGCCGCAGGCAAAGACCCGGACGTGAAAACTTGGTGACGATTTCGCGGTCGCACCGCTTGACTCGGATTTTGCACTCGCCTATTTCACGCGCCGTTAGCACTCGATACATGTGAGTGATAATGGGGCCAGGGAGACGGCCCACAGGGAAAACTTTGAGCCTCAAGGAGCTGCAAAGATGGCATTGAAACCGCTTCATGATCGCGTTCTGGTACGCCGCGTTGAAAGCGACGAGAAAACCTCTGGCGGACTGATCATTCCAGACAGCGCCAAGGAAAAACCGGCCGAAGGCATCGTCGTGGCCGTTGGCGCTGGCGCCAAGGACGATGACGGCGACCGCATCGCAATGGACGTCAAAGAGGGCGACAAGATCCTGTTCGGCAAATGGTCGGGCACCGAGGTCACCGTCGATGGCGAAGAGCTGCTGATGATGAAGGAAAGCGACATCATGGGGATCATCGAGTAAGCGCCCACGCTTCTCTGACCCTCGATCGCTGACATCAAACCCATACTTTAGGAGAGACAATCATGTCTGCTAAGGACGTCAAGTTCGACACCGATGCCCGCAACCGGATGCTGGCCGGCGTCAACACACTGGCCAACGCCGTCAAAGTGACCCTCGGCCCCAAAGGCCGCAACGTGGTTCTGGACAAATCCTTCGGCGCACCCCGCATCACCAAGGACGGTGTATCGGTCGCCAAGGAAATCGAACTGGAAGACAAGTTCGAAAACATGGGCGCGCAAATGGTCAAGGAAGTGGCTCAGCGCACCAACGACGAAGCGGGTGACGGCACAACGACCGCAACCGTTCTGGCCCAGGCCATCGTCATGGAAGGGATGAAATCGGTTGCGGCCGGCATGAACCCGATGGACCTGAAGCGCGGCATCGACCTCGCGACCAGCAAGGTTGTCGAGGCCATCAAGGCTGCGGCCCGCGAAGTCAAGGACAGCGACGAGGTCGCACAGGTCGGCACCATCTCGGCCAACGGCGAAGAAGAAATCGGCCGCCAGATCGCAGACGCGATGCAGAAGGTCGGCAACGAAGGCGTCATCACGGTTGAGGAAAACAAAGGTCTCGAAACCGAAACGGACGTTGTCGAGGGCATGCAGTTCGACCGCGGTTACCTGTCGCCTTACTTCGTCACCAACGCCGACAAGATGACAGCCGAGCTTGAGGACTGCATGGTCCTGCTGCACGAAAAGAAACTGTCGTCGCTGCAGCCGATGGTTCCGCTGCTCGAGAGCGTGATCCAGTCGCAAAAGCCGCTGCTGATTATCGCCGAAGACGTCGAAGGTGAGGCTCTGGCCACGCTGGTCGTCAATAAACTGCGCGGCGGTCTGAAGATCGCAGCCGTCAAGGCACCGGGCTTCGGCGATCGCCGTAAGGCTATGCTGCAGGACATCGCGATCCTGACCGGCGGTCAGGTCATCAGCGAAGATCTGGGCATGAAGCTTGAGAATGTCACCATGGACATGCTCGGCACCGCCAAGAAGATCTCGATCACCAAGGACGAAACCACTGTTGTGGACGGCGCCGGTGAAAAGGCCGAGATCGAGGCGCGAGTCAGCCAGATCCGTCAGCAGATCGAGGAAACAACCTCGGACTACGACCGCGAGAAGCTGCAAGAGCGTGTCGCGAAACTCGCAGGCGGTGTGGCTGTCATCCGCGTTGGCGGCATGACCGAGGTCGAAGTGAAAGAGCGCAAGGACCGTGTAGACGACGCGCTGAACGCGACCCGTGCGGCCGTTCAGGAAGGTGTTGTTGTCGGCGGTGGTGTCGCCCTTGTTCAGGGTGGTAAGGCGCTGAACGGCCTGAAGGGTGCGAACCCCGATCAGGACGCAGGCATCGCGATCGTTCGCAAGGCGATTGAATCGCCGCTGCGCCAGATCGCCGAGAACGCAGGCGTCGACGGTGCCGTCGTTGCGGGCAAAGTTCGCGAAAGCGACGACACCGCCTTCGGCTTCAACGCGCAGACCGAAGAATACGGCGATCTGTTCTCGTTCGGTGTCATCGACCCGGCCAAGGTTGTCCGTACCGCTCTGGAAGACGCGGCATCGGTTGCTGGCCTGCTGATCACGACCGAAGCAATGGTTGCTGACAAGCCGCAGAAAGAGGGCGCAGCCCCTGCAGGCGGTATGCCCGACATGGGCGGCATGGGCGGCATGATGTAAGCCGACCTGCCATAGCAGATCGAAGGGGTCGCTCCGGCGGCCCCTTTTTTCATGCGCGCTACATTCGTTTTAAACCATGATTTTGGGAATTGCTTGCGCGCCTCAATTTCGACAATCTGATCTGAGCTTTTGCGTGCAGCAGTTGCGAAGAAAATCGCAGTGCGTGGCCCATTTGGGCTTCAATAAGTAAACCCGCGGGATATTTCTCGAATGTCAAAAACAAGTGTAAATCCAAGATCTTGGATTGCGAAGAAGTGTTGCGGTCTGTCGAGCCCGCTGACCCGCAAGATCATCGCAATCATTTTGCTCCCGACCTTCGCAAGCGCACAGGCAAACACTGATCTCTTGGGCAGTGTCGCGGCCGAATCCTATGGCTCTACAACTTACGAAGAAATCGAGGAGATTGAGCTGCGATCGTATTCAGCGTTGCTGCAGCATCCCTACGAAGTGTTCATACCCAACACCCCGTTTCGGAACTGGATCCATTGCAATCTTCACGACGCGCAGGGCGAGGTCGTGGCTTGGAAGGCGGTTAACACCGGAAACGGTGAGACCTGGATATTCTTCACCGAGAAAGTCCCGGATGCGTCGGCAAGATGTTACTACGTGCGTGGCGAACGGCGGATACGACCCTCCACCGGGCCAATTCCTCGAACGCGATAGGCGGCGACAATCTGACTGAATACCGAGGCAGGAGGGTCAGCGACCGCCGCGAAACGCGGCGATCACCCCTGTTGTCATGACGGCTTTGCGATGCTGCCGTGAACCCTCAGGCCCGCCGCTGCTGCCGCCGCCGTCCGGCGTAACCCAGGGCAGCCATGGCCGAGAGAAGAACTGGCATGCTGGCCGGTACGGGGACCGGAGGCACCTGATCGGAAAACTCGAAGTTCTCGGCCCCGTATTCGGCGAGTTCGAACAGGTTCCCATTCGCTTCGGGGAAAAGATCAATCCGTGTTGGTTCATTCCCGTCGGCGAGGTTCAGATCAAACTCTCCCGGAACACCGGTCAGTGTTTCCGAGGCATCCGTGAACAGAAGGGTCAAAGCCGAAAAGCCGTCATTCAGGTTTTCAGCCGCAAAGAGACGGTTCACGCCCAGGCCTTCGTTCCAGTAGACGAAAAACCCTGCACGATCCCCCGTCGTATTGGCTGCAATGGCCTGAAGCGCCGTTCGTGCGTTCCAGCTTGCGTCCCAGTTTGCGGGGACGGTTCCGTCGGTATCGTTGTTGTCGAAGTTCTGGATAACGACGACGTTGACATCGGAACCGATGGTCGAGGGATCGTCGGCACCGACATCCGACTGGCCCGCGTTACCGAAGACGCCGGATTGAAAGGACAACGGATCGGTAACACCGAAGGCTCCTGCATCGATCGAAAAGACATCGCCGCCGCTGCCCGGCGTGAAGTCTCCGAATTGGACCGTGGGTGGAATGCTGACGGAAGCGGCGAATGCCGGGACCGCCATCGCGGATAACAAGAAGGCGCCGAAAAGCCGTAGTTTAGTCTTCATGGTCTTCCTCCAATTTCAATGGTTATGAGGCCCACCAATGGCGGTAAGCCGTAGGGCTAACGCGTCGGCAGGCCCAATTATTCGTGAGCGGGTGATTATGTCGGGACGCGCAGACGACCTCAGCGCAGAAAAGGCTGATGCGGTGCCTTGGCGCGCAGCGATGAATGGACCGACCCGGTCAGGTCTTTGAGTTCACCACAATTCCGTCAGATTCGGATGCCACCTTAGGTAGTTGTTAACAATGTGTGTGTGGTATGTGGTGCTGACCAAGGTTTTGGTTGTCTATTACGATGCCGTGTCGATTGCGGGCGAAACTGGCAAACCGGTCGAACCCAGCGAGGCGCTTACTTTTCGCAACGCGGCGATGGAACTGATCGAGGCCGGGCTCGAGGCTGAGCAGCTTGGCCATTGGGCCGGGGCCCGGATCACCAAGAACGACGTTCATTTCAGCTTTGCTGTCGAGGATTTCGACATGGCCGAAGCGGTAATCCGCGCCACTGTCCAAGGCACGCCTTACGAAGCCATTAGCGAGATCCGACGCGAGGAGTACGATCCGGACGATTATTGATTGCCCGCTTGGCGTTAGCAGGCACAAAAGCTATGCCGGGCCATGCGTTTGTTCGTGCTCACCACCCTGACGATGTGCGCCTTTGCCGCCAATTCGTTGCTGAACCGGGTCGCGGTGGACAGTCAGAGCATTGATCCATCGTCCTTCGCTTTCATTCGGGTGCTGTCGGGTGCCGCTGTCCTCGGTCTAATCGTCGCGGTGCGGGGCAGGGGCCTGCCGCTGTTTCGGCGCGTGCGCCTGATCGGGGCGCTGAGCCTTTCGGCCTATATGATCGGGTTTTCGCTGGCCTATGTCTCGCTTGATGCGGGGCTCGGGGCCCTTATCCTTTTTGGCACCGTACAGATCGGCATGTTTCAGTGGGGCGCTCTGACAGGCAGCCGCCCGACCGTCCGGCAGCTGGCCGGGGCCGGGATCGCGTTCGGGGGGCTGGTTCTTGTGCTCTGGCCTGAAGAGGGCGGGGCGACTGGCTTGGGCGGCGCGGGATTCATGGTGATTGCGGGGCTTGGCTGGGCCGCTTACACGCTCTCGGGCCGGGGCGCCACGGATCCGATCGCGGCCACGGCCGCAAACTTCATTCTCGCACTGCCGGTCATGCTGCTTTTCCTGCCTGCTTTCAGCGTTGCAGGTGATCTGAGCGGAATCGCCCTTGCGGTCGTATCGGGCGCGATCACCTCCGGTCTTGGCTATGCGCTCTGGTACAGCATCCTGCCGGATCACACGCCGCAGGCGGCTGCGGTGATCCAGCTGAGTGTGCCCGTGATCGCAATTCTGGGCGGTGCCGCCCTGCTGGGCGAAACCCTGACGCCGGTCCTGTTGCTTGCGGCGGCGCTTGTCGTGGGCGGTATTGCCTTGGCTGTCACCTCACGATCCGTTCCAGCGCGTCGTAGCTGAGGCGCTGTTCTGGATCGAACGCGACCGCCCCAAGGCTCGACGGTTTGTGGGGGATCGCGGCAAGATCGCCGGCACTTGCCCAGACATGATCGGTCACCACCGCCTCGGGATCCTGCCAGCCGTCCGGGATCACGGCGGAGCCGGTGACGCTGCACCGAAAGAACAGCTCGACCTGATGGAACCCGCGGGTCGGGTCGTGGAATTCGTTGACAAGGCAGGGCGCGCCAACGGTGATCTGCAGCCCGGTTTCTTCGCGGACCTCGCGCTGCAGATTGTCCGGCAGCGACGCACCGGGTTCGACCCCGCCGCCCGGCGCGCACATCAGGGGGCTCTTGCCGCCCGGCCACGCGTTCACAAGCAAGAGGCGCGCCTCGTGAACGATGATCGCGCGGACGGCGAGGCGCGGGGATTTCGGGCGCATGTTACGTTCCTCCATTCGGCCATTCCATAACGCCCCGAGGAGCGTTATCTCAACCCGGATGCGGAATGACGGACTGAAATGCTGAGCCTGACCCTAACCGGCGCAGAGGTGCTGCGCCCCGGCGGCCTTGATCGCGAACCCCTTTCGATCGCGGATGGGGTGGTTGCAGGCCATGCCGCTGCGCGTGAGATCGATTTGACCGGTTACAGGGTTTTGCCGGGCATGGTCGACGTGCATGGCGACGGGTTCGAGCGCCATGTCGCCCCACGGCGTGGTGCGATGAAGGATATGACCGAAGGCCTGCGCGCGGCTGAGGCAGAGATGGCCGCCAATGGCGTCACCACGGCCACGGTCGCGCAATTCGTGTCGTGGGAGGGCGGGATGCGGGGCCTTGCCTTTGCCGACCAGATCTTTGACGCGCTGCGCCAGGTCGCTCCGGCGGTGGTAACGGATATGCGAGGGCAGTTGCGGTTCGAAACTCATCTGCTTGATGATTACGACGCGGTGCCCGGTTGGCTTGATCGTTGGGGTGTCGAATACGTCGTTTTCAACGATCACCTGCCGCACGATTATCTGGCAGAGGGGCGCCGGCCAAAGCGTCTGAACGGGCAGGCGCTGAAGGCGGGCCGGAACCCGGAAAAGCACTTCGAGATGATGCTGGCCCTGCATGCACAAAGCGGCGATGTGCCCGCAGCGCTGGACCGTCTGTGCGGGGTGCTGTGCGGCAAGGGCGTAAGATTGGGCAGTCATGATGACCGGTCGGCTGAGACCCGCGCTGTGTGGCGCGCCCGGGGTGTTCAGGTGGCCGAGTTCCCCGAGACGCTTGACGCGGCCGAGGCGGCGCGCGGGGGAGGGGATCACATCGTGATGGGCTCGCCCAACGTCGTGCGGGGCGGGTCGCATAACGGCAATATCTCGGCCATCGATCTAATTTCCATGGGCCTGTGCGATGCGTTGGCGTCGGACTATCACTATCCCAGCCTGCGGCGGGCTGCCCTGTTCGTGGCGCGCGCGGAACTGATGCCGCTGGAGCAGGCCTGGGCCCTTGTCAGCAGTGGCCCCGCGCGGGTGCTGGATTTGCAGGATCGGGGGGATCTGGGCGTGGGCAAGCGGGCCGATCTGGTTATTCTCGATCCGGCGGACCGCGTGGCGGCGACGATCGCGGGCGGGCGGGTCAGCTACATGACTGGCGAGGTTGCGGCGCGGTTCATCGGGGGGTGATGTCGCCGCTTGACGCTTTTGCCGCTAACCCTTGCTCAGCGGTGCGACACGGTTGATGTGCCCCATCTTGCGGCCCGCCTTGATCTCGCGCTTGCCATAGAGATGTAGGGCAGTCCCCGGCTCGCAAGCCAGAGCCTCGGCCCGTGAGATGTCGTCACCGATCAGGTTTTCCATCACCACATCGGCGTGCCGTCCACCGTCACCCAGCGGCCAGCCTGCGACGGCCCGGATATGCTGTTCGAACTGATCGACGGCACAGCCGTTCTGGGTCCAGTGTCCTGAATTATGCACCCGCGGTGCGATTTCGTTGACGATCAGACCGTCGCGGGTGACGAAGAGTTCGACGCCGAGAACCCCCACATAGTCGAGGGCGTTCAGGATCTTTGCCGCGATGAGCACCGCATCGGTGCGCTGGCCGGCGGACAAGCGGGCTGGCACGGTCGTCGTGTGGAGGATGCCGTCGCGATGTACGTTCTCACCTGGGTCAAAGGCCGCGACGGCGCGGTCCGTCCCGCGCGCCGCGATTACCGAAACCTCGTGCGAGAAGTCAACGAAACCTTCGAGGATGGCGGGGGCACCTTCCAACGTATTCAGCGCGTCATGGGCATGGCCCGGATCGGTGACCCGCGCCTGGCCCTTGCCGTCATATCCAAACCGACGTGTTTTGAGGATGGCCGGGGCACCGATCTGGCTCAGCGCCGCATCGAGCGCCCCTGCGTCTGGGATATCGGCATAGGGCGCGGTCTTCAGGCCCAGCCCGGTCAAAAAGTCCTTTTCGGTGAGCCTGTCCTGACTGACCCGCAGCGCTTCGCGTCCCGGGCGGATCGGGGCATGCGCTTCGATCGCGTCAAGCGCGGTGGTCGGGATGTTTTCGAATTCGTATGTGACCGCGTCAACCGCCTGGGCGAATGTGCGCAACGCGGTTGCATCGTCATAAGGGGCCGTGGTGACGCGGTGCGCGACGTCAGCCGCCGGGGGTTCCTGTCCCGGTTCGTAGATATGTGTTCGGAAGCCCAGCCGCGATGCCGCGACCGCCAGCATCCGGCCCAGCTGGCCGCCGCCGATGATCCCGATTGTGCTGCCTTGGGGCAGAGGGTCAGTCATCGGTCGGGCTTTCCGGGATCGAGGCCGAGAGATCGGCCCGCCATGCATCAAGCCGCTGGGCCAGCGCGGGATCGTCCAACGCTAGGATGCCGGCGGCCATCAACCCCGCATTGGCGGCACCAGCCGCGCCGATGGCCATCGTCGCGACCGGATAGCCGCGCGGCATCTGCACGATTGAATAGAGCGAGTCGACGCCCGACAGCGCCTTAGTCTGCACGGGCACGCCGATAACCGGCACCCGCGTTTTCGAGGCCATCATGCCCGGCAAATGCGCAGCTCCGCCCGCACCGGCGATGATGACCTTCAACCCGCGCGCGACGGCGGTCTTGCCATATTCCCACAGCCGGTCCGGCGTCCGGTGGGCCGAGACGATGCGGCTTTCGTAATCGATTCCCAGCGTGTCGAGGATGTCGGCGGCCTCTTTCATCGTTGGCCAGTCCGATTGACTGCCCATGATAATGCCGACGAAGGGGGATTGTTCTGTCATGTCAGGCCCTTGGCGCGAAGAAGGGCGCACTATAGTCACTGATCGGGCCTTGGCAACTCGGTCCCCGCATGGATCGCAGGTTTAGGCGATGATGTCGGGGGTCAGCCGGTCTTCGATCAGCGCGATCCGGTCCTTGAGCCAGAGCTTGCGCTTTTTCAGCCGCTGCAGCGTCAACTGGTCGCCGACGCCCCGTTCACTGAGCGCCTCGATCGCCTGATCGAGATCCCGGTGTTCACTGCGGAACACCTCAAGTTCGACGCGCAAAACGTCGTCCGTTTTCATCGAAAGATCGGTCGGAGCGTTCATATTGTGGTCTTCTGTCATCCCTCGCGGCCGAATATAAGCAATCGCTTGTGATCCGCATAGCCCTTGTTCCCTTCTCATTTTGTTACCATATTCCAGATGTCCGCTGCCGAAATGGGGCGGGCACTGACTGTCGCTTGATCTGATAAGGACGTGTCGTATGACGAAAATGACGCTGGGGTCGTACCCCCACATGCTGGGGTTCGAACAGCTTGAGCGCCTGCTGGAACGCACAGCAAAATCGGGCACCGAAGGCTATCCGCCTTTCAATATCGAACAGACCTCGGACTGGTCCTATCGCATCACCCTGGCCGTTGCCGGGTTTTCCGAAGCTGATCTGTCAATCACGGTGGAAGATCGCCAACTCGTCATTCGCGGCCGTCAGGCTGACGATGGCGCCGAGCGCGTGTTTCTTCACCGCGGCATCGCCGCACGCCAGTTTCAGCGCAGCTTTGTTCTGGCCGACGGGGTCGAAGTGGGGGAGGCGACGATCGAGAACGGCCTGCTGCACATCGACCTGAGCCAGGCCAAGCCGGAGACAGTAGTTCAAACGATCACGATTAAGAAAGGGTAAGAGGATGCAGACACCATATGATTTTGGCGCAACGACCGAGCGCATGGTCTATGTCAAACCCATTGCGGTAAAGGATCTGCCGCGCGAAGTGCGTGAGCAGGCCGAGGGCCATGACCAGCTTTTCGCCGTCCATGACGAAGACGGCCAGCAACTGGCCTTGGTCGCGGATGAGCGCATGGCCTATGTCCTGGCGCGCCAGCACGACTATTCGCCTCAGCCGCTTCACTAAGTTTCGTCGCAGCCATGCCGTTTGATGTCGATTGGGTCGATGCCTTTACTGACCGGCCCTTCGGCGGAAATGGCTGCGCCGTGGTACATGGCGGTGCCCGTCTTGATGACGAAACCTGCAAGAATTTCGTCCGCGAGACGTCACTGGTTGAGTGCACCTATACCGGCCCTTCGGACGTGGCTGATGTTCGTGTCCGATATTTTGTCGCCAGCGCAGAAATCCCCTTTGCCGGCCATCCGACCGTAGCCACGGCGGTCGCCCTGCGGGAGCGTGGCCTGATCGGTGACGGGCCATCGACCCTTGAGACGGGCGCGGGCATCATCCCCATCGAGGTCGAGGGCAACCGGGTCCGTATGACTCAGATTGCCCCGGATTTTGGCGCACATGTGCCGGCAGAGCTGGTTGCCGCTGTCGGCGGTATCAGCGCCGATCAGATTGCCCATCCGCCGCGGATCGTTTCGACGGGTCTGCCCTTTTGCATCACCGTTCTTAAATCCAAGGAGGCCCTTAAAGCCCTGCGCCACGACATCGAGGGCCACCGCGCCTACGCCGCGCATCTGGGTCTTGGGTCGACCGATTTGCTAGAGCCTTTCTGGGTCGTGCCAGAGGGCTTTGACGGTGCGGGCGACACTGCCGCGCGCCTGATCATGGCGCCGCCGAACCCGCCTGAGGACCCGTTCACCGGGTCGGCAACAGGCGCGATGGCCGCATATCTTTGGGCCGAAGGGCTGATCGACAGGCCGAATTTCTTGGCCCAGCAGGGCTTTTGGATGGGACGGCCCGGTCAGGCGGAGGTTGAGGTTCTTGGTCCACGCGACGCCATTTCGGGCGTTTCGGTCACCGGCTTGGGATACCGGTTGATGAGCGGGACCCTGCATCTGGATTAAGAACAGAAGGTAAAGCAACTGGCCGTGTCGCAGTCGCACCTGCGACACGGCCTTCTTGCGCGCCCGCGCTGCATCATCAAGCCGACGCGCCTTTGATTTGCATCCGCAGACTAGACGCAGATCCAGACACGCGCCGAACGGACAAAGGGGGACGATTCATCCAGGCGCGCGCCCGGTGGTCCTTTGGAACAACAGACAGCCACGACAGCCGGGTGGACGGCCACGGCTAATGTCGCGGGGCTCCTCCCGCCTGATGACCAACGCGGAACCACCGAACATTTTCGTGTTTAGACCGCATGGAAAGCTGACTGCTTTGATCCAGATCATTCGGGCACAACCCCTTGTGCGATTTCGTCACTCGCCAATGGGAAACGAAAGGCGTAAGAGCGGCCCATGGCCCAGACCCATCCGATTGCCCGCGCCGGGGAACTGCCCTTTTGGCGCAGACCGATCACGCTGCTCTTCGTGATGGCGGCGGCGATGCCGATCGCGTTTTCGACATGGCTGGCACTGCTCAACAACTTCGTCATCGACGCCGCCGCCTTTGACGGGGCGGATATCGGTCTGCTGCACACCGTGCGCGAGATCCCGGGGTTTCTGGCCGTCGGCGTTATCGCCGTTCTGCTTGTCATGCGCGAGCAGGTGTTGGGAATGGTATCGCTGTTCCTGCTGGGCGCGGCGACTGCGCTAACGGCGCAGTTTCCGCAGATCCAGGGCATTCTGATCCTGACTTTCCTCAGCTCGGTCGGCTTTCACTATTACGAGACCGTCAACCAGTCGCTACAGCTGCAATGGCTGCCGAAAGAGGACGCACCGCGTATCCTCGGTTGGTTGCTTGCGGCTGGATCCGTTTCGACGTTCCTCGTCTATTTCGTGATCATGGTCCTGTGGGAACCGCTGAACCTCACTTACAATATCGTTTACATGGTCGGCGGCGGCATCACGGCGGCCATCGCGCTATTTGCCTGGGTGGCCTATCCGCAGTTCGAGGCGCCGCATCCGCAGAAAAAGCAGATGATCCTACGGCGGCGGTACTGGCTGTACTATGCGTTGCAATTCATGTCGGGCGCGCGGCGACAGATCTTTGTGGTCTTTGCCGGCTTCATGATGGTCGAGCGTTTCGGCTTCGACGTGCATGAGCTGACGGCGCTCTATCTGATCAACCTCGTCGTCAACATCTTTGCCGCCCCGCTTTTAGGCCGGATCGTGCAGCGCTACGGCGAGCGGAATGCGCTTGGGTTCGAGTATATCGGACTCGTGCTCGTGTTTCTTGCCTATGGCGGCGTCTACTATCTTGGCTGGGGACTGATGGTGGCGGCAGCGCTCTATGTCATCGATCACATCTTTTTCGGACTGGCGCTGGCGCTCAAGACATACTTCCAAAAGATCGCTGATCCGGGTGACATCGCTCCGACCGCTGCCGTGGCCTTTACCATCAATCATATCGCTGCGGTGTTCCTGCCGGTCATGCTCGGCTTTCTGTGGCTGGTCTCGCCGGCTGCCGTGTTCTTTCTTGCTGCCGCGATGGCGGGCATTTCGTTCATCCTCGCGACAGTGATCCCGCGGCATCCCGAACCGGGGCGCGAGACGATCTTTGCGCCCGGCCTGCCAGCCCCGGCGGAGTAACAAATGCCCACATGGACTGCGCTGACGACACTTGAGGGCAGGGCCGCTGCGGAAGCCCTTGGCGAAGCGATGGAGCGGCTGGAGCCTGAGCCGACCGGCATCGGCGTTTTCGAAGTCGAGGACGGATCGGGCCTGTGGGAGGTCGGCGGATACTTTACCGCGCCGCCGGACGAGGCCGCCCTGATGCTGCTGGCCGCAGCAAAAGGGGCCAAGCCCTTTATCATTTCGGAAGTGCCCGAAACCGACTGGGTCGCCCATGTGCGGCGCGAACTGGCTCCGGTCGAGGCGGGGCGGTTTTTCGTTTACGGCGCCCATGATGCCGACAAGGTGCCGGACGGGGCCGAACCGCTGCTGATCGAGGCGGCGATGGCCTTTGGCACAGGGCACCATGGAACAACGCTGGGATGCCTGCTTGCGCTCGATGATCTGGTCGACGCGGGTGTGGAGGCCGAAAGGGTCGTCGATATCGGCTGCGGCACGGCGGTTCTGGCGATGGCCGCGGCGCGGGTCTGGCCGCATCCGGTGCTGGCGAGCGATATCGACGCAGTCGCCGTCGAGGTGGCCGAAGCGAACGTACGGGCCAACGGATTGGAGGGCCGGATCAAGGTCGTCGAAGCGACTGGTCTGGACCATCCGGATCTGGCGGGCCCCTTCGATCTGGTCTTTGCCAACATCCTCAAAGGCCCGCTGATCGCGCTTGCGCCTGACATAATTTCGCGCGTTTCAACCGGCGGTCATGTGATTCTTTCGGGTATCCTGAACGAACAGGCGGATGAAGTGGCCGAGGTTTATTCACGGCTTGGGATCAATGTGATCAAACGCCAAGAGATTGTTGAGTGGACCACGCTCACTCTGCAAAAACCAAGCCGATAAACGACACATTTTCCGGTAGTTACGCGGGGTCTGCCTTGTTTTGGCCACATTTGCAGAGGACTTTTATCAGACCAGTCGGTGGGGGCCGGTTTGGAGTAAGAGATGGCTGCTATGACGGATTCGCACGCAGAGTTCATGCATCGTCTCGCTGCGCTTGACAAAAAGCACTCAGCTTTGGCGCAGGGATATGTAACGCAGATCAGAGGCGACGGGTTGATCGTCGTCAAACCAAAACGCAAGCGTTGGTCGGTTTCGCCGCGCGCGGCGCTTATTCTGTTTATCGCATTTTTCGGTTTCAAAGCATTCATGCTGTCGGCACTTGGCCCGATCACCTACGAAGAGCGGGTTGATCGCCTCGCAGCCGGGACGCCGATTGAGCAGGGTGGCGCGTGGGTCATGCAGATCGATCCGCTGACCCAGATGATATCGGAACATATCGGCCCGATCCTGCGCTGATCGAAGGTCTCGAAACAAAAAAGCCGCCGTGTCTGATCGACCGGCGGCTTTTCTGCGTTGTTCGCAGCGTTTCTTAGTGCAACGCCTGTGCGGCGACTTCGTCGATGTCTCCGCGGCTGAGGCCGATGTCTTCGAGCTCGCGATCGCTCAGTGCAGACAAGGCGTTGCGTGTCACGCGGGCGTCGTTCCAGGCGACGACCATTGCAACCAAGCGGTAAAACGGGCGGAAGAAGACGCCGGCAACAGATGCAGCGTCAAACGAAGGGCGTGTGGTGTCGAATGCAGCCATTGCAGCAGTCCTTTTTGTTTGAGGAATTGGGCGGGGTGTCCCGCGTCATGATCGGCAGATAGGACCGGCTTTGATGAGGAGCAAGCCGCAATTTTTGCATGGTCGCTATGCAGTTAATGCAAGGCCTCACATTCCGGTAACAGACTGAAATTGAGACATTTTTAAGGCTGTTAAGGTGTCGCTTTTGCTATCCCCGACGACGATTTTGAACCGCGTTGTCCGCCTTCGGTCGCCGCCGGGATAATCGATGTCGTTTCGGGTCAAGCCCGGAACCGCTTGGCGAATGTTCGCCTTTCGTGCTAGTGAACCACAAAAGGCAAAAAGAAACAGGCAGGGCAGTTCCAAGATGCGTATTCTGGGGATCGATCCGGGGCTTCGTACGCTGGGTTGGGGGGTGATCGAAGCACAGGGTTCGCGTCTGCGCCACGTCGCGAACGGGCTGTGCCACGGCCTGGGTGACGGCCTGCCCGATCGGTTGCTCTCCCTTCATCAGGCATTGACCGAAATCGTTCGCCAATACGCGCCCGACACGGCGGCCGTTGAACAGACCTTTGTCAACAAGGACGGGGCAGGCACGCTCAAGTTGGGCCAAGCGCGGGGCATCGCCCTGCTGGTCCCGGCGCAGGCTGGTCTCTCGGTCGGTGAATACGCGCCCAACAAGGTCAAAAAATCCGTCGTGGGTGTCGGTCACGCGGATAAGGCGCAGGTCGCCCATATGGTCCGCCTGCAATTGCCGGGTGTCGAACTCGCGGGGCCGGATGCGGCGGATGCGCTGGCCCTTGCGATTTGCCATGCCCATCACGGGGGCGGTCTGGCCCGCGCGGTCGAAAGGGCCCGGGCATGATCGGAAAGCTTTCGGGCCGGATCGATTATCGCGCCACGGATCACGTGCTGCTAGATGTGCGCGGGGTGGGCTATCTCGTTTACTGCTCGGACCGGACGCTTGCCGCCCTGCCGGGGGTGGGTGAGGCTTGTTCGCTTTTTACCGATCTGGTTGTGCGCGAGGACCTGATGCAGCTCTTCGGATTTCCCACGCTTGCCGAAAAGGAATGGCACAGGCTGCTGATGTCGGTACAGGGCGTGGGCGCCAAGGCGTCGCTGGCCATTCTGGGTGCGCTTGGGGTCGATGGCGTGAGCCGCGCCATTGCCCTTGGAGATTGGGCAGCGGTCAAGACGGCCAAGGGGATCGGACCCAAGATCGCGCAGCGGATCGTGCTGGATCTGAAGGACAAGGCGCCTTCGGTGATGGCGCTTGGCGGAACTGCCGCTGCGCCATCCGGTGTTGAACCAGAGGGATTAATCGAGGCCCCACTGCCACCCGCCGGGTCCGCCGACCCATCCGCCCAGGCCGAGGCACTCTCGGCCCTTGGCAATCTCGGCTACAGCCCGTCCGAGGCTGCGGCAGCGATTGCGCAGGCGGCGTCGGATACACCGGATGCCGCAACGCCGGTACTGATAAGGGATGCGCTCAAACTGCTGGCGCCCAAGGCCTAACCGGGGGGGGTATGATGGCCGATATCGATCCAACCCTGCGCCCCGATCCGCTGCCCGAGGATGTGGACAGGGCCCTACGCCCGCAACTGCTTGAGGATTTCGTCGGGCAGGCAGAGGCAAAGGCCAATCTGCGCGTTTTCATCCAGTCGGCCAAGCAGCGCGGCGAGGCGATGGATCACACGCTCTTTCACGGACCGCCGGGACTGGGCAAGACGACGCTGGCGCAGATCATGGCGCGCGAGCTTGGGGTCGGATTCCGGATGACCTCTGGCCCCGTTCTGGCCAAGGCCGGCGATCTGGCCGCGATCCTGACCAATCTCGAAGCGCGCGACGTACTTTTCATCGATGAAATCCACCGCCTGAACCCGGCGGTCGAAGAAGTGCTTTACCCCGCACTTGAGGATTTCGAACTGGACCTCGTCATTGGTGAAGGACCTGCGGCGCGCACCGTTCGGATCGAATTGCAGCCCTTTACGCTGGTTGGCGCAACGACGCGGATGGGGCTGCTGACGACACCACTGCGGGACCGGTTCGGCATTCCGACCCGCTTGCAATTCTATACCGAGGACGAGCTCTTTCGTATCGTCAGCGGCAATGCCCAGAAGCTGGGGGCTCCGGCGGACGAAGGCGGCGCGCGCGAGATCGCGCGGCGGGCCAGAGGCACCCCAAGGATCGCGGGGCGTCTTTTGCGCCGGGTCGTAGATTTCGCGGTGGTCGAAGGCGACGGCACGGTCACGAAAGAGCTGGCCGACAATGCGCTCACCCGGCTCGGGGTCGATCACCTAGGCCTCGACGGCGCTGATCGCCGGTATATGCAATTGATGGCCGATCATTATGGCGGCGGGCCAGTCGGGATCGAAACGCTGTCGGCGGCGCTTTCTGAAAGCCGCGATGCGCTCGAAGAGGTGATCGAACCCTACCTTCTGCAACAGGGCCTGATCCAGCGAACTCCGCGGGGGCGGATGCTGACGCAGGGGGCGTGGCGGCATCTCGGGCTGACGCCGCCAAAGGGACAGACGGATATGTTTGATTGAACGGCGGTCGCCAATGGGGGTCAGAAAATTCGAATTTTCTGAGCAAAACTCTTGGAAGAGTTTTGGATCGCCGCTGATGCGGCGCTCATTTGGAAAGATGGGTTGCGTCGCGAGAACTGTCCTGCAAAGGAACCACCATGACACCGCACGCGACAGAAGCCCTTTTTACACGGGAGAGTGGCGAATACCTCTTCGCCCGCTGGGGCCGTCCGCTGGCACCCGTCGTCTTTGGTGTCGATGACAAGACGCTTTCGACCGTCAAGGGCGCGATCGAGGCGGTCTGCCAGCTTGCCGGGCACGAGATGGCTGAAACTGACCCCGAGCTTGGCAGCAACTTCATGTGGTTTTTCTTTCGCGACTGGTCCGAACTGCCGCAGGTGCCGGGGCTGGATCGTCTGGTGCCCGATCTTGTCCCGCTGGTTGCCCGGCTTGAGGCGGCTGATGCCAATCAGTATCGGATCTTTCGGTTCGACGACGCAGGCGCGATCCAGGCCTGTTTCGTGTTTCTGCGGATGGATCAGCATCTGAGCAAGGTCCCGGCCGAGACCCTCGCGCTCAGCCAGGTGGTTCAGTCGATCCTGCTCTGGTCCGATCTTGCCTTCCGCGATCAGTCGCCGCTGGCCGTGGCCGGGGAGGCAACGGTTCTGAGACCGGACATCGCCGCGCTGATCCGTGCCGCCTACGATCCAGTCGTGCCTGCTGTCGCGGAGGATCGCAGTCATGCGCTCCGCCTTTCTGCCCGGATGGTACCGGCCCGTCCGAGCTAGCCCGAAACGGGCGAAATCTGCCGATTAGACATCAAAGGACGCGTGCCCCCCAAAGATTTGGCGACCGCCTCGCCTCCACCGCGATGCAGTCAGTGCGCCGTTCCCTGGGATGGGAAGGCTGGACAAGGGGCGCTGCTGCATCTCCGGCAACCTGACTGAGGCCACGATCACCGGCATATCGGCTATCGTATGCCAGGACGGGCGAGGCGGTCGTGGCCCCAAACCGCAGTCCATATCCGACCGTGGGAGAGCCGGGATATGGATGCCTTGACCGTGAGCGGGGCAATGGCAGGGCATGGGGCCGGTCCGAAAGCATCGTTTCTGATTGCGATCCGTTTGTTTTGCTATGAGTAAAACGGATTGGCCGCGCGGTTCCGTCGGCCCGCTTGCAGAATCTTTTCAGCCTTCGCACAGTCCGCTCAAATCGAGGAGCCGCGATGACCCACCAACATCCCGTGACCGTCTATTACGAAGACACCGACATGGCCGGGATCGTCTATTACGCCAATTATCTGCGCTTTATCGAGCGGGCCCGCTCCGAGATTGTCGAGCAGATGGGGGTGGACCAAAACGCCATGCGCTCCGACGGGATCGTCTTTGCGGTGACGCGGGTCGAGGCGGACTATATCGGGTCGGCGCGTCTGGGCGATCGCCTGACCGTCCACACGACACATGGCGCAAGCTCGCCTGTTCGCTGGGTTTTTGATCAGGAAGTGCGCCGGGAGGATGATCTGATCTTTCGCGCGCAGGTGACGGCCGTCTGTATGACGACGGCGGGAAAACCCACCCGGCTTCCAGCGGAAATACGCGCATCTTTGGCAAAAAACCCAAGAAAATAACGCCGAAGTGATGGCGCTTTGCCGACCCCTCGTATATTGTCCGCCTTAATCAGAAGCGCCCGAACGCTTCGGCAGAAAAGAGCAGGTAGATGGAAGTAGAGACTCTGGCCCTCGCGCAGGAGATTGATTTCTCGCTGTGGGGCCTGTTTGCGCGTGCGACGCTGATCGTGAAGCTGGTGATGATCCTGCTGGTCATCGCATCATTCTGGGCTTGGGCGATCATCATCCAGAAACTCATCAACTATCGCAGGGCCCGGTCCGAGGCGGACAGGTTCGACCGCGCCTTTTGGTCGGGTGAACCACTTGATGGTCTGTTTGAACAGGTCGGGCCGACACCGGACGGCCAGTCCGAGCGTATCTTTGCGGCCGGGATGTCGGAATGGCAGCGGTCCCACCGGGATGATGGTGGCCTGATCGCCAATGCAACATCCCGGATCGACCGCAGCATGGATGTGGCAATCGCGAAAGAGGCCGAGGATTTGCAGCGCGGTCTGCCGATCCTTGCGACCGTCGGGTCGACCGCGCCGTTCGTGGGTCTTTTCGGCACCGTCTGGGGCATCATGAACGCCTTCATCGAAATTGCCGAACAGCAGAACACCAATCTGGCTGTCGTGGCCCCCGGTATTGCCGAGGCGTTGCTGGCGACCGGTTTGGGTCTGCTGGCGGCCATCCCGGCGGTGATCTTTTACAACAAGCTCAGCGCCGACAGTGACCGGATCGTCGCGGGCTACGAATCCTTCGCCGACGAATTCGCAACGATCCTCAGCCGCCAGTTGGACGCCTGATGGGCGCTGGCGTCATCAAGAAGGAAAATGGGGGCGGGTCGCGCCGTCGCCGTCGGGGCCGGGCCCAGCCGATGGCCGAAATCAACGTGACCCCCTTTGTCGACGTGATGCTCGTGTTGCTGATCATTTTCATGGTGGCCGCACCCCTGATGACCGTCGGTGTGCCCATCGAGCTGCCCAAGACAGCCGCCAACCCGCTGCCTGCCGATCAGGAAGAGCCGCTGACCGTCACGCTCACCTCCGAGGGGGCGGTTCAGATCCAGACGACCGATACGGCGCGCGCGGATCTCGTGCCGCGCCTGCGTGCCATTGCCGCCGAGCGTACCAGCGACCGCATCTTTCTGCGCGCCGATGGGGCCGTGCCCTACAGCGAGGTGATGCAGGTGATGGGTGCCCTCAATGCTGCCGGCTTCAGCGATATCGGCCTGGTGACCGATATCGGCGGTCCGACGCTGGACGGCGTGGACGGATAGCCGTTTGAACACAGGGCAGGTCATATCGGGTCTGGGCCATATCGGCCTGATCGGCTGGGCTTTTCTGGGTGCATTCAAGGCCGAGCCGCTGCCGTTTGATGTAACCGCGGTCTCTGTCATCTCGGGCGCGGAATTCGACGCGCTTTATGCCCCGCCATCCGAGCCCGAAACCGTAACGCAGGTCGCGATGCCGCCGGAACCTGCGAACGAGATCGAGGCCGTCGCACCCACGGTCGAAGACACGTTGCCCGCAACCGAGGCGCCGGAAACGATCACAGAGCCCGACCCTGAGGTTCTGCCAGAGGTCCAGCCCGTGGTGCCAACGCCCGCGCCCGACCTTGCCGATAGCGACCCGGTGGTTCCAAACCAGGATTTCGCCGTCGCCGCGCCGGATCTTTCCACGCGGCCGGTCCCGCGCCCGTCCGAGCGGGTGGCACCCGAACCGGTGGCTATCCCGGAACCCGATGCGCGCCCTGACCCGGTCGAGCAGGAGGCCGTGACACCCGACGAAAGCACCGAGGCCGAAACGCCTGCCGAAGAAGCCGAAGCAACGGCACCCGAAGAGGCAACAACCGAGATCGTGACCGAGGCCGAAGAGCCGTCGGGCACGATGACCAGCTCTTTGCGCCCGCCGCGCAACCGCCCCACACCGCCAGTGCGGCAGGCCGAAGAAGAAGCGCCCTCGACAACCGACAATGCGGATGTCTTGGCAGCGCTTCAGTCGGCAGAGGCGGAACAGCCCAGTACCGAGCCCGCGGCGGCACCCGCCGGGCCACCCATGTCGGCTGGTGAAAAAGATGCGTTGCGCGTCGCCGTTTCATCCTGCTGGAATGTCGGGTCGCTGTCGTCCGACGCGCTTAACACGACCGTTGTCGTTGGTGTGGCCATGGACGAAGGGGCGCGGCCTGTCACCGCCAGCATCCGGATGCTGTCATTCTCGGGCGGGACCGAGGCCGCAGCGCGGCAGGCCTACGAGGCGGCGCGGCGTGCAATCATACGTTGCGGGGCAAAAGGCTATGAACTTCCCCCTGAGAAATATGCGCATTGGAAGGATATTGAGATGACGTTCAATCCAGAAAGGATGCGGATCAAATGAGGATGATGCGTGCGCTTCTGACCGGTCTCTCACTGGTTCTGGCGACTGCGGCGGTGGCCCAGCAAGGCCCCCTTCGGATCGAGATCACCGAGGGCGTGATCGAACCCTTGCCCTTTGCAGTTCCCGATTTCGTGCCCGAAACCCAGGGCAGCGGCGAGATCGGGCGCCAGATTGCGCGGGTCATCGCGCAGGACCTGACCGGAACAGGGCTCTTTCGGGAATTGCCGTCAACGGCGTTCATCAGTCAGGTCAGCAGCTTTCAGGCTCCGGTTCAGTATCCCGACTGGAAAGCCATCAATGCGCAGGCCCTGATCACAGGGGCGGTGGCCGTGACGGGCAATCAGGTCAGCGTCAAGTTCCGGCTCTTTGACGTTTTTTCCGGGGCCGAGATGGGCAACGGCCTGCAATTCAACGGCACCACCGATGGGGTGAGGCGCATCGCCCACAAGGTTGCCGATGCCGTTTACAGCCGCATCACGGGCGAGGGCGGCTATTTCGACAGCCGCGTCGTCTATGTTTCGGAAAGCGGACCCAAGGGTGACAGGCGCAAGCGGCTGGCGATCATGGATTATGACGGGGCAAACACCCAGTATCTGACCGGGTCCGATGCGCTGGTTCTGGCCCCGCGCTTTTCGCCGACCGGCGACCGCGTCCTTTATACCAGTTACGAGACCGGATCGCCCCGCATCTATGTGCTGGACGTTGGAACGGTGTCGCGTCGAGTCCTTGAGACCGGCAATGCGACAATGAGCTTTGCGCCGCGCTTTGCCCCTGACGGGCAGACGGTTCTCTTTTCACTCGTCAACGGTGGCAATACCGACATCTTCCGGCTCAGTCTGGGTAGTGGCGAGACAACGCGCCTGACCCGCGCGCCATCGATCGAAACGGCCCCCAGTTTTTCGCCCGATGGCAGTCAGATCGTGTTCGAAAGCGATCGGTCGGGTACCCAGCAGCTTTACATCATGCCGGCCAATGGGGGCGAGGCGCGCCGGATCTCTTTCGGTACGGGCCGCTATGGCACGCCGGTCTGGTCGCCCCGCGGCGATCTGATCGCCTTCACCAAGCAATCGCGTGGGCGGTTCCATATCGGAGTGATGCGAACCGATGGCAGCGAAGAGCGGCTGCTGACCGCGTCCTTCCTCGACGAGGGGCCGACATGGGCGCCGAATGGTCGCGTCATCATGTTCCATCGCGTCACGCAAGGCGCTGCAGGCCGGTCGACCCTCTATTCGGTCGATATCACGGGCAGAAACCTGCGGCCCGTCCAGACGCCCGAAGGGGGTTCTGACCCGGCATGGGGGCCGCTCCAGCGTTGACGGTGCAGCGCCGCGTTTTCACGGGCGCTTCATCGTGTTAAGAAAAGTGAAAACAGGCGGAAGAAAAAGGCAGAAGCCATGAAAATCAGCAGTAAAGCAGTTTTGATCCTGGGGGCCCTCAGTCTGGCGGCCTGTACGGATGCCGGAAGACTTGGATGGCCGGGACGCGGCGGCGACGATGCCGCAGGCGGAGCAGGTGTGGCAGGCAGTATCTCCGACCCGACATCACCGGCTTTCTTTCAGGAAACCGTCGGCGACCGGGTTCTTTTTGCCGTCGACCAGTCTGATCTGACCGACGCGGCACGCACCACGCTGAATGCGCAGGCATCGTGGCTCCTCGATAACCCAGCCTACAGTGCTGTGATCGAAGGGCACGCGGATGAGCAGGGCACAGGCGCCTACAACATCGCGCTTGGCGCGCGCCGGGCCGACGAAGTGCGCAGCTATCTCATCAGCCGCGGCATTGCCGATACGCGTCTCACCACGATCAGCTACGGCAAGGAGCGCCCGCTCGCCATTTGCAGCGAGGAAAGCTGCTATGCGCAGAACCGGCGCGCTGTGACCGTGCTTGCGGCCGGGGGCACCAGCTAGGCCATGTGGCGCGTTCTCCCGGTTCTGCTGATCCTGGCTGCGCCGCTCAAGGCGCAGGACGACCAGACGCTTGCCGACATCCGGCAGGAATTGACCGTGCTTTATGTCGAGGTTCAGAAACTGCGGCGTGAACTCAGCACGACCGGAGCGCCGCAGACATCCGTCGGTGGTGCATCGACGCTGGACCGGGTCAACGCGATCGAGAGCGAATTGCAGCGGCTGACGTCCAAGACCGAAGAGCTCGAATTCAGAATCGATCGCATCGTCAGGGACGGAACGAACCGGATCGGCGATCTGGAGTTCCGGCTGGTGGAGCTTGAGGGCGGCGATGTCAGCCAGCTGGGCGAAACCACGACGCTGGGCGGCGACACACAGACTGCCGCTGTCGCGCCAGCGCCGCAGCCCGATCCTGCGGCGCCCCAGCTTGCAACGCAGGAGCAGTCGGATTTCGAAGTGGCCCGTGCTGCATATGACGCCGGTGATTTCGTGACGGCCGCCGCTGCCTTTGCGGCATTCAATGACGCCTATCCCGGTGGTCCGATGGCGGTGACGGCCGATCTTTATCGTGGCCGCGCGCTGCAAGAGCTTGGCGATACGCGTGAGGCGGCCCGCGCTTTTCTCGCGGCATTCCGGGTCAATCCGACAGGGCCGGACGCGCCTGAGGCACTCTACCGACTGGGCGCGACGCTTGGCCGGCTCGGGCAAACGACCGAGGCGTGCCTGACGCTGGCGGAGGTGCCGGTTCGGTTCCCCGGCACGGCCTTTGCGACCGAAGCGCAGACCGAAATGGGCGCGCTGGCCTGCTCCTGAGACCGATGGCCGATCCTCTGCTCCGCATTATCGAAGAGCAGTTGATGCCCCAGCCGCCCCGGCAGCTGGGCGTTGCCGTTTCGGGCGGTGGGGACTCCATGGCGCTCCTCAGCCTGCTGGCCGAATTCGCCCGGGGCAAGGATTGCGAGGTTCACGCCATCAGCGTCGATCACGGGCTGCGGGCCGAGGCGCGGGACGAGTTGCGGCTGGTGACCGACCTCGCAGCCCGTCTCGGCATCTCACATCATATCGAATACTGGCGTGGCTGGGACGGAGAGGGCAATCTTCAGGAAAGGGCCCGCGAAGCCCGTTATGACCTGATGTCGTTCTGGGCCGAGGCCCACGGCATATCGCATATCGCCCTCGCCCATACCGCTGACGATCAGGCCGAAACCTTTTTGATGCGTCTGGCGCGCGGTGCGGGTGTCAACGGGCTTTCCGCCATGGCGCACCGGCATGTCCGCCATGGGATAACATGGCTGCGGCCCCTCCTGCGCGTCCGGCGGCAGGCACTTCGGACATACCTGCAAGACCGTGACATCGGATGGTGCGAGGATCCCACCAACGAAGACACCCGGTTCGAACGCGTCCGCGTCCGCGAGATGATGCCGCTACTCGAAGAGCTGGGGTTGACGACCGACACGCTGGTACACGTCGCGCATACCATGAACAAGGCCCGCGAAGCCTTGGATTGGCAGACCTTTCTGGCGGCTCGTGAAATGGTGCGCGTCGTACATGGAGCGCTGGCCATCGACCTTAGGCTGTTTCGGACCCTGCCTGATGAAATCGCGCGGCGGCTTGTGATCCGCGCCATCGCGTGGATCAGCACCAGCGGCCATCCGCCCCGTGGGGCCGCCCTCGAACGCATGCTGAAGGCCATGCGCGATGGCGAGACTTCGACGCTGGAGGGCTGTCAGGTTTCGCGCGACAAGGGGGTGGTCTGGATCTATCGCGAGCTCAACGCCGCTCAGAACATTGAAAGCGAAGTGGGCGATCTTTGGGATGGGCGCTGGCTGGTGACGGGACCCGAAGATGACCCGTCACTGGTGGTGCGGGCCCTTGGCGAAGACGGCCTTGCGGCCGTGCAAGACTGGCGCGAGGTGGGCCTGCCGCGGGCGGCTTTGCTGTCGACCCCGTCGGTCTGGAATGGGGATGCTTTGGTGGCCGCACCTGTTGCAAATCCGACTGACGAATGGCTTGCCGAGCTTGAAGGCGGCAAAGAGGCCTTTTTTGCGACATTATTATCGCGTTGAACTGTTGGCATGTATCCTTATTTTATGACAGAGAGTCTGGCGCAGCCGCCAAAGGCTCATTTGTAAGGAGATATCCTTGGGCAACGTTCGAAACATCGCCTTCTGGGTCGTCCTGTTCCTGTTGGTTCTGGCCCTCTTCAACCTCTTCAGCGGGTCCGGCAACACGCTGCAGAGCCGCGAGATCAGCTATTCCGAATTCGTCCGCGCCGTCGAAGACGGCAGCGTGACCAACGTCACCCTCGACGGCGAGCAGGTGCGCTTTCGCCAGGGGTCACAGGACTACGTGACGATCAAGCCGGAAGATGCTGAAATCACTCAGCTTCTCATCGCGAATGACATCGCGGTCCGGGCCGAACAGCAAGAGCAGTCCGGGTTCCAGACCTTCCTTCTCTCGCTTCTGCCGTTCCTGCTGCTGATCGGCGTCTGGGTCTATTTCATGAACCGGATGCAGGGTGGTCGTGGCGGTGGCGCCATGGGTTTTGGCAAGTCCAAGGCCAAGATGCTGACCGAAAAGCAGGGCCGCGTCACGTTTGACGATGTGGCCGGTATCGACGAGGCCAAGGAAGAACTCGAAGAGATTGTCGAGTTCCTGCGCAACCCGCAGAAGTTCTCGCGCCTTGGCGGCAAAATCCCAAAAGGCGCGCTTTTGGTCGGCCCTCCGGGTACCGGTAAGACGCTGCTTGCGCGGGCTATTGCCGGTGAGGCGGGCGTGCCCTTCTTCACGATCTCGGGTTCGGATTTTGTCGAGATGTTCGTCGGTGTCGGCGCAAGCCGTGTCCGCGACATGTTCGAACAGGCGAAAAAGAACGCACCCTGTATCGTCTTCATCGATGAGATCGACGCCGTAGGCCGCCATCGTGGCGCAGGCTATGGCGGTGGCAATGACGAGCGTGAACAGACGCTGAACCAGTTGCTGGTCGAGATGGACGGTTTTGAGGCCAACGAGGGCGTCATCATCATCGCGGCCACCAACCGCCGCGACGTGCTTGACCCGGCGCTGCTGCGTCCGGGCCGGTTCGACCGTCAGGTCACAGTGCCGAACCCCGACATCAAGGGCCGCGAAAAGATCCTGGGTGTCCACGCCAGGAAAACGCCGCTTGGCCCCGACGTCGATCTGCGCATCATCGCGCGCGGGACGCCGGGCTTCTCGGGTGCGGATCTCGCTAACCTCGTGAACGAAGCGGCGCTGATGGCGGCGCGGGTCGGACGGCGCTTTGTCACCATGCTCGATTTCGAGAATGCCAAAGACAAGGTCATGATGGGCCCCGAACGGCGCAGCATGGTCATGACGCCTGAGCAAAAGGAAATGACGGCTTATCATGAGGCCGGGCATGCGCTGGTCGGTATGAAACTGCCGAAATGCGACCCGGTCTATAAGGCCACGATCATTCCGCGCGGCGGTGCGCTTGGCATGGTGATGAGCCTGCCGGAGATGGATCGTCTCAACATGTTCAAGGACGAATGCCGTCAGCGGCTGGCCATGACTATGGCGGGCAAAGCGGCTGAAATCTTCAAATATGGCGAAGACTCCGTGTCGAACGGCCCCGCCGGCGATATCCAGCAGGCCTCGGCACTTGCGCGCGCGATGGTGATGAGATGGGGCATGTCCGACAAGGTCGGCAACATCGACTACACCGAAGCGGCCGAGGGCTATCAAGGTAATACCGCCGGTTTCTCGGTTTCGGCCCACACCAAGGAACTGGTCGAAGAAGAGGTGCGCGCCTTCATCCAGGAAGGGTATGAACTGGCCAAGAAGCTCATCGAAGAGAATGAGCAGGAATTCGAACGGCTGGCCCAGGGCCTTCTTGAGTACGAGACGCTGACCGGTGAAGAAATCGACCGCGTGATCCGCGGTGAACCTCCGCACAAGGACGACGACGAAGACAGCGGTAGCGAGGTGAAGGACGAAAAGCCGAGCCTGACCGCGATTCCGAAGGCAAAAAAGAAGTCGCCACCGGCATCAGACGGTGGGATGGAGCCGGAACCGGCCGGTTAAGCTCAACCGACGCCAAAGTGATCAAAAAGCCCCGCAGCACAGCCTGCGGGGCTTTTTCATTCGCCGTATGTTTCGCGCGGTTCACATCCTTTGATTGGTCCGCTTGAGGGAACTCCGGTAGGTTGGCCGGGAAAACAGATCAGAGGATTGATCCGCATGCCCGCATTGAAGCCAACCCCGTTCAGCGCACGCATCACATGGTTGGGGCGGGTCGTGCCGGAAGGCGGCACGCTGCGGTCCGTTCCGGCCGAAGTTCTGAATGCGCAGTTCGACGGTGTCCTGGGCGAGGCGCATGGCGGATCAACCCGACCGTCATGCAGCCGAACGACGGCGCAGCATCCCAAGGGCACGACGATCCGCAATGTGCGGCAGCTGTCGATCCTGTCGGCAGAGGAATTGGCGGCGACAGCGACGATGATGGGGCTTGATGCGATTGATCCCGTGCTTGTCGGGGCGTCGATGGTGATCGAGGGCATCCCGGATTTCACCCACGTGACACCCTCTGCACGGCTACAGGGGCCGGATGGGGTGACCCTCGTGATCGATATGGAGAACCGGCCCTGCCAGCTGCCCGCGCGCGAGATCGAGGCCGAGGCGCCCGGTTTTGGCAAGACCTACAAGGCCGCCGCATCGGGGCGGCGCGGCGTCACGGCCTGGGTTGAGCGGGAGGGGGTGCTGAGGCTTGGTGACACCCTGACGCTGCATGTTCCCGATCAGCCCGTCTGGGCCCATCTGGCCGAGGCGCGGGGTCTGATAGCGCGCGACGCGGCGGAATAAACGCGCCACT
>CAWUIQ010000036.1:0-28698 GCA_963922565.1 uncultured Rhodobacterales bacterium
CAGGCCGCGTTTTCCTGCAAGCAATCCCGACATCTGCAAATCTTACCCGTGGTATCTCGAAAGGATCATCGAACCGTTTGTGCCGCCAAAGCCGAAACTGTTTGTCATGACGGAATCGAGACCCGCATTTTCGACAAGATCTGTCGCGATTTCATCTGGTTTGAAAGCCGGATCCAGCGTCTCGATATTGATCGATGGCGTGATAAAGTCATGTTTGAGCATCAGAAGGCAGAACACGGCCTCAAGGGCCCCTGCGGCACCCTGCGCATGGCCTGTCATCGATTTCGTTGAACTGACGACCGGTTGCGCCCGCCCCTCAAAGGCGCGGCGTACGGCTTCCATTTCGGGGGCATCGCCTGCCGGTGTCGATGTGCCATGGGCATTGATGTAACCAACCGTCCGGTCAGCAGGCAGGGTGTCGAGGGCAAGGCGCATCGCCAGTTCCGCCCCTTCGCCAGAGGGGGCGACCATATCATGGCCATCCGACGTGGCAGCGTACCCGGTAACTTCGGCGTAGATCTTGGCGCCGCGCGCCTTGGCCCGCTCAAGCTCTTCCAGCACAATGATCCCGCCGCCACCCGAGATAACGAACCCGTCGCGGTTTTCGTCGAAGGCCCGCGAGGCCCTTTCGGGTGTGTCGTTAAATTTTGAAGACATCGCGCCCATAGCGTCGAAGAGACAGGAAAGGGTCCAGTCCAGTTCTTCGCCACCGCCCGCGAACATGACGTCCTGCTTGCCCATCATGATCTGCTCGGCCGCGTTGCCAATGCAGTGCAGCGAGGTCGAGCAGGCAGAGGTGATTGAATAGTTGATGCCCTTGATCTTGTTCGCGGTGGCAAGGTTCGCGCTGATCGTCGATGACATACACTTGGGTACGGCAAATGGGCCGATACGCTTGGGTGCCATGTTCTTCAGCACCGTTTGGTGCGCGATCAGCATGGCACTTGTAGATGGTCCACCGGACCCGGCGACAAGGCCGGTGCGCGGATTGACGATATCGCTCTCTTCCAGCCCCGCATCCGCGATGGCCTGGTCCATCGCGATCTGGGCATAAGCCGCCCCCGGCCCCATGAAGCGCAGGGTGCGCTTTTCAACATGTTCGGCCACGTCGATATTGATTGTGCCCGCAATCTGGCTGCGAAAGCCGTAATGCTGCATGTCGGGGCTCGCCTCGATCCCCGAACGGCCCGCTTTCAGGCTGTCCAAGACCTCGGAAACGTTGTTCCCGATAGACGATACGATCCCCAGTCCGGTAACAACGACACGGCGCATCGGCAGCCTCCTCTCGACCCTAGTCGTTGCCCGTCGACAGGCCGACTTTCATGCCCTTGACCACATAAATCTCTTCGCCGTCTGCCTCAACCCGTCCATCTGCGACACCCATCTTGAGCTTGCGGTCGATGACGCGGGTGAAATCGACGAAATAACGGATCATCGTGCGGGTCGGTGTGACCATGCCGGTCAGCTTGACCTCGCCCACACCAAGCGCCATGCCAAGCCCCTGCCAGCCCCGCCAACCGAGGTTGAAACCCGTCAACTGCCACAGCCCGTCAAGGCCCAGACAGCCGGGCATGATGGGATTGCCGGGAAAATGGCATTTGAAAAACCAGAGGTCTGGATTGATGTCGAACTCGGCCACCACATGGCCTTTGCCATGGGCGCCGCCATCGGCAGAGATGTCGGTGATCCGGTCCATCATCAGCATTGGCGGTTCGGGAAGCTGGGCGTTCCCGGGCCCGAACAATTCGCCCCGCGCGCATTTTAGCAGGTCTTCTTTGTCGAAACTGGTGGGGTATCCGGCCATTCTGGCGCGTCTCCTTGGCTGCGCGTTAGGTCAGGCCCCTCTATCACCGCCATTCCCCAATTCGCAAGGGATGACCGGTTTGTGACCTTGCGCCGCGCTGGTGCCAGACGGGTTTCCGATTGAAAATCTCGGCTTAGGCCCATTATATAAAGGGAGCTTTGAGTTGAGGCCGAGATGAAAAATACCGGACATGACACCGGCGCAAGGTGGTTGGTGGGCGCGGGTCTTCGCCCGACACGTCAGCGTGTGACGCTTGCGGCACTGCTCATTGGCGACGGCCAGCACCGCCATGTCACGGCCGAGAGCCTTTTCGAAGCGGCGAAAGCCGAGGGTGAGGCGGTGTCTCTGGCCACGGTCTACAACACCCTTAAAGCGTTCTGCGATGCGGGCCTGATGCAGGAAGTCACGGTCGATGGCTCAAAGAGCTATTTCGACACCAACACCCATGATCACCCCCACTTTTATTGGGAGGACGAGGCGCGCCTGACCGATGCGCCTGCCGACCAGCTGGTTATCTCCCGCGTGCCCGACGCTCCCGATGGAGCCGAGATCGCTTCGGTCGATGTTGTGATCCGCCTGCGCCGCAAGGCCTGAAGTATTCCTTCAGAACCACTGCCCCGGTTCCATAAGCCCAAGATCCAGCAATTGCCGTGAATGCCATTCGAATGGTGCTGAATTGTGCCAGCGGAACGTATCGATGGCGCGCCTGCTGCCCGGATTGCTCCGCAGTGCCTTGGCGGCCCGGAAAGAACAGATGGCGGCCGTCAGGTTGTGATGCCAGGGGCACGCGAAGGTGTTGTACTCTTCGTCGTTGAACGTGTTGTTCGGTTGCAGCTCAAGCCCCGGTTTCGACTTGAAAAGGCCGATACGGTCGATCTTGCGTCGCTCGTAGGGGACGTGTTCCTCGAACCGCCAGCGCAGCCCGCCATAGAAATCAAGCTGCCGCTCCTTGGGCGTGCCATCCTCTGTTGTGCGGGCAAGCGCGTAGTATCCCGCCCGGTCCAGATGCGCCTGATCCAGAGACACCGCATTACCGAATGCACTCAGATCGTCGGCATAGAGGTCGACGACATATGTGAGCATCGCAGCCCGTCGTTCTTCGGCGTGAAAGGTCAGCATCTCGCCCACGCCGCGTGTCTCGCAAAACGGAAAGAAGAGATATTCGGCGTTGTAGCAATAATAAAGCCAGCGACCATGCGTCAGTTCGATCAGGGCATTGATGGCCGTGGTGACGGCCCCTGGTGCAAAGAGGTCATAGCTGACCCGCGCAACGCCCTGTTCCAGATCCGGATCAAGCGGAAGCGCATTATGCATCAGGACGATGATGTTGCGAAACCCCACCTCGCGATGATGCCGGATCGTCGTGCCAACCTCGACGTCATCCTCAACGAGGATCACGGCAATCGGTCCCTTGACCAGTTGCGTGAGGCCGTCGTTCAGAAAGTGGTTCAGGTCGGCATACCGCATCGTCGCCTCGTTATCTTTTTCCACCACGGTCGGACAAGTCCCCCTGCATTGCAAGCCTGGTCAAGCCCTGCTATCTGCACCGCCTGATCCCCAGCATGACAGGCAGATGCCATGACCGGCCCTAAGAAGCTCTTTATCAAGACCTATGGTTGCCAGATGAACGTCTATGACAGCGAGCGTATGGCAGAGGCGCTTGGCGGGCAGGGATATGAACAGACCGCGTCGCCCGATGACGCGGATATGATCCTGCTGAACACGTGCCACATCCGCGAAAAGGCGGCGGAAAAGGTGTATTCCGAACTCGGTCGCTTCAAAGGCCTCAAGGCGGCCAAGCCTGATTTGAAGATCGGGGTGGCAGGCTGTGTTGCCCAGGCCGAGGGCGAAGAGATCATGCGCCGCCAGCCGATGGTCGATCTGGTTGTCGGCCCCCAAAGCTATCACCGGCTGCCCGAGATGGAGGCGCAGGTGGCCGAGGGTCAAAAGGCGCTGGACACAGACTTTCCCGAAGAGGACAAGTTCGAGCACCTCAAATCACGCCCCAAGGCGCAACGAGGACCGACGGCGTTCCTCACCGTGCAGGAAGGATGCGACAAATTCTGCGCGTTCTGCGTGGTGCCCTACACGCGGGGTGCAGAGGTATCGCGCCCAGTGGACAGGGTGCTGGCCGAGGCGCGCGATCTGGTCGAACGCGGCGTTCGGGAAATCACGCTGCTCGGTCAGAACGTGAACGCCTATCACGGGGCAGGGACCGGCGGCGACTGGAGCCTTGCACGCCTGATCTGGGCCCTGAACGACATCGACGGTCTGGAGCGGATCCGCTTTACCACGTCCCACCCCAATGACATGAGCGACGACCTGATTGCCGCCCACGGGGAATGTGAAAAGCTGATGCCGTATCTGCATCTGCCGGTCCAGTCGGGTTCGGACCGGGTTCTCAAGCGGATGAACCGCAGCCACACTGCCGAAAGCTATCTGCGGCTGATCGAACGCATTCGCGCCGCGCGGCCCGATATCCTGCTTTCAGGTGATTTTATCGTCGGCTTTCCCGAAGAAACGGACGACGACTTTCTAGCAACGCTCGATCTGATCGAGGCTGTTGAATACGGCTATGCCTATTCGTTCAAATACTCGACGCGACCCGGCACGCCTGCCGCTGAGCGGGAACAGGTCGCCGCGGATGTCGCCGATGAGCGTCTGCAACGCCTGCAGGCCCTGATCACGAAACAACAGCGCGCCATTCAGGACGGAATGGTCGGGCGTGAGGTAAAAGTGTTGTTCGAGAAACCTGGCCGTAGGACCGGACAGATGGTGGGTAAATCCGAATATCTCCATGCAGTTCATGTGGATCAGGCCGAAGTGGCCGTTGGTGATTTGCGGTCGGTTCGAATTACGGCTTCTGGCGCCAACTCGCTCGCCGGCATACTCGTCAACTAGGCCGCTGCGCCGCGCTGTGGTATTTTTCCGCCAGTGGTGCAGATTTGATCTGCACAATCTTTGCGCATTAACACACTCTCAGTATAGACCGCGTAATGAAGACGGGCGATGCGTCGGGAGACATACGTGTGATGAGATTTCGCCTTTTGGCCAAAGTTTGCCAAAGACTTAACCTGCTGGTTCTGGGCGCCGCCTTGGCGCTTTCGCATCTCGCGTCGCCTGCATTTGCTGTCGGTCCCGGCGAAAAATCGGGCGTGATCGAGTGGTCGATCTGGATCGATCCCGACGGTTGCATGCACTGGTGGGCCGATGGCGGCCTCGAAGGTTACATGGTCTTGCGCCGCGATCCGCACAACGGGCGGCCGATATGCCTGGACCGCACTGCCTGCATGATCGAAAGCACCGACACCCTGTTCGAGACAAACAGTGCCAGCCTCGCCCCCGGCGCCCGCGCGCGGCTTGAGGCGTTCTTTCAACAGGAAGACGCCGTCGGCTATTCGGTCTTCGGTCATACCGACAATCGCTCTTCCGCGGGGTATAACCGACGCCTTTCGGAACAGCGGGCCGAGGCCGTTGCGGCCGTGGGGCAGTCTGTGGGTGCCATGATCGATCGCCGCGTCGGATTGGGCGAGACGCGACCGCGCGCGACGAATGCGACAGCTGCAGGCCGCCAGCAGAACCGCCGCGTCGAAATCATCTGTTACAAGTGGAAAGCGCCATGATTCTGCGCCGAATTTCAGCTCTTGTTCTGGGTTTTGCGGCCCTTTCCGGGTGCGAGACGATCGAGGGGACGCAGGCTTATACCGGGCCGGATTCGGTGATCGCAACGGGTCAGGATCAGGGGCGGGATGGCGGATTTCTCGAAAACGGGGTTGCTGCAATCGCCTATACGCCTGACGGATGCCAGGTTTGGATCATTGATGACGGCATTGAGGGTTACGCATCGGAGCGCGTGAATCGTCGCACGGGGCTGCCCGTCTGTGATGACAATCACCCACCGGGCACGGTCATCGGGGACTACGATTCCGGCTCTCGGGGCGTGGAAGACCGTATCTCGGGGCCCGCCCGCTGATTGCCTCGGCAAAATCCACAAATTGGCTGGGAAATTGGTTTTCTTCCCGTTGCGGCGGCGCTTCAAACCTGTACCCTGAGCTTAGGCCCATTTGCAGGAGCAGGACTTGCCCGTAGCCCAGATCCCGCCGAAACCGACCGGCGAAGCGCTTTTAGAATTTCCCGACAACCGATTGCTGATTGACCTGTGCGGTCCATATGACCGCAATCTTGTCGCGATCGAAAAGGCGCTCGATGTCAGGATCGTCCGGCGCGGCAACGAGATCGCAATTCTGGGCGATGAAGACGTCCAGCGGCGGACGATCGAAGTGCTCAACGCCCTTTATCTTCGTCTGGAATCTGGCAAGGAGGTTGAAGAGGCCGACGTCGATCGTGAATTGCGGATGGGGCATTCCGAACGGGACACCGGAGCGCGCCAGGGCGATCAGCTTGAGATGGCCGTGGGCGAGCGGGTCGAGATCAAGACCCGCAAGAAGCTGATCGAACCGCGCACAGATGCGCAGAAGGCTTATGTCAAATCGCTCTTTGAGAATGAACTAGCCTTTGGTATCGGCCCCGCCGGGACGGGCAAAACCTATCTTGCTGTCGCGGTCGGCGTCAGCATGTTCATCGGCGGCCATGTCGACAAGATTATCCTCAGTCGTCCCGCGGTCGAGGCCGGCGAGCGCCTTGGCTTTTTGCCGGGGGACATGAAGGAAAAGGTCGATCCCTATATGCAGCCGCTTTACGACGCGCTGCATGATTTTCTGCCGGGCAAGCAGCTTACCAAGCTGATCGAGGAAAAGCAGATCGAGATCGCACCGCTCGCATTCATGCGGGGCCGAACACTGTCGCGGGCTTTTGTCGTACTCGATGAAGCGCAAAACGCGACAACGATGCAAATGAAGATGTTTCTGACGCGGCTCGGTGAGGGCTCGCGCATGGTCGTCACCGGCGACCGGACCCAGGTGGACCTGCCGCGGGGCGTTCAGTCAGGATTGGCGGATGCGGAGCGTCTGTTGAACCAGATCCCGTCGATCGGCTTTAACTACTTCACGTCAAAGGATGTTGTGCGCCATCCCCTTGTGGCCGCGATAATCGAGGCGTATGAGGCGGATCCCGAAGCAACCTGAACCCGGTCGCGCTGCCTGAGATGAGTGTCGAGATTGTCTATGAAGACGCCCGATGGCGGCGTCTGGGCCTGCAATCGCTGGCCGACGCCGCGCTGTCGGGGACAACCGGCGCGCTCGACCTTGGTGACGGTATGGTCGAGGTTCTCGCATGCGCAGACGACCGGATCGCCGCCCTGAACGCTGAGTTTCGCGAAAAACCTGCACCTACGAACGTTCTCAGCTGGCCCGAAGAGGATCTGAGTGCCGCCATCGATGGCGACGCCCCCCGCAAGCCCGGCAATGGACCGGAGGGTGCGACGGAATTGGGCAGCATTGCCATATCCTACGATACGTGCGCGCGGGAGGCCGCCGAACAGGGCAAACCGCTGGCCGATCATGTGACGCACTTGCTGGTTCATGGCATCCTCCACCTGCTTGGTTTCGATCATGTTCGTGACAAAGACGCCACGCGGATGGAGCAACTCGAGGTCGAAATACTTGGCAGAATGGGGATCCCTGACCCATATTAGGGCATCGGCGTGATCCGCGCTGACATTGGACAGGTTTAGATGGGCGACACAGACGGATCGTCTGGAGCAGCGCAAAGCGCGCAGACGAATGACAGCACGAGCCAAGAAGGCTCGAAGACGAGCAATGGTTTATTGGCCCGCATGAAGGGCATGTTTGGCGCGACCGGTGACCAGCCGATGGGCGTTCCGCCGACCCAGCCAGCCGAAAAGCAGCACGGCATGATGAACCTGCGCCGCATGCGGGTCGAGGATGTGGCGGTTCCAAAGGCGGATATCACCGCGCTGCCGGACACATCGACCCTGGACGAGCTGGTTCAGACCTTCAAGGAAAGCGGCCTGACACGGATCCCGATTTTCGAAGGAACCCTCGATACACCGATCGGCTTTGCGCACCTCAAGGACCTTGCTCTGCAGCATGGCTTTAACGGTGGCGGCGGTTCGTTCGATTTGCGGTCGATGCTGCGACCGCTGCTGTTTGTCCCGCCATCGATGAGCATTGGCGTTCTTCTGACCAAGATGCAGACCGAGCGGCGGCACATGGCGCTTGTCATCGATGAATATGGCGGGGTCGACGGCCTGGTCACTATCGAAGATCTGATCGAACAGGTGATCGGCGAAATCGAAGATGAACACGACGTCGAAGATGACCTGCACTTTACCCGCGAGAAATCCGGCTGCTATCTGGCCTTGGCCAAAACGCCGCTGAATGATTTCGAAAGCGAGATAGGGATGTCGCTGACCCACCACGAAGATGTGGATGAAGAAGAGATCGATACCCTTGGTGGTCTTGTCTTCATGCTGGCCGGGCGCGTACCGGCACGGGGCGAGGTTGTGCCGCACCCCGATGGCCCGGAATTCGAGGTGATCGACGCCGACCCCCGCCGTATCAAGCGGCTGAGGATCCGCCTGCGCAGCCAGGCGGCAGAGTGATGGAGGCCCCGACCGGCCGGATCACGGCCCGCGTGGCCGCTTTGCCCTATTGGGGAAAGGATGCGCTGGCCCTTGGCGTCGGCGCGGTCGGGTCATTCGGGCTCGCTCCTTACGGATTTGCACCTTTGATGGTGCTGTCGATGTTTCTTAGCTTTCTGCTGTTCGAAAGTGTGCGCCGCCCGCAATCCGCGTTTCGTCTGGGATGGGTCCTCGGCTTTGCCTATTTCGGCCTGAGCCTGTCGTGGATCATCGAGCCTTTTCAGGTCGATGCCGCCCAGCATGCGTGGATGGCCCCGTTCGCGCTGTTCTTTCTGGCGGGCGGTCTTGCCCTGTTCTGGGGCGGCGCATTCGCCCTTGCGCGCTGGTCCAGTGGTCGGCTGGTGCCTCTGGTATTTGCCTGGCCGCTGGGTGAAATGGCCCGCGCCTATGTCCTGACAGGCTTTCCGTGGGCCAGCCCGCCGCAGGCGATGATCGACGGCCTTGGGGGGCAGTTTCTGTCGATCGGTGGGCCGCATGGCTTGATGTTTGCGATGGCCTTTGCGGTCTACTGGCTGGCCGTCCCGGGGCGGAACAACATCATTGCCGTCATTCAGATCGTGTCGGCTATTGGTCTGACCGCGCTGATCATGATCCCCCCCGTCTTTCGTGACGGACCCGCGACTAAGACCACGATCCGCATCATTCAGCCGAACGCGCCGCAGGACGAGAAATGGGACCCCGAAAAGATACCCATGTTTGTGGAGCGTCAGCTGGAATTCACTGCGGCTGAGGGTTCGCCGGATCTTGTACTCTGGCCGGAAACGGCGCTGCCATACCTCGTTGAGTATGCTGACAGCGTCTTTCGCCGCATGGCGGACGCGTCGAACGGCGCGCCAATCGTCGTCGGGATTCAGCGCCGCGAGGGTGATGATTATTATAACGGTCTCGTGGTTCTGGATGAGGCCGGCGCCGTGTCCGACACCTACGACAAGCATCACCTCGTGCCGTTCGGAGAATACATGCCGGCCGAATGGCTGTTTCGTCGCATCAACGTGGGCGGGCTCGCCGCCCGGGCGGAAGGTGGCTATGCCAGCGGGCCGGGCCCTCGTGTTCTGGACCTTGGGCCGGTTGGCCGCGCGCTGCCGCTGATCTGTTACGAGGCTGTCTTTGCCCATGAGGTCAACAATGCGCCGTCCCGCCCGGATTTTCTGATGCAGCTGACAAATGACGCTTGGTTCGGCGATTTTGCCGGACCGCAGCAGCATCTCAGCCAGGCGCGGATGCGCGCGATCGAGCAGGGGCTGCCCATGGTACGCAGCGCAAATACCGGGATTTCGGCAATGATCGACCCGTATGGCCGCGTGCAAAAAAGTCTGCCCCTGAACACCTCGGGATATATCGATGCGCGACTGCCCCGCCCAAATCCCAAAACACCATACGCGATAGCAGGTGATCTGCCGTGGCTTGGTATCATGCTGTTTGGCCTGACGGTTTTGCGGCTGCGCAGCAGGCAGAGTTTTGGCTTCAAAATGCGATTGACCTAGACCGCCGGTCGGAATACTCCGACTGGAACCTGTCACAACGGCTTCCTGGCGTGGCAGTGAATTTTTTCTAATGGAGCACCCATGTCTCGTAGCAACTACACTTTTACTTCGGAATCCGTTTCCGAAGGACACCCCGATAAGGTCTGCGACCGTATCTCCGACGCAATCCTTGACGCATTTCTGGCCGAAGAACCCGAAGCCCGTGTTGCCTGTGAAACTTTCGCCACCACCGACCGCGTAGTTATTGGCGGAGAGGTTGGCCTTTCTGACCATGCAAAACTGACTGAATACATGGGTCGCATCGACGAGATCGCGCGCGATTGCATCCGCGACATCGGCTACGAGCAGGACAAGTTCCACTGGAAAACGTGTGAGGTCACCAACCTGCTGCACGAACAATCGGCGCATATCGCCCAGGGTGTCGATGCGACCGCCGATAAGGAAGAGGGCGCGGGCGATCAGGGCATAATGTTCGGCTATGCCACGAATGAAACACCCGACCTGATGCCGGCCCCGATCCAGTACGCCCACGCCATCCTTCGCAGGCTGGCCCAGGCCCGCAAGGATGGATCGGAACCGACCCTTGGCCCTGATGCCAAATCACAGCTTTCGGTGCTTTACCGCGATGGAAAGCCGGTTGGTGTCAGCTCATTGGTCCTGTCGACCCAGCACCTTGATGAAACACTGTCGAGCGAGGATATCCGCGACATTGTCACGCCTTACATCGAGGAAGTGCTGCCCGATGGCTGGCTGAGCGATGAAACGATCTGGCACGTGAACCCGACCGGCAAATTCGTCATCGGTGGCCCGGACGGCGACGCAGGCCTCACCGGTCGCAAGATCATCGTCGACACCTATGGCGGTGCGTCCCCCCATGGCGGTGGCGCGTTTTCAGGCAAAGACCCGACAAAGGTTGACCGCTCGGCGGCATATGCGGCGCGCTATCTGGCCAAGAACATCGTCGCGGCCGGTTTGGCGGATCGCTGCACGCTGCAGCTGAGCTATGCGATTGGCGTGTCCGAGCCGCTGTCGATCTATTGCGATACGTTCGGGACGGGCAAGACCCCCGATGCCGAGATCGAGCAGGCTGTATCCAAGGTCATGGATCTGACCCCGCGCGGCATCCGCGAGCATCTGTCGCTTAACAAGCCGATCTACCAACGGACAGCCGCCTATGGCCATTTCGGTCGCGCGCCCGAGGCCGATGGCGGGTTCAGCTGGGAACGGACTGATCTTGGCGATGCGCTGAAGGCCGCGCTCTAGCCACCATCGCGTGCGGATTGGACGAGCGCGATGGTTTTTTCCACCGCCTCGTCGATCGACATATTCGATGTATCGATGACGGTCGCGCTGTCGGCTTCCTTAAGGGGGGCCGCCGCGCGTTCGCTATCCCGGGCATCGCGCGCCCTGACATCTTCGAGCACGTCTTCGGGATTTACCGACAGCCCCCGTTCGATCAACTCGTCATAACGCCGCTGCGCCCGCACCTCGGGGCTCGCGGTGACAAAGAGCTTCACCTCGGCCTGCGGCGCGATCACCGTGCAGATATCGCGACCGTCAAGAACGGCGCCGCCCGCCCGACGGGCAAAGGCGCGTTGGAACTGCAGCAAAGCACTCCGCACCTCGGGGATCACTGCGACCTTGCTGGCGGCCTGGGCGATGTCCGGCGTTCGGAGTGCGGGATCGTCAAGATCTTCGGCCGCAAGGTTTCGCGCCGCCTCGACCGGGTCTGCACCGCCGAGCGTGGCCGCACCGACAGCCCGGTAAAGCAGTCCGGTATCGAGGTGCGCGAAGCCGAAATGCGCGGCGACGGCTTTCGCGATGGTGCCCTTGCCCGCAGCCGCCGGGCCGTCGATGGCTACGGTGAAAGGGCCTGCTGTCATCCCTCGAACCGCGCGCCGAGGTCGCCCATCAGCCGCTCAAAGATTGGAAACGAGGTCGCGATCGGACCTGCGTCATCAACATGGACGGGTTTTTGTGTGCCAAAGCCCATCACCATAAATGACATCGCGATCCGGTGGTCGAGATGGCTGGCGCAGGTGGCTCCGCCGGGTACATTGCCGGCGCCAAGGCCCGTGACCGTCCACCAGTCCGGCCCATCCTCGACCGTAACGCCGTTGGCGCGCAGACCATCGGCCATGGCGGCGATGCGATCGCTTTCCTTGACCCGCAGCTCTTTGACCCCCGGCATATGGGTTTTCCCGTTCGCGAATGCGGCCACCACCGAAAGCACCGGGTATTCGTCGATCATGCTGGCCGCGCGTTCGGCGGGCACTTCGATCCCCTGCATGTTGGGGGAATAGCGTGCGCGCAGGTCCGCAACCGGCTCACCGCCTTCTTCCCGCTCGTTTTCATAGGTCAGTTCGGCACCCATTTCTCGCAGCGTGGCGAACAGACCGGCGCGGGTGGGGTTGAGGCCAATGTTCGGGATCAACACGTCGGAGCCCGGCGTGATCAGCGCCGCGCAGACCGGGAAGGCAGCCGATGACGGATCGCGCGGCACGTCGATGTGCAGAGGCTTGAATTCGGGGCGGCCCTTCAACGTGATGACGCGGCCTTCGTTGGTGACTTCGGTCGTGACCTCGGCGCCAAACCCTGTCAGCATCCGTTCTGTATGGTCCCGCGTCGCCTCCTGCTCGATCACAACGGTTTCGCCGGGCGCGTTGAGACCGGCCAGCAGCACAGCGGATTTGACCTGAGCGGACGGCACTGGAACGGCGTAGCGAACCGGCACGGGATCCTGAGCGCCTACAAGCGTCAGGGGCAATCGCCCGCCACTGCGCCCGACAGTTTGCGCGCCGAATAGGGCAAGCGGGTCGGTCACGCGCGCCATGGGCCGCTTGTTCAGGCTTTCGTCACCGGTGAATGTTGCGCTGATCGGCGATGTGGCCATGGCCCCCATGATCAGCCGCACGCCGGTTCCCGAATTGCCGCAATCAATAACCTGATCGGGTTCCGCGAAACCGCCGACACCGACGCCATGGATCGACCATTTGCCATCAGGCAACTTAGTTACCTCTGCTCCGAGAGCCCGCATCGCCTTGGCCGTGTCGAGCACGTCCTGCCCCTCAAGCAGGCCGGACACAGTCGTTTCGCCCACGGTCATCGCACCAAGGATCAACACGCGGTGCGAGATTGACTTGTCACCGGGAACATGGGCTTCGCCCGTCAGCGGGCCGGAGGGTAGGGCGGTAAGCGGGCGGGGAGAGCCGTGGCTGGACATGAAGACCTTCGTCTGTACGCATTCGCGCCAGCACTACCCCGGCCTGTTGGGATCGTCCAGATTGCGCAGACAGCTAAAGCGCCTCGCCTTTCTTTTGCAGTTCTTCGAGCAGTTTCCGGTAGATCTCGTTCGAGTCACCACCGCCGAAAACCTGCGCCCCACCCGAATAGCTTTGGCCATAGGTCCGGGCGACGTTGATCGTCTGTACGAGGGCCGACAGAAACTGATCTTTCTCAAGCGGCGACAGCGGGTGAATGAACACGCTCCAAAGCCTACCGCGCGCGACTGCATAGCGGGCATCGAGGGCGGAATCGAAATTGGCCTGCATAAGCCGCATCAGTTCCTCGGTACTGAGACCGTCGGACGACCGGATCGGCACCATCGCCCGCATCCTGTCGGCGGTCGGGTCTGCGATGATCAGAACCGGGATGTCGTCGAGCGTGAATTCCAGCGCGCTGCCCGCCGCCCGCGCCTCGGGGTCGAGGGCGAGGACGATCGTTGCCATCCGTTCCATCGTCATCTTGGGCTCGACCTCTGGCGCTTCCTCTTGCTCTTGCGCGGCGAGGGCTGTGGCAAAAAACAAACCGATGAGCAGGGCAAGACGACAGAGCATTACAATTCCTTTCTTCGTAGTGACCCAGACTAGGCCCAAATCCGATCACAGACCAAGAAACGCTTTGGTGATAGATTGCTTGAGCGTCCGTTGTGCCATCGATAAAGGCAGCGCATGGCAAGTCCCGACCGACCACACCGCAACTTTTATGGCCGCCTGAAAGGCAAGACGCTGAAAGCCAGCCAGAAGACCTATCTGGCCGAGGATCTGAGCGCGCTAAGCCCCGGCCGGGTCAGTTGGGATGACAATCCGCACCGCGAGGCACTTGATCTGCAAGGGCTTTTCGGCGGTCGCCCTGTCTGGCTTGAGATCGGTTTCGGTGGTGGCGAACATTTGGTTCACCAGGCTGCCAGCAACCCCGATATCGGCATCATCGGCTGCGAGCCCTACTTAAACGGTGTGGCAATGCTGCTGGGCAAGATCAGGCGGGCAGGGGTAACAAACCTTGCCGTATATCCCGGTGATGTTCGCGATCTTTTTGACGTGCTGCCAGACCGGTCGATCGACAAGGCCTTTCTGCTCTATCCCGATCCCTGGCCGAAGAAGCGGCACCATCGCCGTCGCTTCGTCACGCCAGAGCACTTGGAACCCTTGTCGCGGGCAATGGTGCCCGGCGCGGAGTTTCGCGTCGCCACAGACATTCCCGACTACGTGCGCCAGACGCTGGAGCAGGTTCCGGCACACGGCTTTGACTGGACTGCCGAAGGCCCCGCCGATTGGCGGGTGCCGTGGCCGGATTGGCTGAGCACGCGGTATGAGCAAAAAGCCCTGCGCGAAGGCCGAACGCCCCACTATCTGACGTTCCGGCGAAATCCCTGACTTTCCCCAAAAGCGCGAATCTTGCTAGGCTCGGGCATTGGTTCAAGCATATTGGGGGAGGCGAACGTGCCGGAGCCGAAGAAGACGCAGATTACCAATTGCCACATCCACACATTCACGACGTCTCATGCGCCTAAATATTTCCCGGTGCGCAGTGTCGTTGTTTTTCGCGCTGCGCCCTGGCTTGTCACGGGTCTTAGGTGGGGGGCGTCGGTTCTGCGAATGCCCGAAACCGCCAGTATGCTGCAGCGGCTTGAGAACTTCCATGACACAAGCTCGCACCGCAAGCAGAGCGAGGTGTTCCGAGAGGTCCGCAATTACTATCCATCCGACACTCGTTTCGTGGTGCTGCCGATGGACATGGCGCTGATCGGCCACGGCCCTGTCGACAAGGACATATACGATCAGCACACCGAACTGGCCGAACTCGCGGCCGATCCGAAATACAAGGCGCAGGTGATCGCGTTCGGGACGATTTACCCAGACCGCGAGGATGGTGTCGAAGAATTCAAGCGGGTCGTCGAAGAGCACGGGTTCAGAGGGCTTAAGCTCTATAACAAGCTTGGCTACGCGCCGGATCACCCGGTCTTGATGGAACAGATCTATCCCTATTGCGTCGAAAAGAACATTCCGGTGATGGTCCATTGTTCGCGTGGCGGCGTCTATCACAAAGGGTGGACGCAGGCGCGGCGCGACAAGGTCACCGCACCGGACGCGTGGCTCGACGTGCTGAAAGAGTTCAAGGACCTGCGCGTCTGTCTTGCCCATTGGGGCGGCGAAAGCGACTGGATCATCAACCGCCGCGACGGGTTCGACCCGGACAAACCCGAAGCCAAGATGCGCAACTGGGCGGCTCGTATAGAAGAACTGATATCGAGCGGAGATTACCCAAACCTATGGACCGATATTTCGTACACGATGTTCAAGTTTGATGAGAACGTGCCACTGCTCAGGGCCTATCTATCGAACCCGAAGATCCGCAAGCGGGTTCTATTCGGGTCAGACTTCTACATGACGCGCAACGAAAAGCTGTCGGAAAAAGAGATCTCTCTGCGGCTGCGCCACGCCCTGGGTGAAGAGATTTTCCACGACATCGCAGATGTGAACCCGCGGATATGGCTGGGTGAAACGACCGAATAGGACCGAAGGGTCATCGGCAGCGATGCGCCGCATCCGGCGCATGTACCAATGGTTGAACCGGTCCCCTTGCGCTTTTTGATCCACACCGGTATACGCGCGCACGTCGATAAGGTGGAAACCACCGCAGAAGAGAGATCGAGCAGGGTCGGGCTTTCCGGCCCTCTTTATTTTGCGTTTCGCCTGACCAACCCAAAGACCGGCGGAGACAACCGCACGGCCAGAAAACGTTAACCAAGGAAACACAGAGCCACATGGCATCAGCAACCATGGAGGAATTCGAAGCCCTCCTGAACGAAAGCTTCGAAATGGACACGCCGGAAGAGAATTCGGTTGTCAAAGGCAAGGTCATCGCGATCGAAGCGGGCCAGGCCATCATCGACGTCGGCTATAAGATGGAAGGCCGGGTCGATCTGAAAGAATTTGCAGAACCTGGCGAAGCGCCCAAAGTCGAAGTGGGTGATGAGGTCGAGGTGTACCTGCGCTCAGCCGAGAACGCCAAGGGCGAAGCGGTTATAAGCCGCGAGATGGCCCGCCGCGAAGAGGCATGGGACCGTCTTGAAAAGGCATACGCCAATGACGCGCGTGTCGAAGGCGCGATCTTTGGCCGGGTCAAGGGCGGCTTTACGGTCGATCTCGGCGGCGCCGTGGCCTTCTTGCCTGGCAGCCAGGTCGACGTGCGTCCGGTCCGCGATGCGGGTCCGCTCATGGGCCTCAAGCAGCCGTTCCAGATCCTCAAGATGGATCGCCGCCGTGGCAACATCGTCGTGTCGCGCCGCGCCATCCTCGAAGAAAGCCGTGCCGAACAGCGGGCTGAGGTCATCGGCAACCTGGTCGAAGGCCAGAATGTCGAGGGCGTCGTCAAGAACATCACCGAATACGGTGCATTTGTTGACCTTGGCGGTGTTGACGGGCTGCTGCACGTCACCGACATGGCATGGCGCCGTGTAAACCACCCGTCCGAGATCCTGACGATCGGCGAAACCATCAAGGTTCAGGTCATCAAGATCAACAAGGACACGCATCGCATCAGCCTCGGCATGAAGCAGCTTCAGGAAGATCCGTGGGATCTGGTGGCTGCAAAGTATCCGCTCGAGTCTGTCCACATGGGCCGCGTGACAAACATCACCGATTACGGTGCGTTTGTTGAGCTTGAGCCCGGCGTCGAGGGTCTGGTTCACGTCAGCGAAATGTCCTGGACGAAAAAGAACGTCCACCCGGGCAAGATCGTCTCGACCTCTCAGGAAGTCGAAGTCATGGTCCTGGAAATCGATGGCGCCAAGCGTCGCGTTTCCCTGGGTCTCAAGCAGACGCAGCGCAACCCGTGGGAAGTCTTTGCCGAGACGCATCCGGAAGGCACCGAAGTCGAAGGCGAGGTCAAGAACATCACCGAATTCGGTCTGTTCGTTGGTCTCGAAGGCGACATCGACGGCATGGTCCACCTGTCGGATCTCAGCTGGGACGAGCGTGGCGAGGATGCGATCCAGAACTACCGCAAGGGCGACGTCGTCAAGGCCGTCGTTTCCGAGGTGGATGTCGAGAAAGAGCGCATCAGCCTGTCGATCAAGGGTGTTGGCGGCGACAAGTTCGCCGAGGCCGTTGGCGGCGTGAAGCGCGGTTCGGTCGTAACCGTCGAAGTCACTGCGATCGAAGACGGCGGCATCGAGGTCGAGTACGAAGGCATGAAATCCTTCATCCGGCGTTCGGATCTGTCGCGCGACCGCGCGGAGCAGCGCCCGGAGCGCTTCAACGTGGGTGACAAGGTCGACGTGCGCGTCACGAATATCGACAACAAGACCCGTCGTTTGGGCGTCTCGATCAAGGCCCGCGAAATCGCGGAAGAGAAAGAAGCGGTGGAACAATACGGTTCGTCGGATTCCGGTGCGTCGCTTGGCGACATCCTGGGTGCGGCGCTCAAAGGCGACGAGTAATCGCGCCAGACACTGCCCCGAGACATCGAACCCCGCGCTTTCCGGCGCGGGGTTTTTCGTTCAAAGCAGCCTTTCTGACGCGGTTCCGAATCATCTGCTCATTGCTGCACTGCCGCATGCCCGCTTTGTACTCACATCGGGCGCCAAATTGATTTTATGTGAAAGAACATGGGCTTCGCCGGGCAAAAAGACGCCTTGGTGCCGCCGTTTCGGTTTCAACGATGCGCAATTCTGCCTATAGTCCGAGGCTGACAGGTAGGGCAAGTCAGGGACGCAGGGGTGCACGCATGATCCGATCGGAACTCATTCAGAAGATCGCAGACGAAAACCCGCACCTCTACCAGCGCGATGTCGAGCGCATCGTAAACACCATATTCGACGAAGTGACGGATGCCATGGCCCGGGGTGATCGGGTTGAGTTGCGCGGCTTCGGCGCGTTTTCGGTCAAACGGCGGGAGGCCCGGGTGGGGCGTAACCCGCGGACGGGCGAAACGGTCCAGGTCGAAGAAAAGCATGTCCCGTTCTTCAAGACAGGCAAGCTGCTGCGGGATCGGCTGAACGGCAAATCATGATGCGCTACATCAAGTATCTGTTTCTGGCCGCCTTCGGGATTGTCCTGATCGCCGTTGCTTTGGCCAACCGTCAGCTTGTCACCCTAAAAGTTCTTCCGGGCGAACTCGCTGGCCTTTTTTCGATGAACCCGTCGGTCGAACTCCCGCTCTTTCTCGTGATCTTTGGCGGCATCGTTGTCGGCCTGCTGGTCGGTTTCGTTTGGGAATGGTTCCGCGAGGCTGCCATCCGGTCCGAAGCCAGCCGCGCCTCGCGCGAGGTGCGCAAGCTCGAGCGAGAGGTCAAGCGCCTGAAGGTTGACAAGCACAAGGACAAGGACGAGGTACTTGCCCTGCTGGACGAGGCCGGCTGAGGAAAGCCAATGTCTGACATTGCGGTCAAAATCTGCGGATTGCGCAGGCTCGAGCACGTCAAGGCTGCCGCGGACGCAGGCGCGCGGTATGTTGGGTTTGTCTTTTATCCCCAGAGCCCCCGTGCGGTGACCTTCGACGCGGCGCGCGAACTGGCGGCGGTGGTTCCGCCGGGGGTCGCCAAGGTGGCGTTGACGGTCGACGCAGACGATGCATTTCTCGATGCTTTGACGGCGACCGTACCGCTGGATGTTCTTCAGCTGCATGGTTCTGAAACCCCTGAAAGGGTCGCCGCTGTTCGCGGGCGCTATGGTCTTCCGGTGATGAAAGCCGTGGGTGTTGCCAGCGAGGCCGACCTTGCGCAGCTGGACCGGTTTGGCAGGGTCGCCGACCAGATCCTTGTCGATGCCAAGCCGTCGGGGGACAGTGAACTGCCGGGCGGCAACGGCATCCCATTTGACTGGCGTCTGATCGCTGGCCGCAGGTGGCCGGTGCCGTGGATGCTGGCGGGCGGTCTGACACCGGACAATGTGGCCGAAGCCGTGCGCCTGACCGGAGCCAAACAGGTCGATCTCTCGTCCGGTGTCGAGAGCAAGCCGGGCGTCAAGGATCCGGCCAAGATCCAGGCATTCATGCGTGCGTTAAAGGTTGGTCAACCCGCTCTGCACTAGCCATGGGACATGAGTGCAGGCCTTCCCGTTAGCCCGGAGATTTGGATGCGTCAGCTTTTCGGTGCGAAAGCGGCGCTTGATGGCGGGATCGTCCGGAGACAGGTCGCGGATGTGGAACGGATTGTTGGGCGTTTGAGGTTCGAGGCCGAACTCAGGCGACGCGGCTACCGGGCCGTGGAAAACGCCGGTCAATTCGTGATCTTCTGCAACCGATCGCCGGTTCGTCTGCTAGAGTGATCCCCAAATCTCTTTTTGAAGAGATTTGCCAAGAGTTTTTATGAAAACTCTTGGGTGCTTTACCGTCGCCCCTTGGCGCGCTACACCACCGCGGTTGCTAGGGGAGTTCTCGACATGAACGAGCGTGTGAACAGCTTCATGACCGGTCCGGATGACAAGGGCCGCTTTGGCCAGTTTGGCGGTCGGTTCGTGTCGGAGACACTGATGCCCCTCATCCTCGAGCTGGAGCGTCAATACGAGATTGCAAAAACCGATGAAAGCTTCTGGGCCGAGATGCATGATCTCTGGACCCACTATGTCGGACGGCCGTCACCACTCTATTTTGCCGAGCGGCTAACGGAGCACCTGGGTGGCGCAAAGATCTACATGAAGCGCGACGAGTTGAACCACACCGGGGCGCACAAGATCAACAACGTGCTGGGCCAGATTATCCTCGCGCGACGCATGGGCAAGACCCGGATTATTGCCGAGACCGGCGCGGGACAGCACGGCGTCGCAACGGCGACGGTATGCGCCAAGTTCGGCCTGAAATGCGTTGTCTATATGGGCGCCCATGATGTTGAACGGCAGGCTCCCAATGTCTTCCGCATGAAACTGTTGGGAGCCGAGGTGGTACCCGTCACATCAGGGCGTGGCACGCTCAAGGATGCGATGAACGATGCCCTGCGCGACTGGGTCACTAACGTGCGCGATACTTTCTATTGCATTGGTACTGTCGCGGGTCCGCACCCCTATCCTGCGATGGTTCGCGACTTCCAGGCGATCATCGGCAAGGAAGCGAAAGAGCAGATGATGGCCGCGGAAGGGCGGCTCCCTGACACGATCATCGCTGCGATCGGCGGGGGTTCTAACGCCATGGGCCTGTTCTATCCGTTCCTCGACGACACCGAGGTCGGGATCATCGGTGTCGAAGCCGGGGGCAAAGGCGTCAATCAGAAGATGGAGCATTGCGCTTCGCTGACTGGTGGCCGCCCGGGCGTCTTGCACGGCAACCGGACTTATCTTTTGCAGGATGACGATGGCCAGATCCTCGAAGGATTCTCGATCTCCGCGGGCCTGGATTATCCGGGGATCGGGCCCGAGCATGCCTGGCTGCACGATATCGGCCGCGCTGAATATGTTTCGATCACCGACAAAGAGGCGCTCGAGGCATTTCAGCTGTGCTGTCAGCTTGAGGGGATCATCCCCGCGCTTGAACCCTCACATGCGCTGGCCCACGTGACCAAGATCGCGCCTGATCTTCCGTCTGATCACATCATTTGCATGAATATGTGCGGCCGCGGCGACAAGGATATCTTTACCGTCGCGAAAGCGCTTGGCTGGGACATGAAAGAGAGCGACTAGCCCTTATGACGCCTCGCGGATGCTGAGGCCCTTCTCATCCATCAGGTCATCGACAAAGAGGCTCAGCAGTTGCATGCGGCCGCTGACGCCCGCCTTTCGGTAGATGGCGTTTGTCTGAGACTTGATCGTCCCCTCGGATGTCTGGCGTAACTCGGCGATCTGCGAGAGCGACATGCCTTTGACAGCGAACAGGGCCACATCGCGCTCTGCCGGTGTGAGCCCCCACGTATCAAAGCGTTCTTCGACCAGTTCCATGAAAGCGCCGGATGCCAACCGCAACGTGTCTTCGACCTCTCGCGTTCTTCGCAGCGAAGCACGCAACAGAAACGCGCTGAGAACGAGGCCAAGCAACAGCCCGACAGAAGCGCCGATCTCGATCATTTCGCGATATTGCCAGGGGTACGGATCGACGGGCACACTCAGGACAGAAAGGGCAATATCCGACACGAAGAAGACGGCACAAAATGCCTGCACCGCCATGATGGCGGCAAAGAACCATGGCCGCCCGAGCATCACTGGGCGAAAGATCTGGCCTGCCTAGTCATCGTCATCACCCCCCGATCCGCTATTGCCACTTCCTGATCCGCTGTTGTCGCGGTCATCGTCTTTATCATCGTCCTTATCATCATCACGGTCGTCATCGTCATCGCGGTCGTCATCATCATCGTCGTCGTCCCGATCGTCGTCTCGCCGATCGTCGTCATCGTCTTCCTGATCGTCTTCATCGATGTCGTCATCGTCATCATCGTCCTCCTCCGGATCAAAGGAGGACTTGCCCTTGCCCTTCTTACCGCTGCTGTCATCCAGATCCCTCGTATGGTCCCGCAGAATGACGCCGTTCCGCGGGTCCACGACGATTTCGCGCTGTTCGCCTTCGCGTGTCGCAACAATACGGACCCGATTGAGAAGGGTCCGCCTGACGCTTTTGACTTCATAACCGCGCTCTCGCGCATCGTTCAAAACGTTCGCCACCGCCGCGTTTTCGTCGGAATAGGCGGCGGTGGCGGCGACAAGCGCGGCAATGGCAATCACGACAAAGTTTCGGCGACCCAGGCGCATGACCCCTTCTATCTGCTTTTTCCGACCGGCATCACGCGCCGTACTTCAACTGTCTAGCTGACTTACCCAAACATGTCAGTCGTCGTCGCGGTCGTCATCATCGTCGTCCCGATCGTCATCATCGTCGTCCCGATCGTCATCGTCTGGATCGTTATCATCATCGTCCCGGTCGTCATCATCCCGATCATCATCGCGATCGTCATCCCGACGGTCGTCATCATCGTCGTCATCGCGACCACCCCGGCCTCGGTTTCGGCGATCATCGTCATCGTCGTCATCATCATTGTCTACAAAATCTCGGGCACGGTCCCGAACCCGCACGCCTGACCGGCCCAGATCTCTTGCCTCTGTTGGCTCGATCTCGGTTTTGATGACGTCACCGGTTGCGCGATCGTAAACGACTTCGAGCGTTTCGTTGCCCTGAACCGCCTCGACCTTGATCTGATTGATGCCGCGCTTGACCTCGATATAGGAGTACCCGTCAGACTGCAGATCGGAGATGATCGTGTCCGTTAAAGTGTCCGCGTGGGCCGCGCCGGCGGACAGCATACCCAGAGCAGCGAGTTTCGTTAGAGTGTTCATCGAGTTCTCCTTGATCGACGCCGCGACAGGATCAGGCGGCCGTTCGAATAAGCGGCTGCGCAAGCCGGTCGGAAATGCCCAATCGGTTCAAATTTGACGACATGAACCTTGTCTGGAGCGGTCTGAACCAAAGTTTGAGAGCATTATTTTTCTCGTGGCGGTGCCACTGTCGCCGTCGATTTTCCCTCGGGTGCTCTGCGCTGACTGGAAAACGCTGTGTAACGTCCCTTTGGCTCGAACGATGAGCTGAGAGCGGCCCATAACCCCGTTATAAACCGCAGTTTATGGCTCTCAACTTGTTGTTTTAGTGGGCAAGAGTAAACTTCCTGGGAATGGCTTTGCATGCTTGTCGTCCCTCTTATCGGCACATCGACGCGGCCCATGTTCGGCGCCGCAGATGTACTGAAAGGATGGACAGATGAAAAAGACACTGAGCTTCGGCGTGATCGCGGCACTCATGGGCACGACGGCGCTGGCCGAAATCGAGCGTTCGGACGACGGGTTGGTCATCGTTGGCTCTTCGGGGTCGGGTGCGATCATCATCGGCGATGATGGCAAGGATCGGCCGCGTGGTTTCCTCCGCGCGTTGTTCGATCGTCATGACGATGACGACGATGATGATGACGATGATGACGACTACGACGACAATGAAGATGATGACTACGATGATGATGACGGCGACGACGATGATGACGATGACGACGATGATGATGACCGCGATGACGATGATGACGACGACCGGGATGATGATCGGGATGACGATGGCGATGATGGTGACGACGACAACGATGACGACTGATCTGTCGGCTGCGCTGCGCCCTTGGCGCAGAGCGGTACGGTCAGCAGGGCTCGCCAAGTGGCGAGCCCGACAGGGGTTCTGATCGTATGAGGTATTTCACCGCCGTTTTGGTGGCGATCAGCTTGTCGCTGGCTTCGTTGGTCTATGCCGGTCCAGTCGAGGACAGCATTGTGCAGCAATTGCGTAGCCAAGGGTTTACACAGATCGAAGTACGACGAACCCTGTTGGGCAGGTCCCGCATCGTGGCCCAGAGCAATCGCCTCTATCGCGAGATCATCGTGAATCCCTCTACCGGAGAAATTCTGCGCGATTTCTGGCGGGACCGGTCGGGCGGCGGGACACAGCTGTTTGATCCCAACAATCCGGACGGCCCCGAAAATGCAGGGCGATCGAACGGCGGATCGTCATCTGGCAGCGCGTCAGGTTCGGGTGACGACGACGATGACGACGATGATGACGACAACGACGATGATGACAACGACGACGACAATGACGACGGCGACGATGGCGGTGACGACGACGGCGACGATGGCGGTGACGACGGGGGCGACGATGACTGAACCCCGCAAGGCATGCCTCAGATGACGTCCCGCTATCTGGTCGGAGCGGTCTGGGGCATTCAGCTGCTTTGCGCCGTATTCTTCGTCTCTGACATTCTGATTTCCGTTCTCGGTCTCACGGTTTCCCCGATCAACTGGCAGGTGCACGAATTGATCGAGATCGGAGCCGCGCTCGGGCTCATCATCGGTGTTGTAGTGGGTGCCATGCTGCTGCGGGCGTCAAACCGGCGCTCGGACAAGATCGAAAGCCAGCTGCGGGCAGCCTCGGGCGCGTTCATGGAACTGCTTGAGGATCGTTTTGACGAATGGGGGCTGACGCCGGCAGAGCGTGATGTGGCCCTTTTTGCGATCAAGGGGCTGTCGACCCAGGACATCGCATCGGTCCGCGCCACTTCGGAGGGAACGGTAAAGGCACAGACCAACGCAATCTACCGGAAGGCGGGCGTAACGGGCCGCCCCCAATTGCTCAGCGTCTTTATCGATGAGCTGATCGATGGACCGATCCAAAAGAGCTGAGCTCAATCGGCGTAAGTCTTCAGTATCTTCAGCGGCACGATCTCAAGCGCGCGGCGATGTGTGGCGTCTAGCTGCACCTTTGGTGCACAGCCTTCGTCGTGGGCCTGCAAAAACCGCGCCGCGCAAAGGCACCATCTGTCTCCCGGCTTTAGCCCGGCGAACCTGTATTCGGGCCGCGGCGTGCTCAGGTCGTTGCCGACATACTTTGAATAGGCCAGAAACTCGGCCGTCATCACGGCGCATACGGTGTGACTGCCTTGGTCGGCCGCACACGTGTTGCAGTGACCGTCCCGAAAAAAGCCAGTGACGGGATCGCTGCTGCAGGGGGAAAGAACTTCGCCCAAGACGTTAACGCTTTCATCAGCTTCCATAACCAGCACCTCCTTCTCTACAGGATTTGTGACGTAAGCCGTTGCTGACAAGGGTTAATCTTGGGGGTGCGCCCAGCGTATCCAGCGGCCATGGAAATCGGCGCGCCCAAGCGAAAGTGTCAGGTCCTCAGGCCAGATCCGCAGCGTGACTGCTGCGCCAACGCCGCCGGTCTTGTCGCCTTCGGTTTCCATTGCCAGCCAGGCGAGGGGGCGTTCGGGTGTTGCCGCTCGCCCTGCTTCTTCGATCAGGGTTGTGCCGCGCTCTTGCGCTGCTTGCGGAAAGTATTGCCACGCCACCGTGTGCTGGATCAGGTGAAGGTGACCGTCGGGCGCTGTCTGCAGTCTCCCACAGAGCCAGTCGATTGCGTCACCGCGTTCGACCGGAGTGGTCTGGATCGCCGCCGCTGCACGCGTTCTTGCGATGCGCTCAGGCTGATCGGGCCACAGATACGCGGTAAGCCGCAACAGGTCGTCTGGATTGGTGGAGTCAAGGGCGTTCAGATCGACACCGGCGCGTTCTGCCACGATCGGACGGGTGGTTGGTGGTTGCGGCCCCTGCCAGTCCGGCGCGAGTGTCAGGACCGGATCAGTACCCGCCAGGACGGTACCGTTAACATTAAGATCAAAGCGGTCCCAGTTCAGGTTCAGGCCACCACTAGCCCCCAATTCGGACAGGGAAATGGGTAAATCGTGATAGCTGGACGCGACGCTTGCCCCGGCGATCAGAACGGCACTGCGCCGAACCTCGTTGGTTTGTGGCGGGCTGTCGACCCAGTCTAGCAGGAAGGCCTCGTTTCGCGCCAAGGCAGACAGGATCCCATCCGTGAATGCCTCGTCGTCCGGTTCGTTGGGCGGGTAGATCCGGCCAAGCGCCGGATCAGCGCCGTTCAGCACGAGCGCATGCAAACCACCAGCAAGCCGCAGTGGAAGCGAGTGGCCGGAAGGGCCGATATCACCGTCGAACCCAGCCAGCTTCTCGGACAGCGCGGTCTTGTTTGGCCATGCCTTGGCCAACGTCTCGAACAGCCGGCCCATGAAGGGCGAGTCGAGCCTCCGGCACGAGATCGCCTGGTTCTCGAAGGCATCCAACAGCATCAGCGGAACCGGTCCACGAGTTTTTGCAGTGGCGATCTTGTGTCCGCGATTTCGGGCTCCGGCACCTTCTCTTCCTTCGGTTCGGGGCTTTGCTTGGCATGGCTCCCACTGCCGGAACGGGGCGGCGTAGTGCGTAAGGCAACGGCATTCATGAACCGCCCCGGATCGCCCGCAACCAGATGCGCGATCCCGTCCGAACAGCCGCGGATCACATCCTCCAGCCATTCCTGATCCGCCTTCGCAAAATCGTTGAGAACGTAGGACGGAACGCGGTCCTTGTGACCCGGATGCCCGACGCCCAGCCGTACGCGCTGATAGTCTGGCCCGATATGGGCGTGGACCGACCGAAGGCCATTATGCCCCGCATGGCCGCCACCATCCTTGACGCGCACCTTGCCCGGGCTCAAATCAATCTCGTCGTGAAAGACGATGACGTCCTGCGGTTCCAGCTTGTAGAACCGCATCGCGGCACCGACGCTGTCGCCGGATTTGTTCATGTAGGTTTCGGGTTTCAGCAGAATGGCCCGATCCGACCCGAAACGGCCCTCTGAAACGCTGCCCTGATGCTTGGACTTCCAGCTTGGAAAGCCATGATCGGCCGCGATCCGATCCAGAACCATGAACCCGATATTGTGGCGGTGCCGCGCGTATTTCGGGCCGGGATTGCCCAAGCCGACGATCAGTTTCATGGAAGCCTCCGCCTGTTGCGGTGCAGCATAAAGTCGGTCGCTGCGCGGGTCCAGAGCACGGCCGGCCTTTAGGATTTGGGCGGCGCACCTCCGGCGAACCAATTGCCGGTCTCGTAGTTGCAGGGGTCTTCCTGCATTTCCAGATGCAGGTTTTCGCCGTCATAGGGATGCGCCCGCGCCAATTCTTCATCCACCTCGATGCCCAGACCGGGTGCGCTGGGCGCGCGGATAAAGCCATCTTCAACCATGATTGATCCCTTGATCAGCGCGGCGTGAAACGGCGTTTCGATGGTTTCGCACATCAGGATGTTGGGGATAGAGGCTGCGAGCTGGATGTTCGCCGCCCACTCGACCGGACCGGCATAGAGGTGCGGCGCCATTTGCGCGTTATACACTTCGGCCATCGCCGCGATTTTCTTGGTCTCCCAGATCCCGCCTGACCGCCCCAATGCCGGCTGCAGGATCGCGGCGGCGCCCGAGCGCAGGATGGGCGCAAACTCGGCCTTGGTGGTCAGCCGCTCGCCCGTCGCGACAGGGATACGGACCGCGCGGGCGACTTGAGCCATCTGATCGACGGCATCGGGCGGAATGGGTTCTTCGAACCAGAGCGGATCGTAAGGTTCCAAAGCTCGCCCCAGCCGGATCGCCCCGGCGGTGGTGAATTGGCCATGGGTGCCGAACAAGAGGTCCGCGCGATCACCAACGGCCTCTCGGATCGCCTTGCAGAACGCGACCGACAGGCTGATGTCGCGCATCCCCGGCATATGGCCACCGCGCATGGTATATGGGCCGGCCGGGTCAAATTTCACCGCCGTATATCCCGCCTCAACACAGGCGAGCGCGGCCTCGGCGGCCATTTCGGGCGAGACCCAGAATTCCGTGATGTCGTGGTGCGGCAGCGGGTAAAGATAGGTGTAGGCGCGGATGCGGTCATTTATCCGCCCGCCGATCAGCGCGTGAACAGGCCGCTCGCGGGCCTTGCCGAGAATATCCCAGCACGCGATCTCCAATCCCGACCATGCCCCGACGACGGTGAGATCAGGCCGCTGCGTGAAACCGCTGGAATAGATGCGGCGGAACATCAGCTCGATATTCTCGGGGTTTTCGCCCTGCATGTGCCGTTTGAAGACATCTGCGATAACGGCTTTCATCGCCTCGGGTCCGATCGAAGAGGCATAGCATTCGCCCCAGCCGACGATGCCGTTGTCTGCAGTCACCTTGACGAGGATCCAGTAGCGCCCGCCCCAGCCCGGCGCGGGGGGCGCGGTCACGATGATGTCGAGGTCCTGAAGCTTCATGCCGATCTCCCCCTTGCCGACGCTGTCAGCCCAGCGTCAGTCGTCCGGAAACACAATCACGTTCCGCCGCGCCTTGCCAGACTTGGTGTCGGCGATAGCCTCGTTGATCTGGTCGAGCGACCAGCGACCCGAGATCAGTTCGTCAAGCTTCAACCGCCCCTGGCGATACAGATCGACCATCCACGGGATATCGCGCTGGATGACGACGTCTCCCATCTTTGACCCGATCATGCCCTGGCTCAAAGCGGCCAGGATCACCGGTTCCATCGCGACTGTGGCGCCGCTGTGGGGCATGCCGATCATGATGACCTTGCCGGCACGGCCAAGGAATTTCGGGGCATCCTCGATAGCAGGGATCGCGCCAACGGTCACAATAACCGCATCGGCACCACGCCCGCCAAGGGCCTTGTAAGAGGCGCGCCACGGTCTTGGCTTTGAGGCAAGGACGGTATCGGTGGCCCCGAAGGCCATTGCGTCCTTTAGTTTTTCTTCCGAGATGTCCACGGCTATGATCCGGCGTGCCCCGGCGATGCGCGCGCCCTGGATGGCGTTCAGACCAACGCCACCCGCGCCGATGATGACGACATCCTGCCCGGCCCGCAGGCCGGCGGCATTCACCACCGCACCGACCCCGGTAATGACGCCACACCCGATCAGGCAGGCGGCCTCCTTCGAGATGTCCGCTGGAATTTTGACGATCTGGCGCTGATCGACTACGACCTTTTCGGCAAAGGCGCTGGAGGCCATCGCATGCTCGATGGCTTGGCCATCCACCGTGCTGACGGGGCCAGCGCAGTTGTCATATCGGGTTTCGCAGACGGTCGGTTTGCCGCCCGCGCAGGAGGGGCAGGTGCCACAGGACCGGATCAAGGTGACGACAACGCTGTCACCAACCGCGAAACCCTGCACCCCCGGCCCGATTGCCGTGACGGTCCCGGCGGCCTCGTGTCCGTAGACGGCTGGCAGATACCCGCCCCATGCACC
>CAWUIQ010000037.1:0-26969 GCA_963922565.1 uncultured Rhodobacterales bacterium
TTGGGCAACGAAGCGATGCTTGAAAAATACGAACGCGCCCGGGCTACCGACATCCGCGCGCGCGTCGCTGGCATCGACATGCTGAACCGGATCAGTCAGGCGGAAAGCCCGGCGCTGCGCGACGCACGCGCCTGGGGGATTCAGGCCCTGCACCGGTTCGGGCCGGTTCGCAAAACCCTGATGCGCGTGGGCCTCGGGCTGCAGAAAATCGGCTGAACTCCCCCTGGATCAGAGATCAAAAAAACCCGCTTGCCAGGGAGATAGCAAGCGGGCCTTTCTGCCGTGAGTGGTTTTTTTGGTCTTAGTTCCCGGCAGTTAAACCTTTCGCGCGGCCTGCATCAGGAGGGAGAGGGGTAGTTAAAATATCAAACCGCGCGAAGATGAGGGGCCCGGGGCCTGTGAAGGCTGTTGGCTTCTTCCCTCAGGACAGCATGTTCGAAGGGGCGAACGATTACAGGCCGTTCACGTTTTTCTTCGGCCGCTGCAATTGCCGAAATCGCATCCGCGAGATGACACAGGGCAACCTGGTGCTTCTGAGCGCTCAACCCATTGGCCGCGGCATTCAAAAGCGCGATGGTGTTTCTGATCTGCGGTGTCATGTCTGACTCTTTTTTCAAACGATCTGGTCTTTGATGCGATGAAAAAGAGTATGGCTTTTTTCACGTCACATTTCTGTCACGTGATCCCGTGACGGACGTGGCGTCATTTAACTAAAAGTAGAAAAAGTCCGGGGGCACACGCACTGATTGTTAACCAAGCGTGTGCCCCCTGAGTCGGTATTCCGGGTCTGCAAACGGCGTTGCAGACCGATTTCTCAGGCCACGCGGCGTCGGCCCCGCAGCCTTAGCAACGCCAGCCCGGACGCAAAGAGAATCGCCGCAGGTGGAACCGGCACCGTCGGTGGTGATGTCGGATCGACGACAAAGCTCGCGCCACGGACCGAGTTGAAGCCCTCGAGCGCGAACGACTTGTCGAAAAGCGAAATCGAGGCAAAATCCTCGGCAAAGGGGATCGTCTTTTCAAAAAGCGGACCCAGCGTGCCCGAGATTGAAATCGGGCCCAGACCGATGCCAACGCCCACTTCAAAGAGCTTCGCAACCGCCTCAAAGCCAAAGGTCAGACCCGTTTGGTTCGTCAGCGCCGAGATCACGCTGAAGACCGGGGTGAAGACCGTCCGTTCGAACACCTTGAAGTCCGGCAGGTTCTTCCACAGCCCCGACCAGCCGCGGGCCAGGCCAACTCCGGCCACTTGGACATCCTTGTCGAACAAGAAATCGACGAACAGATCGCTCGTCACCTCGAAATCCTGAAAGACGTCCATCGTGGGGCCGACCTTGAGATCATAGGCATTCAGCGAAACCCCCAAAGGCCCAACCTCGAGGTTCACACCGCCAGGCGGGATAACCGGGAGCAGCGTATCGACATCGGCAAAGACCTTGACGAAATCCGACTGGGTATCGAGGTCGATCTTGTTGCCCGACAAGCCAGCCATGCCGGTGGCTTCCGGAAACTGGATCGAAGCCTCGGCCACATCGACGCTGATGCCAACCGGGATCGACGCGCCGATCTTTGTCTTCTTCGGCGTGCCATCTGGGTTTGTCTTGGGCGTCCCATCGGCCTCGGTTTCCGTGATTGTCACGCTGACCTTCGGCGTCAAAGGGGGCGAAATGCCGACTTCGACAGTCGAGGTCTGATTGAACAAGGGCGCCTTGATCTCGACCCCGGGCACAAAGCCATCAAGAAACGTGATGCCACCCGGGTCGATCGAAACCAGCTCTTGCGTGCTTGGACCAGTATCGATGATCTTCTTGCTGCCGGATGTGCAGCCCAGGCCAATGGCGCATGCCTCGCCCGACACGCTGAGATCCAGATCGACATAGGCGCTGGCATAGGCCTCGGCCGTCGGGCTTTGGGTGTCGATCTTGCCGTCTTTCCACGTGCTGGTCGGGTTCAGCGAAAAGCTCTCGCCGATGCCAACCTCGCCCCGGTCAGGCACCAATGCCATTGCGTTGTATTCGAAAGAGGCGCCAATCGAACCGCCATCGAGCAGATAACCCACCTCGGCACCGATCTTGCCGTTCAGGCTCGCCGATGCCTTCGCGCCGGTCCGCGTGTCGATCGTGACGGTCTTGCGTTTGGGGTCAGGTTCGTCGCCGCAAAAGACGTTGACGGTTTCCTTGCAGCCTTTCCAAAGGAACCACAGCGGGTTGGTCGGCGCTGAGCCGGATGACACGGTGCCGACGATTGTGCCGATCGATGCGCCCGCGTTAACGTCCTGTGTCAGAAGCTTCTTGCCTTCATACCGAACCGCGTTGCCGCTGCCCCAGATGCTTTGGCGCGTGCCGGTCTCAAACTCCATCGTGTTGGTGTCGTAGATCGTTGCACCAAATGCGATGGTTGGCGTCAGCATACATGCTGCCGCCACAAAAGTACTAAACCGCATATGTCCCCCAGTTACAAAATTATTACTTCAAAGAGTATTTTTCTTACCCTAGGGCACCATGAGGGACCATTCGGTACCGAATTGTCAAAGATTTTCTTTGAATTTCATGTGTTTTGCAGTTTAGCGCACGGCGTGGCGGGCCTGCCGGGCCGAGCGCAAACGCGCAAAATCATCGCCCGCATGATAGCTCGACCGGGTCAGCGGCGTGGCTGAAACCATCAGGAAACCCTTGCCGTAGGCGGCCTTTTCATAGGCCGCAAACTCGTCTGGTGTGACGAACCGGTCGACGGCATGATGCTTGGGCGTCGGCTGCAGATATTGCCCGATCGTCAGAAAATCGATGTCAGCGGCGCGCATGTCGTCCATCACCTGCAGCACCGCCTGCCGGTCCTCGCCAAGGCCCACCATGATGCCCGACTTGGTGAACATCATAGGGTCCAGTTCCTTGACCCGCTGCAGCAAACGCAGCGAATGGAAATAGCGTGCGCCGGGCCGGACCTCTGGGTAAAGGCCGGGTACGGTTTCGAGGTTGTGGTTAAAGACGTCCGGGCGGGCCTCGACCACCTGTTCCAGAACGGCCGGATCGCATTTGATGAAATCCGGCGTCAGAATTTCGATCGTGGTGCCCGGGCTGCGGTGGCGGATCGCGCGGATCGTCTGGGCAAAGTGCTCTGCCCCGCCATCCTCGATATCGTCACGATCCACGGATGTGATGACAACGTGATTGAGCCCCAGCGTCTCGACCGCATGGGCCACCCGCCCCGGTTCGAACGGGTCAAGATCTTCGGGCGGTTTGCCCGTCGCGATGTTGCAGAAGGTGCAGGCGCGGGTACAGACCTCGCCCATGATCATCATGGTCGCGTGGCCCTGGCTCCAGCATTCGCCGACATTGGGGCAACCGGCCTCTTCGCAGACCGTGACCAGTTTGTTCTCGCGCATGATCCGGTGGGTTTCTTTGTACCCCTCGCTGACCGGCGCCTTGACCCGGATCCAGTCCGGCTTTTTCGGCTGCGGATTGTCCGGACGTCGCGCCTTTTCAGGATGCCGCTGCTCTGGGATCTTCAGGTCGCGCATGGGGGTCAGCCGATCATTGTGAAGGTGGTACCGCCTATATAGCCACCGCCGACAGGAACGTCACGCGGCGCATAGCCGCTATGATGCCCGCGTGTTTTGCCAACCAGAAAGATCTCGAATGTGGCCGATCACCCCGATTACAGCGAGTCGAACCGCGCCCGGTCTTTCGCATTCCACTTCACCCGCAGATCAAAGCCATCCTCGGTCTGCTGCTCTTTGAGCACCAGATCGCGGTCGAAAAGCCACGCCCGCTGTCTGCCTTCGGCAAAACTCAGATGCACGTCTTCTTCGCGGCGTTCGCCCTCAAGCACCGATGCGATGGCGACAAGCAGGTCATCCAGCCCCTCACCCTCCAGCGCGGATAGGGTCCAGATATGCGGATCCCGGGCGGCCTTGGCCCGCATGGCGTCGGCCGTTTCTGGGTCGAGCAGGTCAAGCTTGTTCCAGACCTCGAATTGCGGACGTCCCTCCTCCACCCCCAAATCGGCGAGGATCGCCCGGACATCCGCCGCCTGTTCTTCGGTCTCGGGGTGGCTGATATCGCGTACGTGAATAACGATGTCCGCGGCCAAAACCTCTTCGAGCGTGGCGCGAAAGGCCGCGACCAGCTGCGTCGGCAGATCACTGATGAACCCAACCGTGTCAGACAGGATCACCTCGGGGCCATCGGGCAGTTTCACCCGGCGCATCGTCGGGTCCAGCGTGGCAAAGAGCATGTCCTTGGCCATCACCTCTGCCCCCGTCAGGCGGTTGAAGAGAGTCGACTTGCCCGCGTTGGTGTATCCGACTAACGCCACGATAGGATACGGCACCTTGGCCCGCGCGGCGCGATGCAGGGCGCGAGTCTTGACCACCTTTTCAAGCTGGCGACGCAGGCGAACCAGCTGCGTGTCGATAGCGCGGCGGTCAGCCTCGATCTGCGTCTCACCCGGACCGCCGACAAAGCCAAGACCGCCACGCTGCCGCTCAAGGTGGGTCCAGGCCCGGACAAGGCGGGTGCGCTGATAGGATAGTGCGGCCATCTCGACCTGCAGGACACCTTCGCGGGTCGCCGCGCGATCGCTGAAGATCTCGAGGATCAGACCGGTCCGGTCCAACACCTTGACGCCCCACGCCTTTTCCAGATTGCGCTGCTGCACAGGCGTGACCGGGCCGTCGATCAGGACAAGCTCGATCTCAGCCTCTTTCAGGCGGGTCTTGAGATCATCGATCTTGCCGCCACCAAACAAAAGGCCCGGCTGTGGGCGCGGCAATGGCACGATCTCGTCACCCACCACCTCAAGCTCGGGCAGCGCGCGGGCTAGGGCCACGGCTTCGGCCAGCGCATAATCCGCGTCGCGCCGGCTCTCGTCGCTTCGAATGTCAGGGTGCAGGACCCAAGCGCGGGTCACTGCGGGTGTGGCATCGTTCAAGAGGCCTCTTCACCTTCATAAAGGCTGATGGGCTGGCTCGGCATGATCGTCGAGATTGCGTGTTTATACACCAACTGGCTCTGGCCGTCACGGCGCAGAAGCACGCAAAAATTGTCAAACCAAGTGATAACGCCCTGCAATTTCACACCGTTAATCAAGAAAATCGTGACGGGTACTTTAGTCTTACGCACATGATTCAGGAACGCGTCCTGAAGGTTCTGTCTGTCCGAAGCCATGCCGGTTCACCTTTGTTCTTGCTTGGGCTTACGGAACAAGCCCCCCTCGTCGGCGCGAGTATGTCCCGCGGGAATTGAAGATTCCAGCCCAAAAAACAGTCCGTTACGGCCCCAAATGGTCGTAGGCGATCAGCCGCGCCACAAATCCGGCGTCAGGAGCGCGATAATCGCCAATGTCTCAAGGCGCCCGATCACCATGGCGCCGATATAGACGCCTTTTGCCGCAGCAGGCATGGCGGCCAGCGCGATGCCGCCCTCGCCCGCAACGCTCAGCACCGGGCCGGTGGTCGACAGGCCCGATACGGCCATGATCATCGCGGTGTCGAATGGCACCCCGATCAATGACAAAAGCAGCGTGATCCCTGCGATCGAGATGGCGAAGAGCATGAAAAAAATCCATGCGATAAAGGCCCCGTCCCTCTGCAGGCGCCGGCCCATCTTGCCCGCTCCGCTGACCGATGAGGGATGCACCAGCCGCTCCATCTCGCGCAGACCGTTCTGGTAAAGGGCAAACACCCGCAGCAGCTTGACGCCCCCCGCCGTGGTGGCCACCCCGCCCCCGATCAGCGCCAACGCCATCAGCAAGATCCCGGTCGTACCCAGCCCGGACCAGCTTTGCGCGTCTTCCCAACTGCCCGATATGAAGCCGGTCGTGGAAAGAAACGACAGAACGGTGAATAACCCGCCCCACAGCGCACTCAGCGCCTCGGCCAAGCTATCCTCTTCGCCTACGTCAAAGGCGCCAAGCCAATGACGAAAGAACAAGAAAAGGGGCACAGCGACGACGATCAACAGGCCAATGCGCAGTTCCGGATCGCCCCACAGGCCCGCCTCGCCGCCACCAGCCGTGTCCTTGCTGAAGGTCAGACGCGAGAGGGCAAAGAGCATAAAAAGAAACATGACCGCCTCGCCGGTCAAACCGGATGCGCCGTTCTCGATCCCTCCGACAGGCGAGATGCCGGACGTCGCCATGACGGACATCGCATGGCAGAGCGCGGTGAGCGACACGTCGCCCCCGATGATCAACAGCAGCCACAAGAGCAGCGTCAGGCTGACGTAAATGGGAAGCAACGCGCCGGTGGCCCGCACGACCCGCTGGCGCACCTCGGGCGCGCGCATCGTGACGTCCGAACCATCGCTGCGCCCAGGCTGCGCGCGGGCCGTCACCTCAAAACCACCCAGGTTCAGCGGCGCTAGAATGGCCGCCGCCGCGATCCACATCAAAAGACCCCCGAACCAGCCCACCATCGCACGCCAGAGGTGCAAAGGCGCATTCAAACGGGCGGGATTTTCGAAAACGGTCGCACCGGTCGTCGTGATGGCGCTGACCATCTCGAAATAGGCATTAAAGTACACAGTCGTGCCCAGACCCTCGTAAAACGGCACAGCAAGGATCGCGGGCAGCGCCACGAATGCACAAAAAAGCGCCATCAGCGGACCCAACGTTCCGTGCCGCGGGGCGCGCCCGGCATGGGCCAGCGCGATCAGGCCAAAAATGATAAGGCCCAGCATCCCGGAATAGAGAAATGCCTGCGCCGTCCTGTGTTCGCCCAGGATCGACGCATAGGCCGACGGGACCAGCATCGCGGCAGACATGAAGCCGAAAACCAAAAGGAACAGCGGCAGCGCCAGCAATCCCCCCCGGCGTTCAAGCCGCGTGGCCATCAGAAAAAGTCGATGGAGACCTGCAGCAGCCGCTCCACCTCGGGGACATCGCTTGCCAGGGCGAAAATGGCGATCACGTCGCCTTCGTCGATCCGGGTTCGACCGACCGGGCGGATCACCTCGTCACCCTTGCGCACGGCGCCGACCAGCACGCCTTCGGGGAAATCCACCTCTCCGATCATCTGACCGGCCAGCGGCGACGTTGAAAGAACCTCGGCTTCGATCACCTCGGCCTCGGCATCACCGATGGAATACACGGCCCGCACCCTGCCGTGCCGGATGTGACGCAGGATCGAGCTGACTGTTGTCGCACGCGGGTTGATATAGGCATCGATGCCCAGAGGCCCCATCATCGGCACCAGCGTCGGGTCGTTGATCAGAGCTATGGCATAAGGGCAGCCTTCTGACTTTGCCCGCACCGCGGTCAGCATGTTGGTCTTGTCGTCATCGGTCACTGCCAGCATCGCATCGGCACGCGCCACACCGGCCTCGGACAGAAGCGCGACGTCGAGACCATCGCCATTCAGAACGATGGTACGCTCCAGTGCCTCGGCGGCAAGCTCCGCACATCGGCGGTTCCGCTCGATCACCTTGGCGCGGACACGGTTGGTCTGCCGTTCAAGCTCGCGCGCGACGGCAAGGCCAACATTACCCCCACCAACAAGCACAACCCGCTCCTGCTTTTTCTGTGTCTTGCCAAAGACTTCCATCGTGCGATTGATGTCGTCCGCATGACTGAAGACATAGCAGGCATCACCGACAAAAAGCTGATCTTCGGGTTCCGGGGCGAAAAGTGTCCCCTTACGTCGGACCGCGACGACCACGACCCGCAAGGTCGAAAAAAGATCGGTAAGCTGGCGCAGCGGCGTATTCACGACAGGACAATCGGCATCAAGCGTGATGCCCAAAAGGTGGGCCTGCCCGTCCATGAATTGTTCGGTGTCAAACGCCGCCGGGGCCGAAAGCCGCTGCAGGGCCGCGGCAGCGACCTCGCGTTCGGGGCTGATGACCACGTCGATGGGCATGTGATCGCGACGATAAAGGTCCGAATAAATCGCCGTGAGATACGATTGGCTGCGCAGGCGGGCAATCTTGCGGTTCACGCCGAAAACCGAATGGGCCACCTGGCAGGTGACCATATTGACCTCGTCCGAATAGGTGGCGGCGATGACCATGTCCGCGTCGCGCGCCCCGGCCCGCTCAAGAATGTCGGGATAGCTGGCAAAGCCCGCCACCCCCTGCACGTCCAGCGTATCCGTGGCACGGCGCACCAGATCGGGGTCATTGTCGACCACGGTCACGTCGTTGCGCTCACCAGAAAGGTGTCTTGCGATCTGCCAGCCGACCTGACCGGCACCGCATATGATGACCTTCATCGCCTGCCGTTTCCCCAAGCGTCATCGGTTCGAATATGCTGCATGACAGAAGGGGGGATGGCGGTCAATTGAATTGTCAGGCGGGGCGGCGCCGTGCCAAGTTGGGGCATGTTTCGCATAAGCGCTTGTTTTCTGCTTCTTATCCTTGGCGGCTGTCTCCCGGTTTCGACCTATTACCGGGAGGGCGTGACCTTTGACACGCTCGAACGCGCGACAACCCAATGCGAGGTAGAGGCCCTGCGGCAGGCCCCGGTCGACCGCGAGATCAGGCAAGGCCCCGATCGCTATATCCCCAGACGCAAGAGCTGCGACAGTGACGGCAATTGCACCGAGAGAGGCGGATATTGGCGGCCCGGCCGGATCTATACGGTCGACGTCAACGAGGATCTGCGCGACCGGATCGAACGGCAATGCATGGCGGATAAAGGCTACCGCCCCGAACGGATCCCGGTTTGCCCCGCCGGGTCAGCGGATGCGGTCGTTGACGTTCCTGGGGCCCGCCTTCCGGTTCTGACGCCGCAATCCTGCGCAATCAGGCGCGGCGATGGCCGGTTTCAGGTGGCAGTGAAGCGGTAACTATCCGGGCGGTGGCACCGCCCGGTGGCCCGGCCTGAAACCGCGCTGCACCATTGTTCAGATCAACCCGACGAACCTTTCGGGCAGCACGTATTGCGCCTCGAAATCCGGCCGATCGAACTGATAGAATCCGGTCTCTCCCCGGGGGCCAAAGCTGCGATGCATCCGCTTGCGAACCTTCCGGAAATCAAAGCCATCGACCAAAGGCAGGTCCGCAAAGGCCTCGAAAACGGCCTTGTCTTCGCCCCGCGCTTCCGCGAACCAATGCCGCCCGATGGCCGCCTCCTTGACGCCGACGCCCACGACCTCGGTCACGGCGTTGCGGCGGTCCATCACCCCTGCATAGACGCCAAAATCACAGTATTTCAGATGCAGCAGATAAAGCTCATCGGGTGTGAAGAGCCTCGCATACTGGGTGAAATGGCCACCCCGCGCGATCTTGACCGGCGCACTGACCACGCAGGGTTTCGAATAATGCGGCGCCGGGCGGACATGGCGGCGCGGTCCCAGAATGGTGTCGGTGATCGGATCGGGTTCGATATCGACACGGTGGATCACCTCAAGGCCCACTGGCGTATAGACCCGGCCATCCGGTGCCTGTTCCAGAAAACCGCGCAGATCGCCGGCATCGGGGTCGACGACGACCAGCTCATCCACATCGCCGACGATCACGTGGCGATAATAGCGCCGCAACCCGCCCACGAGGTTGTTCAGAAAGCTCCAGCGTTTGACATCGAAATTCTTGTGCGGGTCGCCGGGGATGCCGACGATATTGCAGCCTTCGGCCAGCGTCGCCACTTCCGCCCCGCGACCGTGATTGACGACATAGCAATTTTCGCGCCCTAAGACCGTACCGTAGTGCCGCAGCCACGCCTTGAGGAAAAACGCATCGTCCCGCACCATCGTCACGGCGGCTGCCAACTGCATCGCTTGCCCCTTTTTGCTTTGCCGCGCACCCTAACCCACGGTACCAGACAAGAGAATCGTTAATTTGCGCCTGCCCCCAGACTTCGCCACCACCGGCCTTGCCATCACGGCAGGCCACACACCTCCCACCCGCTTTCAGGTCATCGGCGAACGGTCATCGGGCACGAACCTCGTCAAACGGCTCTTGGGGCGCAATACCGGGCTGAAACCGACCGAGGATCTGGGCTGGAAACACGGGTTTTTCTCACCGATCGCGATCCCGGCTGATTTTGCGGTCATCTGCGTGGTGCGTAACGCCGCACCATGGGCGCTTTCGATGCATGCCAAGCCCTGGCATACACCGCCCGAGATGCAGGCGCTGGACTTCTCCGATTTCATTCGGGCGGAATGGGCCACGATCATCGACCGCCCCCGTTATTTCAGCGGGCTGGCGACCGAGGCGATCGGCCAGCCGCTGCAACAGGATCGCGACCCAGCGACCGGCGCGCCCTATTCCAACCTTTTCGCACTGCGCAGCGCCAAGCTGCGCAGTCATCTCAGCATCACGGGGCGCGGCTGCGCATCGGTCGTGGTGCGGCTGGAGACACTGCAGGAGGCCCCGGAAAAGACGGTGCAGCAGATCTGTTCCGGCCTCGGGATCAAGGCGCCAGAAGGGTTCAAACCGGTCCACAAACGGCTCGGATCCCGCTTCAAGGCGGCGATCGATACACGGCCCGAAACACCGGCCGAGATCGGGTCCGTCGACATGGAATTCCTGCGGTCACACAGCGACGCGGCGCTCGAAAAAGCGCTCGGATATTCACACTGAGAGGAAGTGGCGCGGTTGACGGGGCTCGAACCCGCGACCCCCGGCGTGACAGGCCGGTACTCTAACCAACTGAGCTACAACCGCGCGTGCCGGGTGATCTACGGTATGGGTCCGGGGGCGTCAATGGGCAAATCGACGGGGATTGCAGATTTTGGGACGACAGTCATGGTGAAGGGGTGAAGGAGCAGACGCTGTGACGGAAAACAATCACTATCGAAAAGCGGCGCGTAAGGTAGCAGATGCAAAGCGAGGCGGCAACGTCATGCTTAGCTTAGGCGGGTTTGGGCAACTAGACACCATACCTAGTGGCCTATCTGAGCTAGATGAGCTACGGGCCCTGTCTCTGGACAACACGGCGATTGTCGAAGTTGCGCCGCTGGCTGATTTAACCGGCCTCGATAGCCTATACCTAGCCAACACTCATGTCGCCAATATCGCCCCGCTCGCTGCGCTCACCGAACTAAGGATTCTTGACCTACGCAACACGGCCGCAAGCAATTTTCTGGCGCTTCGATCGCTGACCAAACTGATCAAGCTCTCCCTTGCCGGAACTAAGTTCGCTACGCCAAGTCTACTCGCCGATTTGAGTCTAGAATTTCTCGATCTCGGTGGCACACCTGTTAGCAACGCCGAACAACTCAGCAAAATCACAACACTTCAAACGCTCGATGTAGGAGGCACGCGCATAGCTGACTTGCGCCCACTTCTGACACTGGGAAATCTCGGGACAGATGAATACGATGTTCCCAAGAGGGGACTCAACTTCAAGAACTGCGCCGCCACAGCGGCCGACCCCAAACTAGACCGCCTTAGCCGTATCGAAGATTACAGCGAGCGCACCCAACAAACCCTCGCCTACCTCCGGACCCTACCGCCCTACCCCGAGCCGCTGCCTTGGCTTCCCAAACCAAAGCCGAAGTACGAGCCCACCACTATTACCGCTCTGCTGGAAGCACAGGAACCCGCCGGTTGGCGCTTTTCTCCTGACCACGGTGCGATGGTGCTGTTCGTTGACGACAGCCCACAAGATGCCCAACAGGATCAGTTGGCAAATATGTCACGAGACCGGGTTCAGAACCTGCTCGACAAGTTGGGTGAACGCACCAATTCGGGCGGTCTCCGTCAGGATGTTGCAGAAGAGGCCAAAAGGTTCCTCGATATCCTAGATGACAATTCGCGCAGCCTGTCACTCCGCTCTCTCGAACTCTGGGGCAGCCTGGTCGCTCTTGGCACGCATCTCGACGCAAACGACCGCGGGCGGCTCGATGGACGCGACCCGCTCGATCTACTCAGTGTCGAAGCCCGAAGTGCGCTACAAACCTTGCTTTCGATTGCCGGGAACCTTGTCCGCTCGTTCCCGGAAGCGCGCGAACTGGATGAGGGTCACACACAGTTCGCGCGGAAAGCAATCACGCCGGACATGGTGCTTGCCTTGATCGATCACGCGCTGAAAACCCGGTTCGTCGAGGCGAAAAGTGCCGCACTGATTCAGCATGTTGCAGAACTAAGCGGTCAACCGGGGTCGCAAGGGGAAAAAGCGGATACCGTGACCAAGGTGGGTGGGCTCAACCTGATCCGGGCCGCGGCAGTCGCAGGTTACAGCGCCCTCGCGGGGGTGGTCGGGGGAACTGCAGCGGGTATCACCTCGGACGTCGGCACCGATGTCAGCAACCACTATGAGTTGGGTGAACGCGCCATCGATTTCCTCGAAGGCCGCGAAGACTTATTCCAGGAATTCCTGATCGGTCTACCCCCCGACGAAGCCGCCAATCTCGAGTCGCGCATCCGAGACGCCATCGAACGTTCGTCCGGTCCGCGTTAGGCTTGCAAAACTTGGTCGGCCGGGAGGAGTGTGAACATTGGTAAACTTTGCTCATTCGGCAAAGGCTGTGAGATACCCGGCGCCATCATCTGAACGCCGCCGGGTCCGTAAACCAGCCTAAGCCAGTGCGTCAGCGAAGGCGTGGTTCTTGTCCCGGTGTCCCGCTTCGTCGGCCCGAACGGCCACGATCACGTCAGACAGGCGCGCTTCAGCAGGCAGGTTCCAATACCGGATCGCGATCTCGGGCGCGGGCACGTTTTCGACAACGCCGCTTTCGACCTGTTCAAGATACTGGGTGTAGCTGAACACCGCCTCTTCCTCGAGATACCCCACGACGCGGTGTGCGGTCTTCGGGGCGAAGAGGTAGAGGAAGAAGTAGAAGTTGAAGAATACGGCCTGCCCGATCATGATCAGCGCCCGCTCGAACACCGAGGGTTGCGCGATCTTGATGAAAGTCATCAGGTGCATCCGCTCGTTGTCGGCCTCTTCCAGCAATTCACGGATCCAGCCCTCATCGTCGCGGATATGGCGCAGGGCCTTGAGGTGCTGCAGCATCCCGCCGACCATCCCCGGAACGGCGGCGACGGTCTCCAGCACAACAGCGCGGTGGCCGTACCGTTTGGCAAAAAAGGCATCGGCAAAGACGCGCAGGAACTTGACGAATTTCAACGCGACCCTGTCGCCAAACCCTTCGGGCTTGCGGTGCAGCACATCGCCTTCGACCACGGCGGCCTTGGCAGCGGGAAAGCTTTCGTGTTTCGACATCGAACGTCTCCTTTCTGCCAATTATGTATGTCTGCTGCGGCGCAGCGCGATGGCGCTGCGACAGTATGCGCGTGCGATTTTTTGGTCGCTCGAAGCGACCGAAAACGACCCGAAAGCCGCGCCTCTTACTTCTGAGGCAGCGGGATGAATTCCTGATCATCGCCGGGCGGCAATTGAAAGCGGCCGTGCTGCCAGTCACCGGCGCGCCATGCCTCCTTCGCGGCCTCGATCCGTTCCTTGCTGGAGGCCACGAAATTCCACCAGATGTGGCGCGGCCCACCCAGCGTTGCCCCGCCCAGCAACATAAGCCGCGCCCCATAAGGCCCTGCTTTTACTGATAATTTGTCACCAGGCCGAAAGACCATCATCTGGCCGGATTCGAAAGTATCGCCCCCAACCTCAATAGAGCCCTCGGTGACGTAAACGCCCCGGTCTTCATGATCGTCCGGCAGCGGGATGGCGGCACCGGCTTGAAGAACCGCATCGGCATAGAAGATGTCGGAAAAGGTGCTGACCGGCGCCGTCTCACCCCAGGCTGTGCCCAGGATCAGCCGGACCTCTTTGCCTTCCCCTTCGAGAAAGGGCAAATCGGCCTTGGCCGCGTGCTGAAAGTCGGCGGCCGTGTCCTCGGCCTCTTCCGGCAGGGCAACCCAGGTCTGGATGCCAAAAAGGCTGTGGGGGTTGTCGCGAATCGTGCCATCGGTGCGTTCCGAATGGGTGATACCATGACCGGCCACCATCCAGTTGACGGCACCGGGCTCGATCCATTGATCGGTGCCTAGGCTGTCGCGATGATGGATCGTTCCGCGATAAAGATAGGTGACGGTCGCAAGCCCGATATGGGGATGCGGGCGCACATCGATGCCCTGCCCCGTCACGAATTCCGCCGGGCCCATCTGATCGAAAAAGATGAACGGGCCGACCATCTGGCGGCGCGGGGCGGGCAAGGCGCGGCGCACCTCAAAGCCGCCAAGATCGCGGGCACGCGGGATGATCAGTGTTTCAATGGCGTCGACGTCATCACCCGTTGGGCAATGCGGATCGAGGGCGGGGTTCCAGCTCATTGCGCTCTCCTGTCTCTATGACAGGAAACTTAGTGGGCCGCGCAGTTATGAAAACCGGCATTCGCTCACAGCACCCGTGCGTCGTTAAACGGCAGGGCGGCTCTTCAGCTCATCCGATGTCCGCTCCATCTCGGCCGCCAGCAGGATCAGGCGGGCGACGTGGCGGGCCTCATCCGATTGGGCCATCTCATAGGCCGCGTATTCCAGAAAACGGGCGGCAACCCGCAGCGCCTCGCCTGTGCGCTCACAGGGTTTCAAGTCGTCCAGGCGATCCAACACGGCACGGACATCGGCGTGGTCTTCGCAGGGAAGAAGGTGAACATGTTGGGTCATGTCGCTTTCCAATCCGGAGGTAACTGAAATTCCCCGTTGCTTTACGCGCTCGTCAAGCAAGAGTCATGTCACGGAACTGGGGGACAAACCGGGGCGCGCGCGGAAAAATCGACCTTTTCCCGCCTGTTATGGAAGCACCAATCCCGAACCAACACCCAGTATCGCCGCGGTGGTGCGGTCGCTCACGTCCAGCTTGTCGAAGATACGGCGGACCAGCGTGTCGATCGTGTGCGGCGATACCGAAAGGATGCTCGCAATCGCCGAATTTGACTTTCCCCGGGCGATCCACTGCAGGATTTCCCGCTCTCGCCGGCTCAGTCCGCTTGGCTTTGGCCCCAGAGGGACGAGTTCGCAGTACCGCACGTGGGCGGCCTGAGCGACGATCTGGAATTCATGGATCTTCTTGGTCGAGGGATGCATATCGTTTTCAGCGAAACCAAGGCCGGTAAAACCATTCCGAAAGCCAGGCCCATACACCTGAAAGGCCAGCCCGTCGCCAAGTTTTGCATCGGCCATATCCCTCAGATAGCCAAGCTGATCCGGGCTGAGCTTGGCCAGCTTCTCGATATCCGACCACAGAAACGGGCGGATCCTGCTTTGGGCAAGCTCTTTGATCGGATCCACCAGATAGAGCTTGCTGTCGATGTAATGGCAAACCCAATCCTCGGGGAAACCATCTGCCGTAACAGCGATGGTCGACCGCCCCGACTCGTCGCGTTCAAGGTGATGGTAGCTGATCTTGTCGATGGCGTGGTCGTGATAATAGTCCCGGACCATTTGCCAGAGGCCCGCAACGCTGGCCTCTTCCTGAAACATGTCAAGAATGTCCTTCAATAGCCCGCTCCGTCAAATTCAGCCAAGAACACCACGATTAACAAAACGCGAAACCGACGTGTCAACGCTGGGGTGCAATCCGGAGCTGGGCAGCAGGTGGGATGGTGGGTGATGAGAGACTCGAACTCCCGACATCTTCGGTGTAAACGAAGCGCTCTACCAACTGAGCTAATCACCCTTCCGGGCGTCTTTAGCCCAAGGTGATCGGCAGCTTCAAGACCTTATGAAAGTTTTGTCTGCCGACCATTCGCGAGGTGGTAAACAACCCCCTGCCCACCGTCGAGACTGCCGAACGCCATGGGATCAAGACCCAGAGCGTGACACCGCAAAAGCCGGCTTGTGATGCCGTGGGTCACGATGACGGCTGGGCCGGTCAGATCGGCCAAAAACGCCGCTGTCCGGGTCGCGAGGGCGTCAATCCCCTCGCCGCCCGGGGCGTGGTCGTACCAGATCAGGTGCTCGTCCAGCTCAAAGAGATGCGGCGCCGCGGCCATGATGTCGGTCCGCGATTTACCCGTCCAATCGCCCATGCCGATCTCGACCAGCCGCTCATCGGTGACAATCGCATCTGCAAGGCCTTCACCGGCGATCCGGGCGGTGTGATGGGCCCGCCCTTGCGGGCTGCATCGCCAATCCCACCCGTCAACGCCGAAACCCGCAAGAATGTCGCGCTGCCGGCGCGCCTGCTCCTCGCCAAGCGGGGTCAGCGGACTGTCAAGCGCCCCCTGCATCCGGCCCGCGCGGTTCCACTCGGTCTCGCCATGACGCAGGATCAGAAGATCGGGATAGGTCATCCGCATCCGCTATCCCTGCAGGTGCTGGATCACAAGGGGCAAGAGGTCGTCGACAACGGCCCGCACGGCGGGGGCATGGCGGCCGCGAGGATGCAGAACGCACCACAAGGGGCGGCTGCGGGTTGCGTCCGTTCCAACGGCCAACCCACCTGCAAGGCACAAGGGCAGCCAGGCCCTGCCCAACCCCAGCCGGACGGCGGCATGGGCGGAATTGAGGTCAGAGACGCGCAATCCAACGACCGCCCCGCCCTCTTCGGTCCACTGCGCCTGCGGCAGATGCTCCATGTCGGGGACATACCCGACCCAGTCGCCCTGCCCCGCAACGACGAACGGCACATCGCACAGTTTGCGGGCGATGGCCTCGCATTCGGTATCCGGGCGGCCCAGACGCAGGGCGATATCCGCATCGCCGTGCCGCAGGCTGAGATTCGCGTGATCGGCAATCACCGATATCCGCACATTGGGCACTGCAGCCTGCCACGATCCCACACTCGGCAACAGCGCGGCATCGACAAGCCACGGCACCGCCGTGATCCGCACCGCCCCAGCCGGTGCGCTTTCGCCAGACAGGGCCCGGGCGGCATTTGCCGCTTCGGCCTGCATCGCATCGATATGGGCCAGCATCAGGCGCCCCTCTTCCGTCAACCCGCCCTCGGGCCCGCGCCAGAGAACGTGGCCCGATGATCGCTCAAGCCGCCGGATCCGCCGTGCAATCGTCGTCTCATGTTGACCCGTCACCTCGGCGGCCTTTGCAAAGCTGCCCGCCCGCGCTACCGCGTGCAGGATCCGCATGTCGTCCCAACCGAGTCCCTGCATTTTTGCAGCCCCTTCATGCTGTTTCGAACATTCCCCTCACATCCGTGCAGGTGCAGTCTGAAGATGACAAGAGCGGAGACAGAAATGCCGTACCTCATCCTGTTCGAAGACGCGCCGGGCCATGACCATGTCCGCGCCGAAAAGATGTCCGACCATCTGGCGTTTCTCGCCACGCATGCCGACCAAATCCAGGCCGCCGGTCCGCTCTTTGACGGCGACAACGGCGCAGGTGGCGCATGGGTTGTGGCCGTTGATGACGCGGCCTCAGCCATGACCCTGGTCGAAGCTGATCCGTTCTGGCCAACAGGCCTGCGCCAGTCGGTCCGCGTGCTGCGCTGGCATCACGTCTTTGCCGACGGAGCAGCCGTCACCTGATCCGGCCATCAGATTTGAGGCAGCTCAGGATATTCAAGAAAGGGGAATGGTGGGTGATAACAGATTCGAACTGCTGACATCTTCGATGTGAACGAAGCGCTCTACCACTGAGCTAATCACCCTGAGAAATTCGCTAATACCCAAACCTCTGCGCCGGGACAAGGGCCAGTTCGGGATTGTTGGTGCATCGCTGCCCGGTCATGAAAAAGGCGCCCGCATGGGGCGCCCTTCTGTTTCAGTTGGCACGTGCCAATCAGTGTGCGGTTGCCGACGCCGTCGCATCGCCGCCCGACTTGGCGGCTGCCGCGGCGGCCGCCTCTTCGGCGGCCTCGTCCCAGACGATGGCCTCGGGTTCGCCGACAAGGGCAAGCTTCAGCACCTCTGAGACGTGACTGACCGGGATGATCTCCAACCCCTCCTTGACGTTGTCGGGGATCTCGGGCAGGTCCTTTTCATTCTCTTCCGGAATGAGGACCGTCTTGATCCCGCCACGCAGGGCCGCCAGCAATTTTTCCTTCAGGCCACCGATCGCCAGCGCGTTACCGCGCAGGGTCACCTCACCCGTCATCGCGATGTCCTTGCGGACCGGGATCTGGGTCAGGACGGACACGATGGACGTCACCATGGCCAAACCAGCCGACGGACCATCCTTGGGTGTCGCTCCTTCAGGCACGTGAACGTGGATATCCCACTTTTCGAATTGCGGTGGCTTGATGCCCAGCTGCGGTGAAACCGAACGGACATAGCTCGATGCGGCGTCAATCGATTCCTTCATGACATCGCCCAGCTTACCCGTCGTCTTCATACGGCCCTTGCCCGGCAGGCGCAGCGCCTCGATGCTCAGAAGCTCACCACCAACCGACGTATAAGCCAGCCCGGTGACAACACCGACCTGATCCTCTTTCTCGGCCAGACCAAAGCGGTATTTGGGCACGCCCAGGAAATCGTCGAGGTTGTCGGGGGTGACCACGACGGCCTCCGCCTCTTTCTTGACGATCTTGGTCAGCGATTTCCGCGCCGTCTTGGCGATCTCGCGTTCAAGGTTCCGCACCCCCGCCTCGCGGGTATAGCGACGCACAATCTCGGTCAGCGCGTCATCCGTCAACTCGAACTCGGCCTTTTTCAGACCGTGGTTCTTGACCTGTTTCGGGATGAGGTGCTGCTTGGCGATCTCGCGCTTTTCGTCCTCGGTATAGCCGGCCAGAGGGATGATCTCCATCCGGTCCAAGAGCGGCCCGGGCATGTTGTAGCTGTTCGAGGTCGTCAGGAACATCACGTTTGACAGGTCGTATTCCACCTCAAGATAGTGGTCCACGAAGGTCGAGTTCTGTTCCGGATCAAGCACCTCGAGCATCGCCGATGCCGGATCGCCGCGGAAGTCCTGACCCATCTTGTCGATCTCATCCAGCAGGATCAGCGGGTTCGTCGTCTTGGCCTTTTTCAGGGCCTGGATAATCTTGCCCGGCATCGACCCGATATAGGTCCGGCGGTGGCCGCGGATCTCGGATTCGTCACGCACGCCGCCCAGCGAGATGCGGATGAATTCACGCCCCGTCGCCTTGGCGACCGATTTGCCCAGCGAGGTCTTACCGACACCCGGAGGGCCGACAAGGCACATGATCGGGCCCTTCATCTTTTTCGACCGCTGCTGCACGGCCAGATACTCGACGATACGCTCCTTGACCTTCTCAAGGCCGTAATGATCGTTGTCGAGGACCTCTTGCGCGCGACTCAGATCCTTTTTCACGCGGGATTTGACGCCCCACGGGATCGACAGCATCCAGTCGAGATAGTTGCGGACAACCGTCGCCTCGGCGCTCATCGGGCTCATGTTCTTGAGCTTCTTGATCTCCGCATCGGCCTTGTCACGGGCCTCTTTCGACAGCTTGGTCGCGGCGATCTTTTCCTCAAGCTCGGCGATTTCGTTGCGGCCATCTTCGCCGTCGCCCAGCTCCTGCTGAATCGCCTTCATCTGTTCGTTGAGGTAATATTCGCGCTGTGTCCGCTCCATCTGGGATTTGACGCGGGTCTTGATCTTTTTCTCGACCTGCAGCACCGACATTTCGCCCTGCATCAGGCCATAGACCTTTTCGAGGCGTTCGCTGACGCTGAGGGTTTCCAGAAGTTCCTGTTTCTGGCCCACTTCGATACCAAGATGACCGGCGACAAGATCGGCCAGCTTGGCCGGTTCGGTCGTCTCACCCACGGCGGCAAGGGCCTCTTCGGGGATATTCTTTTTGACCTTGGCGTAGCGCTCGAATTCATCGGCCACGGTGCGCAACAGCGCCTCGGTCGTGGCGATATCGCCCGGCATCTCGGTCAGATAGTCGGCACGGGCCTCAAAGAAGTCGTCGTTCTCAAGATATTCGACGATGCGGACGCGGGCCTGGCCCTCGACCAGCACTTTGACAGTGCCATCGGGCAGCTTCAGCAGCTGCAGGACATTGGCCAGAACACCGGCCTTGAAAATGCCGTCGGTATCGGGATCGTCCTCGGACGGATCGATCTGCGACGACAGCAGGATCTGTTTGTCATCCGCCATCACCTCTTCGAGGGCCCTTACGGACTTTTCGCGCCCTACGAACAGCGGCACGATCATGTGGGGGAAGACCACGATATCCCGCAGGGGAAGGACGGGATAAGACGCGTTCAGTGGCTCTTGCATGCTCAATTCCTTATCTCAGGCAAGACAGCGCGGCCCCGATATTCGGCAACCTTGGGCTGTCTCCTTGGCTCGGACGTGTAACCTGTGCGCCCGGACCTTTGGTTTCAAGGCACAATGTGACCCCGCTGAACCGGGGGTGCAATGGGATAGCGCGATTTCCACAGTGTTTTTTGACCAATCGGCGCGATCAGGGGCGCAAGGCCCAACCCAAGGTCGAGACACCGCGAAGAGCGCGCCGCCCGGCGACCCGACATTGACGGTTTTCGCCGCCTCCGCGCCCAAATCTTAACACAGTTTGCGGTCACTCTGTTTCCAAATCTGAAACAGCCTATCGACAGCAAGAGTAGACCCATGAACGTCCAATCGCCCGTGACCGCTGCAGATCGTGACATTGCCGCCTATGCCAAGGTGGTCAAACCCAGCCATCAGGATCTGCTGGCCTTCGCTGCCAAGAAAAGCGGGCGCAGCGTTCTGCAGATCCAGCGCGATTTCCAGAAGATGGCCAAGTCGCACAGCCGCATCAACATCGCGGAATTCGTGCGCCACGGCCTCTATGACCCGGACAGGTACAGCGAGGAAGAGCGCGCGCTCTTTATCTCGAACGACACGCATTGGCCGATCGCCCATGCCTGCTGCGACGCCAACTGGAACGCCGCCGCCGAAGACAAGGTGCTGGCCAGCACCATCCTGGCCGCCGGCGGCGTGCCGGTACCTGAAAGCGTTGCTGTGATTGACAAAAGCACACGGGTCTTTCCCGGCCTGACCAAGATCTCGACGGCGGACGACCTGCGCGCCTTCATGGCGGGTTATCCAGATGGTGGCATCTTCGGCAAGATCGTCACGGGCATGGTCAGCTTCGGCGCCTTCCGGGTCGTCGGGGCCGACGACACCCACATCACCTGCGCGGGCAACGAACCCTACTATTACGAAGAATTCATGGCCGGTTCGGTGGGCGACAACGCCTATCTGCTGCAAAAAGAGCTAACGAACGCGTCCGAATTCTCGCAATATGCCTCGGCGCTCTGCACCGTGCGCATGGTCAATCTGCTGAAAGACGACGGCGTCTTTTGCCCCATGGCGGTGATCAAGATGCCGCAGGGCGACAACATCGCCGACGCCTATTGGCGCAAGGGCAACCTTGCCTGCGAAATCGACGTGGACACGGGCAAAATCCTGACGGTGTCGCGCCGCAACGGTTTCGAGATCGAGTATCTCGAGGATCACCCCGAAACCGCCGGGCTGATGGGGCTGCAATTGCCGCATTGGGACACGCTGCGCGAGGTCAACGCCCGCGCCGCCCAGATCTTTGCCCCCCTGCGCTATCAATCGACCGACATCGCGATCACGAACGACGGGCCGGTCGTGGTCGAACTCAACTACGGCGGCGGTTTCGACCTGCCGCAAAACGCCAGCAGCCGCGGCATGCTGACACCTGAGGTTCGGGCGTTTTTCGAAGGCTTCGGGCACGATTTCGATGCCAAACCCAAGAAACGGCTGGGTATTTTCGGGCGCTAAGACCCCAAGAAAAAACGAGCAGTCACAGGCGCGCGGTCATCCCCAGGGGTGGCCGCGTTCGCTTTGCCCGGTCCGCCACCCCGCTTGACCATCGCGCTTGGGCCCTACCTTGCCCGCATGGCTACGGTTTCGCTCCTTCTGGTCAGCCTGCTTTTTGGCGGTATGACGCTTTTCTCCTTCGGCTTTGCCGCCGTGCTCTTTCAGGTCTATGACGCGCCGCTTGCGCGGCAGGGGATCCGGGGCGCCTTCCCTTTCTACTACCTCTTCGTGATCGGCACCGCCGGGATTTGCGCCGCAGCACTGGCGCTGGTGAACCCGCTGCTCGCCGCACTCATGGGGCTGGTCGCCCTAACAACGCTCTATGCCCGGCAGATCCTGATGGTGCAGATCAACGCCGCAACGGATGCGGGCGACAAAAAGCGGTTCGGGATGCTGCACGGCGCATCCGTCATCCTGCAACTGGCGCAAATCGGCCTCACCGGGTATGCTCTGGTGCAATTGAGCTAAGCAATTCGCACCAAAACCCTTTGATGACCGACGACGATCACCTCGACCGGATCAACGCGCTTACGCGAAATGCCCGCAACACGTGGTTCGGGCTGCTCGGAGCGCTGGTGTTCGTCGGGATCACGCTGATGAGCGTCGAGCACATCGATTTCTACGGCGTCGACCGGGCCACGCAATTGCCACTGGTGAACGTCGAGGTGCCCACGTTTCTGTTCTTCGCCGCCGCACCCCTGCTGCTGGCCGCGGTCTACGGCTACTTCCACCTCTACCTGATCCGGCTCTGGGACGCGCTTGGTGCTGCGCCCACACGGATCGGCGGCAAAAAGCTGGGCGATGCCGTCACCCCGTGGCTGGTCACCGACGCCGCGCTTCATTTCCGCCGCCGCCTGCGCGGGGATAGCTGCACGACGCCCCGAACGCTCGAAGGCGGGGCCATGCTGCTCAACTTTGTGCTGGCATGGGGGTTCGGCTTGGTCATCCTCTGGTTCACATGGCAATTGTCGATGCCAGCCCGCACGTTCTGGCTGACGGCCATCGGGGCCGCCTCGCTGGCAATATCGATCGTGGCCGGCGCCTCCAGCCTCGCCATGCTCGCGCAACGCATGCGGCGCATGCCCGACGGATCGGCGCCCCGGCTCTGGGCCACGGGCTTCCAGACCTTTGGCCTGCTGATCGGCGCGGCGGCCCTGCTCTGGAACAGCTACGAACGCACCGAAGGACCGGCTGAGCGGCTCGCGCCACTGGCCATGATCGACGAAGAAATCGTGGAACGTCCGGCTGGCTGGCTGCCCCATTCGGTCGCTCGTCAGGACTTCCGCTATGTCTGGTGCGCAAGACAGGCAATCCGGGATTGCCAAACCCTTTCGGAAAGCGAGGCATTTGAGTTCGAACGGGACTGGCGGCTGCGCCGGGCCGCCATCATCTCCGACATGCGGCGACCCGAATGGCACAAGGCCGGCCGCAAAAAACCTGATCTGCGACAAGCCGACCTCAGCCATGCCTTTCTGGCCGGCCTCGACCTGCGCGAGGGACAAATGCAGGGGGCGGTCCTCAGACAGGCCAACGCGGAAGGCGCCGATTTCTACAGCGCCATGATGCAGGAGGCCGAGTTCAACTTGGCAACGCTGGACCAGGCGAATTTCGACGGTGCAAACCTTGAAAACGCGACATTCGGCGGTGCCAGCATGAACGGTACGGTATTTGCCGTCGCCCGCCTGATCGACGCCAACATGTCCGGCGCGACGCTCGAGCGTGCCATCTTCCGCAACGCGTTCCTGACACGAACCAGCCTCAGCGGCTCCAAACTCGCGGGCGCGAACCTCGCACATGCGCTGATCGAAAATGCCAACCTCTCGGGTTCGTATATGGGGGCCGTCAACCTCTTCGGCGCGCGGATCGTCGACAGCAATCTCTCATACAGTTTCATCGGCACCGTTGGCGGAACAAGTATGCTGAGCGGCCCGACCGCGCTCTTTGGCGTGCGCAATGACGGTGGCGCGCTGCGGTCGATCGATCTCTCCCAGACCCGCTTCGACAACAGAACCGATTTTCGAAACACGTTCTTTGACGCCTCGCTCGTCGCCCCGCCCGCATTCATCGCGCAGATGGGCGATCTTTGCCAGACGGTGCCTGAGCGGGTGCTCGATGACACAGAGTTTTTTGGCCGCTGGCGGGGATGGCTCGAAGCGCGGGGCGCCATTAACTGGCCCCTATACGCCCCACCAGGCTTCCAGGACGTCACCGCGATCCCCCCACCCGAGGGCTGCGAATGGAAAACCGGCCCCATGCCCGGCGCCACCGAATAACCGTCCCAAAGCGCGCACCCTCACCACCCACTCCCAAACCGCCCCCTTCTTCTCGTCCCAAATACGCAAATCCAACGGCACCACCCAAGCACCACGCCTGCCGCCAGGTCACCCGACCCAAAGGCCCTATGGACGCCCCATTCGCAGTTTCCTATATAAACACTCAGGAAAAAGGGAACGCGCCCCGATGGATCAACCCAAAGACATGCTCGAAGGCACGCCGCTGATCAAACCGTCAACCACGGATCATCCGCTTTACGACGCAATCGTCGAAGCCTGCCGCACCGTCTATGACCCCGAAATCCCGGTCAACATCTACGAGCTGGGGCTGATCTATACCATCGACATAAATCCCGAAAACGAGGTGGGGATCGTGATGACGCTCACCGCCCCCGGCTGCCCCGTCGCGGGCGAGATGCCAGGCTGGGTCGCGGATGCGGTCGAACCCCTGCCCGGCGTCAAACAGGTCGACGTGCAACTCACGTGGGAACCGCCCTGGGGCATGGACATGATGTCGGACGAGGCGCGGCTCGAACTCGGCTTCATGTAAACGCCGGACGTCATCCGGACGTCACGAACTCTCGCCATGTTGGAATAATCCAGACTTTTCCAAGGATTATTCCCATGCGATTCTTCCCGCTGGCAGCTGCCCTCTGCACACCCGCAATACTTATGGCCGACGGCCACAGCGCCGCGCCCGCCATTGATTATGGCCCGCGACCCGCCTTCCTGATCGACAAGCTTCCAGAGGGTGAGCTCAAAACCAAGCTGATGAACTGCCAGGGTCAAACCCCAGCAAAATCTGACTTTTCCATCGGCCACCGCGGCGCGCCACTGCTCTTTCCCGAACACACCGTTGAATCGAACGTGGCCGCCGCGCGGATGGGCGCCGGGATCCTCGAATGCGACGTGACCTTCACGCAGGATCTCGAACTGGTCTGCCGCCATGCCCAGAACGATCTGCACACCACCACGAACATCCTGCTGAGCGACCTCGCCAGCACCTGTACGACGCCCTTCACCCCGGCGAGCGGCGACACCCCGGCCGATGCCGAATGCCGCACGTCAGAGATCACGCTTGATCAGTTCAGGACGCTGACCCCCAAGATGGACAGCGCCGACAAGACCGCAACGACACCAGAGGCCTATCAGGGCGGCGTCGCCGACTGGCGCACGGATCTTTATACCGCCGGGGCGACCATGATGACGCACGCGGAATCGATCGCGCTCTTCAAATCGCTCGGGGTCAAATTCACGCCCGAGCTCAAATCCCCCTCGGTCGACATGCCCTTCAACGGCTTCAGCCAGGCCGATTATGCCCAAAAGCTGATCGATGAATACAAGGCCGCCGGCATCCCCGCCTCGGATGTCTGGGCGCAAAGCTTCAACCTTGATGATGTGCTCTACTGGATTGAAAACGAACCGGAATTCGGGGCGCAGGCGGTCTATCTGGTTGATCACTACGACATCGAAGGCTGGTCACCGATGGACCCGGCCACATGGCCCCAAACGATGCAAAGCTACGCCGATCAGGGCGTCCGCTACATAGCGCCGCCGCTCTGGGTGCTCGTGACGCTGGAAGATGGTGCGATCGTTCCGTCCGTCTGGGCGAACGAGGCGAAGGCCGCGGGCCTGAATATCATCACCTGGACGCTCGAACGGTCGGGCCCGCTGGGCGGTGGCGGCGGCTGGTATTTCCAGTCGATCACCGACGCCACGACCCATGACGGGGTGTATTATGAACTGCTGGATGTGCTGGCGCAGGATGTGGGCGTTGTCGGCGTCTTTTCTGACTGGCCCGCGACGGTCACCTACTATGCCAATTGCATGGGGCTTTAGAGCCGTCTCAGGACCCACATCAGCATGCGGCGCCGGCGTTGGCGCCGCTTTTTGTTTTGCAAGTACTCTTGCATTTCTGCAAATAGCTCCTGCTCTTTTTGATAAGTCGTTTTGACGTATGGCAAATATACATGTTCAAAGGGCATGGCGCGTTCTCCTTTCTCTCTTGAGGAAAATCACATTGGCCCCGGTCGATTGCGAGCCACCAAAACCGCAGCTATCTTTGCAAATATGCAAGCAGGTGACTGGACAGATCTGGGTCTCTTCGCCGCCGTGGCGCGGCAGGGATCCCTCGCAGGGGCGGCACGCGACACCGGGATGAGCCAAGCCACCCTCTCCCGCCGCATGACCGCCTTTGAGACACGGATCGGGCGGCGGCTCTTTGTCCATGGGGCCAGCGGCTATACCCCAACCGCCGAGGGGCGCGACCTGATGCTCATGGCCAAGCGGATGGAGGCGGCCGCGACCCAGATCGGACAATGGTGCGATACACGGCATGGCCCGCCCCGGGTGCGGATCTCTTCGGGGACGTGGACCTCGGATTTTTTGGCGCGGAACCTGTTGGAATACTGGGATCAGGATGCGGGCTGGTCCCCGGAATTCGTCCATTGCAACCGCGACATGGATATCGAACGGCGCGAAATCGACATCGGCATCCGCAACCGGCGCCCGACCCATCAATGGCTGGCCGGACGCCGGACCTCGGTCGTTGAACAGGCCGCTTATGCAAGCGACCCGTCCGTCACCGGATGGATCGGTGCCAGCAACGAAACGCGGTTTCTGCCCTCCGAGGACTGGACGGCCAGCCAACACGGGGCCGAGATCGTCGCGGTGGCAAACGAACCGCAGGTGCGGCTTTCCCTGGCCGAAGCCGGTGTCGGGCGCGTTGTGTTGCCGACCTTCATCGGGGATGCCCGGCCCAGCCTGACCCGTGTCTCCGATGTCATCGAGGATCTGACGGCTGAGGAATGGCTGGTCTGCCACCAGGACAGCCGGCACGACCCTGCTATACGGGCAGCCCTTGACGCCATTGCAGGCTTTCTTGGGCGATCGGGGCCGCGCGCACCGACCCCGTCCTGAGACCCTTGCGCAACGGGCGGATCCGCGGCCAACCGCCGAGCGTGCCCTATGTCTTGCCAAATGTCGGTTTTCTTTTCAAAGCTGAGGCTTGAAGGGAAAAGCTGACATGGAAGACGTGGCTGTCCTGACGGGCGACATCGTGAAATCACGCGAACTGCCACCGGATGGCCTCGACCAGGCGTTTGCTGCCTTGGGCGATGCCGCCCGGCGGATCGAAGCGTTCGGGGGCCGACCCGCG
>CAWUIQ010000038.1:0-26963 GCA_963922565.1 uncultured Rhodobacterales bacterium
CGCCGGGTTTGCGTCCGCCGCCGCCTTGACCCCGGCCGCCGCCGCGTCCGTCATCGCCGCCACCCGAATTGCCGCCGCCCCCCCAGGGACCGCCAGAATTGCCCGCCATATGGTTGTGTTCCCTTCTGCTTGCGCACGCGCCTTAACGCTGTCTTATACCTGTGTTTTTCGGTCGGAAAATCAAGCCGTCCGCACAGGCGTCTTCATTGTCACGATCTCTTCCGACATTGTCGGATGAACGGCAACCGTTCTGTCGAAATCTTCCTTGGTTGCCCCCATTTTGACGGCGATCCCGGTCAGTTGGATCATCTCGCCCGCGTCGGGCGCGACGATGTGGCACCCCAAGACCGTACGCCGCGCCTTGGACACCACCAATTTCATCAATACCCGATCCGGTCGGCCTGCGAAAGCAGTGCGCATCGGACGGAACGAGGTGCAGTAGACCTCGATCTCTTCCTGCTCCCGCGCCTCCTCCTCGGTCAGACCCACAGTTCCCAGCTCAGGCTGAGTGAATACGGCCGACGGGATCAGGTCATGATCGGGCGGCGTCGGGTTGTTCTTAAATGCCGTTTCGACAAACGCCATACCCTCGCGGATGGCCACAGGCGTCAGATTGACCCGGTTCGTGACGTCGCCGATCGCATAGATGTTGTCGACCGCCGTCTTGCTGTACTCATCAACGGCAATCTCGCCGCGGCGGCCCAATTCGATCCCGGCCTCCTGGAGTCCCATGTCGTGGGTGTTCGGCGTCCGGCCGGTGGCAAAGAGGACGGCATCAAAGACGTTTTCGCCGCCCGTTGTCGACTTGACCCAGATCGGCCCCTTGCCCGAACCCGCCTGCGGCACGTCCAGAACGGTGGCGCCAGCAGCCGCATCGGATGCGGTGACCATCGACGTCAGCGAGTGATCGGCGCTCGCCGGAGCCATTTCGAGGATGTTGGTCCCGACATGCAGGCTGATCCCGCTCTCGCGCATGCTTTCGGCGACAAGGCCCCGCGCCTCTTCGTCAAAGCCCCGCAGGATCTGCGCCCCGCGGTAGTATTGCGTCACCTCGACACCCAGGCCATTGAAAATACAGGCGAACTCGCAGGCAATATAGCCACCGCCGATGATCAGGATGGACTTGGGCAAGGTTTCGAGATGAAAGATGTCGTCGGACACGATGCCAAGGTCCGCATGGGGTATCTCGGGGCGAACCGGATGACCGCCCGTCGCGATCAGGATCTTCCCGGCCGTTTTCGTCTCGCCCGTGGAAAGTTGAATAGTATGGGCATCCTTGATCGTTGCCCGCGCATCGAAGGTTTCGACCCCGGAATTCTTGAGGAGCGAGCGATAGATCTCTTCCAGCCGGTCGAGTTCCTTGTTCAGGGTCGTGCGAAATGTGGGCCAGTTGAAGGGCCCGTCCTTGATGTCCCAACCATAGGCCTGACCGATCGCGGTGCTTTCGGCAAATTCGGACGCAAACACCATCAGCTTTTTGGGCACGCAGCCCCGGATGACACAGGTGCCGCCGTACCTGTCTTCTTCGGCCAAGGCGACCCGTGCGCCGGCATCCCCTGCGGCGACACGCGCGGCACGGACGCCGCCAGAGCCACCACCGATGACGAAGAGGTCATAGTCATAGTCGCTCATGTCCATCTCCTTCCGCGTGCGGACTGCCTTGGAGGCGCATATACGCGCTCGGGGTTGCGATGACCACGTGCCCTCACGTCAGATTGGATCGCATCAGTCCAACAAATCCGTGAAGAGGTTCTCGTTCTCAAGAAAATCGAGCTGCTCTTTCTCGACTGTACCACGGTTGATGTCCCGTACCTCTATCTTGCCGTCGCCGTATCCAATCACCACCGCATCGCAGATATCGATAAAGAGCCCGTTCTCAACAACGCCCGGCATCTGGTTGATGATCAAAGAAAATTGGCGGGGGTTGCCGATGCGGCTGAGATGCAGATCGAGGATATAGTTGCCTTCGTCCGTCTCAAACGGCTTGTCCCCGTTCATCCGGATGCTCGAATTCCGGCCCAGCACGTCCATCGAAACCAGCGTTTCCTCGACAAGCGCCTGCGTCGTTTGCCAGCCGAACGGGATCACCTCGAGCGGCAGGGGAAATGCGCCTAGCGTTTCGACCTCTTTGCCAGCATCCGCGATCACGATCATCTGATCGCTCGCCGTCGCCACGATCTTTTCCTGCAGCAGGGCGCCACCGCCACCCTTGATGAGGTTGAGGTCCGCGTCGAACTCATCTGCGCCATCAATTGTCAGATCCAGCCAGCGCGCCTCATCCAACGTAACAACCTCGATGCCGACCTCACGCGCCAATTCGGCCGTTCGCGTCGATGTTGGCACACCCCTGATCTTCAGTCCGTCCTCCCGGACTTGTTCGCCAAGGCAGCGCACCAGCCACGCTGCCGTCGAGCCGGTGCCAAGACCCACACGCATCCCGTCCTCGACAAATTCCGCCGCGCGTTTCGCCGCAACGAACTTTGCCTTGTCGATCGGGGAAAGCTCTCCGCTCATATGGGCCTCCTGATTATCCCGCATTGCCTTATAGCAAAGGCGCCGACAGAGGCGAGACGGAATCGGCTCAACATTCGCAGCGTATCCCTGCAACAATCGCGCAAGCCGTGCCGTTTTGGGCGTATGGGGTCGCTTTTCGCACGCCAAAAGGAAAAAGGTGTCCTAAATCTTGCGGCATGATTTTCCGTCATTCCGCACCGCCTAAGACCGCCCGCGCCGTTCCTGTCGAATGGATCGAGCGCGGGCCGCGCACCGGTCCGATATGGAAACATGTAGTCTTTTCAGAAGTGTGGCCCCGCTGATGTTCGTTTCGGTCTTTGACATGTTCAAGGTGGGGATCGGCCCATCATCGTCCCATACGATGGGCCCGATGGTGGCGGCTTCGCGGTTTCTCGACATGATGCGCGCATCGCCATTCAACTTATCCGGGGTTCGAGTTTCGCTGCATGGCAGCTTGGCTTTTACCGGGGTCGGACACGCCACGGACCGCGCCGTCATCCTCGGCCTCGCCGGCGTCACGCCCGATGGCTATGACCACGAGGCAGCCGAAACGGCCTTGGCCGAAATCAAGGAAATCCGGGCCGTGACGTCCGATGATCTGGGCCGGCTGGACTTCGACCCCGCGACTGACCTGATCTTTGACTACGACACGCCTCTCCCCGGTCACGCCAACGGCATGATCTTCATGGCGACCGACGCCCAGGGCGATGTCACGCTGCGCCAAGTCTTCTATTCCATCGGCGGCGGCTTCGTCGTGACCGAGGAGGAACTGGCCGAGGGTAAGGCGTCAGATGAGGGCCCGGCCGTGCCCTACCCTTTCAAATCCGCCGCCGAGATGCTTGAAATGGCGGCCTCTTCCGGCAAATCCATCGCCGCGATGAAGCGCGCGAACGAACTGACGCGAACCTCGACCCAATCGCTGAAGGATGGGGTTGCCCGGGTCTGGCACGTGATGCGCGATTGCATCGATCGCGGTCTCGTGACCGATGGCGCGCTGCCGGGCGGATTGCAGGTGAAACGCCGGGCCAAGGGTATTCACGATGCGCTGATGGCTGAACGCGGCATGAACCTGACGGCACCCCATACGATCAACGACTGGATCAGCGTCTATGCCATGGCCGTGAACGAGGAAAACGCCGCAGGGGGCCAGGTCGTGACCGCCCCGACGAATGGCGCGGCCGGTGTGTTGCCGGCCACACTGCGCTACTATCTCGATCACGTGCCAGGCGCCACCGAAACGCAGATTGACGATTTCCTGCTGACAGCCGCCGCGATCGGGGGGCTCGTGAAATTCAACGCATCGATTTCAGGGGCCGAAGCCGGGTGTCAGGCCGAGGTCGGCAGCGCCAGCGCCATGGCCGCCGCCGGGCTATGCGCCGTGATGGGCGGATCGCCTGCCCAGATCGAAAATGCCGCAGAGATCGCGCTGGAACATCACCTTGGGATGACATGCGACCCGGTGAAGGGTCTGGTTCAGGTGCCCTGTATCGAACGCAACGGTCTTGGGGCGATCAAGGCCGTTTCCGCGGCTTCGCTCGCCCTGCGCGGGGACGGAACGCATTTCGTCCCGCTTGATGCCTGTATCGAAACGATGCGGCAGACCGGGGCGGACATGTCCGAGAAATACAAGGAAACCTCCCTTGGCGGATTGGCGGTCAACGTGCCGAACTGCTGACGCGGCTTAGCATCACATCTTGTCTCAAAGCCGCCCCTTGGCCCTTTCGCGCGGTCATCATACCTTCCGCGTGATGAAAACAGACCGTCCGCTTCTTGGTATCGTTCTGATGCTCGGCTTTTGCGTGGTCGCCCCGATGGGTGACGCGGTGGCGAAGTTGTTGGGCGAGTCCGTGCCACTTGGCCAGCTTCTTTTTGTGCGTTTCGCGGTTCAGGCCATCATCCTGATCCCCATCGTCTGGGCAACGCGGCGGGCTTGGAAAATGCGTGGCCGCGTGCTGAACCTCACCATCCTGCGGACCATCCTCCATATTTTCGGGATCGGGGCGATGGTGACGGCCCTGCAATACCTTCCGCTTGCGGACGCGGTGGCGATTGCCTTCGTCATGCCCTTCATCATGCTGCTACTCGGCAAATTCGTATTGGGTGAGGCGGTCGGCCCCCACCGCTTGACTGCCTGTGCCGTGGGCTTTGCCGGAACCCTGATGGTGGTTCAGCCCAGCTTTGCCGAGGTCGGCTGGCCCGCGCTGCTCCCCTTGCTCGTCGCCGTCAACTTTTCGGTTTTCATGCTGGTCACCCGGCAGATCGCGAAGGAGACCGACCCGATTGGCCTGCAGGCCGTCAGCGGTGTGATGGCCATCGCCATAATGGGGCCGCTCTTGCTGCTGTTTTCCGGTCAGGGCATCGCGGTGCTTGAGCTGATCACCCCCGGCCCTCGGGAATACTGGCTTTTGCTGGCGATTGGCGTATTGGGCAGCGTTGCCCACCTGCTGATGACGTGGTCACTCAAATTCGCGCCTTCCGCCACGCTGGCGCCGATGCAATATCTTGAGATCCCGGTCGCCACGGTTATCGGCTTGCTGGTATTCAGGGAGCTACCGAACGCCGTCGCCTCCGCCGGTATCTGCGTGACCATCGCCGCCGGGCTTTACATCGTCATGCGCGAGCGGGCGATGGCGCGCCTTGATCGGCGCGCAGCAGCGCCTGCATAAGGTCGGGCAAAACCCGGCGCGGCACAAAAGCAATCATCGCCGCGTGATCCATCCAGAGTTCGACCGGACCTATCGCCTCGTTCGAGGTGCCGATCCGATGCATCGGATCGAAAGACAGCCCGTCAATCGGCCAGCGCAACCCCGTCGACCGGCCAGTGACGGGGCCTAGCGGGAACAGAGACAGGACTTCACCGGGCACTAAATCAATATTGATATAGTCGGGGCACAAAAAGCCCGCCTCGGTCTCACCGATCAGGATACAGGTCCTCGCGGGCCGCCGCACCAGGGTGTGCAGAACGGCAAGCTGGTGATCCATGCGGGCGCCGGTAAATCCGACGGCCAGCACCATCGGCGCACTGATGCTGCGTAGCGCTTTGTCGAAATCGGTGGTGTCCTGCTCTGCGATGCGGTGCAGGCGGTCGTTGGGAATACGCGACAGGGCGTCGGCGGTGATCGAGTCAAAATCGCCGATCACCGCCTCAGGGATAAAGCCCGCAGACAGCGCTAAACCGGCGCCACCATCGGCCGCAACGAGCGTCGGCGCGAGTGACAAAGCCTCGTGCAAATCGGCCTCGGTGGCGGCTCCACCGCCAACAAGAGTGACCGGATGGTTTGTTTCTACAATCGAAGACATCACGCTGTATTTAATGCATTATTCGGATATTGGTCACAATCTAGCCATGAAATGGTACCGTTCCCGGCACAGATTCGGGCCGGTTATGCCCGCGAGAGGTTGGTAAATGGTACCGCTACGCGGCAGAGGACGAGCAACTTATGATGACAACAAATAAAATTCTTACGGTCTCCTATGGCACTTTTTCGTGCACGCTCGAAGGGTTCGACGATTCCTTCGAGACAATGAAGGCCATTGCCGAATATTTCCGCGATCTTGCTGCCGAAGACCGTTATTTTGGTGCCGAACCGCCACAGCCTGACGCCGATGTCATGGCCCGGATTGCGCAGCGCGAAATCTCTCGTCAGGTCGAAGCGCGTGAGCATGAGGGCCGCATCGTGCTCAGCGCCGCGCAGGCCGTACCCTCTGACAACGGCGCAGCAACGGCGCAACACGAAACTGCTGACCAAGAGATGTCGCAGGCCGAAATCATGAGCGCCGCCGAAGCGGCTGTTCCTGCCGAAAGCATCACGTCAAAGCTGCAGCGCATCCGCGCTGTCGTCTCAAAGCAGGAGACGATCGAGGAAGAAGAGTTCGAGGATGATGAACCTGCGGAAGATCTGATTGGCGCAGTCGCACGTGATCTCGAAGCCGCGATCGAGATTGACGATGCCGCTATGCAACAAGCCGAGGACGCCGCGCCCGAGATCGAGGAACCCGCCGAGGAAGAAACAGCAGAGGCTATGGCGGAGGACGATGCGGCAGAGCTTGATGAGGCGCTGTCGGAAACGCCTGAGATCGCCGAAGTGCAGACAGCAGATGCCACAGAAGCGCCCGAAGCAGAAGGCGACGACACCGCCAGCCTGCTTAGCGATCTAATCGCTGCGGACGATGGATATCTCGACGAGACTTATGAGGACGAAGGCGAGCTTGCCGCTGCGGATGAAGTGCCCGCCTCAGACGCGCTCGAAGCCGCTGCGCATGATGATGCAGACGACGCAGAGCCGTTCCAGCTTGACCAGTCGCTCGCCACCGCAGCCGACAACGCTGACGATATGGTCGGCGAAGAGGCTGAAACTGAGACAGCCGATCTGGGGCAACCCGCCGAGGCCGTCGCGGAAATCGAAGAGATCGACGCGGACGCGGATTTGACCGCGTTCCTCGACGGTTTGAAGGGTGGACCGGAAGCGTCAGACGACGACAACCTGTTCGAAGGCGCCGAAGAGGATAAGGCCGAGACGGTCGAGGAAGACCCAAAGCCCGCCACTCAGCGCCGTCGTTCGCGCATCATCCGCGTCAAGCGGGCTCCGGTTGAACCCGTGGCGGAAGCAGACGATGCCGATGAGGACGCGGTGGCCGAACAGGCCGAGGCTGATCTTCGCGACGAACTGGCAGCGGTCGAGGCTGAATTGGCCATGGCCGACGAGGTAGAGCCCGAGGCAGAGCAGCATACCGAAACGGCGTCTGCAGATGCAGTAGCGGAAACGGAGACCGAAGCTGCCGAGGAAGTTGCTGTCGAAGCAACTGAAGAGCCTGAAACAACCTCCGAGGAAGAGCCCCTGCAAATGGCGCAGTACTCTGTCGATCCCGAGGAAGCCGAGCAAAAGGCCGAAGAACCCGAAAGCCAGGCCACCAAACTGTCGCAGCGGGTCCGCTCGCGCGAAGTACCGTTCGAGGATGTCGAGCGGCTTATGAACGAGGCCGAAAGCCAGATGGGAGAGCCCGAAGGCTCGAACCGCCGCAGTGCGTTTGCCCACCTCAAGGCCGCCGTTGCAGCGCGCCGTGCTGATCGTAACATCGTCCGCGATGGCGACGGCCAGGATGACGAAGATTACCGTTCGGACCTTGCAAGCGTGGTGCGCCCACGCCGCCCGAATGTCAGCAAGGGCGGTACGGAACGCCCAGCCGATGGCGGCGGCGCTCCGCTCAAACTGGTTGCCGAACAACGGATCGACCAATCCGATGACGAAATGTCAGAGGACAGCGCGGTCGTACCCCGTCGCGTCGACCGCGAAGAACCAGCGAGCGATGCCGGACGCAGCGGATTTGCCGATTTCGCAGCAGAGGTGGGCGCGCACGATCTGCCGGAGTTGCTGGAAGCTGCGGCGGCGTACCTCTCATTCGTCGAAGGCCGCGAACAATTCTCGCGTCCGCAGCTGATGACGAAGGTGCGGCAGGTTGAAAGCGGCGAATTCAGCCGCGAGGCCGGTCTGCGGTCATTCGGCCAGCTGCTGCGCTCGGGCAAGATCGAAAAGATCAAGGGCGGCCGATTTGCCGTCACCGGTGAAATCGGTTTCAAGCCGGATGAGCGCGAGGCCGGCTAACGACGGCTTACTTCAACATATCGGACAAGGATCGGGGCCCGCGCGGCCCCGTTTCTTTTGAAGACTTCTCTAGCTGACCGAAACTTAGTCGGGATCCGCGTCCGGATCCGCCTGCCCAATCCCCTTGAAAAGGGGTTTCAATGGAATGGCCCAGATTATCCCCAAGCCGACATAGACAAAAAACTCAACGACGATCGACGGCCGTTCGAATAGGTCGATCAGGTTCACGGCCGCGACCACGTAAATTGGCAGCCCCACAACCAGAACCACCAAAGCCCACCGTTTCCGCGCCTTGTAAGAAAGTGCCATGCTCAGCCTAATCCGCAAATGGGTCGCGCACGAGGATCGTATCGTCACGCTCCGGTGAGGTAGAAAGTAGGGCCACCGGGCAATCGATCAATTCCTCGACGCGGCGGACATACTTGATCGCGTTGGCGGGCAGGTCGGCCCAACTGCGCGCGCCCTCGGTCGTCTCGGACCAACCCGGAACTTCTTCGTAGATGGGCGTGCAGCGGGCCTGATGATCGGCAGCCGTGGGCAGGTAGTCGATGCGCTGCCCGTCAAGTTCATAGCCAACGCAAAGCCGGATCGTTTCAAACCCATCGAGGACGTCCAACTTGGTCAGGGCAATACCGTTCACGCCGCTCGTGGCGCAGGTCTGCCGCACCAGGGTGGCATCAAACCAGCCGCAGCGGCGTTTGCGCCCTGTCGTGGTCCCAAATTCATGGCCCCGCTCGCCCAAACGCTGGCCATCGGCATCCTCAAGCTCGGTCGGAAAGGGCCCCTCGCCCACCCGGGTGGTGTAAGCCTTGACGATCCCCAACACGAAGTCGATGCCGCCGGGGCCCATGCCCGTTCCGGTGGCCGCCTGCCCCGCGATGACATTCGACGACGTGACAAAGGGATAGGTGCCAAAATCGATATCAAGCAGCGCACCCTGCGCCCCCTCGAACAGGATCCGCTTGCCCGCCTTGCGGGCCTCGGCCATCACCTTCCAGACAGGGGCAGCATATTGCAGGATCTCGGGGGCGATCGCGCGCAGACGCTCCAGCAACGCATCGCGATCGACGGGGTCCAGCCCGAGACCCCGTCGCAGCGCGTCGTGGTGAACCAGGGCCCGATCGACCCGTTTTTCCAGCGTCGCCGTATCCGCCAGATCCGCGACCCGGACAGACCGGCGGCCCACCTTGTCTTCATAGGCCGGGCCGATACCGCGCCCCGTCGTGCCGATCTTGGCAACGGAATTCTGCGCCTCGCGCGCCCGATCAAGTTCACCGTGGATGGGCAGGATCAGGGGCGTGTTTTCGGCGATCATGAGCGTTTCGGGCGTGATCGCGACACCCTGTGCCCGGACGGTTTCGATCTCATCAACCAAATGCCACGGATCGAGGACAACGCCGTTCCCGATGACGCTCAGCTTGCCGCCCCTGACCACACCGGATGGCAGCGCGTGCAGCTTGTAGACCGTCCCGTCGATGACCAGCGTGTGACCTGCATTGTGACCACCCTGAAATCGCGCGATCACGTCGGCCCGCTCGCTCAGCCAGTCGACGATCTTGCCCTTGCCCTCGTCGCCCCATTGCGCCCCGACAACCACCACATTGGCCATGCGCCACCTCATTCGTGAAACCCGCGTCCGTATAACGGGGCCGGACAGCACGCGAAACCGCAAAACGCGCCCGCCCGCTCGACAAATGTGCGGCGGATGGCCTATCTGGGATCAACTAACAATCGGAGCAGCAGACCCGCATGGGCATCCTCACACGCTGGCTTTTTGCCCTCATCCTTCTGGCCGCGACGTACAACCCCACGGAATTCAATTATGTCCGCTGGGTGGCGGATTACGGTGGTCAAAACCTGTCGGTCGCGGTTCTTTTCGGGCTGCTGTTGGCGGTTGGCTATATCATCTATCTGCGGGCCACGCTGCGTTCAATCGGCGCGTTCGGGATGATCCTTGTTCTGGCCGTCGTGGCCGCGCTGCTGTGGGTGCTTTACGACCTCGGCATGCTCGACCTCGACAACCGCAACCTCAATACGTGGCTCGGCCTTTTGGCGCTGTCCGTCGTTCTGGGAATCGGGCTGAGCTGGAGCCTCGTGCGCCGCCGCCTGAGCGGTCAGGCCGATGTGGACGATATCGACGAATGATCCAGCCGCACCGGCGCTCCGTGCGGTGTCGATAAATACGCCGCCTCCCAGGCTGCCCGTGCCGTTTCGACATCCGCGGGCCGCGCAAGCGACAGATCGGCCAGCATGTCTTCCAGCGCGGCAAGCCAGGCGGTGAAGTAGTCGTCGCCACCATTCAAATCACGGTCGACCCCGTATTCAGCCAACTTGGCCCCGAACCGCGCCGCCCAGTCCGGCCAGCCGAACAGCCCACTTTCGTTCAGATGAACGGTCAACGCAAAGACCTGCGCGTGCCATGGCTCCTCGAAGATTGGCTCCGGGCGGGTCAAACCACCGGCTCCAGATAGCTTTGCCAGAGATCGAGGATCACCTCGTCGCCGGGATGCTCGGGATTGGTCCAAAGATCGCCCGCTGCGAATGCAACGGCATAAAGCGGCTCGGGCGCCTCCCCCAGCCCATGAGCGTTGCTGTCCGGCAGGACATGGGCGCCATGGCACCGCGCGATCCGCCCTACGGTCAAAGCAGCGTATGACGGCAGGCGCGTGTGGCCACCATCGACTAGCGTGTTGCCGGCCCGACGCGTCCGCACCTGGTCTCCGACCTCGAAAAGCTGCGGCGCATTGCTGGGTCGGTCCGCAGGCCCGCCCCGGGCCAGAACGCCGGCAACCGCATCGCCGGTCAACGCCCTTTGGGCCAGCGGGCTTGGCCCGGTGCCCTGCCCGGCGGTCAGTTCCTCGGCTGTCACGGCACCCGTCTCAACCAGCAAGTCAGCCAGCGCGGCGATCCACTTTTCGTAATAGCTGAAGCGGCTGTAATCCTTCGGCGCCAAGCTTTCGCGGGCGTGGCGCGAGATATCGATGTTCCATTGCCCAAGCGACCCGCAGGCCAACGTGACCGCGAGGGCGCGGGCATGCCACTCAGTTTCAAAGACCGGCGCATCCTCCGCCTCCGGCAAAACCGCACCGTCGCCATAGCGACCGCCCATATCGTGGACCCGGCTCATGGTGATTTCGCCAGTCCGGTGCCGATCATCGCATCGCGGGTGACAAGCTGCATCAGGGCCGCCTCGTCCATCCCGTCCGTGCCGTCAGCGCGTTGCGGGATGACCAGATACCGGATCTCAGCCGTCGAATCCCAGACCCGCACGGCCGTATCGTCGGGCAGCGTCACGCCGAATTCGGCCAGCACCTTGCGCGGCTCGCGCACGGCGCGGGCGCGGTAGGCATCGGATTTGTACCAACCCGGCGGAATACCCAGAAGCGACCATGGATAGCACGAGCACAAGGTGCAAACGACCATGTTGTGCACCGCGTCCGTGTTCTCGACCACCACGATGTGTTCGCCCTGCCGCCCGTAGTAACCCATTTCGGCCACAACCGGCGTCGCGTCAGCCAGCAGGGCGGCCTTGAATTCCGGATCGGACCAGGCCCGGGCGACAACATGGGCACCATTCTTCGGCCCTACCCGGTTTTCATAGGTATCGATGATCTCATCCAGGGCCGCGGGGTCGACCAGCCCCTTCTGGGTGAGGATGGTTTCAAGCGCCTTGACCCGCAGTGCAGGATCAGGGGGCAAATGGCTGTGAGGGTGGTCATCATGATCATGCGGCATGCCCCGACAATGACCGGGCGGCGGGCCGCCGTCCAGTCCCGCGCGGACCTCAGAATGCGCTTGTATTGCGGGGCCGAGCGCCTTAGATACCCGAAATCCCAAACAGTTCGGGTTCTCATGGAAAACGTCGTTCTCATCGTTCACCTCATCCTTGCGCTTTCGCTCATCGCGGTCGTGCTTTTGCAGCGGTCCGAAGGCGGCGGACTTGGCATGGGTGGCGGCGGTGGCGGTGGCGCCATGACCGGGCGGACCGCAGCGACGGCCTTGGGCAAACTGACATGGCTGTTGGCGATCGCGTTCATCTGCACCTCGCTCACGCTTACCATTCTCGCGGCACAGAACGCGGCGGGCACATCGGTGATCGATCAGCTTGGGGTCACACCGCCTGCGCAGAACACGAATGATGCGCCGCTGTTGCCACCGGCGGATGACTTGCTGCCCCCGGCGCAGGGTGACGACGCACCGTTGGTTCCGCTGGCCGACTGACGCAATACCTTGGGCGCGCGTAATTTGACGCAACATCATGTTGCGGCACGCTTGCCCTTGGCTACCGAATCCTGATATCCTTGAGTCCCGTGGGTAGCGCATTGCGTTGCCAGTTCTACGGCCTTGAGGGCCATGTAAATCACGGGGGTCCCACGCATGGCGCGCTTTATCTTCATCACCGGCGGTGTTGTATCATCGCTGGGCAAAGGGCTTGCTTCGGCGGCTCTGGGCGCACTCTTGCAGGCTCGCGGGTTTTCGGTGCGGCTGCGCAAGCTCGATCCCTATCTGAACGTCGATCCCGGAACGATGTCGCCGTTTGAACATGGCGAGGTGTTCGTGACCGATGATGGTGCCGAGACCGATTTGGATCTTGGCCATTACGAACGGTTTACCGGCGTTGCCGCCCGCCGGACGGACTCGGTCAGTTCCGGCCGGATCTATTCCGACGTGCTCGAAAAGGAAAGGCGCGGCGATTACCTCGGCAAGACGATCCAGGTGATCCCCCACGTCACCAACGAGATCAAGGATTTCATTAGGATCGGAGAGGATGAGGTCGACTTCATGCTCTGCGAAATCGGCGGCACAGTCGGTGATATCGAAGGCTTGCCGTTCTTCGAAGCGATCCGTCAGTTCAGCCAGGACAAACCGCGCGGGCAGTGCATCTTTATGCACCTGACCCTGCTGCCCTACATCAAGGTCAGCGGTGAACTGAAGACCAAGCCAACCCAGCACAGCGTCAAGGAATTGCGCAGCATCGGCATCGCCCCCGACATCCTGGTTTGTCGGTCCGAGGGACCGATCCCCGAGAAAGAGCGCGAAAAGCTCGCCCTCTTCTGCAACGTGCGACCCGAAAGCGTCATCGCGGCGCAGGATCTGTCGTCGATCTATGACGCCCCCCTTGCCTATCACCTCGAAGGGCTGGACCAGGCGGTGCTCGACGCGTTCCACATCAGCCCGGCCCCCCGCCCCGACCTGCGCAAGTGGGAGGACGTGAGCGACCGCATTCACAATGCCGAAGGCGAGGTGAAGGTCGCCATCGTGGGCAAGTACACCGAGCTTGAGGACGCCTATAAATCCATTGCCGAGGCGCTGACCCATGGCGGCATGGCCAACCGCGTGCGGGTCAAGGTCGAATGGGTCGATTCCGAGCTGTTCGAACATCAAGACCCGGCACCGCATCTTGAGGGGTTCAACGCCATCCTCGTGCCCGGCGGCTTTGGCGAGCGTGGCACAGAGGGCAAGATCAAGGCCGCCGAGTTTGCCCGTACCCGCAAGGTGCCTTACCTCGGCATTTGCCTCGGCATGCAAATGGCGGTGATCGAGGCCGCGCGCAACGTGGCGGATCTGGCCGATGCCGGATCAGAAGAATTCGATCACGAGGCGGGCAAGAAACGTTTCACGCCCGTGGTCTATCACCTCAAGGAATGGGTGAAAGGCAACTACAAGGTCGAGCGCAAGGTGACCGATGACAAGGGCGGCACGATGCGGCTGGGCGCTTATGATGCGGTTCTGACCGAAGGCTCGAAGGTCGCCGAAGCCTACGGCACGACCGCGATCGATGAACGCCACCGCCATCGCTATGAGGTGGACATCAAGTATCGTGACAAACTCGAAGAGGCGGGCCTGCGGTTCACCGGCATGTCACCCGACGGGCGCCTGCCCGAGATCGTGGAATGGCCTGATCACCCGTGGTTCATCGGCGTGCAGTTTCACCCGGAGCTGAAATCCAAACCTTTCGACCCCCACCCCCTGTTCAAGGATTTCGTGCGGGCAGCCAAGGATGTCAGCCGGTTGGTCTAAGCGCGTCGACGCAGGCCGATCAACAAACCAAGGGCGGTCAGTAGCGCCAGGCCAGTTGCAGGAAGCGGGACGATCGCCAGATTGTTGCGCACGACGGTGAAGTTAATGATGTCGCCTTGCCATACGAACTGGACAAACGGATCCTCGCTGAAGATGAACGCGTTAAATGGATCGCCGACAGAGAACAGCACGTTGTCGCCAACACTCAGCCCACCCGCCAGGAAGTAGTCGATATTCACGCCTTGAGATGACGCTGCACTAAAAATCGTTTCGGTGATCTCAGCAGAGTCACCGACGCAGTCGAAACCCGCAATGCTGCAATCGTAAATGAAACCCTGATCACCAAACGGATCAGGATTCTGGATCGTGGCGGTGAACGACACGATATCACCCACAACTGCGCCTGGCACAATCTGTGGAAATCCGAACGGGTTTTCGCCGAGCGGCAGATCACCGAGGCGAAAAGACTCGTCTTCGACGTCCATCACAACATCGTTGAACACGTAACTGTCGACGCGTAAGTCGAGATCGATCGGAACAATCGAGGACGCCCCGGCTGCCCCGACCGACATGACCAACGCCACACATCCGCTGTAGAAATGAGACTTCAGGTTCATCGAAACACTCCTCGCATCCCTGAAAGCGCGGAGTATGCCCTCCGCCCTTCTATTTTAGCGGGTCTCCTTCGAACTTCGCAGATCAGTTTCCCTGCCAGCAAATTTCTGCTGGAGTGTTCGTGACCAAGTATGGTCGCTGGTTCGGAGCGTCCGGTCTAGCTCGGTCTGCCTTTCACCCGACGGGCGTCTTCCCGAGGTCGTGGAACGGTCCAATCACCCATGGTTCGCCGGCATGCAATTTCAGCCGGCTGGTCTGACCAGCCCCCAGATCCGGCGCCGGTAGAGCAGCGCAAACGCTGCGATCAGACCCAGGGCCGCCGGCGGCAATGGCATCGGCGCGAGCGGCGCGCCTGAATTGTCTTCTACGACGACGAACGACGAAAAGCGGGTGAACCAGTAGGCATAGATAGGCTCGCCGAATTCAGCCACGGTCGTGTCGATCTCTTCGTATGTGCCAGCCTGATCGAAGGACACGAAGTCGATCGTGTCGCCCACGCTTGTTGACCCTTCGATGATCTGGACCGACAGGCCGGGATCCGATGAAATCCCGTCATTCGAAATCGAGATGCGATTGCCGCTTACCGAGGCCGTGCCGAAATCTGATCCGGACGTATCACAATCGTAGGCGCCAAAGACGCAGTTGCTCGCTGTGCCCAGTCCGAACTCGGCATTGGGATCAATGTCGCCCTTGAACCGGATCCGGTCGCCAACCGCGAGGCCGGGAAAGGCCCGCGAAAGCCCCCAGCGATCGTCGGCGCCGTCAAGTATGGTGAAGGTTTCGATGGAATATTCGGTCAGCCCGTCATCATCGACCCCGATGGGTTCTTCGATTTCGACCTCGTCGTAGGTCGTTCCCTGGAATGCCAGCGTCAGATCAATAGAAATGACCGACGCGTTGGCTGCCACGGCGACCACGCTGGCTGCGCAGATCGTACTGAGTAGTTGCTTCATACCGGACTCCAATCGGGACCTTCGATGCATTGCGGTGGCCAAATGGGCCCTTCACTCTCTAGTTGCACCACTATTCAAATGGGCGGTCCCGACGCTAGCCCCCGACACGAGCATCCAGTCTCAAGCGGCGGAAACGCCACATGGCCGCAACCTCGGCAAACTTTTTGTCTATTTAAATCATTTACTTAGACTAATCCTTTGGATGAGCGTCGAACCGCTCAAAACTTGAGGTTTAGACCGGGCCACTACCAAGGGTTAGATCTGGGCACCAGCAAACAACCCAAAGGTTTCCAAGGCTTACGTGACTTCGCCGGTTCGCAGGCCAATCACGAATCGTGACACGGCGGGCCGCCCCCTGCCGGTCTGCGCGCAAAGGTGCCGCAAAGCCTTACGACCAATGTTCAATTTCTTGCCGATGGGCGATGCGCCCATACTGACGCCGGGTCAGAAAGAGCGCCGGGTGACCGTGTGCGACCGTAACCAAAGCCTTAGGGAGGAGACAAAATGAACAAGTTCATTTTGGCTGTAACGGCTGGTCTGCTAGCAACGACGTTTGCGCAGGCCGAAGTGACAGAAGAGATGTTGCTGAATGACACCGCATCGACGGGCGATGTCCTGACAAACGGGATGGGGCGGCATCTGCAGCGCTATTCTCCGCTCGACACACTGAACAAAGAGAACGTCAAGAACCTGGTTCCGGCATGGGCCTTCAGCTTGGGCGGTGAAAAGCAGCGCGGGCAGGAAACTCAGCCGATCGTGCATGACGGCATCATGTACATCACTGGTTCCTACAGCCGGATGTATGCCATCGACGTCAAGACCGGAGAAGAAATCTGGCAGTATGACGCGCGCCTGCCCGAAGGCATTCTGCCCTGCTGCGACGTGGTCAACCGCGGTGCGGCGATCTATGGCGACAACATCTATTTCGGCACGCTCGATGCCCGGATGGTGGCCCTGAACAAAGACACTGGCGACGTGGTCTGGCGCAAGAAGATCGACGATTACAAGGCTGGCTATAGCTATACCGCCGCACCGATGGTCGTGAACGGCCTGATCGTCCACGGCGTTTCGGGTGGTGAATTTGGTATCGTGGGCCGCGTTGACGCGCTCGATGCGGAAACGGGCGAGCGGGTCTGGTCCCGTCCGGTGATCGAAGGCCATATGGGCGAGCTGAACGGCGAACCCTCGACCATGACCGGTGAGCTGAACGCGACATGGCCCGGCGACATGTGGAAAACGGGTGGTGGTGCCACATGGCTCGGCGGTTCGTACGACGCGGAAACGCAAACCATCATCATGGGCACTGGTAACCCGGCCCCATGGAACAGCCACCTGCGCCGCGCCGGTGAGCCTATGCCGGACAATTCCGGTGACAACCTGTACGCGGCCAGCCGTGTCGGCATCGATCCGGCAACGGGCGAGATCAAGTGGCATTTCCAGACCACGCCGCGCGAAGGCTGGGATTATGACGGTGTGAACGAGGTTGTCGTCTATCAAAACCGCGCCGGTGAAAGACGTCTGGCAACCGCTGACCGCAACGGCTTCTTCTATGTTCTGGACGCAGCCGATGGCGGCTTTGTCCGCGGCGTACCCTTCGTCAAGGATATCAGCTGGGCCGAAGGGCTGGATGAAAACGGCCGCCCGATCTTTATCGAGGACAACCGCCCCGGTGACCCCGCGGCCTCGACTGACGGCAAGAAAGGCCAGGTGATCTTTGCCTCGCCATCCTTCCTTGGTGGCAAGAACTGGATGCCGATGGCGTTCAGCCAGCGCACCGGCAACTTCTATGTCCCGTCGAACGAATGGGGCATGGACATCTGGAACGAGCCCATCACCTATAAGAAAGGCGCTGCCTATCTGGGTGCAGGCTTTACCATCAAGCCGAACTACGAAGATCATATCGGCAGCCTCAAGGCGATCGACCCGGACACGGGCGAATTGGTCTGGGAGGCCAAGAATGACGCGCCGCTCTGGGGTGGCGTGATGGCAACCGCCGGCGGCCTGGTCTTTACCGGCACACCCGAAGGCAAGTTCGTGGCCTATGACGACGAGACGGGCGAAGAGCTGTGGTCGTTCCAGACCGGTTCGGGCATCGTTGGTCAGCCAATCACCTGGGAACAGGATGGCGAGCAATATGTCTCGATCATCTCCGGCTGGGGCGGTGCTGTTCCGCTCTGGGGTGGCGAAGTCGCCAAGAAGGTGAACTACCTCAACCAAGGCGGCATGCTCTGGACTTTCCGCCTGCCGAAACAACTGGCCGCAGCGAACTAGGGCCAGTCACCAAAATCAGAGAGGGCGCGCCCGTTGCGGCGCGCCTTTTTCGTTGGGCCAATAAGACCAATTGGCGAGTGGTTTCCAGATCACAACCGGTTAGTGTGGGGTATGGCAGCAGAGACCCAGACAGCCGAACGACAATCGCAGGGCGCCGCACTTCATGGTTGGGCTCTGGTGATCGACGATCATCCGCTCTTTTGCGACGCGCTTGAACTGACGCTGAAATCCGTCGGCGATTTCGACAGCGTGGCCAAGGCCGACCGGCTTGAGCTTGCGCTGGAAACGATCCGCCAGGATGGTCGCCCGGCGCTGGTGCTGCTGGACCTGAACCTTCCTGACGTCAGCGGTCTTGATGGTCTCATCAGACTGAAACGCCTTGTCGAAGACGCGCCCGTGATCATCGTATCGTCAGTCACTGACAACAAGATCATCGCGTCGGCGATCAAAGCAGGCGCATCCGGCTTCGTTCCCAAGCACAGCCACCGCTCTGTATTCAAAGAGGCGCTCGATGCCATTCGCGACGGCCAACTCTTCAAACCTGCCGGATTTGTCGAAGCTGAAATCGACGAAACCACCGGCGATGCCCTGTCCCGCCTTGCCACACTCACGAACCAGCAGGCCCGCATCCTGCAACTGATCTGCGAAGGCAAGCTCAACAAACAGATCGCCTATGATCTGTCGATTGCCGAAACCACCGTAAAGGCCCATGTCACAGCCATCATGCGCAAGCTTGGCGTTCAAAGCCGAACCCAAGCCGTTCTCGTGGCGCGCGACGCCAACTTTTCTTCCGGCTTGCCAAGCGCCGACTGACGCCCCTATCCTTGCGTCAGGGAGGCACTGCTGTTGAATAAGGAGGCTTTTGACCAAGGCCGGGACCCGCTTGCGCATGCGCAGCGGGCCGATGTGGTAATGCTGACCGCGCAAGCCCCGCATGACGCGCCTGATTGCATGGGGTTGCTGCAGCAATCGCTGGGCTTCGAACCCCTGGCGCTTCTTCTACTGTTTGTCTCGCCAGATGCAGACTTCGCCGCGATCACCCAACGGGCCGAGGTGCTTTATCCCAACACCGACGTTCTGGCCTGCACAACCGCCGGAGAGATCGGAACGAACGGGTACGAAGAGGGGATGATTATTGCGATCGGTTTCCCGCGCGATCACTACCTCGCCTCTTGTCTGATGGTGCAGCCGCTTTCCGACATCGACCCCCAGACCGTGATCGACAAGGTTGTTCAGGCTGGCGTAGCCCTGCGCCACGCGCGCGAGGATTTCGAGAATGGTTTTGCCTTTCTCATGGTCGACGGGTTGTCGCTGCGCGAGGACATGCTGGCCTCTTCCATCGCCGCGGCCCTCGGGGGGATGCCTTTTTTTGGCGGTTCCGCAGGTGATGGCGAGCGGTTTAGCGAGACATTTGTCGCCCTGAACGGTGAGATCCGGCAGGATGCGGGTGTCGTCGCCATGGTCCGCAGCCATCATGACATCCGGGTTTTCAGCCTCGATCATCTTGAACCGCAAGACCGTCAGATGGTGGTAACCGAGGCCGATCCAGACCAACGCATCGTCAAGGAAATCAACGCCGAACCGGCGGCGCGCGAATATGCCCGCGTGGTCGGCAAGGACCCTGAACAGCTTGACCCCTTCATCTTTGCCTCGCACCCCGTCGCGGTCCGCATCGGTGACAGTCACCATGTCCGTGCGATCCAGCGGGTCAACGACGCGGGCGAGCTGGTGTTCTTTTCCGCCATCGACGAAGGGATGGTGCTGAATGTCGCCGAGCCCGCGAACCTCGTGACCCATCTGGACGAGGAACTGACAAAACTCAGCGCAGAACGGAACCCGGGCGCGATCCTTGCCTGTGATTGCCTGCTGCGCCGGATCGAGGCAGGTCAGAAACAGATGGCCCGCGATGTTTCGGGCGTGCTGAACCGCCACGGCGTACGGGGCTTTTCCACCTATGGCGAACAGATCGGGCCGCTGCACGTGAACCATACAATGACGGGCGTCGCGATCTATCCGCGTGATGCGACCGGGACCAAGGACTAGGCCATGCTGCTGCTGAACCCGGACGATCCGCTCGAAGTTCAGAACCAAAAGCTTTTGCGGATCACGCAGTCGCTGATGCGGCGGGTCGAACAGAAAAACGAACAATCCGGGCTGGCCTACGCCCAGTTTGAACGGGCGGCGATGCTGGACGCACAGGTGCGGGAGCGGACCAATGATCTGGAACGGACGCTCGATCTGCTGCAGGAATCGAATGCCCGGCTCGAAGAGGCGAACCTCGCAACCGAAGCGGCGCGGACGAACCTCAGCGAAGCGATCGAAACCATCTCGGAAGGGTTCGCGCTGTTTGGCCCGGACGACCGGCTTATCCTGTCGAACAGCCGGTTTTGCCTGAACCTGCGCGATGTCAGCGAAAAGCTGGCAGAGGGCATGCCCTTTGCAGACTACGTGGATCTTGTTTCGAACAGCCGGTACCTCGCCCTGCCTGAGGGCGACGCGCCGGATCTGTGGGCCAAGCGCCGGATGGAACGGCACGGCGACAACCACGTCGTCTTTAATGTCAGCCTGATTTGGGACCGCTGGCTGCAGGTCAGCGAACACCGCACCGCGCGTGGCGGCACAGTCATCCTGCAAACTGACGTGACCGAGATCTTCCGCGCTGAACGGCAAGAGCGGGACAAGCTTCGCAGCGAACAGGCACAGATCTTTCGGGCCACCCTCGATCACCTGAACCAGGGGGTGTGCATCTTTGACAGCAACCAGCGTCTTGTCGGCTGGAACAAGAAGATGAACAGCCTGCTCGATCTGCCCGCTGAAGAAACCGCCCTTGGCCGCGACTTTTCCTTCCTGCTGCAAAGCATTGGTGACCAGATCGAATTTGCCCAGGGCTTTGACCGGCTCATGTTGCTTCGCTGGGCGCAATCGGGGCGCGGGCGGCGGCCCGTGGCATTCGAGATCAACAAGGGCGAGGCCAAGATCCTCAGCGTGTTCGGACAGGAAATGCCCGACGGCGGTTTCGTCGTCAGCCTGACGGATGTGACCGCCGAACGGCAAGCGGCGGCGGCCCTCTTTGACATGAACGAAAAGCTGGAACGCCGGGTCGAGGAACGCACAACCGAGCTTGGGATCGCCTTGGAAGAGGCGGAACGGGCCAACGCCTCAAAGTCCCGCTTTGTCGCCGCGGCCAGCCACGATCTGCTGCAACCGCTTTCGGCTGCCAAGCTGTTCGTTTCGTCCCTGGGCGAACGGGCCGGTGATGCCGAGACAGCGGCCATCGCGGAAAAGGCCGAAACGGCGCTTTCCAGCGCCGAAAGCATCATCGGCGCCCTTCTCGATATCTCCAAGCTCGATGCCGGCAAGGCCGTCTTTGACATCCAGTCGGTCCGGCTTTCGGCGATCCTCGGGCCGTTGCGGGATGAACTGACCCCGATGGCCGAGCGTAAGGGGATCACGCTGCGCGTGCTCAACAGCGATCTGGTGGTCGAAAGCGACCCTGGTTATCTGCGCCGCATCCTGCAAAATCTCGTCACGAACGCGATCCGCTATACGGACCGGGGCAAAGTGCTGGTCGGCACACGGCGCAACGGCGGTTCTGCGCGGGTCGAGGTTTGGGACACGGGGCGCGGTATCCCAAGCGCGGATCAGGCCACGATCTTTCAGGAATTCAAACAACTTGCACCCGAAGGCGCGGCGGACGGGCTGGGCCTTGGTCTGGCCATCGTCGAACGGGCCTGCAAGGGGCTGGGCCACCCGCTTAGCCTGTGGTCGGAACCTGATGTCGGCAGTTGCTTTTCGCTTAATGCCCGGATCTGTGACGAACCGCAGCCGATTGTCGGGCTCAGCGGGCGCACCAATCAAATCGATCCTCTGCCAGAGGCCGGACACCTTATCTTACTGGTCGAAAACGATCTTCAGGTGGCCAATGCGATGTCACTGATGATCGAAGGCTGGGGGATCAGCGTGATCCACGCCGCATCGTCGCAAGAGGCGCTGTCGCTGCTGTCCGAGATCGATCTAACCCCAGACGCGATGCTACTGGATTACCAGCTGGGCGACGGCATAACTGGGGCCGAGCTTTATCGGATCATCACCGGCCAGCTTGGTCCGGTGCCCACCCGCATCGTTTCCGCCGATCGGAACAAGGCGATGCGCCAGGCCTGCGCCGCGCTTGGTCTCGAGATCATCCACAAGCCCATCGACCGCAACAAACTGGCGGCGTTTCTCGCCACGCTGCCGACCGACACAATACAAGGCCAGACTTGTTCTTTGGTCTAATATCCTAAATACCTAACCATGCGTAACCTGAGCGCACCAACGGAGGAGACGACCATGGCTTGGAAGAAACCAACTGCTGTCGAAATCAAGTGCGGCATGGAAATCAACATGTACGGCCCTGGCGAAGATGAGCGCACTGGCGGCGACGTAATCTAAGCCAACCCTCTACATGCAGATCGTTATTCTTGGGGCGGCCGCCGGCGGCGGACTGCCCCAGTGGAATTGCGGTTGTCGAAATTGTTCAGACGCGCGGGCGGGACGGATCCCGCGGCTTACCCAGTCATCATTGGCTTTGTCGGCTGATGGCAAAAACTGGGTTGTGCTGAACGCTTCGCCCGACATTCGTGACCAGTTGACCGCGTGCCCGGTCATGCATCCGCCCGGTCTGCGCGGCAGCCCGATCAGGGCGGTTGTCCTTACCAACGGTGATATCGACCATGTCGCCGGGTTGCTTACCCTGCGGGAAAAGACGCCTTTCACGGTCTACGCGACAGGAGACGGCTTGGACATTCTCGACCAGAACAGCGTGTTCGGCGTGCTCGACCCGGCCCTTGTCGCCCGCGAGCAGATCGCCCTTGATACGCCGTTCGAACCGTCACCTGGGCTGACGGTGACCCCCTTCGCAGTGCCGGGCAAGGTCCCCCTGTTTCTTGAAGGCGAAGACCTCGACCTCAAAGCCATGGGCGAACAGACCGTTGGGCTTGAGATCACGGACGGCACCAAAACGGCCATGTATGCCCCCGGCTGCGCCACGCTGCCCGACTGGCTGGTTGACCGTCTGGGCCGGGCCGACATGGTGCTGTTCGATGGCACGGTCTGGGAAAACGACGAAATGGCCCGAACCGGAACCGGTCATAAAACCGGCGCCCGCATGGGTCACATCGCGATGAACGGGGCGGATGGCAGCATCGCCCGGCTGAACCGTCTTGAGGGCCGCAAGGTCTATATCCATATCAACAACACAAACCCCGTCCTGCAGCCGGACAGCCCTGAACGGGCTATGGCCGAGGCTGCGGGTTGGACCATTGGCCAAGACGGGATGGAGCTGCGGCCATGAACGTACAATCGACCATCGATTTCGAAGCCCGCCTGCGCCAGATCGGGGCCGAGCGGTACCACGACAAGCATCCCTTTCATCAACTTCTGCATTCGGGCGGCTGCACCATCGATCAGGTGCGCGCCTGGGTCATCAATCGCTACTATTACCAAAGCCGGATCCCGATGAAGGACGCCGCGTTCATGTCCCGCGTCAGCGATCCGAACCTGCGGCGCATCTGGCGGTCGCGCATCGAAGATCACGACGGACGCGCCCCGGGCGAAGGCGGCATCGCCCGATGGCTAAAGCTGGCCGAGGGCGTGGGGCTCGACCCCGACTACGTGTCATCCGAGGTGGGCATCCTGCCCGCCACCCGGTTCGCAGTCGACGCCTATGTCCGGTTTGTGCGCGAAGAACCCCTGCTGCCCGCTGTCGCGTCGTCCCTGACCGAGCTGTTCGCCCCCAAAATCCACGAGCAGCGGATCGCGGGGCTTTTGGCCAACTACGATTTCGCCAATGACGAAACCATCGCCTATTTCAAACAGCGTCTGAACGAGGCCCCCAAGGACGTGGCCTTTGGCCTGCAATGGGTGTTGGATCAGGCCAAGACGCAGGCCGATCAGGATGCCGCGGCCCGCGCTCTGACCTTCAAGACCGAAGTGCTGTGGGCGCAGCTCGATGCGCTTTACTCGGCCTATGTCGAACCGGGCCGCATCCCGCCCGGCGGGTGGCAACCCGGTGAGGGGCTGCGATGACGCCTCAGGCTGTGCCCGCCCTGCCCCGTGGTGTCCGCACCCACTATGACCGCGTCCGGGAAACGGATGTGCTGCTGGGTCCCGAACGGGTTCTGATGCTGGATGAGATCGGCAAGGCCGTGCTGGACCGCGTGGATGGCAGCGCCAGCATCGCCGCCATATCGGGGGACCTGGCCCAGACATATGGCGCGCCGCTCGACCAGGTGCAGGCGGACGTCACCGACTACCTGCGCGATCTGGCCGACAAACGCCTGCTGGATGTAAGCAATGGTTAACCGACCCCTCGCGATGCTGGCCGAGCTGACCCATCGCTGTCCGCTGTCCTGCCCCTACTGCTCGAACCCGACGGACCTTCTGAAAAAAGAGGCGGAGCTTTCGACCGATCAATGGGCGGCCATCTTTGAGCAGGCAGCCGATCTGGGGGTCCTGCAATTGCACCTTTCGGGGGGTGAGCCTGCATCCCGCCCCGATTTGCTGGATCTGGTGACGGCCGCGCGCGAGGCCGGGCTTTACACCAACCTCATCACCTCGGGCATCGGGTTGACGGAAAAACGGCTGGAGGCACTGGACGCGGCAGGGCTCGACCACATCCAGCTGTCCCTACAGGGGGTGAACGCGGCGATGGCCGACCGGATCGGTGGCTACAGGGGCGGTTTTGATCGCAAGATGCATGTGGCCGAGCATATCGCCCGCATCGGCTTTCCGCTGACGCTGAACGCGGTGATGCACCGCCAGAACCTCGACGACCTGCCCGCAACGCTTGAGATGGCGGTGCGGCTGGGCGCCCGGCGGATCGAAATCGCCTGCGTACAGTTCCAGGGCTGGGCATTGGAAAACCGTGCGGCCTTGCAGCCCTTCCGGCATCAGGTGGACGCCGCCAAGGCCATCATCGCCGAAGCGATCGAGACCTATCGCGGCACGCTTGTGATCGATTTCGTGCCGCCCGACTATTACTCCGATTTTCCAAAGGCTTGCATGGGCGGCTGGGGCTCTACGGGGCTGAATGTGACGCCGGACGGAACCGTACTGCCCTGCCACGCAGCCGAGACAATCCCGAACCTTCGCTTCGAGAAGGTGACGCAAGTGCCCCTCGCCGCGATCTGGTACGACAGCCCGGCCTTCAACGCCTTTCGCGGCACCGATTGGATGCCCGAGCTTTGCCAGACCTGCGACCGGCGCGATATCGACTTCGGCGGCTGCCGGTGTCAGGCCATGGCGGTTTTGGGCGATGCAACAGCCACAGACCCCGTCTGCCGCAAATCACCGGGTCGTGCCCAGCTCGACGCGCTCATCGCCGAAGAAACTCTGCCCGAGGTCGAGCCCGAACTGGTTTATCGCCGCCTCTAGGTACCCTCAGAAATCAAAGGCTTTCTGACGCGGGTCATGGCCCCGCTTTTTGGGGCTTCGGTCGTTGACGAAATGACCATCCGGATCCTTGCGGCTGGCGTGTTTTTCGATGACCCGATTGGCCTCTGACCGGAAGTCCGCGCCGCGCCGTACGGCAAAGATCTGATCGCGCGCCGCCTTGGCTGCCATTGGGACATCCACGATTGGCGCAGGGTAGGCCAGCTTGGCGGCGCCCTCCCATTTCCACGGTTCCTGCAGCAGATCATCGGGGACCGCCGCGAGTTCGGGCAGCCACCTTCGGGTGAAGATACCCTGCGGATCCTGGTCATGCCCTTGCTTGATCGGGTTGTAGATCCGGACGGTGTTCATACCCGTTGTCCCCGATTGCATCTGGGTCTGCGGCCAGTGAATGCCCGGTTCGAAATCGGTGAATTGCCGCGCCAGGTGCAAGCCGGTCTGCCGCCAGTCGAGCCATAGGTGATAAGAGGCCACCGCCATTAGCATCGACCGCATCCGGAAATTCAGCCAGCCGGTCGCGATGAGGTAGCGCATGCAGGCATCGACAAAGGGCAGCCCGGTTTCACCCTTTTCCCATGCCTCGCGGCGCGCCCGATCATCGCCCCGCAACCCGTCGTAGGCCGAATGCAGGCAGCGATGTTCGAGCGCGGGTTCGTCCTCAAGCTTCTGCATGAAGTGATCCCGCCATGCGAGGCGAGCCTGAAAGGATTTAAGCGATCCGCCCCAGCCCTCGCGGGTGCCCTTGACCTCGCGCTGCCGGGCGGCGGCTGCCTGTGCGACCTCGCGCCCTGAAAGGCAACCGAAGGCGAGGTAGGGAGACAACCGCGAACCGCTCCCTTCAGCGGTCAGGGGCGACGACATTTCGCGGCGGTAGTTCTGACCACGAATTGTGAGGAACGATCCCAGATGGGAAAGGCCCTCTGTCCGCCCACCCCGCTGCCGTACCGGACAGTGATCATCGGCAATCAGCCGGGGCACGTCGTCGGATGGCGCAGCTATGGAGCCGAGGGTTTCCGGCGGATCGATCTGCGGCTTGCGCAGGTAGGCATTGCGCTTTTGCGCCCAACCGTCACGGCCATTGAGGCGGCGCACCACCCCCGACTGGGCCAATTCCGTCCATGTGACACCCTGCCTGCCAGCCCATTCCGCAACGGCCCGGTCGCGGGCGTAAGTCCATGCGCTGCCGGTTTCCTCGTGGCTGACGAGAGCGCTGATCCCGTGCAGCCTCCTGAGGTCCTCCAGGACTTCGACGGCATCTCCCACCCGAACGCACAGCGTCGCGCCAAGGCGCGCCAGTTGGGCCTGTAGATCCCGCACGCTCTCGCTAACGAAGTCTAACTGGCGGCCAGAAACGTCAGGCTCGGCCCAATAGGCTGGCTCGAAGATGTAAAGCGGCAGAACCGCACCCCGTTCCGCCGCGAACGCAAGCGCCGCGTGATCGGTTACCCTTAAATCCCGTTTGAACCAGAGAAGCGTGTTCATGAAAGGTCATCTAGCGGGGCACCCGACCCTGACCACCGCCCGCCCCCTTTCGCCTTCCTTAACCCTCGGGGCC
>CAWUIQ010000039.1:0-26521 GCA_963922565.1 uncultured Rhodobacterales bacterium
ACATCCGCATATGCGGGCAGGCTGACCTCAAGCAGCACGCACCATTCCGGCGGGGCGTTCCATGGCTGGCGGACATCCGGCAGGGTTTCGGCCAGGAAATCAAAGCCCTGCCGGTGGATCAATTCAAAGGCCGTGATGGCATCGCCCAACCGGTCGCGTGCCACAACCAAGAGCGACAGCGCCGCCGCTGGGCCGTCCACGACCAGCAAGGCCGTACCCGTCTGAGCGGGCCGGGGAAACAGCTTGAGCGATGCGGCCGTGATGATCCCCAGCGTGCCTTCGGCTCCGACCAGCAGATGGCGCAGATCGTATCCGGTGTTGTCCTTCCGCAAGCGGCTCAGCCCGTTCAGGATCGACCCGTCCGGCATCACGGCCTCGACCCCAAGGCACAGATCGCGCGCATTGCCATAGCGCAAAACCGCCGTACCACCGGCATTCGTGGCAAGGTTGCCGCCGATCCGCGCCGACCCTTCGGAGGCAAGCGACAAAGGAAAAAGGCGGCCTACATCCTCGGCCGCTTTCTGGATATCGGCGAGGATAACGCCCGCCTCGGCCTCCAGCACGTTTTCTTCAGGGTAAACCGCGCGGATAGTGTTCATCTTTTCCAGTGACAGGATCAGCGGAGCGGGACCGTCGGGCGCGATCTGGCCGCCCACAAGGCCAGTGCCACCGCCATAAGGCACCACCCCAACACGCTCTGCAGCAGCCAATCGAACAAGCACCGCGACCTCCTCGGTTGAACGGGGATAGGCGACCAAGGCTGATTGCCCGGCATAGCGCCCGCGCGGTTCTTCGAGGTACCGCGCCTCGGCAACGGCGAACCGGTCGCCGGGCAAAGTGGCCCGAAACCGGGCCTCGATTTCATCTGTGAGGGAATTCTGGGTCATGGCCTCAGCAATCAAATCGCGCACGGCGGCGCAAGAGGTCACTCAGCCTCGCGCAGCCATTCGGGGCGCAAGACCATGATCGTCGGGCGCGACGGCAACCGGTCAAGCGAGACGTCCAGAACCGGCCCGCCCACATCAATCACCGTGAAATCCGTCGACATGCCGTCGAGAAAGACGCGGAGGTTATAGTCGCTGAACCAATGCATCGGGATCACGATCGAGGATCGCAACCGCTCGATCACCCGGGTCATCGTGGCGAGATCGAGAGTAAAGCCCCCATCGACGGGCGCCATCACCACGTCGAGCCTGCCAAGGGCGGCATATTGCTCCTCTGACGGTTCGTGATGCAAATGGCCCAGATGGCCGATGCACAGGCCCGCAACTTCGAAAACAAAGATCGAATTGCCGTTGTCCTCGATCCCGCTGAATGCCGAGCGGATGTCGGTCGAAACGTTACGCACCAGGACTTCGCCCAGTTCCAGCCGGTGATCGATCCCTTGCCCGAAGTCGCCCCAGCCGGGCAACACATGGGGAATGGCGGGATCAGGGTTCGCTGTCCAATGGGTGTCATGCGCATGGTTCATCGTGACCACGTCAGGAATCATCGGCACGTTGCCGATAAAGCCGGTGAAGTCCGTGATCATGTTCAACCCGCCATGGGTGCGGATCAGGAAACTGGCATGGGCGATATAGTGAATGCGGACCGTTTCCGCAGGAATATCAGAGGCGTAGCTGGCTTTCTGAATGTAGGCGCCGCCGGGGATATCCTGTGCCAATGCGATGCAGTGGCTGGGCGTACGCGTGGCCACCTGTGCCAGCGCGGTCACCGGCAGCAACATCAGGATCAGTGCAAGCCTCAGCATGACCGGGATGATAGGGCATCTTTCGAAACGGCCAAGACTAAAGAAGCGCGCGGAACTGCCTTTCACCATAAGGTGTAAAGGTGACGACGCGCGTTTCAGCATTCCGTCGGGCCCACCCCAGATCTTCGATGCGGGTCAGGATTGCCCGACCGAGGCTGCCCGCAAGATGCGATTTCCGTTCGCTCCAGTCGAGGCAATCACGGCACAGCCTTGCCCGCCCCGCCCGCAACGCATCCAGATCGACGCCGAAATCGATGACGAAATGCGCGCCTGTCGCGGTCAGTGCCACGCCGTCCTCCACCTTTTCCAGATAGCCGCGGTCGAACAATCGGTCGTAAAGAAGCGTACCCATCTCGCCCGCGAGGTGGTTGTAACAGACCCGCGCCTTTCGCAGAGCCTGATCCTTGGGGCCGGTCCGGCTGCGCAGATGCCCTGCCCCGGCGGCGATGCCCATCAACGCTTCGAGCACATGCGCCACATCATCAGTCGCAAGCGAAAAGTACCGGTGGCGCCCTTGCCTCTGCAGCGTCAGCAGACCGCCCTGTTCGAGCTTGGTCAGATGGGTGCTGGCGGTCTGCGGCGTCACACCCGCCTCGCGCGCCAGTTCGGTTGCCGTCAGCGCCTTGCCCGACATCAGCGCGGTCAGCATGTTGGCGCGCGCCGGATCTCCGATCAGGGCAGCGATATGGGCGATATCCGGGCCTTCCTTCATAGTTCGATCATAATCGAAGCATCCACGTTCAGCAATGGCCTATCAAAGGACCATAGCCATCGGAGACCACCATGCTGACCTGCATCATCCGCTACCACATCGATCCAACGAAAAAGGACATGTTCGAACGCTATGCCCGTAACTGGGGCGAGGCGATACCGCGCTGCGGCGCCGATCTGATCGGATACTACGCCCCGCATGAAGGGTCATCGACCCTGGCCTACGGCATCTACAACATCCCCAGCCTGGCGGAATACGAAGCATACCGCACCCGCCTCGCCGCCGATCCGCTCGGCCGCGAAAACTATGCCTTCGCACAAAAGGAACGCTTTTTGCTGGGCGAGGATCGGACGTGGCTCAAACTGGCCTCCGCCCAGCAGGAATAGCTCTGCGCCACAGTGATCAGCCCATATCGCGTTGCGCAATCCAGTCATGGGCCGGATCGTTCTTGAACCGCCATTTGCGCAACGGCCCCGCCATGACATTCAGGTAATACATCTCATAGCCGTAGGGCGCACCGCAGGGATGGTGCCCCTTGGGCACCAGCACCACATCGCCATCCTGCACCGCCATCGTCTCATCCAGACTTCCATCCTCGGTATAGACCCGCTGGACGCCAAACCCCTGTGCCGGGTTCAAACGGTGGTAATAGGTCTCTTCCAGATAGGTCATGTCCGGATAGTTGTCTTCGTCGTGCCGGTGGCTGGGATAGGATGACCAGTTGCCGGGCGGGGTGAAGACCTCGGTCACCAAAAGGGCGCTGGCCACGTCCCGCTCTTCCATCGCGATGTTGTTGATATACCGGGTGTTCTGATCCTTGCCCCGCGGGGTCAGCGCGATCCCCTCGGGGCCCAAACGCTGCACCGGATAGTCAGAGGTGGCAGGTGCCATGCAGACAGCAAGCACGCAATCCGTCGTCGCCTCGGCCCGCCAATCCGACTGGCGCGGTACATAAAGACAATGCGGCGGCGACTTTTCAAAGACCGACATCCGGTCGCCCATCTCGCCGAAAGATTGGCCGCCTGCCGATACTTCGGCCTTGCCTTCAACGAGGACGAGGATCACCTCGTTCGCTCCGGTCGCCTCGGCCGCGACTTCGCCCGCGCTCAGGTGATAGAGGCCAAAACCGACATATCCCCATCCCGCACTTTCCGGCGTGATGTCGTGAACCTTGCCCCTTTTTCCCTGCGGCCTGACCAGCAGCCTGCTCATACAGTGCCGCCCAGTGCGTCATCAAGCTGGGCAAGCTCCTGCCCGCCCGCCATCATATCCTGCAGCTCATCCGGGGTGATCTGGCCGCGCTGCGCGGTGCCCAGTGTCTTACCCCGGTTCAGCACGGTAAAACGGTCGCCCACCGCCAGCGCATGGCGCACGTTATGGGTGATGAAGACCACCGCGACACCCTGCTTGCGCACCTTGTCGATCGTCGCCAACACGTTCGAGGTCTGACGCACGCCGAGGGCCGATGTCGGTTCATCCAGGATCAGAACTTTCGCCCCGAAATAGACGGCACGCGATATCGCAACGGTTTGCCGCTCACCGCCCGACAGCGTGCCAACCGCCTGATCGGGACCCCGCAGGTTGATGCCCATCTTGCGCATCTCCTGCATAGTGACGCGGTCGGCGAATTCGCGGTCGAAGAACGGAATCCCGGCGACCTTCTTGACGGGTTCGTTGCCCATAAAGAAATTCCGCGTGACCGACATAAGCGGGATCATGGCAAGGTGCTGGTGCACCGTCGCGATCCCCGCCTCGATAGCACCCCGCGGATCGTCGAAATGCATCGGCTTGCCTTCGAAGATGATCTCGCCCGCCGTTGGCTGATGAACCCCCGACATCGTCTTGATGAAGGTCGATTTGCCCGCGCCGTTGTCGCCCAGCAGGCAGTGGCATTCACCCGGATAGACATCGACCGAAACACCGGCCAACGCGATGACGCTGCCGAAATGCTTTTCGATGTCGTGCATTTCGATGATCGGGGCGTGTTCGGATCGGGTGTTCATGTCACCGCTCCCCCGTGATGATCCGCCGGATATACGTATTCAGGATCACGGCAGCGAGCAGGATAAGACCCAGGAACACGCGGAAAAGCGAGTTTTCGACCCCGGCAAAAAACAGACCCTGCTGCACGACACCAAAGATCAATGCGCCAAGGGCGGCCCCGATTACCGATCCGTATCCGCCGGTCAAAAGCGCGCCACCAATGACGACCGCGATGATCGCCTCGAATTCCTTGAGCAGGCCCCGGTCGGATCCGGCGCCGCCAAACTCCATGACCTGGCAGGTGGCGAAGACGGTCGCGCAGAACGCCGTGAACATGAACATCAGGATCTTGACGCGGTTGACGGGCACACCGGAATTGCGCGCCGCCTCGGCATCGCCGCCCGAGGCGTAGATCCAGTTGCCGAACTGGGTGCGGGTGAGGAGGACATGGCCGACGACGACCAGACCGATTGCCCAGACGATCAGCATCGGAATACCATCCACGACCGGCTGGCCAGCGCGAGTGCCCCGTTCAAAGACCGCGATCAGCCCCTGATCACCCAGCCAACTGAACAGCCCGGTCAGGATCTTTCCGCCAAAAAGCGGCGCCAGCCAGTCGCCCTCGGCCGCGGCATCGATACCGCCGATGATGGTCTTCCGCTCGATCACCTGCGGCAGGTAGATCGCAAAACCGCGGAGGATGAACAGGAATGCAAGCGTAACGATGAAACTCGGCAGACCCGTACGGACGACGATAAACCCGTTCAGCGCCCCGATGCTCAGGGCAACGATAAAGGTCACGATGATGGCCATCCAGACCGGCCAGTTCAGGGTGACCGTGAATATCGCGATCAGAATGCCGGTAAACCCGATCATCGAACCAACGCTGAGGTCGAATTCGCCGGCGATCATGAGCAGGCACGCACCAACCGCGATGATCATGAACTGGGCTGATACCTGGCTCCAGTTCAGAACGCCTTGGCTGGAGAACATCCCGCTGTCAGAGGCGAAGATGCCGAAGAGAACAAAGACGATGATGGTGCCGCAGATCCCACCCAGTTCGGGGCGGATCAGGGCCTTGCGCAGGCGCGACTGTTCCTTGACGCGCTCGTCGTCGGCCGAAGAAGCCGCATGTGTCATGGAATAATCTCCGGTCTCTGGCTATGAGAATTCGGAAAGGGTGCTGGGGGCGCAGGCAGCAAGTCTGCCCGCACCACCCGATGGTGTCTTAGCGGTATTCGCCCGCGAACTCTTCGACCTTTTCAAGGCCATCCGCAGTGACAAAGCCCGGGCCCGAGTTGATGTTGTTGCCCGGCAGCACCCCATAGCGGTGATAGTTTGTCAGAACCACGACCGGCAGATAGGCTTGCAGGAAGGGCTGCTGGTCGATGCCCCAGTTGATCACGCCGTCCTTGATGCCCTGAACGATGTTTTCACCCAGATCGAACGTGCCGAAATAGATGTCGCCCGCCATGCCGTTTTCCTGCAGCGCAAGGATGGTCGGATCGGCCGATGTCGGCCCGAGCGTCAACACCGCTTCGGTGCTCGGGTTCGTGTTGAGATACGCCAGAACGCGGTTCTTGATCTCGGCCGGGTCCTGCCCCGCATCAATCATCTGGTTGCCCAGATCCACACCCAGACCGTCGGCAAAGCCCTGGCAGCGCTGTGTCGACGAGGGCGAGTTGATGTAGTGGTTCACACACAGGAACGAACCAACGCCGTCGCCCTTGGCACGCACACCGGCAGCATAGCCTGCGTCATATTCCGGCTGGCCGACATACATCAGCGCACCGACCTCGCGGGCCTGGTCGGGCGTGCCCGAATTCATGATGATGACGTCAACACCACTGTCGACAGCGGCCTTGATCGGTCCTGACAGAACGTCGGGGTCGGCCAGGGTCGTGATGATACCGTTCGGGCCACTCGCGGCCGCCTGTTCGATGATCCGCGCCATATCGGCCAGATCGCCTGTCGGCGGGTTGCGGTATTCGACCTCGACGCCCATTTGCTCGCCAGCGAGCGCAATGCCGTTCTTGATGGTGTTCCACCAGCTGTCGCTGTCTGGTGCGTGGCTGACGAGCACATAGTTCAGCGACTCGTGTCCGGCCGCCTGGGCCGACAACGGCGCTGCCAGCAATGCGGCGCCCAAAGCCACCGACTTCAGGATGCTTTTCATTGGTTCCTCCCAAAAATGTCCCAAGATCTCGTTGTCCGGACGGTAGGCCCGCCTCTTGCCCGTGAGGAAAGCATAAGCCCCGCTCAAATGCAACCGGTTGCAAAAAGGCGGTTCACATTTGACAGCCGCGGCCTTAGCTTTTCTGACGATCAAGGGAATGTTTCATGCCAGTGACACTGAAAGAGGTTGCAGAAAAGGCCGGTGTGTCGCGGTCCGCCGTCTCACGCACATTCACCGAGGGCGCATCGGTATCACTCAAGACCCGCCGCAAGGTCGAAAAGGCGGCGCAAGAGCTGGGTTATCATCCGAATGCGCTGGCATCATCGCTGACGACCGGCCGCACCAAGCTGATCGGGCTGATCTCGAACAACTTTCACAACCCGCTCTTTCTCGAAGTGTTCGATCTCTTCACCCGCAGCCTGCAGGATCGTGGCCTGCGCCCCCTGCTCGTGAACCTCACCGATGAAACGAACCCGGCCAATTCGGTTCGGCTGCTGCGGCAATATTCGGTCGATGGGGTGATCGTCGCATCATCCACCCTGTCCCCGGAATTCGCCAAGGCATTCCGGGACGCCCGTGTTCCCGTCGTCCATTCCTTTGGCCGGTTTGCCAGCGCGCCCAGTGTCCACGTCGTTGGCATCGACAACGTCGAATGCGGACGCATGGCCGCCCGCACGCTCCTGTCGCGGGGCTATCGCAAAATCGCCTTTCTCGGCGGCCCGAAAGAGGCGACGTCGACCATCGACCGGCGTCTTGGGTTTTTCGAAGTGCTCAACGCGACCGACGGCATTGAGACCAGCGAAAGCTTCGCCACCGCCTATTCCTTCGATGCAGGGCGGGCCGAGATGTTGCAGCTGCTCGAAGCCGACCCGGCAGAGGCATATTTCTGCGGCGATGATGTCCTGTCGGTCGGGGCGCTAAGCGCGATCCAAAGCAAAGGGCTTCGCGTGCCAGAGGATATCGGGATCATCGGACTGAACGACATGGAGATGGCCCGGTGGGAAAACATCGACCTGACCACGATCCGCCAACCCATCCGCCAGATCATCGACAGTTCGATCGAGCTTGTCGTGGCGATGCTCGATGACCCGGACCGCTATCCCGAAGCGCGCCTGTTCTCTTGCGAGGTGATCGAACGCGGCACGTTGCGACCGCGCTGACAACTAGCGATACATCGGCGGACGGGCATCGACCCAGGCACCGTTATCCTTGGCCGAGGCAACAGCGGCATAAATAGCCGCCATCGACCGCAAACCGTCCTCTGCGGTCGGCAGCCCGCCGCGCGCATCCCCACGGATCTGCGCGGCGAGATCGGCATAGATATTCGCCACGGCCAACGGAAAGCCTTCGGGATGCGCGATCGCGACGCGAGACAGGCGGGCGGCATCGTCCGACAGGCCGGCCTCACCCTTTTCCATGATCTCGACCCGGCCACCCAGACGGTGCAGGAACACCTGGTTCGGCTGCTCCGATGCCCAACGCAGCCCGCCGCGTTCGCCGAAAACCTGAATGTCCAGCCCGTGCTGCCGTCCCAGCGCAATCGTCGACGTCCAAAGCCGCCCGACGGTCCCTTTGCCGGTCCGGAAGCTGACCATGGCGTCATCTTCCAACACCCGCCCCGGAACGGTTGAGGCGAAATCGGCAGAGAGAGTCTCGACCTCGTCCCCCAGAACAAAACTGGCCAGATGCAAGGCATGGATTCCGCAATCAGCCATCTGGCCCGAGACGCCCGCCTGTGCGGGATCATAACGCCAGCGGACCCGCGCGTTTTCAGCATCATCCCCGGCGGCATGGTGGCCATGGCTGAAATTGGCGACAACGCACCGGACCGCACCCAACTCACCGGACGCGACCATCGCCCGCATCTGCCGCACCATCGGATAAGCGCTGTAGCAGTAATTGACTGCACAGGTTTTCCCACTGGCCTCTGCCGTCCGAACGATGTCTTCGCCTTCTTCGACGGTCATGGTCATCGGCTTTTCGCAAAGCACGTGAAACCCGGCCTCAAGAAATGCCTTGGTGATCTCATAATGGGTGCTGTTCGGGGTGGCGACCGTCACCAGATCGATCCGGTCCGGGCGCTTGGCCTCGCCTTCGAGCATCGCCTGCCAACTACCATAAGCCCGATCGGCAGGCACGCCCAGCGACTGGGCGTAGGCGCTGCCCTTGGCAGGATCGACATCCAACGCCCCGGCAACAAAGGAAAAATGCCCATCGGCTTGCGCGCCAAGACGGTGTGCCGGCCCGATCTGGCTGCCCTCACCGCCGCCGATCATACCCCAGTTCAGTTTCTTCATGGCCCGTCCCCGGTCAGTGAAATCCGATAGATTGCAGATAGCTGCGGTTGACCTTTGCGTCGCCCAGCGGGTCGGTGCCGTCGATGGTCGGGTCACAATCCTGCTCGACCGTGCACCACCCGTCAAAACCGTTCTCGATCAGGATCTCCCTGACCCGCGGAAAGTCGACGTCGCCGTCACCCAGATTGCAAAAGATGCCCTGACCGCACGCATCGTAGAAACCGGTGCCCTTCGCGATCACATCGGCTTTGACGGTCGGATCGATGTCCTTGAAATGCATGTAGCTGATGCGGTCGATATAGCGTTCCATGAACGAAACAGGATCATACCCGGCATAGGAATGGTGCCCGGTGTCAAAGCAGATCTTGAGGATCGCCTCGTCCACCTCATCAATCAGGCGGATGAGTTCCGGTTCGAAATCCATGAACCCGGCAGCATGGGCGTGAATGCCGACGGTCAGGCCGTATTCCTCGCTGCCCATCCGCGCGACGTGGGCAATGCGGTCGCGAAAGGCCGACCATTCGTCATTGTCCATCTGTTCGGCCGCGCCCCACCGCCCAGCGGTCGGCGCGCGCCGTTCCGAGATCGAGTCAATCAGCACCAGGTGCTTGGCCCCATGGGCCACCAGCGCCTTGCAGGTCCGAACGGAGCCGTCCAGCACATCCTCCCACTGAGCGGGATCGTGAAAGGCACGGAAAACGACCCCGCCGATCAGTTCCAGATCGTGCTCGGCCAGCGCGTCGGCGACCTGCGGCGGATCCTCGGGCATGAAACCGACGGGCCCCAGCTCGATGCCCTTGTACCCAGCCTCCGCGTTTTCGCGCAGCACATCCCGCCAGTCGGGATTGCGCGGGTCGCCCGCAAACTCCACACCCCATGAACAGGGTGCATTGCCAATTCTGATGGTCACGCATCGGCTCCTTCACGCAGACTGGACATTTTGCCATTGGCTTTCGGCGTTTGATTTCCGGGCCGCATCGACCACCCGCGACACGGCGAGCCCATCGCGAAACGTGGGCCACCGGTTCTGACCGTCGGCAATGGCTTCGAGGAAATCGCGCGCCTCGATGATGATCTGATCCTGATAGCCTGTGCCGTGACCCGGTCCCTGACAGAACGCGGCATAATCGGGGTGGGCGGGGCCGGTCAGGATCTGGCGAAACCCCCGCTCGGCCTCAGGCCCTTCGGATTGGTAAAGCCAGAGCGCATTCTGATCCTCCTGATTGAAACGGATCGCGCCCTTGGTCCCGGTGACCTCATAGATATAGCCCATCTTGCGCCCGGTCGCGATCCGGCTGAAGAACAGGTGGCCCATGGCGCCGTTCTGGAACCGGCATAGCATATGGGCCTGGTCGTCATTGGTCACAGCTTCGCCGCCCCGCATCGCGTGGACGGTCGAGATATCCGCCATCACCGACCCAATCGGACCGATCAAGGCAAGCGCGGCATTGATCATATGCGGCGCCAGATCGCCCATCGTCCCGTTCGCCTCGCCCGAGGTCCGCCAGCTCGCCGGTGTCTCAGGGTCGGCATAGAAATCCTCGGTATGTTCGCCCCGAAACCAAGTCACGTCGCCAATCGCGCCGTCCTCGATCAGGGAGCGGGCAAACTGCGTCGCAGGGGTGCGGACATAGTTGAATCCAATCATGTTGATCACGCCGCTTGCCTCTGCCGCGTCGACCATGGCCTCGGCATCGGCCAAAGACGCACCGAGAGGCTTTTCGCAGAAGACCGGCTTGCCAAGTGTGAACGCCGCCTCGGCAATGGCACGGTGGGTCGCTTGGGGCGAGGCGATGACGATCGCTTCGACCGCCGGATCCTCCACAAGCGCCTGCCATGAGGGTGCTGCCCGTCCAACGCCGTATGCCTGACGGTACTGCTCGGCCGAGGCCGGCGACGACGCCGCGATCATTTCAAGCCGAGGCCGGAGCCGCGTCTGAAAGACCGCGCCGACAGCGGAATAGGCGACGGCATGGGCCTTTCCCATATAGCCCCCGCCGACCAAGCCAACTCCGATTTCCTGCATGGCCGTTTTCCAAAAAGACATTGCAACCGGTTGCAACACTGGTATCTTCGACCCCGGATGCGGTCAAGCGCAAAGCGCGGCCAGCCGTCCAGCCAGACACCCGGGTGGAGGAGACCGGACGATGAGCGAAAGCACGATCCGTCTGACGACGGCCCAGGCCATCATTCGCTATCTGAACGCGCAATTCATCGAGATCGACGGCGAGACCATGCGCCTTTGTGGTGGCGGTTTCGGGATTTTCGGGCACGGCAACGTCACCTGTCTGGGTGAGGCGCTTTATGACCATCGCGAAACCCTGCCGCTTTATCGCGGCCAGAACGAACAAAGCATGGGGTTCGCCGCGGCCGCCTATGCCAAGTACCACCTGCGCCAGCGGTTCATGTTCTGCACCGCCTCGGCCGGGCCGGGCACCGCGAACCTGCTGACGGCATCCGCGTTGGCACATGCCAATCGGCTGCCGGTGCTGATGCTCTGCGGCGATACGTTTCTGACCCGCCTGCCCGATCCCGTGTTGCAGCAGCTCGAACATTTCAACAACCCGGGCCTTGGCCTCAACGATGCCTTTCAGGCCGTGACCCGCTATTGGGATCGCATCACGCACCCTGCACAGATCATCCAATCCCTGCCCGCAGCCATCGCGACAATGCTGGACCCTGCCGATTGTGGCCCCGCGTTCCTCGCCCTGCCCCAGGATGTGCAGGGCTGGGCCTATGACTATCCGACCCGCTTCTTCGATGAGAAAACCCACAGGATCAGGCGGGTCACGCCCGACACGGACGAGGTTGCGGATGCCGCGGCCCTGCTCAAATCCGCCCAAAGGCCGGCCATCATCGCCGGGGGCGGGGTTCAGTATTCGCGCGCGGTCAGGGAACTGACGGACTTTGCCGAGGCGCATCAAATCCCGGTGATCGAAACGATCGCGGGGCGGGCCAACCTGCTGCATGATCACCCGCTGAATATCGGGCCAGTCGGGGTGACCGGTTCAGACAGCGCCAATGCCGTCGCCGAGGCGGCGGATGTGATCCTGTCCGTCGGATCGCGCCTGCAGGATTTCACGACCGGATCGTGGACGGCCTTTGCGAAAGACGCCAAGTTCATCTCGCTCAACGCCGCCCGGCACGATGCGGGCAAGCATATGTCGCTGCCGGCGGTCGGGGATGCGAAGCTTGGACTGACCGCCTTGGGTGCCCAAATGGCGGGTTACACCGCGCCCGCGGACTGGACGCGCTTTGCCCAAGGTGAGCGGAAAAAGTGGGACAGCTACGTCGCCGAAAACGTCAAACCCGGCAACCGGCCCAACTCCTACGCGCAAGCCATTGGCATCGTTAACGATCTGTGCGGTCCGCGGGATCGGGTCGTTACCGCTGCCGGCGGGCTGCCCGCCGAGGTGACGGCCAACTGGCGCACCCTCGATATCGGGACGGTCGACGTGGAGTTCGGCTTTTCCTGCATGGGATACGAGATCGCGGGCGGCTGGGGCGCGCGCATCGCCCAATCAGAAAAGGAGCCAGACGCCGATACGATCGTGTTCGTCGGCGACGGATCGTACCTCTTATTGAACTCCGACATCTACTCCTCTGTTCTGACACAGAAAAAGATGATCGTTCTGGTGCTGGACAATGGCGGTTTCGCTGTCATCAACAAGCTGCAGAACAACACCGGGAACGAAAGCTTTAACAATCTCTTTGCGGACGCGCCGACCATACCCGACGCCTTTGCGGTCGATTTCGTGGCCCATGCCGCATCGATGGGCGCGAATGCGGTTTACGCGGACAATGCCGAACAGCTGACCGATGCGTTCAAGGCAGCAAAAGCCGCTGACAAGACATCCGTGATCGTGATGAATGTCGACGCCTACGAAGGCTGGACCAACGAAGGCCACGCCTGGTGGGAGGTCGGCACGCCCGAAGTGTCCGACCACGCATCGGTCCGTGAAAAACACGCCGAAATCGAAGCGACAAGGGCGCGCCAGCGCAGGGGGGTCTGATGCTCAGCTTTGCACCAGATGACGTACAGCCCTCCGTCGTTGCCGACGAATTGATGAATGGCGGCGGCGCGGTTCATATCACCGGCCTGTTCACCGAAGAAGAAGTCGCCGAAGCCCGCCGCATCATCATGCAGCATTCCGAAGCGGACGCTGCCAAGGTCACGCATTTTCAGGGCGCGGCTGAGGCCGAGGGCACCATCGCCCTTCAACGCCGCGTGTGGAACCTGCTTGGCAAGGGGCCGGTGTTTTCGCGCATGGCGGCGCATCCTGTATTGATGGCCGTGCTGCGGCAGTTCCTTGGGTCCGAATTCATCATGGGTTCGATCGCGGCCAACAGGATCCTGCCGGGCGGGCCGGGTCAGGAACCGCATGTCGATTACCCCTACTGGGACTTTCACGCGCCGGACACACATCCGATGGGGCTGAATGCCAGCTTTCCGATGAACGCACAGGTCTCGGTCATCCTTGATCCTTTTACCGAAGAAAGCGGCGCCACCGCATACGTACCCGGCTCGCAGAAAGAACTGCGGTATCCGACCGAGGGTGACCATTTCTTTGATCGGTGCGCACGGATGACCGGCGCCCCCGGCGACGCGGTGATTTTCTTTGGCGCGGCATGGCATTGCGCAATGCCCAACCGGTCGGATCACGACCGCAATGCGGTGCTGATCCAGTACCTGCCGAAATGGGTCAAACCGATGGAGGATATGCCCGCCGCCCTGCCCGCTGCGTTCGTAAGCGATGCCTCGCCCGATCTGCGTCAATTGCTGGGCCTCAACTATCCCTACCCCGAAGTGCTGGACAGCGCCGAGGCCGGAAATGCCGAGGGTCGCGCATGACCGACCTGCTGGAGGGCATCGCGCGCCGGAACTTTGTCATCTTCGGACGGGCGGGCATGGACATGTTCGCCGATCCACCCGGTACAAAAAGCGAGGATGCGGCGGTCTTCCATTCCGGCCTTGGCGGGTCATCGGCCAACATCGCGGCGGGCCTTTGCAAGTTCGGCGCGCAAGCCGCGCTTGTCACATCAGTTTCGGACGATGCGGTTGGGCGCTTCTGCGTCAATCAGCTCAAGGGTTACGGCGTCGACACGCGTTATGTCCGGTCCGTCACCGGCGAATACCGCACCTCGCTGGCGGTCTACGAAAGCCGGATCGAGAATTTTCAGAACGTCATCTACCGCAACAACGCCGCCGACTTTCAGGTCACGGTCGAGGATGTGGATGCCGTTGACCTGACCCCGTTCGGCGCACTTGTCACCGCCGGAACGGTGTTCGCAGCCGAACCGTCGCGCGCCTCGACATTCCACGCCTTTGACAAGGCCCGCGCCATCGGCCTGCCCATCATCTTTGACATCGACTATCGCCCCTATTCCTGGCCCTCACCCGAGGTCGCGGCGGACGTGCTGTCGCGCGCGGGTGCCGCCAGCGACATGATCGTCGGCAATGACGAAGAATTCGGGTTCATGGCAGGCGGCATGTCAAAAGGGCTGGAAAAGGCCCGCGCGCTCTCCGAAGGCGGGGCAGCAATCGTGATCTACAAGCGGGGCGAAGACGGCGCGATCACCTTTGCAGGGGGCGAAGAGATCCGGACAGGCATCTATCCGGTCGAGGCCGTCAAACCCAACGGGGCGGGCGACAGTTTCATGGCCGGTCTGCTGGCTGGTATCGCCGATGGGCTGCCCCTGCGCGACGCAATCCTGCGGGGATCCGCCTGCGCCTCTATCGTCGTGTCGAAACCCGGCTGCGCCCCGGCCATGCCCGATCATCAACAGCTCGACGCCTTTCTGGCCGAGCATCCCGGCCCAACGGAGGTCTGACCCATGCATATCCCTCCCTTCGACAACCAGAACCGCGCGATCGTCGATGTCGACGACGCCTGTGTTCCCCTGACTTATTTCAACATCGTCAAGCTAAAGAAAGGCGAGGATTTCGGCTATGCCGTCCCGGGCTACGAAACCTGCATCGTCCCCGCGACCGGCCTGATCGACGTCACCGCCGGCGGCTTCGCGGCAAGCTCGCTGGGCGGGCGCGGCGTCGATGTGTGGGATGGCGAACCCGAAGGGGTCTATGTGCCCACGGGGGCCGAGGCCCGCTTTACCTGCCTCGGTGACGAGGCCGAGGTGTTCATCGCCGGGGCGCGCTTTGACGGGGTGCTTGAACCCTTTGAGGTCCGGGCGGATGAAATCGATCTGGTGCAATACGGATCGGACGACACCAAGACGCATCGCAAGATCAAACACATCCTCGGCCAGCAGCAACACGAACGGGTCGGGCGGCTCTTGGTGTCCGAACTCTACACCGTGGGGGCCGGCGGCTGGTCAGGCTTTCCAAGCCACAAGCACGACACTGACAGGTTGCCGGACGAAACGCGGCATGACGAAACCTATAACTTCCGCTTCCGCCCCAAACACGGCTCGGGCCTGCAGATGCTGCAACGGGTCGATAACGAACCCGGCGACGCGTACCACATCGTCGACGGATCGACGATCTGCATCGACAAGGGCTATCACCCCTGCGCGGTGCTGCCGGGATACGAGATGTATTACTTCACCATCCTCGGTGGCCTGAGCCAGCGCAGCCTCAAGCAATACTTCCAGCCGACCCATGCCGATCAGCTGCATACGATCCCCGGCATCATGGACATGGTGGCCAAGTTCAAATGACGCTGGTCACACTCAGCGAGGTGCTGCAACCCGCGCTGGACGAAGGGTACGCCGTTGGCGGGCTCGTCTGCCTGGGATGGGAGGATATGCGGGCCTATGCCCACGCGGCCGAGGCTGAAGGGCTGCCCGTGATCCTGCAGGCCGGGCCAAGCTGCCGCGCGCATACGCCGTTGCCCGTTCTGGGCAAGATGTTCCGCAACCTTGCCGAAAGCGTGTCTGTCCCGGTCGTCGCCCATCTCGATCACGGCTATACGCTGGACGAATGCCAGGAGGCGCTCGATAGCGGTTTTTCCTCGATCATGTTCGACGGCTCGCGCAAGCCCCTGGCCCAGAACATCGACGAAACGGCCCGGATTGCCGAACGGGCCCACGCCGCGGGGGTATCATGCGAGGGCGAGATCGGATTTGTCGGCTATGACAACGGCGAACGATCAGAAGGGACAGATCCGGACGAGGCCGCAAAATTTGCCACCGAAACCGGCGTCGATGCCATGGCGATCTCGGTCGGGAACGTTCACCTGCAACAAAACCAGGAGGGCGGTCTGGACGAGGCGCGCATTCGCGCGATCGAGGCCAGGACGAACCTGCCGCTTGTCATCCACGGCGGATCCGGCGTGCCAAGCGTGCAGCGGGCCCGGCTGGCCGCCGAAAGCCGGATCTGCAAATACAACATCGGAACCGAATTGCGCATGGCCTTCGGTCAGGTGTTGCGCGAAACACTGGCCAAAGACCCGGACAGATTCGACCGCGTCCAGATTCTGAGCGCGGTCGAGGATCCGATCCAGAACCTCACACGGCGCGTATTGCGCAATCTCGCCCCGCATTACAGGAGGCCTTCATGATGCGATTTGGAATGGTCGGATGCGGCCGCATCGGCATTGTCCACGCCCGCAGCCTGTCGAACACCGCCGACGCGCAGCTTTGCGCGGTAGCAGACGCGTCGGCGCAGGCAGCAGAGGCGCTGGCGACGCAATACGGGGCCGAGATCCGCTCGGTCGAGGACACGCTGACCGGGGCCGACATCGACGCGGTGATCATCGCGACGCCCACCACGCTCCATTACGATCAGATTCACATGGCAGCGGCAGCGGGCAAACCGATCTTCTGCGAAAAACCGATCGATCTGTCTTCGGAACGGGCCGCCGCCTGTGCAAAGGCCGTGGCCGAAGCCGGCGTTCCGTTTTTGACCGGGTTTAACCGCCGCTTCGATCCCGACTTTGCCTTGGTCGAGGCGCGCCTGCGGGCCGGTGCGATCGGCAATGTCGAATTGGTGCTCATCACCTCGCGCGATCCCGCCCCGCCGCCCATTTCCTATATCGAAAGCTCGGGCGGGCTTTTCCGGGACATGATGATCCACGATTTCGATATGGCCCGCTTCCTGCTGGCCGAAGAGCCGGTTGAGCTGTTTGCGACCGGGTCCTGTCTTGTCGACCCGGCCATCGGGCAGGCGGGCGATGTCGACACCGCCGCCGTCACGCTGCGAACCGCCTCAGGCAAGATCTGCCAGATCAACAACTCCCGTCGTGCCTCTTACGGCTACGATCAGCGGATCGAGATCCACGGCTCCGGCGGCCTGTTGCGAGCCGAAAACCATCGCGAAAATCTTGTCGAACAGGCGGGTGAGAGCGGGTTTGAACGCGCACCGAACCGGCATTTCTTTCTGGAACGGTACGAGGCCGCATTCCTGAACGAGATGGCCGCGTTTATCGAGGCGGTGCGCTCCGGCACGCCGCCCTCGCCATCAATTGACGATGGGGTGGCAGCGCAACGGCTGGCGGATTCGGCCGCGGCCTCTCTCAAATCCGGAAAACCGGTGTCACTGGATATCGGCTGACGGTATCCGAGACCGAACGGATCACCCCGCCTCGGTCTTGCCCCGCCGGTCACTGCGCAGCGCGGCATAGAGCACGTGGGTTCGCCAGCGTCCGTCGATCTGCAAATAGCTTTGTGCCACGCCTTCGTATTTGAACCCGCATTTTTCCAACAACCCGCGCGAGGCCATGTTTTCGGGCAGGCACGCGGCCTCGATACGGCTGAGATCAAGGCGGGTAAAGGCATGGTGAACGACGGCGAGGATCGCCTCGCGCATATAGCCTTTTCGGGCATAGGCCTCGCCCGTCCAATACCCCAGCGTCCCGGCCTGGGCTGGCCCCCGGCGAATGTTGTCGAGCGTGATGGCCCCCAGCAGCGCATCATCCTCGCGCCGGATCAGGAACAGGGGCATCGCCGTCCCACTGCCGACAGAGCGCTGCGCCCAATAGACCCGGTTCGTGAACGCCTTGCGTGACAGATGATCGTCGGCCCAACTCGGCTCCCACGGGGTCAGATGCTCAACGCTGCTGGTCCGCAGGGCGACCCACGGCCGGAAATCGGAATGGACCGGCGGGCGCAGCGTCATGCGCTCGGTCTCGATCCGGAGCTTCCGTTTGTTGAGCAGCATCAGGCGGCGCGTCTCTCCTGCAACGCGGCAAGGCCGGGAGCCCGTTCGATGGGGCCATAAAGGGCTAGGGCGGCGGGCGCACGGATGGCCATCGCCTCGGCAAAGTCGCGCACATCACGCAGCGTGACAGCATCGATATGGGCGACCGTTTCGGCAAGGGGCGGGATCCGGTCCCAGATTTGCATAAGGCGGGCCAGACGCTCGGCCCGGTTCGACGGGCTTTCAAGCCCCATCAACAGGCCCGCTTTCATCTGGGCGCGCGCGCGTTCGATCTCGGCCTCGCTCATGTCGTCGGCGGCCCGCTTCATCTCGTCGATGGTCAGGCCGGTCAGCTCTGCCACCTGCTCTCCGGACGTGCCCGCATAGACGGTCATCATGCCCGTATCTGCATAGGCACCGGCCTGCGCAAAGATGGAATAGCACAGGCCGCGATGTTCCCGGATCTCCTGGAACAGGCGCGAGGACATACCGCCGCCAAGGGCGCTGGCATAGATCTGCGCGGCATAGATCGCGTCATCGCGATAGCCGGGCGCCTCAAAGGCGAGCGCCATGTGGGCCTGCTCAAGCTCCTTGATGCGGCGCACCTCGCCCCCGGCAAAAAGCGCGCCCTCTTCAACCCGGTTGGGACGTTGGGCCATCCCGCCAAAGAGCGTTTCAGCCAGGCGGACAACCGCATCGTGATCGACGGCACCGGCAGCGGTCAGGATCATCTGATCGGGCCCGTAATGCTGCGCCACGAATTCCGACAGATCTGCCCGCGCAAAGGACGACACGCGCTCGGTCGGGCCAAGAATGGTGCGGCCCAGAGGCTGCTCGGGATAGGCCTTTTCCTGCAGCCAGTCAAAGATCACGTCATCGGGCGTATCAAGCGCCTGACCGATTTCCTGCAGGATCACGCCGCGCTCAATCTCGATCTCGCTCTCGTCAAAGGCGGGGTTCAGCAGAATGTCGGCCAGCACATCCATGGCCAGCGGCACATCATCCTGCAGGACGCGGGCATAGTAGGCCGTGACCTCGCGGCTGGTATAGGCGTTGATATAGCCGCCCACATCCTCGATCGCCTCGGCGATCTGCAGCGCCGTGCGCCGGGCCGTTCCCTTGAACGCCATGTGTTCGAGAAAATGGGCGATCCCGTTCTGTGCCGCGGTTTCGTGCCGGGCGCCAGCCGTGACCCAGACACCGACGGCCGCCGAAGCGAGGCCCGGCATGTGTTCGGTCACGATGCGGAAACCATTGGATAGTCGATGCGTTTGCGTGGTCACGTTTTCAGGTGATCCTTAATATGGGCCTTGAGGGCTTCGAGATCGTTTGGAACACGCTCGAGCCGTTCCGACCTCTCATACAGGTCTGCCATCCGGGAAGGAAGGGGGGGATGAATGCCGCTCGCCTCCTCGACCGCCTTGGGAAACTTGGCCGGGTGCGCCGTGGCCAGCGTGATCATCGGCGTACCGGCCACGCGGTGCTCATTCGCGACCTTCACGCCAATGGCGGAATGCGGGCACAGCAATTCACCGCTTTCGTGCAGGGTTTCGGTTATTTGCGCGCGCGTTTCCTCCTCGGACGCCCGGCCGGAGGCGTAATGCTCCATCAGCACATCCAGCGCCCCCTGGCTCACCTCGAACCCCCCAGTCTTTAGCTCATCCATAAGCTGCGCGACCGCTGCGCCCTCGCGGTCATAGGCATCAAACAGCGCACGTTCGAAGTTCGAGCTGACCTGAATATCCATCGACGGGCTGATCGACGGGATCGTATGCCCCTTGTGATAGCCCTGCCCGGTCAGACAGCGATGCAGAATATCGTTCTGGTTCGTGGCCACGACCAGCTTGTCGATGGGCAGGCCCATCCGCTTGGCGATGTAGCCGGCAAAGATGTCGCCGAAATTGCCGGTCGGCACGGTAAACGAAACCTTGCGGTGCGGAGCACCGAGGGCCACGGCGGACGAGAAGTAGTAAACGACCTGCGCCAGCACCCGCGCCCAGTTGATCGAATTGACGCCAGCCAGCCGCACGCCGTCACGGAATTCGAAGTCGTTGAACATGTCCTTGAGCCGCGCCTGGCAATCGTCGAAATCGCCCTCGACGGCCAGCGCGTGCACGTTCGCATCCTGCGGGGTCGTCATCTGACGGCGCTGGACCTCGCTGATGCGGCCGTGGGGGTAGAGGATGAAGACGTCAACGTTGTCGAGCCCGCGAAACGCCTCGATCGCCGCACTGCCGGTATCGCCGCTGGTGGCCCCAACGATCGTCACCCGTTCGCCCCGTCGCGCCAGGACATGCTGAAAGAGCTGGCCGATCAGCTGCATGGCGAAATCCTTGAAAGCCAGCGTCGGCCCGTGGAACAGCTCCAGCAGGAAATGCCCCTGATCAAGCTGCTTGAGCGGTGCGCGGGCGGCGTGGCCAAAGCCCTCATACGCTCGATCGATGATCGCGCGGTAATCGGCGTCGCTGATCGTGTCGCCGACAAAGGGGCGCGTGACCGCATAAGCGATGTCTTCGTAGCGCTGCCCCTCCATCCCGGCGATGGTTTCGGCCTCAAGCTGCGGAATGGTCTGGGGCACATAAAGCCCGCCATCGCGCGCAAGGCCCGTCAGCATCGTCTCTTCGAACGGCAGGACAGGTGCGGTGCCACGGGTCGAGATGTAGTTCATGCCTGCGGCTCCTTCGGCGGGCGGCGGGTTAGGAAATAAGCGGTCATCACGACCCAGATCAGGGCCAGCGAAAACCACGTGATCGCATATTGCAGGTGATCGTTCGGGATACCAGCGGTGTCGACGGGCCAGGGCGTCACGCCAAGGTCCGTTTGCGGCATCTCTCGTAGAACGACGAGGATTGGCCGGGTATCGAGAACCTCGGCCATGGCGGGCACGTCGCGGGCGAACCAAACATTCCTATCCACATCCGGTGCAGGCGTGAAGCCATCGACCTCGTTCGGTGCGTCGAGATTGCCGATCATCGCCATTGGTCCGGCTGGTGCCTCGGCCACCGGGACACCGTCGCGGATCCAGCCGGTATCGACCAGCACGCGCCCAAAGCCATCGGCGTCAAACGGGCGGATGATACGGTAAACGGCGCCGGTGGTCTTGCGCGAGGCCAGAACGCGCAGGGCCTCGCCATCAAAGCGGCCCGTCAGGGTGACGGCCTGATACCGCTGGAATTCCGGCTCGACCGCCTGTTGCAGCGGCACGGGGTCAGCGGCAATGCTGTTTTCGATCCGGCTGAGCAGGTCCTGCTTCCAGCCGAGGCGCTGCACCTGCCAGACGCCAAGCGAGATCAGGATCGCCGCCCCGCCCAGGCCAAAGATCAGCAGAAAGATCAGACGCCGCATGGTTCTCTCGAAATGGAAAACGGCGCGCTTTGGGTGCGCGCCGTTCGGGTTCTACGCCTTTGGCTGCGGTATGCAACCGGGGATCAGATGCCCCACAGATAGACGGCAAAGAAGAGGAACAGCCACACGACGTCAACAAAGTGCCAGTACCATGCAGCGGCCTCAAAGCCGACGTGTTTCTCGGGGGTGAAGTGCCCCCGCATCGCGCGGATCAGACATACGGTCAGGAAGATCGTTCCGATGATCACATGCGCGCCGTGAAAGCCGGTTGCCATGAAGAAGTTCGAAAAGAACTCATCACCGCCAAATTCCCAACCCTGATACAGCAGGTAGGAATACTCGTAAGCCTGCAGGGCGGTAAAGGCGATGCCCAGAATAATGCCGAGCGCCAGACCGTTGACCAGCGCCTTGCGGTCATTGTTGTGAACCAGCGCGTGGTGCGCCCAGGTCACCGCACAGCCGGACAGAAGAAGCAACAGCGTGTTGATCAGCGGCAGTTCCAGCGCGTTGACGTGATAGAATTCCGGAGCGGCGTATTCGGTGCCGAAATACTCCTCCATCGGGTACATGGCGTGCTTGAAGAACGACCAGAACCACGCGGAAAAGAACATCACCTCGGACATGATGAAGAGGATGAAGCCATAGCGCAGGCCGATGATCACGACCGGCGTGTGGTCGCCCGCCTGGTTTTCGGCGACCGTGTCGGCCCACCACGCGAACATCACGTAAAGGACGCCGACAAAGCCCGCCCAGAAGAGCCACGGCGTGATGCTATGCATCCACAGGACCGCGCCAAACAGCATGGAGAACCCGGCAATGGCACCCAGGAGCGGCCAGATAGAGGGGTTCAGAATGTGATAGTCGTGGTTTTTGACGTGGGCCATGGCTCAAGTCCCTCAGTTCGTGTTTGTTTGTGTCTCCTGCCCGAGCGCCGCATAGCCCTCTGGCAGATCGATTTCATAGAACGTGTAAGAAAGCGTGATCGTGTGCACGTATTTTGCGTCGCGATCGGTCACGATTTCCGGGTCCACGTAGAAGGTTACGGGCATCTGCACCCGCTCACCCGGCTCCAGCACCTGCTCTTCGAAGCAGAAACAGTCAATCTTGGAAAAGAACCCGCCGGCCTCATAGGGTGCCACGTTGTAGCTGGCTGACCCCGCAACCGGCTTGTCGCTGGGGTTGTAGGCTTCGTAGAATGCAAGGCCCGTCTCGCCGATCCGCAGCTCCATCTCGCGTTCGACCGGGGTGAATTGCCACGGCATGCCCCGCTCAAGCGACGCGTCAAAGCGAACCTTGATCGTCTGGTCAAGGATATCGTCGTTGGCATATTCGGACACGCCCGGCGTTCCGCCAAAGCCGGTCACCCGGCAGAACCAGTCATAAAACGGGACAGAGGCCCAGGCGAGCCCGCCCATCACAACAACCAATCCAACGGTCTGGAAAACAGTCTTGGCCGGTCCGCTCAGCGTCTTCATTGCCCCTCCTCGATGCGTGGCATCTCGAAATCGCCCTGGGTCACCTTGGCGACCGTCAGGGCCAGAACGAGCACAACGAAAAAGCCGAGCATCAGCCCGACGCCGACGTTACGCCCCTTGCGGCGGCGATGCAGGTCATGTTCGGCCCGCAGGCTCATGACCACATCCCCAGCGTAAAGGGCAGCAGGGCATCCGCGAGGATCGCCCCGAAATGCAGGAAGAGGTACAGTAATGACAGCTTGAAAAAGCTCTTTTCTACCTTGTAGTCGTCAGCCAGCGCCGTCTCTTCGTCCCGCCGCCAGATGCGCACGGCACCAACAACGAAGAACGCATTCAGGATCACACTGACCACCAGATAAACAGGCCCGCCGATCGCGCTAAATGCCGTGCCCACAGCCAACGCGGCCAGAAGCAGCGTGTAGACCAGGATGTGCACGCGCGTTGCCTTGCGCCCGTGGGTCACTGTCAGCATCGGCACGCCGGCATCGTCGTAATCCGATTTCATGAAGAGGGCGAGCGCCCAGAAATGCGGCGGCGTCCACATAAAGATCAGGGCGAACATCAGCCACGCTTCGACGGTTACGCTGCCGGTGGCGATGGCCCAGCCGATCACGGGCGGAAAGGCCCCCGCTGCCCCACCGATCACGATGTTCTGGGGCGTCGAGCGCTTCAGCCACATCGAATAGACGACGGCGTAGAAAAAGATTGTGAAGGCCAAAAGGCTCGCCGCCAGCAGGTTGGCCGACAATGCCAGCATCATGACCGACAGACCCGAAAGGGCGACACCCAGCGTCAGCGCCTCGCCCGGCTGAACCTTACCCGCAGGTATGGGGCGCTTGGATGTCCGCCGCATGACCTGATCGATGTCCGCGTCCCACCACATGTTGAGCGCGCCCGAGGCCCCTGCCCCGATGGCAACGAACAGGATCGACGCGAATGCGATGATCGGATGCACTGTCGTTGGCGCCGCAAGCAGCCCGACAAGGGCCGTAAACACGACCAGCGACATGACGCGCGGCTTCAGCAGGGCGAAATAGTCGCCCAGGCTCGCCTCGTTGTCATATGCGCAATAGCTGATGTCGGACATTCAGGCCCGGGCCCCCAATGTGGCGGTGGTTACTTTGACGCGACGCGGTAGTCGGGCGTGACGCCTGCAAACTCCTCGCGTGCGCTGTTCAGCCATTCGGCATAAGCCTCTTCGCTGACCACCTTGACGGTGATCGGCATGTAAGAGTGCGCGATCCCGCACAGCTCGGAACACTGCCCGAAATAGACACCCTCTTTTTCCGGCTGGAACCACAGCTCCGCCAGACGACCGGGCACGGCGTCCTGCTTCACGCCAAAGGCGGGAATGGTCCAAGCATGGATCACGTCGGCCGCCGTTACCTGAATGACGATGGTTTTGCCCACCGGCACCACGACGGCGTTGTCGGTGGCCAGTAGGAATTCGTCCCGGCTGTAGCCAGCTTCGATCAGTTGCTCTTCGACCTCGGGCGTCAGGGCGTTGTCGCCACCGGTCGCCGGGGCACCAATCATGTAGGCGTCAAACGCGAACCCGTCATCGACATACTCATACCCCCAGAACCACTGGTAGCCGGTCGCCTTGATGGTGACATCGGCCTCGGGAATCTCCTGCTGGTGGAACAGGGTCGGCAGCGAGAAGGCCCCGATAAACACTAGAATGACAATCGGTATCACGGTCCAAGCGATTTCGACCGGGGTGTGGTGCGTGAACTTCGCAGGGTCCGGATTGGCGTCACGGTTATAGCGGACGATGACGATGGCCATCAGCGCCAGCACAAAGATCACGATCGCCGTGATTATGACCAGAAGCATCCCGTCAAGCCATTGCAAACGCCGCGCAATTTCGGTTGCAGCGGGTTGAAAACCCAAGGCCGAAGGCTCCGGCGCGCCGATGATTTCGAGATTGTCCTGAGCCCAAGCTGGCGCCGCGGAAAGTGCAGCAAGCAAACCCGAAGTCGAGAGAAGCTTTTTCATGTTCGTTCCTGATCTTGTGATCACGTTTGCCCGTTGGGTGGCGAAACCCCCCCCGGTTGTCTTGGATCGACTTACAATCATATATCTGACACAAGATAAAGATGGCCGGGCCGCGTCAAACGGACGCTTTCGCGCGGTCGCCGCTCCCCAGCCCTTGGTGTGGAATGCCCATGAAACCTGCCCGATTTGACCCATTTGACGCGCATTTTGCCCGGGATGACGCGCTTTCCGTTCTGCGCGCGGCCACCGACGGCGCGGATGACGGTGAGCTCTTTCTGGAACGACGGCGGTCGGAATCACTGGTTTTCGACGATGGGCGGCTGAAGAATGCGAGCTTTGACGCGTCCGAAGGGTTCGGGCTACGCGCGGTCAAGGGCGAGGTCACGGGATACGCCCATTCGACCGAGATGTCCCTGCCCGCCCTTGCGCGCGCCGCGGATACGGTCCGGCTTGCCATCGGCGATGGTGGCGGCGTGATGGCGTCTGCCCCAATGGCCACCAACAAACGGCTCTATACCGATGCAGACCCGATTGAGGGCGCGGCCTTTTCGGTCAAGCTGGAAACACTCAAGGCCATCGACGCTTATCTGCGCGCCCGCGACGCCCGTGTGGTGCAGGTATCGGCCAGTCTGGGCGCGTCGCTGCAAGAGGTCGAGATCCTGCGCGGCGATGGCCATGCGGTGCGGGACACGCGGCCGATGACGCGGATCAACGTGTCGGTCATCGTCGAAAAGGACGGGCGACGGGAATCAGGCAGCGTCGGTGGGGGTGGCCGCATCGGTCTCGACGGGCTGATGGAGCAATCGGTCTGGCAGGCACAGGCCGATGAAGCATTGCGGATTGCGCTCGTCAATCTTGAAGCCGAGCCCGCACCGGCGGGCGTCATGGATGTTGTGCTCGGCCCGGGCTGGCCCGGCATCCTGCTGCACGAAGCAATCGGTCACGGATTGGAAGGAGACTTCAACCGCAAGGGCAGCTCGGCCTTTGCCGGGCTCATGGGGCAGCGGATCGCGGCACCGGGGGTGACTGTCTATGACGATGGCACGATCCCCGACCGGCGCGGCTCGATCACCGTGGATGATGAAGGAACGCCGTCAAACAAGACCCTGCTGATCGATGACGGCATTCTGGTGGGGTACATGCAAGACCGGCAGAATGCTCGGCTCATGGGGGTGGCAGGCACTGGCAACGGGCGGCGGCAGAGCTTTCAGCACACGCCGATGCCGCGGATGACCAACACCTACATGACGGCTGGTACAGCGACGCCCCAAGACATCGTGGCAGACCTCAAGGATGGGATCTATGCCGTGGGGTTCGGCGGCGGGCAGGTCGATATCACGAACGGCAAGTTCGTTTTTTCCTGCACCGAAGCCTACCGGGTCAAAGACGGCAAAGTGGGCGCCCCGGTCAAGGGGGCGACCCTGATCGGAGACGGGGCCACGGCGCTGAAACAGATCCGCGCCGTGGGCAACGACATGGCCCTCGATCCCGGTATGGGCAATTGCGGCAAGCAGGGACAATGGGTACCGGTCGGCGTCGGCCAGCCAACGCTGATGATCGGCGGCCTGACTGTCGGGGGAAGTGCGGCCTGACCACCGCCCGCCCCCTTTCGCCTTCCTTAACCCCCGGTCCCTAGAACCCATCCCCGGTTAACCACCGCGCCCCCTCAAGGCGCGAACCAAGGAAAC
>CAWUIQ010000040.1:0-26449 GCA_963922565.1 uncultured Rhodobacterales bacterium
CCATGCGCTCTCGCCTGTCGCTGAGCGCGCCGTGGCACTTTCTCAAGCATCGTCTGACCAACCGGCGGGCCTTGCTCATTTACTATGGTGTGCGACCGGATTTACAGCGGCGGGGCGTGACGCCCTATATGCTCGACACTGTCTCACGTCAGGCGCACCGCGCGGGCTATGACCGGATGGGCATCACCTGGATTGCCGATCAGAACCCAGCGAGCCTGCGCCAGATGGAAAAGATCGGCGCCCGCCCCTTGCAAGACCTGCACCTTTTTCGAAAGTCCCTCGCATGAGACTGACGCCCGATATCTTTAAAGCCTGCGTCATCGAAGCCAACCTTGCGCCATCGGTTCACAACGTACAGCCCGCCCGTTGGGCGCTGCGCTTCGATGGCGTGGTCGAACTGTCCTGCGACGCCGATGTTGCCCTGAGTATTTCAGACCCGGAGGGCACCGACCTACTGTTCAGCTGCGGCACGGCGCTGGAAGGTATGGTGATGGCTCTGCGTCATCACGGGTTCGAGGTTGACCAGACACTGCTACCCGACCCGCGCCCCTGCAGCGTGGTTGCTGAACTGCGCTGCACTGCGGGAACTGCAATTACCGATCCCCTGCGAGAGGTCATTCATACCCGCCGGACCTGCCGGAGTGGTTTCCGCCCCATCCCCGCGGACATTCAGTTGCGTTTACAGGCCCTGGTGGATCAGCAGCATGACCTCCACTCGATTACCGACGCCAAGCGGATTGACCATTGGGCCCGTGAAAACGATCGCCTATCGCTCGGGGTGTTCCGCAATCCCGCCTTTCGCGGCGAGCTGCTTTCGTGGATGCGCCTCGATCCCGGCCATCCGGATTGGTCGAGGGACGGCCTGAACGCAGAGGCCATGAACCTCAGCCGGCTCGAGGCCCGATTTGTCCCGCTGGCCTTTTCGCGGATCGTTTTTGGGCTTCTCGACAAAATCGGACTGTCTGCCGGCCTCGTGACCGAAGCGCCGAAAACGCGGCAGGCCGGGTCGATCCTGTGCCTTTCGGTGCCCGAGGGGCAATCGGAGCTCCTCAACGGGCGCCGCTACTATCGCATGACACTCGAACTCGCCGCGCTTGGGCTTGTGACCTGGCCGATGGCGATCCTTGTGGACGAACCCTCAGCACGCCGCGCACTCGAACAAGAGCTCAGTGTTGCCCAGAACGACCGGCTACGCAATTGCCTCCGCGTGGGCTTTCCGGATGGAAACGCGCAAATGAGGGCACGGCGGTCTTTCGAGGCGCTGCTTGCCGACAATGCCACTGACGCCTGATACTGCACGGCAATCGCTTAAGGTCTCAACCGGATCTTCAAGTCAAGTTCAAGATGCAGCAGAGCGGACCGCTGTTGTTACCACCCTCAGCAGATGCGAAGCATGATAGGAGCCGAACTCACAGATCGTGAACGAAACTGCCGTTTGTGACCTTAAGGTGAGCCTCCGCTTTTATGGATCGGCGACTTCTCAGCAGATGAGAACTTGATAAGTCCATGCTCAAGATGAAGAAGCGCCTCTACCACTTTAGCGATGATCCCACGATTGAGGTTTTTGAACCTCGCCCAGTCCGCGTCCCTGCAGCCCGTCCAGCGGGTTTGGAATGGCTGAGTGGTCCATTGATCTGGGCAATCGACGACGTGCACAGCCCTTCATATCTGTTTCCTCGTGAATGCCCGAGGATCGTCTTGTGGCGAACGCCAGAGACGTCTACCGCAGACGCGAACCGGTTTCTTGAACCCACAGTACGCATGACGGCATACGTGGAGAAAAACTGGGCAACCCGGATCAAAGAGAGCGTTCTGTTTCGCTACGAGATGCCCGCCACCTCTTTCACCGATCTCGGTGACGCCGGAATGCATGTGGCTCGCAACCGCGTGAGGCCGCTTTCCTGCGAACACCTGTCTGATCTGACAAACGAGCTTGCCGCCGCCAAAGTTGAGCTGAGGATATTGGACAGCCTCACGCCGCTTCGTGACGTGTGGAGTTCGTCGCTGCACGTCAGTGGAATTCGACTGCGGAACGCAGTGGGCTGGGCGAAAAACACTTAAAGCGGTCATCTGTACGCTTCGCAGCATCTCACCGATCGGCCCGGCAGTGGCAGATAGCCGGTCCAGTCCGTAGGGCTGCAACAGGCCCATACCACCCAAAAACCTGGATGCAGGTATTCGCGGCCTTCACGGTAGCATCGGGCACAAAGCGTTTCGCGTGGGCGGCCATGAGCGGGCCTTCAGGAGTGCGCAAAGCCTCAGCAGCTTTGCGGTAGAGCAGTTTCGAGGCTTCAAGATCAGTCGCCACCTCGCCAAGCATCCTTTAGATGCCCTCTAGGTCGAGGTTCTTGCCACCGAACATCTTGCGGTTCTTGAAATAGGAAAACGCGGTATCAAGGGCCGCTTGCATCAGGCCACAGCAGCCCGAGGCGATAGAAACGCGAGCGATGTCGATTGCCATGAGCGAACCCTCGAAACCCTGGCCGATGGGCAGGATAGTGTTGTCTTCGCTGACCACGACATTTTCGAGATACATCTCAGACATCGGCAAGAAGTCATTGGACGGCGTGTCATAGAGCGGTCCAAAGCTGATCCCCGGTGCGTCTGCCGGGATCGCGATCATCACCATGTCTTTGTGGGCAAAGTTTGCGAGCTTGCGACCGGAGGTCAGATCGCGGGCCCATTGCTCTTTGAAGGCGTCGGTTCCGTATCCGCATCCTGCGAAGGTGCAAATGTTGTGCATCGAAGCTGGAACATATTGATTTCGGGAGAAACTGGGACCGGCAAAACATGGATTGGTTGCTGTATTGCAACCGCGGCAATTAGGAATGCTATCAAGCCTCGATACTACAACAGCGACGCCCTGCTTTATGAGCTAACTATAGCTCGCGCCGACGGAAGTTACCTCAGGTTCAAATCGAAACTTGGAAAAGTATGACCTGTTGGTTCTGGACGACTTCGGCGTCACGCCCATGACGCAACAAGGCAAGTCTGATTTGCTTGCGATTGTCGAAGACCGCGTAAACAAGAAATCAACTGTGTTTGTTGGCCAGCGGCCCTACAACGGTTGGTACGCCTTCGTAGCTGACCCGATAATTGCGGATGCAGTGCTAGATCGTCTTTCCCACAACAGACATCATATCAAACTAAAGGGGCAGTCCCGACGCAGGAAGGAGGCATCATTCGTTGAGCCGTGAATCTCTCTATCGGTGGCAACTGGACTTGGCGCTGATTGTTGATGCCAATCGGCGCGGACAGAAACTGCAAATCGGTAACGAGCGAACCCAGAATCTGCAGCCGTTGACGATTGTCCTGCGTAGCTGTGGTCGCAGCCCACTTTACAAACATTCAATGCAGTCGCAGATTTCAAACATATGCAAATTCAAACTTCACCAGTTTTTTGCTCGCTTCGATCTTTGCGAAACGTGTTTTGTCGCTTGAACGATCGGTAGGGTGATCCCCGACTATCCAGAAATCTGTTCATCCTGGAAACGGTTGGAAACGAGCGCCGTTTTTAGGCGCTTCCGGACCCGGTTGATGCACCCGCTCTTAAATGACTACGATAATCGACGTGGTTTATCTTTTTTGTCTTATGATCCTCGGAGTGATTGGCTTTCAGGTCGCCCTGATCCTCGGCGCCCCTTGGGGGCGGCTTACCCAAGGCGGCCAAGTCGACGGAGCCTTGCCACCGTCTGGGCGGATCATCGCAGCGCTCTCGATCGTCATTCTGGCGGCAATCGCTTTTGCGATCCTGTCGACTGATGGTTATCGGCCAAACTGGCCGCGCTGGACAGCATGGCCGGCGGTGTCGGTCATCGCCCTTTCAACGGTCCTGAATTGGATCACGCCGTCTACGGCGGAGCGCAAACTCTGGGGACCAATCATGACAGTGATGCTTATCCTGGCAATTGTGATCGTTTGGTCATAGCCACCATACGTCAGGCCGACCGATGAAATCAGAGAAGGCCAAGGAAAAACGCCCGCCGCAATCGCGTAGGCATGTACGGAAACCCGTAGAAGCATGAAAAGCATTGCCGACAGAATGTGTTTGACTTGCGGGCAACGGCGGTGGCAGGCGCCGTCGGCGCGCCACCGCCGTGCTTCAGTGCTCGGTCCGTGTCACCGAAAGATGCGGGTGTGCCGAAAGAGTGCGGCGGCCGAAGGCGAGGATGCACAGCGCTGCGATGGCTAGTTCGAACACCAGCGCACCGATGATGGCTCCGGACGGCAAGCCGTCGATGACAAGGCCGATCAACCGACCTGACGGAAAGGCAAGGAAGACGGTCAGCGCCGCGACCTTGGACACGGGCGTCATCGCCGTGCGCCAGATGCCGGCCAGTATCACGACACCAAACGCTGCAAGGCCTGCCGCCGGGCCCCGAAGCTCGCTCAGCAAGCTTGCGTCGGCGCCAAGCGTAATACCGTAGCTGGCGAAGAACGCATGCGGTTTGGCCAGAATGAAAGCGCCGACGCCGACGGCTGTGAGACCCGATACTCCGAGGGCGGTTTTTTCGAGAACAGTGGATGTCATAGGAAGTTCCTTTCCAATGAGCGGTGCGATCAGGCGACGGCAGTCCAGATCCCGTGTGAGGCGGCAGTCGTCGCGAAGTCGACGAAGTCACGCGGTTTCCGGCCAAGCGCTCGCTCCACGCCGTCAGTCACATGTGCGTTCCGTCCGTCGAGCGTCTCGCGCGCGATGGCTGTGAAAACGTCAGCCACGAAGTCACCGCCTGACGCTGCGACATTGGCGTGGAAGTCTTCGAACGTGATTGGCACGTGCTGGATCGGGCGACCTGTCGCATCGGACAGAACCCCGGCCATCTCTGCGAAGGTCATCAGACGCGGACCGGTGACTTCGTAGAGTTCGCCGGTATGCCCGTCTTCCGTCAGTGCAGCGACCACGACGTCGGCGATATCGTTGATGTCGATGATCGGCTCGGCGATGTCGCCGCCGGGCATGGGCAGAATGCCCGCCAGGATCGGATCGCGCAGGTAGCCTTCGCTGAAGTTTTGCGCGAACCACGCAGAACGGACAAGAGTGAACGGTATGCCGGAGTTCCTGACGACCTCTTCACCCAGTCGGGCGTGATGTTCTCCGCGGCCGGAGAGTAGAACGATATGCTTGAGCCCGCTGGCAGCTGCGACTTTCGTAAAGGCTTCGAGTTTTTCGACGGCGCCGGGAAAGGCGAGGTCCGGGAAATAGGTGACATAGGCTTTGGACACACCGCTCAAAGCCGGAGCCCAGGTTGCAGGATCTTCCCAATCGAATGGAATCTCAGAATTGCGGGAGCCGCGCCGAACAGCGATGCCCTGCTTTTCAAGTTCTGCGACAACGCGCGACCCGGTCTTTCCGGTGGCGCCGACGACGAGGATGGGTTGGGATTGCATGAGTACTCTCCTTGTTCGATGTAATGAGTAAGGAGTAGCCGGTTCGCCGATCCCGAATATTGACCGCCGCTGCCAGGGTTTTGACTGATCCTGCCAATCCTGTGCTGTGACAGACCGGATCGTGGACGCTAAGGTCAGCGCAGACTTGTTATTTCGACCAAAGCGCAGAATTCAGTTTATGGCTTACGTAACCTCCCTTTTCGCACGGAAGATGGTCGCCGCCGCCGGTATGGGCATCGACCAGCGCGCGACACTGGAAGGTGCAGGCATCGATCCCGATGCGCCGTGGGATCCGAAGGTCATGATCCCCGCTGTGGTCTATTACGAGATGCTTGAAGGTATGGCCGAGAGGATCGATGTGACCGAACTGCCGGTCCATGTGGGGGCGTCCATGCGGTGCGACGAATACGGCGCACTTGGCCTTGCCTGGAAAGCCGCGCCGACACTCGGGGCGTCGTGCGCGCGGATCGAACGTTATGCCCGGATCTGGACGGGTGTCGTCACCTACGAGCTTCGGGGCGATCCGCGCGGCACCCTGTTCATCCTGCACCGGGAAGGGGAACGGCGTCTGGGGCTGCGCCTTTCGAACGAAGCGACCCTTGCCAGCGCAGTCTCCTTGGCGCGGCAGGTCTGTCCGGTTCCTTTCAGTCCCGTAGAGGTGTTCGTTCAGCACAAGCAACCCAAATCGAAGGCGTTCCACGAGGCGTGGTTTGGATGCCCGGTCACCTTCGATGCCGATCTTGATGCGGTCCTCATCGCGCATGAGGCCATGGAAAGGGCGAACATCCTCGGGGACGAGGGAATTTCAAGATACCTCATGTCAGACCTCGATGGTGAGCTTGCCGAGGTCGAAACGCCGCCAACTTTGGTGGGTGAGGCAAAGGACGCGATTGCGCAGTCGCTGAGCGAAGGCACGCCCCGAATGGCGGATATCGCGAAAGGTCTCGGCCTGAGCGCCCGCTCGTTTCATCGGCGCCTCTCCGAACATGGTCTAAGCTTCCAGACCCTTACGGAGGAAACCCGCCGCGAGCTTGCCGAGGGCTTGTTGAGTGACAAACAGTATTCGCTGGCTGAGGTAGCGTTCCTTACAGGCTTCTCCGAACAAAGCTCTTTTACGCGGGCATTCAAGCGATGGCTCGGAACGACACCGGCCACATATCGCAAAGCGCTGACCTGAGGTGCCCGAGAAGCAGTCGATGTAAAAGAGACTGGCTGGCCATCCCAGCACGTCGAACTGCTGCTATTCGCCCGAACTCTCGACGCCGCGGTGAAGCTGACCTTGGAACACTGACCAGACTAGGACCTGGTGGGATCACCTCATTCGGGACGGAGCGCATATTGAACATGCGATGGTGCATGTCGGCGTTTCGTTTGCATTGGCCGACGGCGACAGTTCTATGAACTGATCCAGAAATGAGCAGATCGGTCCTGATCTTGGTGCGTTGACTGGGCTTGCGCGATGCAGAAACCTCGAACGATAAGTGCTTGTTGCTTAGGAGAGCTTTTTCATTTGCGCAATCCGGTGGACGCCTCGAATACGTGCACCGCTGCGGGATCGACGGCCAACGACAAGTTAGATCCCGGCGGCAGAACGTGCACGCCCGGCATGCTGACCGTGACGTCTTCACCAAGCATCTCCGACCGCCCGTGCACCAGCGTGTTTGCACCGAGCGGCTCGGTCAGCTGGACGTCCAGTCGGAATGGTCCGGCGTCATCCTGAACAAAGTGCTCAGGACGCACGCCGATTTTGACGGGTCCATCGGGTGCCGCCATCGGCAAAATCGCGTCGTCCCCGACCATCAAGTGACCGTCGGAGATTTGAGCGTCAAAGATATTCATGGCGGGGCTACCAATGAACTGGGCAGCAAAGAGCGTGCGTGGGTTTTCGTACACCTCCAACGGTGTGCCAATCTGTTCTGCCACGCCACCGTTCATCACGATCATGCGGTCGGCCATCGTCATCGCCTCGACCTGGTCGTGGGTCACGTACAGTGCGGTAATGCCGAGTTTTGATTGCAGCTCCTTGATCTCCAGCCGCATTTGCACGCGCAGCTTTGCGTCAAGGTTCGACAGCGGCTCGTCGAACAGAAACACCGCTGGTTCGCGCACAATGGCGCGACCCATGGCAACACGCTGGCGTTGACCACCCGAAAGTTCACGCGGTTTTCGGTCCAGCAATGGCGACAGTTGCAAAAGCTCTGCCGCCTCTTCGACTTTTGCGTTCACCTGATCCTTCGGCAGGCCCGCGATTTTCAGCCCATAGCCCATGTTCTGACGAACCGACATGTGCGGATAAAGCGCGTAGTTCTGGAACACCATTGCGATGTCGCGATCCATCGGCTCTTTGTCATTGGCGCGTTCGCCGCCGATCAGAACGTCGCCAGAGGTGACCGTTTCCAACCCCGCCACCATGCGCAACAACGTAGACTTGCCGCAGCCCGATGGCCCCACGATGACGATGAACTCGCCGTCGGCGATGTCCATGTCGATGCCGTGGATCACGTCCGTCGGGCCAAAGCTCTTCTTGATGTTCTTCAGTGTGACAGTCGCCATCTGCTACTTCTCGCTATCCACAAGCCCACGGATGAAAAGCCGCTGCATGGAAATGACCACAATGACCGGCGGTATCATGGCAAGGATCGACGTTGCCATGATCGTTGGCCAATGGGCAAAGTCATCGCCTGACGGGAACATCTGCTTGATGCCCATCACGATGGTGTTCATCTCTGGGTCGGTGGTGATCAAAAGCGGCCAGAGATACTGGTTCCACCCGTAGATAAAAAGAATAACGAAGAGCGCAGCGATATTCGTCCGGCTCATCGGCACGACGATGTCGATGAAAAAGCGCATGGGCCGGGCCCCGTCGACCCGTGCCGCTTCGGCCAACTCATCCGGAATGGTCAGGAAGAACTGACGGAACAGGAAAGTGGCCGTGGCGGATGCAATCAGCGGAAAGATCAGGCCGGAATAACTGTTGAGCATCCCAAACCCGGCCACGACCTCGAACGTGGGCACAATGCGCACCTCAACCGGCAGCATCAGCGTCAGAAAGATCATCCAGAAGAACATCCGTCGCCCGGGAAACTTGAAATAGACAATGGCAAAGGCCGACAGGAGCGAGATGATGATCTTGCCCACGGCAATGCCCACCGCCATGACCGTGCTGTTGAACAGCATCGTCCCCACCGGCACGTTGATGCCGGAAAAGAGCGCGTTCTTGTAGTTGATCCAGAACTGATCACCCGGCCAAACGGGCATCGGGGGGCGGATGATATCGGCCTGGGTCACGGTCGAGGCGACAAGGGCCAGCCAGATCGGAAAGAAGATGAAAAAGATGCCGACCAGCATGAGCACGTGGGTCAGCCAAAGGCCCGCGCCCCGCTTTTCCACCATGCCATGAACCTCACGCGCCATCAGTAATGCACCCGCTTTTCGATGAATTTGAACTGGATCACGGTGAGCAGGCCCACGACAATCAGCAGGATAACGGACTGCGCCGAAGATGACCCGAGATCCTGGCCGACAAAACCATCGGAGAAGACCTTGTAAACCAGGATGGTCGTGGTTTGCTGTGGCCCGCCGCCGGTGATGGTGTGGATGACGCCGAAGGTTTCGAAGAACGAATAAACCACGTTGACGACCAGCAGGAAAAAGGTGGTGGGCGACAAGAGCGGCAGCACGATGGTGAAGAACCGCCGCCAGAAGCGCGCGCCATCAATAGCCGCCGCCTCGATGACTGAACGCGGCACCGCCTGAAGTGCGGCAAAGAAGAAGAGGAAATTGTAGCTGATGCGCCCCCAGGCCGACGCGACCACAACAAGGCCCATCGCCTCGGTCCCGTTCAGCACGTGGTTCCAGTCATAGCCCAATTGACCCAGATACCAGGATACCACGCCGACGCGTGTATTGAACATGAACAGCCAGAGCACACCCGCGACGGCGGGTGCAACGGCATAAGGCCAGATCAGGAGCGTGCGGTACACACCCGAGCCCTTGATCAAACGGTCTGCCAACACGGCGAGGAACAGGGCGGGGGCCATTGAACAGAGGGTGACAAGGATCGAAAAGATCGCAGTGGTCAGAAACGATGCACGATAGAACTTGTCGCTGAGCAGAAATTCGAAATTGCCCAGGCCCACGAATTGCGCCGACAGCCCGAACGGATCGGGAATGAACAGCGATTGCCAGATCGCCTGCCCTGCCGGGTAGAAGAAGAACACCGCCGACACGACGACTTGCGGTGCAATCAGCAGCAGCGGCAGCAACCACCCCTTGAACGTGACGCGTTTTTCCAAGTGCTTGTCCCGAAAAGGTCAGGCGGGCCTGCTGGCCCGCCATCAGCATGCACGCGTTCAGCGGTTGGCTGTCTCGAACCGGCGCAAGAGCGCGTCGCCGCGTTCCTTGGCGCTGTCCATTGCCTGTTGGGCAGACTTGTCGCCGGACCAAATCGCCTCAAGCTCTTCGTCGATGATCCCGCGGATCTGGTCGAAGGACCCCAGGCGCAAACCCTTGGAATTGGCGGTCGGCTCCTTGGCCGTCATCTGCATGACCGCAATGTCCGTGCCCGGGTTTTCATCATAGAACCCCTGCGACTTGGTCAACTCACCTGCTTCCATAGTGATAGGCAAGTAGCCGGTGTTCTGATGCCAGGACGCCTGCACATCCGCGTTGGACAAAAAGCTCAGGAATTCTCCGACGCCCTTGTACTCCTCAGCTTCATGGCCTTCCATAACCCAGAGGGACGCGCCCCCGATGATGGTGTTTTGCGGGCCGCTGCCAACGCCTTCCCAGTAGGGTAGCGGGCGCACATCAAAGTCGAACTCGGCTTCGGCCTTGATCCCGGCATAGCCTGCCGAGCTCTCGGTAAAGAGCGCGCATTCGCCGGACCGGAAATTCGCTCCACCCTCGTTGCGCCGACCGGTATAGATGAATTTACCGTCTTGCGCCCAGTCGCCCATCGCCGACAGATGCGCGACCTGGGCCGGGCCGTTCAGCATCAGTTCGGTATCGAGACCTGCAAAGCCGTTGTCTTTCGATGCAAACGGTACGTCATGATAAGCCGAGAAATTCTCGAGATGGATCCAGCTTTGCCATGCGGTGACCAGCGGGCACTCCTCGCCACCGACCTTGAGAGCCTCCAGTGTCTCGCCAACCTTTTGCCACGTCGACAGATCCGTATCGGGGTCGACCCCGGCCGCCTCGAACGCGTCGCGATTGACCCACAGCACCGGCGTTGAAGAGTTGAATGGCAGCGACAGCATCTCGCCATCCGTCGTGGTGTAGTAACCTTTTACTGACCCGATATAGGCGGACGGATCAAAGTCAGCGCCGCTTTCCGCCATCACCTCGTGCACGGGTTTGATCGCCCCTTGCGCCGACATCATCGTGGCAGTGCCAACCTCGAACACCATCAGTATGTGCGGTTGTTCGTTGGCCCGGAATGCGGCGATCCCGGCATTCAGCGTTTCGGAGTAATTTCCCTTGTGGCTTTCGACCACGACATAGTCGCTTTGGCTGGCGTTGAATTCTTCTACCTGAGCTTTGACAAGCTCACCAAGGCGCCCGGTAAAGGCGTGCCAAAACTGTATCTCTGTCTCGGCCATTGCTGCAATCGGGGTCAGCGCCGTGCCGCACAGGGCGAGCCCTGCGATAATTGTGCGTTTCATTTTTCCTCCCTTGCGCCAAAACGGACGCGATGTCTGGTTCTTCACCTGCACGTCGTTGCGTGCGCCTGTAATTTTGGCTCAGACTCCAAGACGATACACGCATAGAGGATTTATTCAAACTGGACAGGCTTCGCCCGTCCCAACACGCTGTCGAATGGCGAACAACGGCTTCATTCGGGAGGCATCACGGCCTGCACGGCAGCTGACGGCACGATAAGGGCAATTCCCGGGCTTTCTGGTCAGTCTCCCGCTGGCGCATTTCCAAGACTTCATCGGTAGGTGCCAGGGTAGGTCAGGTACCTCCTTCCAATGCATTGCCTTGTGATGTGCCGGTCGAGCTTTGATCTTGGGCAGGACGATCGTGTGTCTGATCGCCGTTATCGGACTCTCGCCGCGACAAAGTCGTGATATCTGCACCACCTCGTCCAAAATCGGCTCTAAGCCGCCCATCTTCTCGGTTTTCCATCCCTTTGGCGCCCGCCCGTTCACCGGCTCCTTCCGAACGGATCGTCCACACAACAAAGACCGGTCTCATCTCTATGACGCCCGAAGTCTTCTCCAAGCTGCTTTTGGAAACCCACCCGCGAAACCCCGGTGATCATCCGCGCAAAAGCGAAAGCGACTAAGTCTCGGTAACACCGGGACAGATCACGCCATGAACATTCGTTCGGCCAAAAATAAGGCCGCTGAGTGCGGCCTATTTCTCTTCACGTTAGGTGGCAGTGGCGGACCGAGGAGGATTCGAACCCCCGACCCCTTGATTCGTAGTCAAGTACTCTATCCAGCTGAGCTATCGGTCCACTGGCGCCTGCACTTACGCCCCCGAGCAGGGCTTTGCAAGGGGGCAGGCCGCGCAATCGGCGGGATCTGCGCCAAAAATTCTATAACGCGTCGTCGCCTTTCGGCAGCCTGATCACGAAGGTCGTTCCGCTGGGTCCGGTCTCGCTCAGTTCGAGCGAGCCGCCATGCCCGCGGATAAGTTCCGCGGAAATCGCGAGGCCAAGGCCCGATCCTCCCTTCCGAGCCCCGCCCTGGAACGCGGTAAAGAGATGCTCTTGCGCCTTGGGTGGCAGGCCCGGGCCCGTATCCCGTACCACGATGCTCCATGCGCCTGCATCCTCAGTCGCGCTGACACTGATTTCGCCGGGTTTTCCCGATGAGATGATCGCCTGCCGCGCGTTTCGAACGAGATTGGCAAGTACGCGGAACAGCTGCTCGGGATCGGCGCGCAATGTCATGAAGGCCGGCACGTCTTCGGCAAAGCTCAGATCATAGTCCCCGATCGCCAGTCGCTCGCTGTCGATGACATCAGCCACCACGTCAACAAGCGGAAAGAGCGTAAGGGTCGGGCTGGGTTCCTCGGCCTTGCCGAAGGCCAGTGTGCTTTCACAAAGATGAACGGCCCGCGTGATGGAGTTGACGAGCTTGGGCGCCATGCGGCGCACCAGCGGGTCTTCGCTGGCTTCGATCCGGTCGGTGAACAATTGCGCCGAGGTGAGGATGTTGCGCAGGTCATGGCTGATCTTGCTGACGGCGCTGCCAAGCTGCGCCAACCGCTCCTTTTGGCGAAGGGCCTGTGTCAGATCGGTTTGCAGGGTTTTCAGCGCTTCTTCGGCCTCCCGCAACTCCGTTACACCGGCCGAAGGTCTGATGATCCGCCGCGCGTCCTCGGGCGCTTCGGCATAGAGCTGCATGTGTCCCACAACACCCTTGATCGGTTTGACCAGAAAGGCGCGCACCGCCAGAAACAGCAGAAAGGCGGTAATGACAGAGATCACCGCCGAGAGGATCAGGATCCGGATCCCGTAATCGATCATGGCCATGCGGAGCCCATCAGTCTCCATCGTGACCTCGATCAGGATCCCGGCCTCGCGCGTGGGTGCGCCGATCACACGGATCACCTCGTTTTCCGGCGTCCACAACCGCATAAGTGCGTCCCGGATCAATATGAAAGGCGATCGCTCACGCAGATCGAAAGTCGCCGAGATGGGCTCGGGCATATCAGTCGACAGCATGAGCTGTCGCACCTCGTCCCGGCGCAGGACCACGTTGAAGACGTCGGCGTTCTTCAACAGCTCCTGCTCAAGCTCGCCTTCCAACATTTCGTCGGCAAGCAAGGCCAGCGATGCGATCTGGGCCCTTTCCAGCCTGTTCTGCAGGAATTCTTCGCGGAACCGCGCGATCGACGGCACGAAGATCAGAACCTCGGCCAGCATCACGAAGATGGTGGTCAGGATCAGAAATCTGCCGGAAAGCGAATTCAGCATCAGCCCCAGGTTCTCGTTATGGGATGACCCTTTGCACGAACCGGACCACCCGCTTGACCAAATCACTATCAAACAGCCGCGGGCTGAAATAGGCCCCCGCCGCCCGTTTGCTGATCTCGCCAATCGTTGGATAGGGTGAGACCATCCCGGCAATCTGGCTCATCTTCAGCCGGTTTGCGAGCACAAGCGCCCAGAAATTCGCATGTTCACCAGCCTGGTGCCCGACGATCGTGGCGCCAACAGGGCGCCCCTTGACCACCATCACCTTGATGAAGCCCCGCGTCTTGCGCTCGGCTATGGCCCGGTCGTTATGTTCATATTCGAACCGGACCACTTCGAGATTGATGCCGTGTTCTTTCTTGGCCTGCGCCTCGGTCATGCCGATCTGAGCGAGTTCAGGATCGGTATAGGTCGCCCATGGAATATGGGCGGTCTTGGCCTTTGACGGCAGTCCAAAAAGGATGCCGCGCACGATGACCGATGCGTGATAGCCGGCAACATGCGTGAATTGCAGACCGCCCGCCACGTCGCCGATCGCATAGACACGCCGGTTGCTGGTGCGCAGGCTGGCATCCACCTTGATCCCCGATTTCGTTGTCTTGATGCCGGCCTTTTCGAGATCGAGCTTGTCGATGTTCGACGAACGACCAACCGCCAGCAGAAGGTGACTGCCAATGATTTTGGCACCTGCTTCGGTTTCGACGGTCACGCCATCCTGCGCACTGATGCGGCTCGCGGTGGCCCCTTCGATGATCTGAACCCCTTCTTCGCGCAGCGCGTCGATGACGATGGCAGCCGCTTCGGGATCCTCGTTGCCCAAAGCCTTTTGCGCCTCAAGCACGGTGACCTTACTGCCCAGCCGCACATGGGCCTGCGCCATTTCCATCCCGATAGCACCGCCGCCGATGATGATCAGATGCTCCGGCTGCTCGCGTAGATCAAAGAGCGTTTCGTTGGTCAGATAGTCGACCTCGTCGAGGCCCGGAATGGGCGGCACGCGCGGCGACGAGCCCGTTGCGATTACGATGCGGCGGGCGGAAATGATCGCGTCACCAGCCTGCACCTCACGATCCGAGATGAACCGTCCGAATTCCCGGATGACGCGGACACCCAGCCCCTCAAACCGCTCCTGACTGTCGACCGGTTCGATCTGAGCGATCACATCATGGACGTGGTCCTTGGCCTTGGCATAGTCCACCTGTGGTTTCTGATCCGCGACGCCATAGATGCCCGAGTTGGCCTGCGCATGCGCTGCCTTGGCCGACGCGATCAGCGCCTTTGACGGGACGCAGCCAAAGTTGAGGCAATCACCGCCCATCTTGTGGCCTTCGAGAAGGGTCACCTCCGCACCCATCTGGACGGCACCGGCCGCAACAGACAAGCCGCCTGACCCCGCCCCGATGACGAGGATGTCAGTTTTGATGCGTTCCATTACTGAAGAGCTTTCTTTCCGCTGATGCGTTTCACCAGGATAGGCAGCAGTGACAGGGCGGCAAGGCCAAGGATGGGCCCAAGGACATGCGGTTCAAAAATGATCCCAAGGTCCGGTGTTTCACCACGTTCGAAGACCTCACCAAGACCGGCACCGACCGAGGTATAAACCAGCCCGCCCGGAATGATGCCAAGGAAGGTCGAAATCACGTAGCGATGCAAGGGCACCTGCATGAACGCGGGCACCAAATTGGCGACAAAGAAGGGGACGATGGGCACCAGCCGGATGAAAAACAGCATCGACCATTGGTTTTCATCGATCCCATCCTTGATCTTTTTGACGGTGCCCTTCGATGCCTCCATCCGCTGCGCCAGCGTTTCGCCAAACCCGTGCCGCGCTGCCAAAAAGATCAGCGTCGCCCCGATTGTTGCAGCACCGACATTAAGCGCGGTTCCGACCACCGTCCCGAAAAGGAACCCGCCGGTGAGTGTGGCGATCGTTGCACCCGGCAACGAGAACGCGACGATGACGATATAGGCCAACACGAAAACCAGCGCAGCCCAGCCATAAGCGCCATCCCGGTAGGCCAGAAGTGTCTCGCGGTTTTGCGCGAGCGCTTCGAAACTCAGATGATCCCGCAGCATGAACGCGCCGATCACTGCCACCGTCAGAATGACGATCAGGGGCACGTTGCGAATAAGCGACGGCTTCCGGGGATCAGAAATCTCAGACATGCGAGCTTGGCCTTTTGGGGCTGTTGATTGCTTGGACAAACATGCGCGTTCTAGGCGCGCAGCAACAGTCTCTTCACAGGTGGTTGATGTCGGGTGACGAAATGCGTGATGCAAAGGACAAATGACGCGGCGTTTTGAAATATTCGGCGCGCTGCCCCGGCTTCCTTTGTTGCAGCTTGGAAAGAATTTTGGCGCAGGGGTTTGACTTGCCCCGATGACGGGCTTAGAGAGCGGGCTTCGAACATCACCGCAGACACGAATCCGCGTGTTGCCGGTATCTGAATTGGAGCCACCGCGATGAAACGCACATATCAACCGTCGAACCTGGTTCGCAAACGCCGCCACGGCTTTCGTGCGCGCATGGCGACGAAAGCTGGTCGCAAGATCCTGAACGCTCGTCGTGCCCGCGGTCGCAAGTCGCTGAGCGCGTAATTCTCGGCGGCCCTATGGCTGCGCCGTTGAACAAAGTACAAACCGCCCCGGATGATCCGGCGGCGGTTTTTGCATTCGAAACACTGCGGAAACGCTCCGATTTCCTTGCTGCTGCGCGCGGCCGCAAGGTCCCCACCCCCGGCTTCATGCTTCAAATCCGCGACCGGAAAGACGACGGGCCGATCCGCGTGGGTTTCACCTGTTCGAAAAAAGTGGGCAATGCCGTCGCGCGGAACCGGGCCAAACGACGCTTGCGCGAATTGGCACGGCTCGTGCTCCCGCTGGCAGGCCGCCCCGGCCATGACTATGTGTTGATCGGTCGACCAGTAGAAACGGCAAACAGGAATTTTGCGCAGATGCAAAGCGAGTTGCGCGAGGCGCTTGAAGGAACAAGGGAATGAGCCCCGCAGCCTACATCCTTTCTCTGCCTGTCAGAGCCTACCGCTTGGTTTTTTCCCCCTGGGTGGGCCACAATTGCCGATATCAACCGACATGCAGCGCCTATGCGCTGGAGGCCCTTGAACGTCATGGTGCCTTGCGGGGCACATGGCTGACCCTGCGCCGGATAGGGCGCTGCCATCCATGGGGTCACAGTGGCTATGATCCGGTTCCTGCCGAAAGATCGGATTCGTCAAAATAGAGGTTGGATTCCGGGTCCTGCCCGTGTTAGTTGAGCCTAGCGCAACACCAATGAAAGGAGGGCGCGATGGATAATCGACTATTTGCTCTCTGGTGTTCCGCACTCGGGCCAAAAGGAATGTTCGTACATACGTACGTCTAAACCGACGCCCCATTGACCGCGCGATCGCCGGTCAACATCCGCAAAACCACTTTTGACCTAAGCAGACTGCGTAGTTTTGCGCGTTTGTGATCTCTCCAAATGACCAGTTAGAGGCCGGCGTGTCCGCGCCGGATATTTCCATGACCCCTGTTCAAACCAAACCGACTCATGAATTGCCCGCCGTTATTGCGGCCGCGGTCGCCAAGTACGGTGCGCGCCGTGTCTTTGCGCTAACCCTGTGGACGATGGTCGCCCGCAGGCCCCAATACGCAACGACGGATCATCTTAACGATCATCTGAGGCGCGATGTCGGGCTTCCGCCTCGGCTCGAGCCCGAGATCCGCGACACTTACATGTGGTAGCAACACGGCTGCCCGGTCTTTGACAGGCCGGGCAGCTTATTGTTTTTCGAAGGTGATGATCACATCACCGATATCGACCCCAAACCGTTTCATGTAAGCCCGGTTGAGCACACGATCTTCGCTCAGTTTCCACATCCAGTCGTCAAAGGTCACCCTCAGCGTCCCGTCCGGAACAGGTAGATCGATTTCATACCGCCAATTGAACGTATCGCCGCGTTCCTCACCGGTTGCGATACCGATGACACCGGGCGCTGTGCCTTGCCAGCTATCGGGCCCGGTCTTGGTAAGGGTCCAGATCCGCTGTTCGGTCGAACCGTCTTCGTAAACGAAGTCTTCGACAAGTCGCAGGGTTTCTCCATCCCAAGTACCGTCGATGACCACATCAAACCGCCGACGAACGGTTCCAAAGACGTCCTGGAACTGTCCTTGTGCCACGACGCGGCCGTCAAAGAATTCTTCGAGATTCAGCTTCCGGTCCGAAAGCAAAGGGTCATCCACCCCCGGCTTTCCCGTACAGGCCGCAATCAGCAGAGCCATCCCAAAGACCAGCACCCGGACCATCATGTATCTCCCTTTCAATCCAGATACGCGCCGTTCCCTGTTTCGGTTCATAACCGTCATGCTATAGACCAGCGCAAACTCAGCCCGAGGCACGCGATGCTCGACGACAGTGACGAAATCCACCCGCTCTTTTTCGGAGCGCCCTCGACGACCGAATTCAAAAAGCTTCGCAAGCGCGCCGTCCGGTATGTCCGCGAGGCGATTGAGCAATACGGAATGATCGAGCGCGATGCCCGCTGGCTGGTTTGCCTGTCTGGTGGGAAAGACAGCTATACGTTGCTCGCCGTGCTCTATGAACTGAAATGGCGCGGCCTTTTGCCCGTCGATCTGCTGGCATGTAATCTCGATCAGGGGCAGCCGGGCTTTCCGGCGACTGTCCTGCCTGAATTTCTCGAGCGCATGGGCGTGCCGCATCGGATCGAGTATCAGGACACCTATTCGGTTGTTGTCGACAAGGTGCCCCAAGGGCGGACGTTTTGCGCGCTCTGTTCACGTTTAAGACGGGGCCATCTTTACCGGATCGCACGCGAAGAAGGTTGTTCAGCCGTCGTTCTTGGCCATCACCGCGACGACATCCTCGAGACTTTTTTCATGAACCTCTTCCACGGTGGCCGCCTCGCAACGATGCCGCCGAAGTTGTTGAACGAAGAAGGTGATCTGTTTGTCTATCGCCCGCTGGCCCATGTGGCCGAGGCCGATTGCGAGAAATTTGCCAGGGCGATGAAGTATCCGATCATCCCTTGTGATTTGTGTGGTTCCCAGGACGGCCTTCAGCGGCAGCAGGTCAAGCAGATCCTCGATGGATGGGAGGCGAACAGCCCCGGCCGTCGTCAGGTTATGTTCCGGGCGTTGATGAATGCGCGCCCGTCCCACCTGCTGGATCCGAAGCTTTTCGACTTTCAGGCGCTGACCAGAAAGCCAGAATAATTTGATAAAAAGCCGTCGAACATTAAGAGAACACGTTAACGAGAGTATTAGACCCATCCAATAATCGTCGATCCGGTGTGCACGCAGGGGGTGCAACGGGACTTGAGGGATCGGCGATGACGGGTGCATTTCGGAACAAGTTAAAACAAGCGTTAAGGGAAACCGCCGAGGTTTTGTCGGGTCCTCAGATCCTCGCCTTTCTCCCGGCACTCACGCTCGCAGCCTTTTGGCTTGGTGGTGAAATCGCGCTGCTGATGACTGCCGCGCTGGTGCCGCTGACCTGGCTTTTGTTCGCAGGACTCGTCAATGATCGGGCCCCGCGGGGACAGGACAACGCGACAGCAAAGACGCGCGTTCTGGACAAGACCGAATTCACCTACCACGTCGACGGCGTCCGACATGAATGTACCGACAAACAAAGCACCTCTGCCCTTTTCGCCATCGAATTGGACGATTACGACGTGTTCGTCGAACGCTACGGCCACGAAGCCGCTGAACGGCTGAGCGCGGAAACCAAGGCACGCCTGGCGACCAGCCTGCGCGAAACCGACATGATCTGCCACAGCGGCGATCACCGGTTCACGATCGTGCTGGGACCTACTGCCCGGATCGACCTCGAAGCGGCCATTCAAGTTGCCGGACGCTTCTTGAAATCCATCGAGGAACCGCATGCGCTGGACGGCACCACGGTTTTCACGACCGCTTGCGTAGGATTTTGCCTGCTACGCCGGGCACCCGGGTCGGGAGGCCAAGAATGGATCGAGGCATGCAACACCGCCTTGCTTGAGGCGAAACGGCGGGGCCCATGTTCGATCCGTGCCTATTCGGAAGAGCTGCAAAAGATCACGACGGCGCGAGCAGGCATGCGGGACGAGGTGCGGGAGGCGCTCGAAAACGGTCAGATCCAGCCTTGGTTCCAGCCGCAGATTTCAACCGACACCGGGCAGGTCACCGGCTTTGAGGCGCTGGCGCGCTGGAACCATCCGGAACGCGGCATGATCTCACCAGCCGAATTTCTGCCCGCGATCGAGGAAACCGGGTTGCTCGAACGGCTGGCCGAAGTGATGGTGTTCCATTCATTCACCGCGTTGAAAGCATGGGACGCTGCCGGTGTGCATGTCCCGCGGGTTGGCGTGAATTTCAGCGGCTCCGAGCTTAGCAATCCCGCGCTGCCGGAAAAGATCCAGTGGGAGCTGGACCGGTTCGATCTGGCTCCGGACCGGTTGGCCGTCGAAATTCTCGAAACCGTTGTGGCGCAGGCGCCGGACGATACGATCACCCGCAATATCAAGGCGTTGACGGCACTTGGCTGTCGTATCGATCTGGACGATTTCGGCACGGGCAATGCGTCGATCGCCTCGGTTCGCCGATTTGAGGTCGGGCGGATCAAGATCGACCGATCCTTTGTTATGAAGGCAGACCGCGATCCCGAACAGCAACGAATGATCAGCGCGATCCTGAGCATGGCCGAACGTCTTGGTCTCGAAACCCTTGCCGAAGGGGTCGAAACCGCTGGCGAACACGCGCTTCTTTCGCAACTCGGCTGCGATCATGTTCAGGGCTTCAGCATCGGCCGCCCCATGCCGTTCGATCAAACACTCGACTGGATCAGCGCACACGAAGCCAAGGTCGAAGAACCCCCGGTCATCCCGAAAAGGAAAGCGTGACAAGCGGCGCTGCTTCGACTTCCGTCATGCGAAACTTAAGGTAATCTCATATGGAGCGGGCCGAGGAATAGGCCCGAATCCGCTTGACGTTTGGCTGCTGTCTCTGTTGAACCCACATATTCTTTCAGCGGTGACAGGCAACGGCCCCTATGGACGATCAGAACAAGAACCTAATTCTTGCGACGGCTCTCAGCTTTCTCGTGATCCTCGTATGGTTTGCGTTGTTTCCGCCACCGGAACCGGATGCCGTCCTTGATCAGACCTCGGAGCAGGCCCTGTCGGAAGACACGCTGACGGCGACGCCCCCCGCGGCGGAACAACAACCGACATCAACACCGCAAACCCAAGCCGCAGACGAAGTTACCAACGCGCCGCGCCTTGCCATCGATACGCCCCGCCTGAAGGGTACGATATCGCTGGTCGGCGGACGGATCGACGACCTGCGGCTGGAAGACTACCGCGTCAGTCTCGACGACAATGCCGATGTGGTCACGCTGCTCGCCCCCGTCGGCGAGGAGAATGCGCACTATGCCCTCTTTGGCTGGGCGGCTGGGGCCGGTGTCGATCCATCGGCCGTCCCCGGCCCCAAGACCGAATGGGCTCCTGTAGGGAGCGAAACGCTCGGTGTCGACCAACCGGTGACCCTCACATGGGACAACGGCAACGGGCTGCTCTTTACCCGCACCATGTCGATCGACGACGATTACATGTTTACCATCACGCAATCGGTTGAAAACCAGTCAGGCGAGGCGCGCAGCCTTGCCCCCTACGGCCTGATCGCCCGCCATGGTGAGCCACTCGATCTCAAGAACTTCTTCATCCTGCATGAAGGGGTGGTCGCGATGGCTGACGGGGAACTTACCGAAACCGATTGGTCCGATATGCCCGATTTCGAATTCGACCAGCGTCTTGGCGCGCGCGCCGAGACAACACGGGTCGAAGCCAATGGCTGGATCGGTTTCACCGATCACTACTGGATGACCACGCTCGTCCCGCAACCAGGCGTCGGCTTCCGGCAAGTGGTTAAGTATGATGAGCAGCGCGACATCTACCAGGCCGAAGCCGTTCAGCCAACCGTTGCCGTTGCCGCGGGTGACACCGTCAGCGTCGAAACCCGGTTTTTCGCAGGACCCAAGGAATGGGAGGCGATCCGCAACTACCAGTCGACCGGTATCGAGGGATTCATCGACAGCATCGACTGGGGCTGGTTCTTTTTCCTGACCAAGCCAATCTTCTGGTTGCTGCACGAACTCAACAAGATGATTGGCAACATGGGCTGGGCCATTATCGGGCTGACGCTGATCATCAAGGCCATTCTCTTTCCGCTGGCTTACAAGTCCTACGTGTCCATGGCCAAGATGAAAGAGCTTCAGCCAGAAATGGAAAAGCTCAAGGAGCAGGCAGGCGAAGACCGGCAGAAGCTGCAGCAGGGCATGATGGAGCTCTACAAGCGCGAAAAGGTCAATCCGGCGGCCGGCTGTCTGCCGATCCTGCTGCAGATCCCGATCTTCTTTTCGCTCTACAAGGTGATCTTTGTCACGATCGAACTGCGGCACGCCCCCTGGTTCGGCCCGTTCCGCGATCTCAGCGCGCCTGACCCGACCTCTCTGCTCAATTTCTTCGGTTGGCTGCCATTCAGCGGGCCCGAGCCCGGCTCGATCATGGCGCTCATCTTCATCGGTATCCTTCCGCTGCTGCTTGGGATCTCGATGTGGCTCCAGCAAAAGCTGAACCCGGCCCCCACCGATCCCACGCAACAGATGATTTTTGCGTGGATGCCTTGGGTCTTCATGTTCATGCTTGGCAGCTTCGCGAGCGGGCTTGTCGTCTACTGGATCGCCAACAACACGATCACCTTCATCCAGCAATACCTGATCATGCGCAGTCAGGGTTACACGCCGGATATCCTGGGTAACATCAGACAAAGCTTCAAAAAGAAGGCAGCGGAAGAGACCAAAAAGTGACCGGGCGACTGGCCCATATATGGCGCCATCCGATCAAGGGGATCGGATCCGAGGCGTGCGACAGCATCGAATTGACACCTGAAAACGGTGTGGTCGGAGATCGCATATGGGCCCTCTTGAACCAAAACGCTGAGGACACGGATGCCTGGCAGCCGCGCCGGAACTTTCTGCAGGTGGCTTCGGGCCCGCGGCTGGCCGCGATCTCGATCAAGACCTCCGAAACCGGATTTGTCCTGACCCACCCGGATCGATCCGATCTGTCGTTTGATCCATCAGCAGAGCCCGGCGCACTTGGCCAGTGGCTGGCGGATCTCTGGCCCGAAGACAGGCCCGGCCCCGCCCGCCTTGTCCAGTCACCACTGTCCGGCATGACCGACGTACCATTTGCCTCGGTCTCCATCGGCAATCTGTCGTCACTAAGGGCGCTCAGCCAAAAGATCGGGCATGACATCGACATGCGCCGGTTCCGCATTAACCTCTGGCTGGATGGTCTCGCCCCATGGGAAGAAATCGATCTGCTTTCGGGTGACATCACGCTCGGGTCCGCAACGCTGTCGCCGGTCGAGCCCATCGAACGCTGCCGCGCGCCCGATGCCAGCCCGCTGACAGGTCTGCGGGATGTCAACATGCTGGGCCAACTTGAAAACGGATGGGATACGCGGGATTTCGGCGTCTACTTCAAGGTAAAGGCCCCCGGCACCGTCAAGCTGGGCGATCCGCTGCAATGACACTCGCCTTCAAGCTCACTCAGGACCCCACAGAAGAAGAGCGTGAAAGAGGTCGGAAACTCTTTGCGCAAGAGACGACGTTCCTGAAAGGGGTCGTCGCAATGAACGGGCTGCCCCCGGCGGACCGGATCGAGGTGTGCTTTGCAGGTCGGTCGAACGTCGGAAAATCGTCGCTGATAAACGCGCTCACAGGCCGCAAGGGGCTCGCACGCGCGTCAAACACGCCGGGCCGCACGCAAGAGATCAACTTTTTCACCTGCGGCGACCGACATTACCTCGTCGACCTTCCAGGCTACGGATACGCAAACGCGCCGCTGGATGTCGTCAAGAAATGGCAGGCGCTCCTGAAACAGTACCTCTCGGGTCGGCAAAGCCTGCGGCGCGCCTTCGTGCTCATCGACGCTCGGCACGGCATCAAGGCGGCCGACGAAGAAATCCTGACGCTGCTGGATCAGAGCGCCGTAACCTTCCAATGCGTTCTGACCAAAGCCGACAAGATCAAAGAGAAAGACAAAGAAACGCTGCTTCGGCAGGTGAGCGAGAGGCTCGCCAAGCATCCCGCGGCTTTCCCCGAAATCGTTCTCACCTCCAGTGAAAAAGGCGAGGGTATCGCGACCCTGAGGTCCATCATCTCCGGGATCGAATAGCAGGCCAAGCGTGATCGTGCGTTCCTTCCCCAAAGGGGAGGGCCAGGGTGGGGGCCATGGGATGACTTGCGCCTTGGCGCGCATTTCCCGATAACCCCCGGAACGATGAGAAAAGCAAAGACGCAAGCCATGAACCGCGACTGGATCGCAACCGCCCGCACGCTCAGCCAGGCGCTGCCTTACCTCCAACGTTACAAGGACGCCACCGTCGTCATCAAACTGGGTGGCCATGCCATGGGCAGCGATCAGGCCATGGCCAGCTTTGCGAGCGACATCGTCCTGATGCGGCAGGTCGGGGTGAACCCCGTGATCGTCCATGGCGGCGGCCCGATGATCAACACGATGCTTGATCGGCTTTCCATCCAGTCAGAGTTCCGGGATGGCAAACGGATCACCGACGCCGAAACCATCGGCGTGGTCGAAATGGTGCTGTCCGGCCTCGTCAACAAGCGTATCGTTCAGGCCATCAATGATCAGGGCGGACGGGCCGTGGGCCTGTCGGGCAAGGACGCAAATCTCATCCGTTGCGAGCAGACAGATCCGGGGCTGGGCTTTGTCGGCACACCAGCGCAGATTGATCCCCACATTCTTCGCACGCTCTCTGAAAAGGAAATCATCCCGGTCATCGCTCCGCTCGGATCCGGCGCCGACGGTCAGACCTACAATATCAACGGTGATACCGCCGCCGGGGCAATCGCAGGCGCGCTCAAGGCCGATCGCCTCTTGCTGCTGACCGATGTGTCGGGCGTCAAAAACGCAGCGGGTGATGTGATGACCGACCTGACTGCCGACCAGATCCGTGATTTGACCGACAAGGGTGTGATCGCTGGCGGAATGATCCCAAAAACCGAAACCGCCCTTGATGCCATTGCGCGGGGCGTCCGGGCCGCCGTCATCCTGGACGGGCGCGCGCCCAATGCCTGCCTGCTCGAACTTTTCACCGATCACGGGGCGGGGTCGATCATCCGCCCGCGCTGACGCGAATGTGTCAACACGTCCATTTGCCAGACTGACGGAAAGGCGTATCTCTATGCCATGGAAAACGAAGCCTTAATCCGCCTCTCTATCTTTCTTGGCTTGTTCACCGTACTGGCGAGCATTGAGGCATTGGCGCCCCGCCGCGAGCGCAGCCAACCGCGTTCGACGCGCTGGATCACCAATTGGGGTTTCACCATCGTCAATACGGTGACGCTCCGGCTCATGGCATTTGTACTGCCCTTATTGGCTGTCGGGGCCGCAATAGACGCCGAAGCGCAGGGCTGGGGTCTCTTCAATCACGTGGATCTGCCAATCTGGTTCGAGATCACCGTGGCGGTTCTATTCTTCGATCTCGCGATCTGGGCACAGCATCTGATCACCCACAAGGTTCCCATCCTCTGGCGTCTGCACCGGGTTCACCACGCGGATGTGGATATGGACGTGACGACCGCCATTCGTTTTCACCCAGTCGAGATCGCCTTGTCGATGCTCCTCAAGATCGGTCTCGTCTACCTCGTCGGTCCGGCCGCGATCGCTGTCATTCTGTTCGAGATCATCCTGAACGGCACTGCAATGTTCAACCATGCCAACCTGCGTCTGCCGATCTGGCTGGATGCGATCGTACGGCAGGTGCTGGTCACGCCCGACATGCACCGCGTTCATCATTCGGTTCACCGCGACGAACACGACAGCAATTACGGCTTTGCGCTATCTATCTGGGACAGGATGTTCGGCACCTACATCGCGCAGCCACGTCAGGGGCATGATGACATGGAGGTCGGTCTTCAATGGCAGGACGATAGGCCCAGCCAGTTCACCTGGGCGATGTCACTCCCGTTTGCGCGGAAATGAATCTCGAACAGCTCGAGAACGCTGCTGCGCGTCGACACCTGGCCATTCTCGGCGGATTTCACCCCGGCCCTTCCGATGATGTGCCGGAGGGCTACGAAACGTTGCTGCTGCTGGGTCCGGACGAGGCCGCAGGCTTCTGGTCTCATGTGACGGAGGGCCCGGAATTCGCCGACGGCGCGCCGGATCCGGTTGACCGCTGGTCCCGCCGCGTGATTGGCGGATGGGCCGAAGAGATCGGTGCGATGGCCCTCTATCCCTTCGGCGGCCCACCTTATCAGCCCTTTCAACGATGGGCGACGCGCACGAACCGCATTCATACCTCGCCTATCATGCTGCTGGTTCATGACACCGCCGGCCTGATGGTTTCATTTCGGGGCGCGCTGGCATTGCCGGATCGGATCGACCTGCCCCCTTCCCCGCCCAACCCATGTCTGACTTGTGCGGAGAAACCTTGCGTCACAGCATGTCCCGTGGGCGCCTTTGCGGATGGAGGCTATGACGTGCCCGCGTGCAAATCTTACCTCGGCACGGTCCCCGGTCAGGATTGCATGACCAAGGGCTGCGCGGCACGCCGCATTTGCCCGGTCAGCCAGCGGTTTGGCCGCGTCGCCGCACAGTCGGCGTATCATATGCAGATGTTCAAAGGCTGAACCATGCTGACCCTGATCCTCATGCGCCATGCAAAATCCAGCTGGGACAATGCCGCGCTCAGGGATCATGATCGCCCGCTCAACGACAGGGGAAAGCGATCAGCAGCCGCCTTGGGTACATGGCTGCGCGAGAACGGCCATGTGCCTGATCAGATCCTCAGCTCGTCCTCAGCACGAACCCGGGAAACATGTAGCGGTCTGGAACTTGCCGCATCAGCGACGTTCACCGGCAATCTCTACCACGCCTCAGAGGCGGGGATGCTGGCTCTGATCCGATCGGAGGGCCAGGGCAAGACGTTGCTGGTCATCGGCCATAACCCCGGTATGGCCGAGCTTGCCCACGATCTTGTCAAATCGTCGGTCGACCATCCCCGGTTCTGGGACTATCCGACCGGCGCGACGCTGGTCCTGCG
>CAWUIQ010000041.1:0-25425 GCA_963922565.1 uncultured Rhodobacterales bacterium
CCGACACGAGGATTTTCAATCCACTGCTCTACCCCTGAGCTACCCGGGCACGGGAGAACGGCTTGCGTTCGGGTGAGCGGGTTCTAGGGCCTCAGGCCAAGGGTGTCCAGAGGGATTTCGTACAATTGTCAGTGCGGCTTGGCCTGTTGGCGCGCGGCCTCTTCAGCGGCTTCGACAGCGTCCTCGGGATCATCCGATGGCACCGCATATTGCCCGTTCATCCAGCGGGCCAAATCGACATCTGCGCACCGCCGCGAACAGAATGGGCGGTACTTCTGGTCTCGTTCGGATCCGCAGATCGGGCAACTCATTTCAGAACCTCCGACAGGGGCAGGCGGGCGCGTTTTCGCTGCAATTCGTAGTGCCCCAGCGGGGTCCACCCTGCCAAGACCGTGTCGATATCATCAGCACGCAAGGCCCGGCGCAAGGCGTCTTCGAACGTGCGCCGGTCTTTCTTGGCCATGGGGGCCGGGTCAATCACGATCTGGCCACCAAGGCCGCGGATCCGCAACGCCCGCGGAAGCGCCCGCGCGCAGGCGAGATTGGCTTTCAGTCCCGCGGCGAGCGAGCTGTCCCCGCCCGTGTTGACGTCAACCGCCACCAAGGCCCGGGTTTGTTCGAGGAACATCGACCCGGTTGAAAGCTCCTCCCGCGCACCGCGCGCCAGATCAAGTGCATCGAGGACGCCGAGCGCCTCGAAAGATCCGGCCTCCTGAACCACATCGGCAGGTTCGACCCAATCCCGCCATGCGACGGCGTGGGGGCCATCGCCCTCTGCCAGAGTTTCGGCACCCGCGCCTTTGTCAGAGAGAACCGCCAGCGCGAGATCGCGCATTGCGGCGATGTCATCTTGTATCTGATCAGTATCCGCCGCCTCGCAAACAGAGCGCAGGATCAAGCCGTAGTTCAAGTCGGCCATCTCGTCATGCGCGATCTCAAGCAGGCGATCGCGTGTCGCGTCGTCCTTGATCTGACGTGATATGTTGAGACCGGGCGCGTCTGGCGTGATGATCGCGTAGCGGCTTTTGAAAAGAAGCTTGGTGGTGACGGGCAAGGCTTTTCCCTGCTCTGCGTAGCCTGTCACCTGAACCAGCAGCGCATCCCCCGGCGCCAAGCCCTTGATCTGGCGCAGATAGGCCGGGCCGTCGGGCGTGCGCAGAAAGACCCCACCCTGCCCCTTCATCGGTCGCTCGGCGATGGCCCGGTAAATGGTACCAGGACGCGGCGCATCGCCGTCGATTAGGATATCCTCAAGCCGGCCATCGACCATCAGCGCGGCGGCTTCGCGCCCCTCCAACTCATCAAGGACGATCGTGCGGCCTTTCATGACCAGACCTCGACACCTGCGGCTTGCAGAAACCCGGCGGTTTCAGCCAGAGGCAAACCGACGATGGCGGTGAACGATCCGCTGATCCACGGGATCAGAGCGCCGGCCGGACCCTGGATCCCGTAGCCGCCCGCCTTGCCGCGCCAATCGCCCGATGCGACGTAAGCACGAACCTCTTTATCACAGAGCGCTTTCATACGAACCTGGCTGACAACGTCTTTTTCCCAAAGCCGATCACCACGCCGGACCGCCACAGCGGTGATGACGCGGTGGCGGCGGCCAGACATTTTCCAAAGGAAATCAGTCGCTTCCGCTTCATCTTCGGGTTTTCCCAGAATGCGGTGGCCCAGGGCCACGGTGGTATCCGCGCAGAGAACCACGTCATCCACCCCGGCTTCGACCGCCAAGGCCTTTTCGCGCGCCATGCGTGCGCAATAAGGGCGCGGGAGTTCGCCCGTTCGGGGTGTTTCGTCGATATCGGGCGGGCGGATCGCATCCGGCGTCACGCCCAGTTGCCCCAGCAGCTCAAGCCGCCGGGGGCTTCCCGATCCCAGGATCAGCATCCGTTGCGCTTACTTGAAGCGGTAGTTGATACGCCCCTTGGTCAGGTCGTATGGCGTCATTTCGACTTGAACCTTGTCGCCTGCCAAGACCCGGATCCGGTTCTTGCGCATCTTTCCTGCCGTATGGGCGATGATCTCATGGCCGTTTTCCAGCTCGACCCGAAATGTCGCATTTGGCAGGAGTTCCTTCACGACGCCGGGAAATTCGAGCAGTTCTTCCTTGGCCATGGTCTCTCCTTCGTTGCACATCCGCCGATCGCGGATGCGCCCCTACATGCGCCGTCTCCCCCGATATTTCAAGGGCGATCTAGGTCAGGCGCGTGATTGTGACCGCACCGTCACGACCCTTTTGACTGTCCCAGTCGCGCCGATTGAGAACGCCTCCGTCGGCGCGGACCTCTGCAATGGTGGCAAGATCGATCTCGGCATAGGTCCATCCGGGCTGGTTCAGTTCGCCCTGGGCCAGAACCCCCGTCTCGGGGAAACCGCGATCGGGTGGTCCATAGATACCACCCGCACCGACAGATGTTCCAATCGCCTCGGACCATTCCGCCTCGCCCACAACCGAAGACATCACGGTGAGGCATTGATTTTCGAGCGCACGGGCCTGCGCGCCGATCCGCACTCGGGAATAGCCAAAGCGCGCTTCGGTGACCGAGGGCACGAGGATGATGTCCGCCTCGCTGAGTGCGCGGCCGAGGAGGGGAAACTCACTGTCGTAACAGATCAACACGCCGATCTTGCCAATTGCCGTATCGAACAGCTGCAACGGTCCGCCGGGTGCGATGTCCCAGATTTCGGCCTCGAACCGGGTCATGATCTGCTTGTCCTGTTCCCCTCGGGCGCCGGTGGGAGAGAAAAAGCGCGCACGGTTGACTGGCCGCCCCTCTTCGCGGGTCGCCGGGGCGGATGCGGCCAGGATATGGACGCCGAATTGCTGGGCAAGATGGGCATGAAGGGCATCTGCATCGGCCAACCTGTCCGACACCGCATGGATCGATTGTTCGAGATCAGCGGCGGCGTTTCGACCGTCCAGCGTCGCGAGTTCCATGGCGCCGTATTCGGGAAAGACCAGCAGGTCCGCGCCGTGGCTGGCGCCCTCATCGACCCAGCGGAACATCTTGTCTTCGTACTCGGCCCAACTGGTCAGGGCGTCGAGTGGGTAGGCGGCGGTCGCGATCTTCATCAAGGCTCTCCCTGCAGCCACATTCATTCCGTTCCTGCCGCCGCGCAAGCCCGCAGTTCGGGAGCCTCCGGCGGGCGTATTTTGGACGAGAAGAAGATCAGGATGTCGCGAAGGAAACGATGCCGTTTGTGAGACAATCGAGGCTGTCCGCCCAGGTTCCGGGCTGTAGTGCATCGGCAAGGAGGCTGAGTTCGGTGCACGCGACGCACAGATGGTCTGTTTCGGTAAGAAGCTGGTCGGCGATTGTTTGGAAGGCTTCCCTGTCCGGGTTGTCCCCTGCCTTGACCGCCCGAATAAGCGCAAGGATCGGGTCATCGTCGGGATAGACCGCCTCGAGGCCCGCGTCGGAAAACGCGGTATCGAACACACCAACCTTTCGGACAGCGGGCGAGGCGAGCATGCCGATGCGCCCCTTACCTGCGAGAGCCCGCGCCGTCAGGTCGATCATGTTGATGAACGGCAGGTCGGTCGAGGCCGCGATCGCCGCCGCGTAGTGGTGTGCGGTGTTGCACGGCATCGCGAGGGCCTGCGCCCCCGCCGCTTCGAGATCGCGGGCCATCTGCCGAAGGGTCGGCTCCGGGTCCGCGCCCGTCCCTTTGATCAACGCCTTGATCCGCGAAGGGACCTGAGGGTTCTGGTGCACAATGAGCGGCACGTGGTCCGCATCGTCGCCGGCATCGATCGCCTTCAGCACCTTTTGCATCAGCAGGATCGTGGCCTCGGGGCCCATCCCGCCGAGGATGCCGACAGGTCTCATGCCACTGCGGCGACGTCGAATTCGTGGGTGTATCCGGCGAGACCGATTGCGCCGCCCGTATGAAGGAAGACGACCCTTTCGCCCTTCTTGAAGCGCCCTTTGCGGATCAGGTCGATCAGCCCCGCCCCGCCCTTCGCGGAATAGACGGGATCGAGCAGAATGGCTTCGGTCTTGGCAAAAATGTCGATGGCCTCGAGCGTATCGGCAGCCGGGATACCATAGCCGGGCCCGACGTAATCGGTGTTGGCGACCACATCCTCACGCGCGACGACACCGGGACAGCCCAGTTTCTCGGCCGTTTTGACCGCGAGGTTGTACACATTTTCCTCTTGCTTGGGCTTTGGCGCGCGGACCCCGATACCCAGAAGCGGGATGCCGGCATTCATCGCCTTGAGTCCGGTGATCAGCCCGGCCTGCGTACCGGCCGATCCGGTGGCGTGCACGATGTGATCGACCTTCAAACCCATATCGTTGAATTGCGTCAACATCTCGAAGGCACAATTGACATAGCCAAGGGCGCCCGTCGGATTCGAACCGCCACCCGGAATGGCATAGGCGTTTCGACCGTCAGCGCGAAACTTGTCTGCCACGGCCTCCATTTCCGCATTCATGTCGAGGTCGGGGCCGCGGTGCTCGATCGTCGCCCCATGCAGCACGTCCAGAAGGACGTTGCCGTTGTAGCGGTAATTCTCGTGATTATAGCCTGTCCGGTCCTCAAGCAGGATATGACAGTCCATCCCGAGTTTCGCGGCTGCCGCCGCTGTCTGGCGCGCGTGGTTTGATTGGGTCGCACCCTGGGTCAGGACGATATCGGCACCCTGCTCGACCGCTTCGGCCATCAGGTATTCAAGCTTGCGGGTCTTGTTCCCCCCGGTGCTGAGCCCGGTGCAGTCGTCCCGCTTGATCCAGATCTCCGGACCGCCCAGTGCCTCGGTCAGGCGCGGCATGAATTCGAGGGGCGTGGCCAGATGGGCGAGGCGCACGCGCGGAAACTTGGCAAGGTTCATCGAAAGTCCTTTTGGTCGTTCTTGCAGTCCGGGGTCTATGATCCCGCGACTTTAAGGGGTGGATTTGCTTTGTCGAGGCGGATGTCGGCGGTGCGGGCGTGGCCTTCCATCCCCTCCATCCGCGATATACCGGCGGTGGCGCGCGCCAGATCTGGCAAGGCCGCATCATCCACAGTCTGCCAGGTCACGCATTTCAGGAACTTGTGGACGCTCAGACCGCCGGTGTAGCGCGCAGCACCGCTTGTCGGCAGAACATGGTTGGGTCCCGATGCCTTGTCACCGAATGCGACGGTGGTGTTCTCGCCCAGGAAGAGCGAACCGTAGGATTTCAGCCGTTCCTTCCACCATGGCAGATCCGCTGCCTGAACGTGCAAGTGTTCGGGGCCATATCGGTCGGCGACCTGTGCCATTTCCTCGCGGTTCGAAACGAGGATCACTTCGCCCAGAGCGGCCCAGGCCTCGCGCGCGCTGGACCGGTTGGGTTCGGGCAGGGTTGCGATGCAATCCGGCACGAGCCTCAAGACCGCCTCGGCCAAAGGCGCGTGATCGGTTGCCAGCCATACGGGCGAATTGTAACCGTGCTCGGCCTGACCGGCGAGATCCCATGCCACCGTCAACGGATCAGCTGTGAGATCAGCCAGCACCATGCTGTCTGTGGGGCCAGCAAACATGTCGATGCCGAGCGGGCCGAAGAGCTGGCGTTTGGCTTCGGCAACAAACTGGTTGCCCGGCCCGACAAGGATGTCAGCCTTGGGCGCGCCGAAAAGCCCCTGCGCCATTGCAGCCACCCCGTGTACCCCGCCGACCGCGAGCACAAGATCGGCGCCGGCGAGATGCATTGCGTGAAGAATTGCGGGCGGTATCCCTTCCGGCCTGGGTGGCGAGCATGCGGTCACGAATGGCACACCTGCGGCACGGGCCGTCGTGATGCTCATGAGCGCGGATGCGATATGCGAGTAACGCCCGCCCGGCACGTAACACCCCGCCGCCTGGAGGGGGATGAACCGCTGACCGGCTGTCAGACCCGGGCGCAGTTCGATTTCCATGTCCCGGGCCGTGGCACGCTGCGCCTCGGCAAAGCGTCGGATGTTGTCATGGGCATATTGGATGTACTGCCGTTCATCGGCAGTCAGCGCGTCGCCAGCAGCGGCGACCTTTTCCGGGTTGACGACAATCTGATCAGTCCAACCATCAAGCCGCCCAGCATAGTCGCGAACGGCGGCTTCGCCATCGGTCGCAATCCGTGCCAGCATGATGCGGACGATATCCGCTGTATCACCTGCGTCCTGTGGCGGCAAACCGGGAGCGGATTTAAGGTAAGTAACGGTCATCGCAGCATCCTCTCACGATCAACGTGATGCGCCCGATATTCGCATATTTCAATCTTTGGGCCCTGAAACTGCAGATCAGTTTTTCTTAATGTGGGGATCAGACTGCCTTTGATGTTCGACGGCTTGCAGGGTGCGGCGATCCGGTGAACAGCCCCCGTCGATACGCCGACCTACGAAAAAGGCCGAATAACCCACATTCTGCATGATTTTCTGGAGGGGTGCGCTTGGTCATCAATTCGGATCATGGATTGTCGCGGTGTTGCTGCACTGTCGGAAAGAACAATCAGGGGGATTGACGGAACGCGCTGGTAGTTTCACACTTTCCAAAACTAGGATCGACACGGCCATGTTGATGAAAGGTGTTACCCTGCGGGGGCTCGAGGTATTCGAGGCACTCGCCTCTACCGGTTCGGTAGCCCAAGCGGCGAACCTCACCGGTCTGAGCCAACCAGCGGTCAGCCAACAAATCAAGAACCTCGAAAACGCGCTTGCCACGGATCTGATCGATCACGGCAAAAGGCCCATGCGTCTGACCCCGGCCGGTCGCAGTTTCCTTGTGCGGGCTGAGGCGGCCTTGGGCGAATTGCGGCAGGCTCAGTCGGAACTCACCGTTATGGATCTCGCCCATCTTTCGGCGCTTTCCATCGGGTTGATCGATGATTTCGACAATGATCTGACCCCCCGGCTGGTCACGATCCTCGCTGACAGCCTCAAGCGGTGCAAATTCAAACTCATCACCGCCCCCAGCCACGAAATTCTCAACCTTGTCGCGCGCAAGGAATTGCATATCGCAATCTCGGCCAGTTCGGGGACGATGCTTGACGGCGTGCTGGAATATCCGCTCGCGCGCGATCCTTTCATATTGGTCTTGCCGAAAGGGTATGGCGAACCCGAGGTCGCGATAGCGGCCTTGGATGATTTGCCATTTCTGCGCTACGACAACGAGCAGCTCATCGCGCGTCAGATCAGCGCCCACCTTGCCCGGCAAAAGCTGGAATTCGATGACCGGTTCGAGGTTGGCAGCCACCTGGCCCTGATGGCGATGGTCGCGCGGCGGATCGGTTGGACCGTGACAACACCGTTGGGCTATATGCGGGCCGCCCGGTTTCACGACGAGGTTGACGCGCTGCGTCTGCCGTTCAAGCCGTTTTCCAGAACGATCTCGCTATACGCCAGCGCGGACTGGGCGGGTGACGTACCGATCGACGTGGCCCAGACAATGCGCCGTCTGATCCAAAGCCATATGATCGAACCGATGCTGGCCAAACTGCCCTGGCTCAGCGGCGAGTTACGCCTGATCGAATCGTGATGGCCTAGGCGACGCCTCTCATCATGCGCCAGTGCAGGCCAATCGATGGGAAGAACAGCAAGAGCCAGCCGAAAAAGTAAAACAGAACCAGCATCGCCGGGAGCCACACAATGGAAATCGTCAGGCCAATGGCACCCGACAGGCGCAGCGCAAGGTCGCGGGGCAGGATGCGCATCAATCCGTAGCTGAGCAATTTTCCCCCATCCAACGGCTGGACCGGGGCCAGGTTGAGCGCAAAGAGGATCAGGTTGATCGTCGCAAAAATGTCCAGGTACCCCGCGAACCGCAACCACGTCATCGCGCCTTGCACATCTGAGATTGCGGTCGGTTCAAACCGGTCAATACGTTGCCAGATCCACCAGCTTGCGAGTGACGCAATCGCCCAGAGGGCGAGGTTCACCACCGGACCCATCATGACGATGAATTCCGATTGTCTGATGCTGCGAGCCCGCGTCTGACAGAATCCGCCTCCGCCATGCAGAACGACCCGTTCGACCGCTACACCCTGTATCAGTGCACCCCAGGCATGTCCGAATTCATGTAGAAAGATTGACAGCATCAGCATCGCGAATAACGTCGCGCCAAACATCATGTCTTCGGTCGAGCTTGCGTTCAGCCCCACGAAAACCAGGGCCAGGACCATGACAGATGATGAAACCTGAACCGGCACGCCGAAAGGGCCACGAAACTCGAAAAGACTGTCACCGTTCCCGAACATTGCCCTTGCCTCAAATCCTGCGCTGCCGTCTTCTTTCAAAATACTATCGTGGGGAACACCAGAAAGTTGGCGGGGATAAGGCAGCGATGAACATTGTCATTCTGACAGGCGCCGGGATTTCCGCGGAGAGCGGGCTGGGGACCTTCCGCGATGAGGGCGGGCTCTGGGCCCAGCATCGGATCGAGGACGTGGCCACGCCGGAAGGTTTCGCGAAGAACCCGCAACTGGTCATTGATTTCTACAATGCGCGGCGGGATCAGGCCGCATCCGCTCGACCAAACGCGGCCCATGCTGCACTGGCGCGACTGGAGGCCGAGCATGATGCCAATGTCATGATCGTGACCCAGAATGTGGACGACCTGCACGAAAAGGGTGGCAGCCAAAACGTCGTCCATATGCACGGCGCGTTGAATTCTGCCCTTTGCGGGGCCTGCGATCATCGCTGGCCCGCCCCGCTCAAAATGGCGCCGGGCGATGACTGCCCCAAATGCGAAGCGCCGCGGGCCCGGCCCGACATCGTATGGTTTGGCGAAATCCCCTATCACATGGAGCGGATTGAAGCGGCGCTGTCGCGCGCCGATCTCTTTGCCGCGATCGGAACATCGGGCAATGTCTATCCCGCGGCGGGCTTCGTTCAGCTTGCCACCATGGTCGGGGCGCGGACGGTCGAGTTGAACCTCGAGCCGTCCGTCACCGTGTCTCAGTTCGAAGAGACGATCTTGGGCAAAGCCAGCGAAACGGTGCCGGCCTGGGTAGACAGGCTGCTGGCCTAGCTGCCGTGCCCCATGCCGTGTTTTGGTTTGCGCAGGTTGTCGACGGGGACTTCGATGGTGACATCCCCAGCCTGCTCAAACGTCAGGGTAATCGTGACCACCTCGTCCTGTAGTAGCGGGCGGTTCAGACCCATAAGCATGATATGATCACCGCCGCGTCTCAGCACGTGGGTCCCGTTGGCCGGGACGGCAAAGCCGTCTTCGACCTCGATCATGCGCATCACGCCATCCCCGTCCTCGAGGTGGGTGTGCAGTTCAACCCGCTTTGCGGCGTCGGTTTGGGCGGCAATCAGTCGGTCCGCGCGATCCGTGGTGTTGACCAGGGTCATAAAGGCCGCGCCGGTAACCGACCGTTCGGTGGCAGACCGGGCATAGGCGTCATCGACCGTGACATCCTGAGCGTGCGCAGCAGCGCCGATCAGCAACGCCCCGGCAATTGCAAGAGTGCGTTTCATCTTCTTTCCTTGGATATGCTGTGTTGTTTGGAGTTACGAAAACAGCAATCCAGGCGGCCCCCTTGCAGGGCATTCAACATCTACCGCGATGACCCGCTGCAGCCGATCAGGAAATGAACGGCGCGCGGTTAGGCAAGCCTGCTGAGCGGCATCTGCATTGTCCGCCAAGATCCCGGTTAGGGCCTGCGCAATGCAATCCGGGCAGATATGCGGCGCATCGGTTGGCTGGCCATCACCGTCAACCCAAACCGCGACGGGCCCATGACCCGTACAGATGATCATCTGCCCATGCGCATCCGTCGCGCCGCGCGCAACGGCCATTGTCTGCCCGGTGAAGGCAAGAAGCAGGGTCAGAAGAAATGCGGCACAGGTTCGGACCATGAGGTCGAGCTAGCAACGGCCTGTGGCTGATCCAATGCGCCAAAACGAAGCGACCCCGGCCGCAGCGCGACCGGGGTCGTCAATCAAAGGAAGAACGATCAGGCCTTGGCGGCTTGCGCCTTCGCGATCTCTTTCTTGACCTTCAGTGCGTTCGCCGACAGATCGGTGTCTTTCGCCTTGGCAAGAAACGCGTCCAGACCGCCGCGATGATCCACGCTGCGCAAAGCATGCGCCGAGATGCGGAACTTGATGCCACGACCCAGCGTCTCGGACTGAAGCGTCACGTCGTTCAGGTTCGGCAGAAAGCGCCGCTTGGTTTTATTGTTGGCGTGGCTGACATTGTTGCCAACCATCGGGCCTTTTCCGGTCAGTTCGCAAACACGCGACATGGCTGCATCCTCATTGATAATCTGCCGTTCGGACCGATGTCCCTAAACGACAGAGGCGCCGCGAGGGCGGCGCTCTGAATTTCGTTCTGCGCGTTTAGGCGGAATCACCCAGAGGGTCAAGGCGCGCAGATCAAGATTTTCCGAGCGATGCGAGAAACCTTTTGGCGCCCTCCGCGGCAGAAAGCTGGCCTGATGCAACATCTTGACCAATGGCGGCGATCTGCCCTTGCGCGGCCGGGTTTTGCATCTGCGCAAGCAGGGCCTGACGGATTTCGTCTTCGAACCAATACCGGGCCTGGGCGGCCCGCGCGACATCGAAATGCCCCTCTTCCTTGCGCCAGTCGGTCAGTTCGCCAATTGCGCTCCAGGCTTCGGCCAGCCCGTCCTCCTGCATCGCCGACACCATCATGGCCCTGGGGAAACCGGGCGGATCCTGCGGGCGCTTGCGCAAAAGACGCAAGGCACCGGCATAGTCCGCACAGGTTCGGGTTGCGGCGGCTTTCAGGTCACCATCGGCCTTATTGACGAGAATGAGGTCGGCCATCTCCATGATACCGCGCTTGACGCCCTGCAGTTCGTCCCCGCCCGCCGGGGCCAGCAACAGGATAAAGAGGTCGGACATATGCGCCACGACCGTCTCTGACTGACCAACGCCAACCGTCTCGATCAGGATGACGTCGTACCCCGCCCCTTCGCACAGCTCGACCGCCTCGCGGGTGCGGCGCGCGACACCACCCAGATGCGTCTGGCTGGGTGAGGGCCGGATAAAGGCGGCTGGCTCACGGCTCAGCCTGTCCATCCGCGTCTTGTCACCAAGGATCGACCCGCCCGACCGCGCCGATGATGGATCGACGGCAAGAACCGCCACCTTCAGACCCAGCCCGATCAGCATCATGCCGAAGCTTTCAATAAAGGTGGATTTGCCGACACCAGGCGTGCCGGAGAGACCGATACGCAGGGCCGACCGATCCTTGGGCATGGCCGACAGAACTGCGCTTGCCGCTGCCCGGTGATCAGGCCGCGCACTTTCAACCAGCGTTATCCCACGGGCCAGCGCCCGCCGCTCTCCGGCGGCTATCCGTGCTGCGAGGTCTTTGGTGTCCATGCCTGCCATCTCGTGCTTTGCCCGCCGTTTTCGGGAACGCGTCGCGAAATGTCTAGGGGCATTGGACTTTGGGCGAGGCTGGAGGATAAAGCCGGTATGGACGCACCGCTTCCCATTGATCCCATCCTGCCCGACTTGATCGCGCTTCTGCGCGAACGTGGCCGGGCCGTGTTGCAGGCCCCGCCGGGTGCCGGCAAGACAACACGCGTGCCTCTCGCCATTCTTGAGGCAGGGCTCGGAAAAGGCAGGATCATCATGCTTGAACCGCGCCGTCTGGCTGCCCGCGCGGCAGCGGCGCGAATGGCGGAAAGCCTTGGTGAACCGGTCGGCAAAACCGTGGGTTACCGGATACGGGGTGAAAGCAAGACTGGTCCCGACACGCGCATTGAGGTGGTGACCGAAGGCATTCTGACCCGGATGATCCAGAACGACCCGGACATGCAGGGTGTCGGCACCATCATCTTCGACGAATTCCATGAACGCAGTCTGCAGGCCGATCTGGGACTGGCCCTGAGCCTCGACATCGCGGATCTGCGAGAAGATCTCATCTTGGTGGCGATGTCGGCAACACTTGATGCGGAACCGGTGGCCGAGATGATGAAGGCACCGGTTCTGACCTCCGAGGGGCGCAGTTTTCCGGTGACGCCTCATTGGCTGGACAGGCCCCTCGGCCCCAAGGCGCGGTTCGAAGCGTCGATTGCGGATCTGATCCGTCAGGCCTTGTCAGACACCGAAGGATCCGTGCTGGCCTTTCTGCCGGGCGAAGGAGAAATCCGGCGTGTTCACAATCTGTTAGGCGATATCGAGACCGCGAGTGTCGCGGTGCAACCTCTCTATGGTGCGATGCCGTTTGCGGCGCAGAAAGAGGCGCTAAAGCCTGCGGGGCCGGGCAAGCGAAAGGTGATCCTCGCCACCGCGATAGCGGAGACATCGCTGACCCTGCCCGATATCCGTGTTGTGGTTGATGGCGGGCGGGCACGGCGGGCGGTGTTCGATCCCGGGTCCGGGATGTCCCGCCTTGTCACCGAGCGTGTCACCAAGGCCGAAGCCCAACAGCGCGCGGGCCGGGCCGGTCGCGTCGCGGAGGGGACGTGCTACAAGCTGTGGACCAAAGGCGAAGACGGCGGGCTAGCCCCCTTCCCCGCAACGGAAATCGAGCGTGGAGACCTTGCAGGGTTCGCGCTGGAACTGTCTGCTTGGGGCGCGTCCGAACATGACCTGCGGTTTGTCACGCCGCCCCATGCGGGCCGTTTGGCAGAGGCGCGGGCGCTGCTGCGCATGTTGGGTGCGATCGATGCCGAAGACCGGATTACCGTGCATGGACAACGGCTTGTGCAGGTCCCGTTGCATCCACGGCTGGCCCATATGCTTGAGATCGGCGGCAAAGACGCGGCACCTGTGGCAGCGCTATTGGGCGACAGGGACCCGCTGCGGGGTGCGGACGCCGATTTTTCGTCGCGGATACAGGCAGTTAAGAGTGGTCACCCTGCCGCCAATCCCGCCGCGCTGGCCCGGATCCGGGATGAAGCAAAACGGTTGAAGCGGGGGCGTGCGCCGACCGGCACGCTCAGCCTGAACCAGTTGGTGGCGCTGGCTTACCCGGATCGGGTCGGTCTTCGGCGGCCGGGCGATGCGCCCCGCTATGTGCTAAGCGGCGGAAAAGGCGCCGTTTTCTCGGACAGCGACCCGATGGGCCAACAGCGCCTCATCGTGGCCATTGATCTGGATGGCGACCCGCGCGAGGCGCGGATCAGGATGGCTGCAGCGCTCTCGGAGGGTGAACTCAGAGAGATTTTTTCAAACCAAATCACTTGGTTGGATGTCTGCAAATGGTCACGGCGCGAGGGGCGCGTCGTAGCGCGGCGGCAAGAGCGGTTTGGCGCACTGGTGCTGGATGACAGGGTCTGGCGGGACGCGCCGGATGAGGCGATTGCGCGGGCGATGCTGGATGGCGTCCGGCAAATCGGACTTCAACCCTCTGAGAAGGCTCAACTTTTCCTTGCGCGCTGCAATCTTCTGGATGACATGCCGGACATGTCCGAAGCGGCGTTGATGGAGCAGCTCGATGCGTGGTTACTGCCCCATATCAAAGGGTTACGCAGCGCCGGGGACTGGAAAGCGTTCGATATCCTGCCAGCCCTCGAAGCCATGCTGGATTGGGATCAGAGGCAGCGACTGGACCGCGAGGTGCCCGCCCATTTCACGACACCTTTGGGGCGCAAGGTGCTGATTGACTACGGCGCGGAAGAGCCCTCTATCCAACTGAGATTGCAGGAACTTTTTGGCCAGACAACGCATCCGAACGTGGCTGGCCGCCCCCTGAGAATCTCGCTTTTATCACCGGCTGGCAGACCGGTTCAGGTCACGATGGATTTGCCGGGGTTCTGGGCCTCGTCCTATGCGGATGTGCGCAAGGATATGCGAGGGCGCTATCCCAAACACCCGTGGCCCGAGGATCCGACGCAGGCCGATCCGACGCTGAGGACGAAGCGGCGCGCGGTGCGTTAACCACGCACAGAAAGCAGCCTGAAAACCCCGGTATCCGGTCTACCGAGCCCCGAATTGTGCAATTTGCCGATCAGATTGTACGTTTTGGCAAGTCGGACGAGGGACGAAAAAACCGCCAAAAAGGCCGTTTCGTACATTTTGACCCTGAAAACGTACAAAAGCGGCTGCAGGGCACCAAAGCGCCAGCGAATCTGGTTAATGCCGGCACATATGTCGCGGGGTCAGGCCGCGTGCCGCACGTCGCCCGGTTCGATACCGGGGGGGCCGTTGCGCGCCGTCTCGGCGGCTTTGATCAGGTCATACATCCGCTGGTTCAACGGGGTTTCGACACCATGCTCTTTGCCCATCTCGATGATGACGCCCTGCAGCGCATCAATCTCGGTCGGGCGGCGCTGCGTGAGATCATCCCACATCGAGGACCGGGCCTTGGGGTCGATCGTCAGCATGCTGGCCGCGATACGACGAAAGAGCGGTGTGGGTAGACGCAGAATGTGGGGAATGAGCGCGGGCGGCGCGCCGGTGGTTTTGGCGGGCTTTATCCCTGCCGCGCGGAGAACGCGGAGCGCTTCGGCCATCTGATCCGCCATCAGCCGCCGCCATGCCCGATCCTGCAGCATGTCTTTGAGCGGCAGATCCGAAAGCGCGTTGATCGCGTTGCCAAGGTTGATCAGCAGTTTGCCCCATTGGATGCCGGCGATGTCTTCCGTCTGTTCCCATCTGAGATGCGTCGTGCTGAGATCGGGCAGATGGCCCGCCTCGACCATGATCGCGCCGGACGTTCCGCGGTGGTAGTGGGCCGGGGTCAGCGGCACGACGTTGAATGGCACCATGGCCGCCAGCACCGTCGCATTGGGTAGCGTGTCGCGCAGAACGGCCGCGTTCGTCACCCCGTTTTGCAGTGACACGACCGTGGCCGTGGGCGCATGTGCCGCGATGTGATCCGCCATCTCGGCGGTCGCGCCGGACTTGACAGCCACAAGCACCATATCCGCTCCGGACAAGACCGCCGGATCGTCGGTCATATCCGGTTTCACGGTCACGTCGAGGCCCGCATAATCGGTGAGGTGCAAGCCCTCGGCCACCGCCGCCATGATCCGGGGTCGCCCGAGGAACCGCACCTTGTGCCCGGCCAGCGAAAGGCACCCGCCCACGTAACAGCCGATGCTGCCCGCACCGGCTATGACGATGGTGGGCCTAGACACCAAGGCACCATCGCATGATGGCCTTCTGTGCATGGAGCCGGTTTTCGGCCTCGTCGAAGACGACCGATTGCGGGCCATCCATGACTTCGCTTGTGACTTCTTCTTCGCGGTGCGCGGGCAGGCAATGCATGAATACGGCGCTGTCTTTGGCGTGCTCCATCAGCTCGGCATTCACCTGGTATGGGCGCAGCATGTTGTGCCGCCGTTCCTTGGCCGATTGGGCGTCATGCATAGACACCCACGTATCGGCAAAGATCAGGTCCGCCCCGGCCACGGCGTCATGGGCATCGCGGTTGATCTCGAAGCTGCGGCCGGACTTGCGAACGAGCCCCTGCCATTCGTCTTCGGGGTCAAGTTGCGCAGGCCCCGTGAAGGTCAGGTCGAACCCGAACTGGGCTGCCGCGTGCATGACACTGGCGCAAACGTTGTTGCCGTCGCCGCACCATACCGCCTTGATGCCGTCGATGGGGCCGCGATGTTCTTCGTAGGTCATCACGTCCGCCATGATCTGGCAGGGATGCGTCCGGTCGGTGAGCCCGTTGATCACGGGGACCGAGGCGAATTCGGCCATCTCCGTCAGCACCGCCTCGTCAAAAGTGCGGATCATGATCAGATCGACATAGCGCGACAGGACCCGGGCCGTGTCGGCGATGGTCTCACCATGTCCAAGCTGCATGTCGCTGCCGGAGAGCACCATCGTCTCACCCCCCATCTGGCGGACGCCGACATCGAAGGAGACGCGCGTTCTGGTCGAGGGCTTTTCGAAGATCAGCGCCACCATGCGCCCCTCAAGCGGCAATTCGTCGTCAGGCGCGCCGCGGGGCCGGTCGAGCCGGGCGTTCTTCATCGTCCGGGCGTGGTCGATCATGTGCCGCAGGGCGGCCGGGTCGGTTTTGTGGATGTCGAGAAAGTGGTTCATCGTTTCGTTTTCGTTTCGCCGGGCAGACCGGGGCGCTGCCCCGGACCCCGGCGTATTTGTGGAACAGTGAAGATCAGGCCGCTTTGGCCTTGACCGATGTGGCGGCGGCGTCGAGCCGGCTTATGGCTTCGCCGATTTCATCTTCGGTGATGGTGAGCGGGGGCAAGAGCCGGATCACGTTGTCGGCGGCAGGCACCGTCAGGACATGCGCGTCATACCCGGCCTGGACGATATCGGTGTTTGCGGCCTTGCACTTGATCCCCAGCATCAGCCCCGACCCGCGTACGTGATCGAAGAGATCGGGATGCGAGGAAACCAGCCCTTCGAGTTTCTGGCGCAGGAGCCCGGCCTTGCGGTTGACGTCGGCGAGAAAGTCCGGGTCGCCAACGATATCGAGAACGGCGCATCCGACCGCGCAGCCGAGCGGGTTGCCGCCATATGTTGACCCGTGGGTGCCTGCGGTCATGCCGGAGGCTGCATCGGCCGTGGCAAGGACGGCGCCCAGTGGGAAGCCGCCGCCGATCCCCTTGGCGACCATCATGATGTCCGGCTCGATCCCGGCCCAATCATGGGCAAAGAGCTTGCCGGTGCGCCCGACCCCGCACTGCACCTCGTCGAGGATTAGCAGAATGCCGTGCTGGTCGCAGAGATCGCGCAGCCCCTTGAGGCATTGATCGGGCAGCGGGCGGATCCCGCCTTCGCCCTGGATCGGCTCGATCAGGATCGCGGCCGTCTTGTCGGTGATGGCCGGTTCGAGCGCGTCATGATCGCCCCAGTCGAGATGGACGAAACCGGGTAGAAGCGGACCGAACCCTTTGGTCATCTTTTCGGACCCGGCGGCTGCGATACCGGCGGCAGAACGCCCGTGGAAGGACCCCGCGAAGGTGATGATCTCGACCCGGTCGGGTTGTCCTTTGTCGAACCAGTATTTGCGGGCCATCTTGACGGCCAGTTCGCAGGCTTCGGTCCCGGAATTCGTGAAGAACACCGTGTCGGCAAACGTGAGATCGACGAGCCGGTCCGCCAGCGCCTGTTGCTGCGGGATCTGGTAGAGGTTCGACACGTGCCAGAGCGCCTGTGCCTGATCGGTCACGGCCTTGACCAGCGCCGGATGCGCATGCCCGAGCGCGTTGACGGCGATCCCTGCCCCCAGATCGAGAAAGCGTCGCCCGTCCGCCTCAACCAGCCAGGAGCCTTCGCCCTTCACAAAGGAAAGCGGCGCGCGATTGTAGGTCGGCAAAACGGAAGCGATCATGGGATCATCCTTTGTCAGAGGCCCCTTTGGTGCATGAGGGGCGCGAACAGGTCAACGATTTTGGAAAGGTGGGTGCGCACGGGGCGCAATGATACAGGGCCGCGTCAGGCGCGTCGGGTGCGTCGTCGGATTGTGGCGTCTGTCATCATGACGAAGCCATTAGCGCAATTGGCGACCTCACACCACCAGAAACTTTCTGTGCCCAGGCCAGCGGTCGCCCATGTCGCGCGTCGGCCTCGCCCTGGCCTAGCCGAAGAAATCGTCAATTGCGTCCGGTACAGATAGCATTTGCGATGCGGGATCAAGCAGCGGTTCTGCATCGGGACTGACGGATAGCTGGTCGAACAGATCTGCCCCGATCGCAGCATCGAGTTCCTCAGCCACCGCGGTATCCGTCTTTGCAAACTCGAACGTATCGGCAGAATCGCCCGCCTGAACGTTCATCATGCTGAAGGGCGCATCGATTGGCGCGTTCGCGTCTTTATCAACCGCGGAGCCTGGCGCGGATCCCATTCCCTCGATCAGCGGTTCGTAATCCTGTGCTTCATCGTCTTGTCCGTCGTCCTCTGCAGGGCGGCTTTCGGTGAGGATGGGCGGATCGAGCAAACCGTCCATCGTTTGAGGCAACGCAGGCGAAGTATCATCGTCAATGATCCACACACGCGCCACATCCGAACTTGGCGCATGGTTGTCGTAGCGGAAAATCTCGCCTGTATCGGGATCCCGCTCCCAGAACACGGAATCGGTCACCGTGATCTCGAACAATTCATCGTCTTCCGGCACGTCATCAGCGAGGAAGAAGACTTCGAACGATCCTTTCAGCCCGTTGTGCATTTGAGGCCAGAAGGCCATGCTGGTGTTTTCCACCGTGCTGCCGACAAAGCCGATCTGATCGGTGGCATCCGTGGTGACGTGTTTGATCCCGAGCATGATCGAAACCAGATCGGTATCAGGCGGAATGGTTCCATCCCACCAGATATCGAATTTCACCCTTGTCCAGGCATCAGATCCTTCGATGACCGTGACCTCGCGCTGCTTAATTCTCCATGTCATGACAAACTTCTCCTTTGTCTCGAATGCGCGGCCCGGCTTGGTGCGTGGGGCCGGTGATGAAAGAGAGACGGGAGGGGGGCACAGATAGTTTCGGATTTCGCCGTGTTGGTCGCAGGGGAGAAACCATCGTAACGCTGCGGTTACGCACGAGGAGGCGCTTGTAACTCCTGCACAGGTGATTAGTATTAGATGCCAAGTTGAAACGATAAGGCGGCCCGCTTCGAGGCCGCTTTTTAGCTGAGGAAACCTCATGTCCTGGACGGAAGAGCGCGTCGAGTTGCTGAAGAAGATGTGGGGAGAGGGCCAATCTGCCAGCCAGATCGCGAAAGAGCTGGGTGGCGTCACGCGCAACGCGGTCATCGGCAAGGTCCATCGTCTGGGTCTGTCGAACCGGGCGGGCGGCGGCGCATCCGCAACGCCGAAGGCCGAGCCAAAAGCCAAAGCGGCCAAGGCCGAAGCGAAACCCAAGCCGCAGCCCAAGACCGAACCGGCCGTCAAGCCCGAGCCCGTGGCCGAGACGAAGCCGGCCGTTCCGGCACGCAAGCAGATCATCCCGGCGGGCCAGCCCCTGCCCCCGCAACCATCCGCGAACGAGATCAGCCCCGAAGCCCTGGCCAAGGTCAACGAGGTAGAGAAAAAAGCCAAGAAACTCAGCCTGATGGAGCTGACCGAGCGGACCTGCAAATGGCCCGTTGGTGACCCGGCCACCGAAGATTTCTGGTTCTGCGGCCTGCCTGTTCAGCAGGGCAAACCCTATTGCGATGCCCATGTCGGCGTCGCGTTCCAGCCGATGTCGTCGCGCCGCGACCGCCGCCGCTGATCACCGCCGAAATCCAAGTCTGACCCCGGGGTCTTAACCCTTTGAACGGGAAAAACCGCTAGGGCCTCCTGCGACCACGTGCACCACCTTGATTGCTGGACGGGCCTATGCCGCCCAGCTATGTAGCGCGATGAGTAAGGCTGTCCTTGGTTTGCAGCCCCAAGATTGATTGGCCCAGAGGGCCGCTAAGACTGGAGAAACCGCGTGTCCCACGTAGAAGAAGACCACGAAGGCACAAGGCGCGACTTTCTGTATTTCGCGACTGCCGGTGCTGGCGTCGTCACGACGGGTGCCGCCGTCTGGCCGCTTGTGAACCAGATGAACCCATCCGCCGACGTGCGGGCGCTGTCATCGATCCGCGTTGACGTGTCGGGCGTAGAGCCGGGCACCCAGATGACGGTGAAATGGCTGGGCAAACCGGTCTTTATCCGCCGCCGAAACCCCGACGAGATCGAGGCGGCCCGTGCCGTCGACCTGTCGGAATTGCCGGATGATATCGCCCGGAACGAGAACCTCGGTGAAGTTCCGGCAACCGATGAAAACCGCGCGATGGACGAAAACGGCGAGTGGCTGGTGATGATGGGCGTGTGCACGCATCTTGGCTGTGTCCCGCTGGGCGACGGTGCAGGCGATTTCGGCGGCTGGTTCTGCCCCTGCCACGGCTCGCACTATGACACGTCAGGTCGCATCCGCAGAGGTCCGGCACCGACCAACCTCGAAGTGCCAGTCGCAGAATTCGTGGACGAAACCACGATCAAACTCGGTTAAGGGAGACACCGATGTCCGGAATTCCTCACGACCATTACGAACCGAAATCATCAGGCGAGAAGTGGTGGCACAGCCGCCTTCCGATCGTCAGTCTGATGTATGACACCCTGATGATCCCCACTCCGAAAAACCTGAACTGGATGTGGATCTGGGGCATCGTTCTGACCTTCTGTCTTGCGCTGCAGATCATCACGGGCATCGTTCTGGTGATGCATTACACGCCGCATGTCGACTACGCCTTTGCGTCGATCGAGCACATCATGCGCAACGTGAATGGCGGCCACATGCTGCGTTATCTGCACATGAATGGCGCCTCTCTGTTTTTTGTTGCCGTCTATGCGCACATATTCCGCGGCCTCTATTACGGTTCCTACAAGGCGCCACGCGAGGTGACGTGGATCATCGGGATGCTCATCTACCTTCTGATGATGGGCACCGCCTTTATGGGTTACGTACTGCCGTGGGGTCAGATGTCGTTCTGGGGTGCCACGGTTATCACCGGTCTTTTCGGTGCGATCCCGTTCATCGGCGAAGGCATCCAGACCTGGCTGCTGGGTGGACCGGCCGTGGACAATGCCACGCTGAACCGCTTCTTCAGCCTGCATTATCTGCTGCCATTCCTAATCGCGGGCCTTGTGATCCTGCACATCTGGGCCTTCCACACGACCGGCAACAACAACCCGACCGGGGTTGAGGTGCGTCGCACGTCGAAGGAAGAGGCAGAGAAAGACACCCTGCCGTTCTGGCCCTACTTCGTGATGAAGGACCTCTTCGCGCTGGCCGTGATCCTGGTCGTGTTCTTCGCGGTTGTCGGCTTCATGCCCAACTACCTTGGCCACCCCGACAACTATATCGAGGCGAACCCGCTGGCGACGCCGGCCCACATCGTGCCCGAATGGTACTTCCTGCCGTTCTACGCGATCCTGCGGGCCTTTGACGGTGACGTCTGGGTCGTGATCGCGGCAAGCTGGCTGACCGGCGGCATCATCGACGCCAAGTTCTTCGGCGTGCTGGCTATGTTCGGCGCCATCGTCGTGATGGCGCTGGCCCCATGGCTCGACACGTCGAGCGTCCGTTCCGGCCGGTATCGCCCGATGTTCAAGGCGTGGTTCTGGGTCTTTGTCGTCAACTTCTTCGTCCTGATGTGGGCGGGGGCGATGCCGGCAGAGGGGATCTATCCCTATATCGCGCTTCTAGGTTCGGCCTATTGGTTTGCGTTCTTCCTGATCATCATGCCGCTCTTGGGTGTGATCGAGAAACCGGATCAGCAACCCGCCACCATCGAAGAAGACTTTAACGCCCATTACGGTGGCGACGCGGCAGGTGGCCAGGCTTCGGCCCAGCCCGCGGAATAAGGAGTACCGGTTCATGTTCAAGAAAATCGCACTCAGCGCGGTTGCGGCCTTCGGGCTCGCGACCGGGGCGATGGCGGCGGGTGGCGAAACCCATGTCGAGAACTTCCCGTTCTCGTTCGATGGGCCTTTCGGTGCCTATGACCAGAACCAGCTTCAGCGCGGTCTGCAGGTCTATACCGAGATCTGTGCGGCGTGCCACGGTCTGAAGTACGTGCCGTTCCGGACACTGGCCGATGCCAACGGCCCGGAGCTGCCCGAGGATCAGATGCGCGCCTATGCAGAAGGGTTTGAGGTCTATGATGCGGAAATCGAAGATTTCCGCGCGGCCCGCGAAACCGATCACTTCCCGGAATCGGCCCTTGAGAATGCACCGGACCTGAGCCTGATGGCCAAGGCCCGCGCAGGTTTCCACGGCCCTTACGGTCTGGGGATCAACCAGTTGCTCTATGGTATGGGTGGCCCGGACTACATCGCGTCGCTTCTGGTCGGCTATACCGGCGAGGAGAAGGAAGAGGCTGGCACCATCCTTTATGAAAACACCGCCTTCCCGGGCGGCTGGATTTCGATGGCACCGCCGCTTTACGGTGAGGACGTCGAATTTGCTGATGGCCATGCCAACGACCTGCACCACATCGCCGAGGACGTTTCTGCCTTCCTGATGTGGACGGCAGAGCCGCAGATGATGGCGCGCAAGCAGGCAGGGTTTGTCGGCGTGATCTTCCTGACGGTACTTTCAGTGCTGCTGTACCTTACGAACAAGCGGCTTTGGGCTCCGGTCAAGGCACGCGCAAAAGGCAAGGACTGAGCCTTAGGCCAGACTGCTTTCAAAAGCCCCGCTTAGGCGGGGCTTTTTCGTTTGGGAGACCGGTTCGGGCCAAGACCCCACGAACCGGACCGAGACCCGGTGCGTGGATCATGGCTGGCGGATGCGATGCGGGATCATCAGGCTTTCGGTGAAAAGAGCAGTTTCAGGAAGGTTCGAAACAGCATGATCTGCTCGGACGCATTGTTGTGTTCCCGCAAGGCGCGCTGAAGCACCAATCCGCCCTCGACAACCCCCGATACCATGTCGCCAAGCGCGTCCATGTTCACCGCCTCGCGGGGTTCGTAGACCTCGGCGATTTCTTCGAACATGCCCCGGAACCGTTTGCGCCAGCCAAGGATGGCCTGACGGTTGAGTTCGCGCACGCCTTCGTCAAACAGCCTGTCCTGATACGCGGTCGATGCGATGACACAGCCGGGGTGGCCTGTTGGCATCTCTTCCAGCATCTCGGCCAGCAGTTTCAGGCCGATGAGCATGCAGTGCAGAGGGTCATCGTTCAGTTCGCGGGCCCGCGCGAACAGATCGTCATAAAGCGCGTTTTCGACCTCGATGTACCGCTCCAACATGGCGCGGGCCAAGGCGTTCTTGTCCTTGAAGTGATAAAAGAACCCACCCCGCGAGATCTCGGCCCCGGCGACGATCTCTTCGATCGAGGTGGCCTCGAACCCCTTTTCGAGCACGGAAGCTTCGGCGATATCGAGGATTCGGCTGCGTGTATCGACTTTCTGATCCATTCTCGCATTCCTGACTGTACCGCGAGTCCAGTTCAGGCCGTTGCCGGCAAATGCTGTGCGAGGCCTTGGGCTCTTACCCCATGAAAATATGGCAAAAATCAAATCGGGACAACCGGACCACCGGGCAACTAGCTGTCGGTGGTCGCCTTGGCCTAGTCCTCTCGCATTGACTGACAAGGACAGCTTCGATGCGAATTCAACAGCTTACACAGACACGCCGTTTCTTCCTTTCGGACGGAGGGTTGGAGACGTTTCTTATCTTCGAGCAGGGTTACGACCTGCCCTGTTTCTCGGCCGCGGTCCTTTTGGACACCGCCCGGGGCCGGGCTGATCTGGCCGCCTATTTCGAGCGCTTCATCGGGATTGCAAAAAAGACCGGTCGCGGTTTCGTCATGGACGCGCCGACTTGGCGGGCCGGATCGGCCTGGGCTGGGCCGCTGGGTGTTGGCCTGAAAGAGGTGATGGAGACGAACAGGCGCGCCGTCGCCTTCGTTTCAGACCTGCGGGATCGTCACGAGACGGCAGAATGCCCGATCCTGGTCAATGGCCTCGTCGGACCTGCCGGGGATGCCTATGCCCCGGACACGCAAATCACAGCCGAGGACGCCCTGCTGATACACGCCCCACAGGTTCATGCGCTTGGTAAGGCCGGGGTCGACATGATCAGCGCCATGACCCTGACCCATGCGGGCGAGGCGGTTGGCATCGTTCATGCCGCAAAGGAGATCGATGTTCCGGTCGTCATCGCCTTCACGCTTGAGACCGACGGGCGCCTGCCCTCGGGCCAGCCGCTGGGTGATGCCATTGCCGAGGTTGATGGGGCAACGAATGATGGCCCGATCTATTACATGATCAACTGCGCCCATCCCGATCACTTTCGCGACGTGCTTGATACCGAAGCGGCCTGGACCAAGCGGATCGGCGGTATTCGATCGAACGCGTCCCGGATGAGCCACGCGGAACTCGACGAAGCCGAGGTTCTGGACGATGGCGACCCCGTCGAGCTGGGTCGCCTTAGCGCAGAGCTTTTGACGCGCCTTCCCAACATCCGGGTTCTGGGCGGCTGCTGCGGCACCGACCACCGTCATGTGGGCTGTATTGCGGGGCATGATCACGCCCGCTCCGCAGCCTGAATTCTTCACAAATCCAAACTCTCCCCGAAAGGAAAACCCATGTTCAAATCCCTTTTCATATCATCGGCCCTCGCCATGTCGCTCGCCGCTCACGCGCAAGCTGACGCTCCGATGGCCTTTGATGTCGCCGAGGATCACACACGCATCTTCATGGCGGCCACGCCCCTGCACGAAAACGGCATGCCGGCCCACGGCAATGCCTTTATCAGTCAGGGTTACATCTATCCTGCTGGCACGCTCGATCCCGGCTCGGTTGGCGTTCTGGAGGATGGCAGCCCGGCCTTTCCCGACCTCGTGCTCGGCACCTGGACCTGCGACGGCTACTTTGTCGGCGAAGGTGGGAATGCCGCGACCGGCGTCTGGGTGATCAGCCGCCAGGTCTTTGCCTTCGACGGCGGTGACACGATCATCACCCAGGGAACCGAGATCGTTGATGCAGGTGTCGAAAACCTGCGGCCCATCACGGGCGCAACCGGCGACTACGCCGATATCGGCAAGGCGATGGTTCAGACGATGCTGGGCTTTAGCGAGCGGATGACCGTCAATGTCACGTTCCGGATCAAGGACGGGGCCACGGATCATGCACGCAGCGGGCCTGCCACCTCGGGCTACATCACCCTGGATGCCGCGCTGGACGATGCCGGTTACGGTCATGGCCTGATCGACGAAGAGGATCATCTGGAATGGGATTCCGGTGCCCCGGTCGGTCCGGTTGATAGGCGTCGCGGCGGCCCTTCGACCTGATGGCTGACGCTTGTGGTCGGGTGAAAGGTTCGCCCGACCGCATGTCCGCCCCCCAACCTGACGGAAAGAACAATCCCATGACGATGCAGACGACATCCTTGATCCGACAAGCGACCGAAGCTGATGCCCCCGCCCTGGCCAAGCTGATCGATATCGCCGGCGAAGGCATTCCAAACTGGCTTTGGACCCGGGCCTGTGTCGAAGGCCAGACACCGCTCGAGATCGGGATCGAACGGGCCAGACGCCCAAGCGGCGGCTTTTCCTACACCAACGCGCTGATCGCGGATCAGGGCGGCGATACCCTGGGCATGGTTCTGAGCTATCCGATTACCGAGGCCCCCGAAGATGATCCAAACGACCTGCCCGCACCGATCGCGCCCTTTGTTGCGCTCGAAAAACTGTCGGTCGGCACGTGGTACGTTAACGCCCTGGCCGTCTTTGCAGAGGCGCGGGGGCGCGGGATCGGCACTGCGCTGATGATTGCGGCCGAGGGGCAAGCCAAGGCAAGAGGTTTCGACGAGATGAGCATTCAGGTCTACGAACAGAACGTCTGTGCGGTTCGTCTATACGAACGGCTGGGCTATGCGCTTGTCGCGAAAGAAGCCGTGCGTCTGCACCCCAGTCCGCCATACTATACCGGGGACGTGTTGCTGCTGAAAAAGCCCGTTGCCGTCTGAAACACAGAGAGCCCGGGCTGATCGTCCGCCAAGTTGGTGGATGAACCTCGGCACGATGGAGGGTTGATTGCATGTCTCGCTTGGCCCGCTACCGCGAACTTCAGGCGTCTGTGCCGGGTTTGGAGGCGCTTTA
>CAWUIQ010000042.1:0-25252 GCA_963922565.1 uncultured Rhodobacterales bacterium
TTTGACATGTAACCGGTTTCATTTGACTTCTAAGGAAGGAGATTCGTCAAGAATTTTGCAAAAAAGGTAGAGTTCCAATGACCCGAAAAGCGGGGAGCATAAGGCAGGTGGCAAAGGAAACGGGGCTGTCAATCGCCACGATTTCCCGGGTCATGAATGGCAATACGAACGTGAGTTCCGCAACGCGCGAAAAGGTGCTCGATGCCTGTGAGCGGCTTGATTATTTGCCAAACCCTGCGGCCCGGGCCCTCTCGACCAGCCGCTCGAAAACCGTCGCGGCAATCATCCCGACAATCGAGCATTCGGTCTTTGCAAAGTTTATCGCAGCAATCGAGCAGACCCTTGGCGAACGCGCTTACTCGCTGGTCCTGGCGATATCGAATGCCCGGGAAGATGATGAGCTAAAGGCAGCACGCAAACTGCTCGGGATGGGGGCGGAGGCCTTCATTCTAAGCGGGGCGGCCCACAGCCAATCACTGCTGGACATGCTGCGACGCAGGCACGTTCCCTACGCGTTTACTTCGATATGGGAACCGGCGCTTGAGGATCCGACAATAGGCTATGACAACAAAGGATTGGCGACCGAAGCCGTAAACTATCTTGCCTCCATGGGTCATCTGAAAATCGCAGTGGTTCATGGCCCGCAAGACGAAAATGACCGCACACAGGCTCGGCGCCTTGGCGCTGAGGCGGCACAGACCGAAATGATTGAACTGCAATTCCAAGAGGCTGATCTGAGTGTGTCAGGCGGAAAGACCGCCATTCGCGAACTGCTTGGCCGCAGTGCCGGGTTCTCTGCCGTCCTCTGCTTCTCTGACGTTTTGGCGCTTGGCGTCTATTTCGGGCTGTCGGAGGCCGGCTTGCGAATACCTGACGACATCTCTGTCATGGGGTTCGACAATCTTGATTGGTCGGGCGAGACGGTTCCCCCCCTCACGACAATCGATCTGCCAGCGGCGGAAATGGGCCGGGCGGTGGCGACACAAATCATGCAGAACCTTGAGACAGGTTCCGCTCTCTTCCCTCAGGCGCTTGGCGCAAAGATCATCGAGCGATCATCGGTGGCGACAATCGACTGATGCGCCACCGAGCAGGTGGTTCGCAACGCGGCCCCCGGCGTCTTGCGCCGGAGACCGCTGCGCACTGTTCAAATCTATTCGGACGCCCTAACTCTGCAAAGCCGCCAAAACCCGATCCGGTGTAAATGGCATATGGCGCAGGCGTTTGCCCGTCAGCGCATGAAACCCATTGGCGATTGCGCCCGATACCATGGGCGTTCCGACTTCACCGATACCAGTTGGTGGTGCGTCAACGTCGGCAAAGTACACGTCCATGACCGGGGTGTGATTTGCACGGGCGACCTCATAGTCAAAGAAATTGCTCTGCAGCACTTCTCCGTTTTCAATCTCGATCCGCTCCAGAAGCGCGCTGGACAGGCCGAATACGATCCCGCCCTCGACCTGATTGAGCGCATTGTCAGGCGAAACGATCAGGCCCGCATCGACAGCGGCCCAAAAGTACGGAACCCGGATTTCGCCTGTGCCCTGATCCAGTTCAATCTCGGCCACACCCGCGGCCATGGACGAGCTGTAGCCCGCAAAGGACAGGCCGAGCGCCCGGTCCCCACGGTCGCTCCAACCCGACATTTCGGCGACCCGTTCCAACAGGTGTCGCCCCCGCGGATTATCGGCCACAAGATCCAGCCGGAAGTCGAGCGGATCGCGCCCCGCCTCTTCGGCCAATTCATCCATGAAGGCTTCGGCAGCGAAACTGGTATAGGCCGCCCCGATGCCACGATAGGGGGCCAATCGTGCCTCGCGTTCGGTGATGATGTGATCGGCTTGAAAATCCTCAATCCCGTAGAACTTGCTTTCGGCGCCACGCATCGAAATCACATCGTTCGGGCGCACGGCCTCCCACCGGCCCGGATTGAAAAAGCCGATGACCGTGGGCGTGGCGACCTTGTGGTGCCACCCGCTCAGCTTGCCATCCGCAGTAAGGCCCGCGTCGATCCGTTGCGCAGCGGCCGGACGGAAGGTGCCGTTCTTGACATCGTCCTCACGGCTCCAAGTGACCTTGACCGGGCGGCCCACGGCCTTGGAACACAGGACGGCATCGCGGACATAATCCTGATTGAATGCGGTCCGGCGGCCAAAGCTGCCGCCCATCGTCATCATGTTCAGCCGCACGCGATCCTGTGTCGTACCCAGCGTGTCCATCACGGTACGCGTCGTCCAAGACTGCGTCTGCGTCCCGGCCCAGACCTCGGCCCCCATGCCATCTGCATCAACGGATGCAACTGTTGCCATCGGCTCAATCTGGGCATGATAGGCATAGTCGGACAGATAGAGCTGCCCAAACTGCCGGTCCGCGCCCGCAATCGCGCCCTACGCGTCACCTTTCGTCGCCCAGACCGCGGCCTCGGCCTGCGGATCTTCGGCGGCGGCTGCGTAGGCATCCAGCGTGTCGGCACTGTTGAACGACCGGGCGGCCGCGGTCTCACTCCATTGGATATCAAGCGAAAAACGGGCATTGAGCGCCGCCCAAAGGCTATCCGCGACCACGGCCACGCCATCGGGCAGCGTGACAATTTCGACAACGCCGGGAACCGATCGAGCATCGCTATCGTCGACCGACAGGGGCACTTCACCCTCGGCCGGGGCGCGGGCAACGCTCGCGTGCAGCATATCTGGCAGATCGACATCAATGGCATATTGCGCCCGACCGGTGGATTTGGCGATCACATCGCGGCGCGGCACGTCATGGCCAATGATGCGGAAGTCAGCAGAGGCCTTGAGCGGGACCGTGGCCGCGTCCGGAACGGTGACGCCCTCAGCGCCCCTTCCCGCGAGTTCCCCGTAGCTCATCCTCCGCCCATCCAGAGCGACGACCACGCTCGGTTCTGTTCTCAAGTCAGACGGTGAAACGCCCCATGCCCTAGCGGCTATCTGCAACAACACTGCCCGCGCCTGTGCGCCGGCCTGTCTCATCGGTTCGAAATAGGCCTGCACGGCGGTGCTGCCCGCGGTGTAGAGGACACCGCCAAAGAGCGGGTTGCCAAAGGTGCGGTCATCTTGGTTCAGCTGCAGTATCTCGACATCGTCCCAGTTGGCATCCAGCTCTTCGGCCAGGATCTGAGGCAGGGTGGAATAGCTGCTTTGCCCCATTTCCGTGGACGGAAAGACGATCGAGATGCCGCCGTCAGCCCGGATCGTGAGCCATGGATTGACGTCCAAAGCATCGGTCTGGGTCGAGGCCACAACCTCCCTCACGCCGCCCGCGCCCAAGACAAATGTCAGCCCGGCAACCCCTTGCAGCAACTGGCGCCGGTTCAGTGCGGTTGTGTTCAATGTCCGGGTCATCTTACACCTCCTGCGCCGCACGCTCGACGGCCTTGAAAATCCGCTGATAGGTGCCGCACCGGCAAAGGTTGGCGCTCATCTCTTCGACAATCTCATTGCGACTGGGGTTGGGGTTACGGTCCAGCAGCGCCGCCGCGCGCATGATCTGGCCGGACTGGCAATAGCCGCATTGCGGCACCTGCTCGGCGATCCAGGCCAGCTGAAGCGGGTGCGTTCCGTCCTCGGAAAGCCCCTCGATCGTGGTCACCTCGGCGCCTTCGACATCCGCCACGCCTAGCTGGCAGGAAAAGGTCGCCTCGCCGTTAACATGCACCGTGCAGGCGCCACACATCGCGGCACCACAGCCATACTTGGTCCCTTTCAGACCCAGGGCATCCCGGATCACCAGCAGAAGAAGCTCATCCGGCGGATTGTCCACCGTGACCTGCTGGCCGTTGAGAGTGAAGGTCGTCATAAGTGAATTCCTCCGTTCCGAGTTGAGGCCCCTCAGGGCGCGATGAAGTGTTTGACGGTGGGACCAGCAGGGCGCCTGTCGAAGGCGCGAACGCGGTCCTGGACTTCCTTGTCGGCACCGGTCACGCGGTCATGCTGCGCGAGGTGTTCACCCCATGTGGATACCCGAAAGGCTTCGATCCAGATGCCGGGGTCCTCCGCGCTTTGATAAAGTTGCCAATCATAGGCCCCGTCGCGATAACGTTCCTGCGACCATTCGTGCATCGCCTCAACAAAGTCCGCCTGATCCGCGGAACGGATGCTGTATTCGACCGTGACAAGGACAGGGCCGCGCTGATCAAGGCCCTCGGTCGGCAGCTCCACCTCTGGTGCTGGCCAGTGCATCGTGGGTGTCAGGTCAAGGGCCTCGCCCTGCCCCAGCTTGAACCGCCACGTCAGCGGCACGGCTGCCGCCATCGCCGCAGCGGCGATCAAAAGCGCGGTGTTGGTCGAGGTTGCATTGGCGACCTGCCCCCAAAGCGTCGCGCCGGCGGCCATGGACCCGAAGAACACCATCAGATTGATGGCAAGTCCCCGGGCCCTGACCCAATTCGGCAAGGCGGTCTGGGCCGAGACATTGAAGGTGGTCAGTACGGCGATCCAGGACAGGCCGCCGAGAAGTGCGGCAGCACCGGCCAGCATCGGATCGCGGGCCAACGCCAGTGCAAACATGGCAAGTGCCGTGCCAAACGTTCCCCCCGCAGCAAGCCGGTTCGCATCAAGGCGGGCCTTGAGCCGCGGCAGCATCAGCGCCCCGGCAACAGCACCGGTGCCGATCAGGGTCAGCAGAGCGCCGTAAAGCGTCGCGCCCGCCCCTTCGATATTGCGGACGACCAGCGGCAACAGGGCCCAATAGGCCGAGGCGAAGATGAAGAAGGCAAAGGACCGTACCAGCGTCGCCTTGAGCGGGCCGTTATGCGCCACATGGCGCAAACCGGTCATCATTGCACCCAGTACCGGTTGGGTGGTCTTTGCGGTGGTGGCCGTGTTTGTCCACATCAGCAGCGCCACGATGATGACCACATGGCTGGCCGCGTTGATGGCAAAGGGCGCAGCAAGACCGACCGTTGCGATCAGCAGCCCAGCGAGTGCCGGACCGATGGCGCGGCTGATGTTGATCCCCATGGAATTAAGCGCAATCGCGGGCTGCAAGGCATCACGCGGAACCAGCGACGGCACGATGGCCTGCCAGGCCGGTGCCATGAAGGCCGTCCCGGTGCCGATGGCGAGCGTAAACAGGATCAGACTGACCGGTGTCACTAGGTTGAAGTGCACCAGAACCGTGAGCGCCGCGATGACCATCAGCAGAAAAACGTTAATCGCGATGAGCATCTTCCGCTTGTCCATCCGGTCCGCCAGCGTGCCCGCGTAGAGGGCGAAGATAAACACCGGTAGCGTCGTTGCCGCCTGCACCAGAGACACCACGGCGGGCGACGAGTTGAGCGTGGTCATCAGCCAGCTGGCCCCGACTTCGTGCATCCAAGTACCGATGTTCGAGATCAGAGTGGCGCTCCAGAGCAGCGCAAAGGCACGATAGCGAAAGGGCGACCAAGCAGACGCGGCGGCGCGCGGCGGCGCACCGGCGGCGACGTTACCACTGGATGACATCGGAAAGCTCCTCACGCCGCTTTTCGGCATAGGCTCGGAAGAACGGACAGAGCGGAACGATGCGCTGGCCCTTGCCCCGCGCATCTTTGATGACACGCTCGGCCAGCGCCCCGGCCAGGCCCTTGCCCCGCAGCGCGTCTGGCACGCCGGTGTGATCCACGATGATGGTTTGTTCGGAAAGCTTCGACAGGGTCAGCTCAGCCGTCTCTTCGTAGCCGTCAACATGTGCGGTGTAGCGGCCTTTGGAGCCTTCGTCGGTGTACGTGATTTTCATGGATGGCCCTCAGATCGCGAAACAGGAACAGCCCAAGGCGCCCCAGAACGCACCTTTGTCGCGGACCGGGATCGGATTGGCCCAGGCGATGCCGTGGTTGTGTCCATGCAAACCGCAGGCATTCCCGCAGCCATCCGCGCAGCCGCGCATCTCGGCCGCGGCCGGAACAAGCGGTTCAGCCCGCTCGCCGGGGCTCGCGAAGGTGGCGCTGACCGACCAGTCGGGACTTGCAGGCGGCAGGGGTGGGTTCAAGTCGGCAAAACTGTCCGCGCCATAGACGATCTTGCCGCCCACGACGGTAAGAACCGAGCTGATGCCGCGGATCTTGTCGTCAGGCACCGCCATGAAATCGTCCGACAGGACCGCGAGATCGGCATACATGCCGGGGGCAAGCGTGCCCTTGACCGCCTGCTCGCCCGAAAACCAGGCCGAACCCGTGGTCCAGATCGCCAGCGCCTCTTCGCGCGTGAGCAGGTTGTCATCGCCATAAAGGGTCAGGCCGCCGATCGTCTTGCCGGTGGTCAGCCAATGCATCGCGACCCAGGGATCGTAGCTGGCCACCCGTGTTGCATCGGTGCCACCGCCTACCGGCACGCCGGTGTCGAGCATTTGGCGGATCGGCGGTGTTGCCTGGGCAGCATCGGCGCCGTAGCGGTCGACGAAATACTCGCCCTGAAACGCCATGCGGTGTTGCGTTGCGATGCCCCCGCCCAAAGCCTTGATCCGCTCAATGTTCTTCTGCGAGATCGTTTCAGCATGATCGATGATGAACCGGGTCTTGAACGGTGTCTTGCCGTTGACCCGCTCAAAAACCGTCAGGAACCGGTCGATTGTCTCGTCATAGGTCGCGTGGATGCGGAAGGGCCATTCGTTCTCGGCCAAGAGTGCAACTATGCGTTCCAGTTCCTCTTCCATGACCGGTGCAGGTTCGGGGCGTGGTTCGAGGAAGTTCTCGAAATCAGCCGCCGACCAGGCCAGGTTTTCGCCCGCACCATTCATGCGCAGCATATCGTCGCCTGCCCCGGGCTCGGTCATACCGATCCAGCGTTCGTAGTCGTCGTGTTCCTGTCCGGCCTTCTGGGCGAAGAGATTATAGGCAATTCGAACGGTAAGATCGCCCGCGGCATGCAGGGTCTGCACGACATCGTAGTCTTCGGGATAGTTTTGGCCCCCGCCCCCGGCATCGATGACCGAAGTGACGCCCAGGCGGTTGAGTTCACGCATGAAATGGCGCGTCGAGTTGATTTGATCCTTGACCGGCAGGGTCGGCCCCTGTGCCAGCGTCGAATAGAGGATCAGGGCAGACGGCTTGGCGATCAGCATGCCGGTGGGGTTGCCCTGGGCGTCACGCTCGATCTCGCCGCCCGGGGGGTTCGGCGTGTCCCTGGTGATACCCAAAACCTCCAGAGCGGCCCGATTGAGGAGCGCCCGGGCATAGAGATGCAGGATGAAAACGGGTGTATCGGACGCGGCCGCGTTGATTTCGTCGAGCGTCGGCATCCGGCGTTCCGCAAACTGAAACTCCGACCAGCCGCCCACGACGCGTACCCATTGCGGTGGCGGCGTCACGGCAGCCTGGCGGCGGAGCATGGCAAGCGCGTCAGCGACCGATGGCACGTTCTCCCAACGGAGTTCCATATTGTAACTCAGCCCGCCCCGGATCAGGTGGGTGTGGCTGTCGTTCAGGCCCGGGATCACGCGACGCCCCTGAAGGTCGATCACCTCGACCCCGGTGCGGTTCAAGCCCATGATATCCTTGTCTGATCCAGCTGCGATTACCGTACCTTCGCCCATGGCGATGGCCGTTGCGTCAGGACGGTTCGGATCCAGGGTCGTGATCTTTCCGTTCATCAGGATGAGGTCAGTCTTGGGCATCTTCGGGTACTCCTGTCCTGTCCGTCAAACGTGCAGCGCACGACGGGTCCTTGAGTTTGGTGATCAGACGGTCCTGCCCGCCAAGGGGGCAGCGGGCAGGACTGGCGGGCAGCTATTCGGCTGCGATACCTGACTCGGACGCGTGCTCGCCCAGAGCCCACTTCGAGAAACGAACCTGAATACCGTAGGGCGAATGCGCCTTTAAGATCTCCATCACGCCGTCATAGGTCTCGCCCCGCGCCCAGTCCTGTTGCAGCTCAAAGATGAACTGCAGGGCATTCATCGGAACGGCACCCGCCTGGATCAGGCGGTCCATCGCACGCTCATGTGCTTCTGGCGTGACGTCGCCACAGGCATCGGCAGGGACGTAAACCTCATAGCCTTCCCGCAGCAGATCGAGCGTGGGGAACATTACACATGCTTCGGTCCAAAGGCCGGCCAGCACGATCTTCTTCCGGCCGGTCGCCTCGACCGCTGCGCGGAAATTCGCATCGACCCACGAATTGATAGAGGTGCGGTCGACGATCTCATGGTCCGGATAAAGCTCTGTCACCTCGGGCATGAAGGGCCCGGAAAAACTGTCTTGCGCGACGGTCGATATCACGGTGGGCAAACCAAACAGTTTCGCACCCTTGGCGAGGATCTGGACATTATGGACAATCGACAACCGATCGTGGCTTTCCACGCCCTGGAACATGGCCGGCTGGAAATCGATGAGGACAAGTGCCGCGTTTTCCGGCGTGATCATTTCGTGTTTGGACATTGCGAAATCTCCTTTCAATCAAGGTTAGAGGATGTGGGTCTTGGCCGCGTCGGATGACCGTTCAGCTTTGGTTACGGCGAAGGATTTGAGGTGCAGCGCCTTGGACACGACATCGGTGTGACCGCGCATCCACTGCACGGCGGCTTCGCCCGCGAGCATCCCAAGCAGGCCCAATAGCGCAATGATGGGCGGCGCAGGCGACCGAACGGCGATCAGCCCGTAGATGACGCCGATACCGACACCGGCCAGCGCAGACAAAAGATAGGGTTGCCAACTCATCTCTGGCTCCTTTCAAAGGCGAGTTCTTGTGTTGCGCCTGAGTTAGGGAGAGTGAAAGGTGACGTATTCCGCGTTTCGCTTGCCATTTCCGGATTTCGATCATGCTTTTGAGCGATTTCCCGGATCCGGCGCATCTTTGCCGGCGTGGTGCCGAGCTTGGTTCGAAAGGCGTCTGTCATATGGCTTTGCGACGCAAAGCCCGCCCTGATCGCGATCTCGGCAAGGGACAATCGCCTGTCCCCGAGAAGGTGTTGAGCCCGCTCAAGACGGAGTGTGACGACATACTGATGTGGGCTCAGCCCCGTGGTCGCCTTGAAACGGCGATTGAATGTCGACAGCGGCATGTCTGCTAGCGCAGCCAGATCGGCGGCCCGCAGCAGATCGTCATCTGTCTCTTCAATGTAATCGCGCAACCGGCGGATGACCGACGTCGGCAGGGCCCCGTTGGCGCGCGTTCGCACCGGCGTGTTTCCGCAAGCAAGCAGTGAAAGCTGACCAACGAGGGCCATGATCAAGCCCTCGGCCACCAGATGGGTGGCTTGAACACCGGGGCGGAACACCGCCCAAAGCTGATCGAAAATGGCAAGCGTCGCGCTGTCGCGGAATGTGGCTTCGTGCAATCGATCGAATGCTCCAAAAAACGAACGACCCCCGCCTTCGATCAGATCTCCGACAACCTGCATCGGAACGGTCAGATGGATAACATGCGTGGACCCGTCCGTCGTCCAATGATCGGCTGTATGTGGCGCTGTCAGCTCAAGATCACCGGCTCGGTACGTCTGGAACTGGCGACGTCCCGCCAACGTCTCCAGCCTGCCGGGCCGTTCAATCCGAAGCGTGCGGCTGAGACAGAACTCGGGAAGCGGTTCGAAGCTGTAGTGGCCAGCGGGATAGAGCAGCTCGGCCATGCGGGCCGTGCTGCCGGAGAATACCTTGTGTTCGACGATACAGTCAGAGAACGCGCCCTCCAGATCCAGCGGATCCGACACTTGGTTTGCACGAGACATGAAATGCTCCGTGTTGAGACAAGACCTGAATGCGCACAAGCCTTCAGGTATGATCTGCTCGTCTCTCGACAAAGGAGAAGTTCTGCGGCTATCGTTTAGCTGAGCTAACCTAAATGAGCGTAGGCACCGATGCCGTTACGACGACTTCCATCGCTCTCTGCTTTACGTGCTTTCGAGGCGGCGGCGCGGCTTGGTTCATTCAAGGCAGCCGCACAGGACTTGAACGTCACGCCCGGCGCGATCAGCCAGCATATCCGAGCGCTCGAGGAGGATTTGGGCGTGTCGCTTTTTCGCCGCGAGGCACGGGCAGTCACGCTGACCAAGGACGGCCAGATGCTTTACCCGGACCTGACCGAAAGCTTTTTGCGCATGCAACGCGCCGTCGATCGCGTTTCGGTCAAAGGCAAACGCCGCCTCACCATCAACTCCTCCGCGCCACTGATCACGAAATTTCTTCTGCCGCGCTTGCCGCGGTTCTCCAATGTCCACCCGGATATCGAGATCAGCATCGAAACCGAGTATGAACTGAACCCGCTCGAGACAAACGGCCCCGACGTTGCGATCCGGTTGACGTGCAGCCCGCCCGGGCACGTGCACGTTCGCAAACTCTTCGATGAATTGATGCTTCCGGTGGCCAGCCCTGCCCTGATTGAACGGCTGGCGCTGAATTCTCCCAGCGACATGCTGACCGCGCCTTTGCTGAACGACACCAGTATGACGCTGTTTGAAGGCGCCCCGGGCTGGGCGGACTGGTTCAGCGCGGCAGGCCTCGCAGTGCCGGACCTCTCGGCAGGTATGCAATTCGAACGGCGTGCCGCCGACTATGTTGTCGATATCGCTATCTCGGGCACTGGCGTCATGCTCGGGCGGTCTTCGATGTGCCAGGCTGCTTTGTCCGCCGGGCTGCTGGTCTGCCCGTTCGGTCCGGTACTACGGACCGACATCAGTCTCTATCTGCTGTGCCGCCATGAGATGAAGACCCAGCCGCATGTCAGGTTTTTCATGGAATGGTTGCAGCAAGAGGCGGCACTCGTGACGACGCTGAACGCCCTTCACAGTGCCGCCTAAGTTTCAATCCGCCAGAAAGGCAGACAGCGCGTCGATCTCGGTCTGGCGCAATTCGTGCCCGCCGTTGTGGATGGCGGTGGTCACGTTGGCACCTTGCGCCTCGAACCATTCGATCAACTTCTGGCTCATGGCCCAGGGCGTGATCGGGTCGCGCTCACCCGCGGTGACCAGCACCCGCCGATCCACCAAGGCCGGCAGTGGCGCAAGCTGCCACGTTACCAGCGGATGAAGCAACGCGACGCGATCGAACAGCTCGGGTTGGGCCATGATGGCAGAGGCCAGAATGTTCGCCCCGTTGGAATACCCGAACCCGTAGACGGGGCTGCCGGGATGCGCGTCTTTGTGCGCCTGCACGAACTCCACCATCTTGTCGGTTCTGCGCGCAAGGTCCTCCATGTCATAGACGCCCTCGCCCGTGCGCCTGAAGAACCTTGCCGCTCCCATTTCGGATACGTCCCCGCGCGGCGCAATTATGCCGCCACCGGGAACCATCGCCTGAGCCAGGCCAAAGAACTGATGTTCGTCGCCGCCAGTGCCGTGCAAAGCAAACACAAGCGGACGACCGGGATCAGGGGCTGTGACCAACCCCTGGTAATGTGTCTGTGCCATGACTGCCCCCTTATGCGACGATGGGCGGCAAGAGCTGTTCGATCTTGTCGCGGTGAGGCTTGTAGCGCGTCGGCAGCTTCAATGCCTCGCCCAAGTGGGCCGTGTCTTCGTCGCGATCAAAACCGGGTTCGTTCGTGGCGATCTCAAACAAGACACCGCCCGGGGTCCGGAAGTAGATGGCCCAGAAGTAATCCCGATCGATGACCGGCGTGACCTGATATCCGGTGTGCATCAGCGCCTCGCGAACACGCAGCTGCGCGGCACGATCCTCAACGGCAAAAGCGATGTGGTGAACCGATCCGGCCCCCTGTCCCGCAGTGGGGGCACCGTTCGGCAGGGCCTCAAGATCAATGGTATCGGCGGCGTTGCCACCCTCGACCACATAGCGGGTGATGCCGCCCTGAGTATCGGCCTTCTGATAGCCCATGAACTCCAGAAGCTCACCCGTGGCGGCCGCATCGCGCAAGCTGAACCGCGCACCGTGAAACCCAAGAATGCCAGCCTCTTCCGCAATGCCATGTCCGGTCCACGGCGTCCGATCCCGGGGATCCGCCTCGACCAAGGCAAAGGTGTCGCCATCGGGCCCGTCGAAGTTCAGCCGCGTTTCGCCAAAGGCATTGTCCTCGGCCAATCCCGTGACGCCTTGTCCAGCCAAGCGATCTTTCCAAAAACCGGCACTGCCTTTTGGCACGGCAAACTCAGTGATCCCAACCTCACCGGTTCCACGACGTCCGCGCGGCATCTCACCGAACGGGAAATAGGTCATCACCGACCCCGGCGTGCCGATCTCGTCCCCGTAATAGAGATGATAGACCTCGGGTGCGTCGAAATTCACGGTCTTCTTCACGCGGCGCAGACCGAGCGTCTTGGTGAAGAAGGCATTGTTGGTGTTCGCATCCGCCGCCATCGAGGTGACGTGGTGCAGACCTTTGATGTCCTTGATCATGTCCTGATCCTCGTTTTGCAATTCTCTTATAACAAAACTAGGGAGCGTCAGATTTTCGTGAATGATAATTGTTAGGCATTTACTATTGCATCTTACGTAATAATTAACAGAGCGTGGAAGACATCAAGCCCATTCGCGTGTTTCTGGAAGTGGCGGAACAGCTCAGCTTTTCCGGAGCTGCGCGCACGCTCAGAATGACCCCGGCTTCGGTTACACGCATCGTGGCCGCGTTGGAGAACCGGTTGGGCCAACAGCTGTTCGTGCGAACGACGCGGCAAGTGGCTTTAACCAGTGCCGGGGCCATGGTCGCGGCACGGTTCCGCCCGGTCGTCGAGGCCTTTGACGAGGCGACTGACGACATCACCCGTGCGTCACGTCCCGATCTTGGCCGTTTGCGGATCAACGCGCCATTGTCCTTCGGCATGCGCGTTCTGCCGGACCTGACCGAAGCCTTTCGCCTTGCCTATCCCAATATCGACCTTGAGATACATCTGACGGATGCTTTGGTCGACATCATTGCTGAGGACTGCGACCTCGCCATTCGCGTTTCGCGGCCGCCGACCGACAAATCCACGATCTGGCGCAAGCTTTGCGAGGTGCCCCGGTATCTGATCGCGGCCCCGTCGCTCTTCGAACGGGTCCCGCGGCCCAGCAATCCGGATGAACTCGAAACTTCGTTGCTTCTGTCATACAGCGCCACAAACCGCCCCGAAACGTGGGAGTTCCACAAGGCGGGGCAAACCCGCACCATCCGGGCCGGCAGCGCGATTGTTTCGAACAATGGCGACTATCTTTTTGGTGTGGCCAGCGCGGGCGGCGGCATGTGTGTTCTGCCTGACTTCATCACCCGCCCGGGGCTGGAGGCCGGGGACGTGGAGCTGGTGTTGCCCGACTGGAAACTGCCATCACTGTGGCTGACGCTCTATTACCCGCCCTACGAAAAGCTGCCGCCACTCGTGGCGACGTTCAACGACTTCTTCGAGGCGTACATCCGTGATCTAGATGGTCTAGTCTTTTGAGTACGGGGTGAGGTCGTGCCCACCCTGAAGCGAACCTCCTAAATACAGAGAGGCATGCTAGCTTCGGCCGAGCGCGCTTAGGCCTTCGACAATGGCGGCCTTTGCGTTTTTGGGGAATATCCAGTTGTCCGGCTGGCGTTTGAGGAGTTCGGTGATCCCGGAGAAAGCCTTCTCTGCATGGGCGGCTCGTTTTCGACCCCGCGTGATCTGATCTGTCAAACCGTCAAGCGCCGCAGCCAGAATGTGAGACCAGAAAAAGCCGGGCATGATAATTCGGGGCAACGCCCTCTTTGCCGCGTTGAGATCATTGTTCTCCAGCGCCAGATGGGTCCGACATATGTTGGCCCAACCACGCGCGCCCGGCATCGTTTCGAGCGCATCAGACAGGACCAGCGCATGCCTCTGGCTTGGATCGGCCAGCCAGCGCTGATGGGCTTGCGACAGGCCGACGAAGGCGTCCGAACTTCGCGCCAGGGCCATATCAGCGGCGCTCTTGTACTGATCCAATGCGCCATCCTGCCAGGCGATCATCGACAAGGTGTTCCATGCCAGAGGGTTGCTGTCATCTATTTCAAGAGCGCGGTCGGTGGCGGCGCGGGCCCTATCGCGGCTTTCGAGGCGCAGGGGTGGCGGGACAAACCCGAAACGATCGGCATCAAGGTGCAACATCGCGCCGAGTGCCCAGAGCATCCCGTGGCTTGGATGCTTTTCCAAAGACCGCAGGACTTCATTGATCAGGGTCTCATAGCGGGCCTTTGATGGCGATTGTGTATAGGCAAATGAGCCCAAGACCGCAAAGTGCGGAGCTTCATGGCCATATCCGTGGGAGCGCGCGTGACGATAGGCGATTGCCGGCAGCAGGCCTGCGGGCCCGGACAAAACGGCTGTGATACGCTCAGCCCATTCGCTCAGCGCGAGATCGACCTCTTCGTCGGGAGAAAGATCGAGACTGCTGGTCCAGACCACAACACCTTCGTCCGTCGTAGTGACGGTCAGGTGGATGTGCACGATGCCGTTCGTATCCGTGAGTTCCCCGTCCAAGATGTAAGTCTGAAACGGATTTGCCCCTCTCGCTTGATCCCCGCGGCTTTGCAAACGGTGCGGGATCACTTTCAACTCCATTGATTGGGACAGAGCACGGATGAGGGCATTTTCCGCCGTCGCAGCCACGTTCTCAAGATCGTCATGGGCTCTGAAAGCGTCGATGCAAAGGGTCGTGCAGGCATCAGGATCGGTTTTGCTGCGAGACTTGTGCGCATTCAAAGACGGTGAATGCCTTGCAGCGCTCCACGAAAAGCTTGGCGCATAGGACCCACGGGGCACCTCGATCAGCACCGGATCGTTCTTGCCCGCATTCGAATAGTACTGGGCCAGCTTAAGTCTTAGTTGACCCGCCTGCACGCGAACCAAACTGTCCGCGGACGGGTCAAAACTGGATGGCTTTCCGAAAACGTCGACTGCGATGGAATATCCGTCCACGGGTTTGGGCTCGGCTGCCATGGTCCGGGCGACGACGTAACGCAAGAACCCGCGCAGCCGTTTTGCATTTCGAAACTCGGCGCTGTCGATGATGCGAGAGAGTTGCGCGCGCACGTCTTGGTGGGATGGACGCCTATCAGAACTCATTTCCAGCTCTATCTCCTGCGATTGGCGTTTTTACGCCAAACCGTCGCGTGAGGCTTAACGGTTAATAACATAGAACCCGCGAGATTTCTGCGCTTTCCTCGCAAGTACTGTAGCCAAACAGGAACCAAAAAAGATGCGTGCTTGGCGTGTGACTGCGGTCGCGCGGGCGAATGGAGTGTGTCTATGAGATTGCGCTTCCCGACCGCGTATTCAATACTCTTCGCCCTTATTGCGGTGGTGGCCGTAGCCACTTGGTTGGTGCCTGCCGGCCAATATGACCGTATCGAGAACGAAGACCTGGGGCGCGAAGTACCGGTTCCCGGAACCTACCAGCCCGTCGAAAGCAACCCTCAGGGGTTTTTCGACGTCCTTCTTGCGCCAATCGCGGGTTTCTATGACCCCGGCTCTTACGAAGCCCAGGCGATCGACGTCGCGCTGTTCGTGATCATCATCGGCGGCTTTCTGGGCGTCGTCACCAGAACCGGTGCGATTGATGCGGGCATTGCAAGGGCCATGAAGCGGCTGGAAGGCCGCGAAAAATGGATGATCCCAATCCTGATGGCGCTCTTTGCAGCCGGCGGCACGATATACGGCATGGCCGAGGAAAGCCTAGCCTTCTACACGTTGATCATCCCGGTGATGATCGCGGCGCGGTACGATGCGGTCACCGGCGTCGCCATTATCATGCTGGGGGCGGGTGTCGGCACCCTGGGGTCGACGATCAACCCTTTCGCAACTGTGATCGCCTCGGATGCGGCCAGCGTCCCATTTACGGATGGGATCGTGCTGCGCTTCGCTATCCTGATCCTCTGCTGGCTGGCCTGCGTCATCTTCGTCATGCGCTACGCCGAGAAAGTGAAAGCCAATCCAGAACACTCGATTGTCTTTGACCGCAGGGCCGAGAACGAGGCGCATTTCCTCGGCGATCGATCCGGCGGTGATGCGCAGCCCGAATTCACGACGAAACACAGTATCATTCTTACAGTTTTCGCACTGACCTTTGCCGTCATGATCTGGGGTGTGTCGGCGGGCGGCTGGTGGATGGCAGAGATGTCTGCACTGTTCATCGCAGCGTCCATACTGGTGGGCCTGATCGACTGGATGGGCGAGGAGGAGTTTACCTCGACCTTTGTCAACGGCGCCCGCGATCTGCTGGGCGTTGCGCTCGTCATCGGGATTGCGCGCGGCATCGTGGTCATCATGGATGCCGGCAATATCACTGACACGATCCTGTTCTGGGCCGAAAACACGGTCAGCGGCTTGGGCGAAGTCGCCTTTATCAACACCATGTTCGGCCTGCAGGCTCTTTTGAGTTTCCTCGTGCCATCGTCGTCCGGCCTTGCCGTTCTGACCATGCCGATCATGGCGCCGCTCGGCGATTTCTCCGGCGTGGAGCGGTCGTTGATCGTAACCGCCTACCAGTCGGCAAGCGGGCTGGTGAACCTGATCAATCCGACCTTCGCGGTCGTGATGGGCGGGCTTGCGCTCGGGCGTGTGCCCTATGAACGCTGGGTCAGGTTCATGATGCCGCTGCTCTTGATTTTGGCAGCGATCATCGCCGCATGTCTCAGCCTTGGCGCCGTGTTGTGAATGATGGCTGAGGCGACACTCCGTCAGTTGCCAGTCGCCGCGCCAAAGGCTCTCGGTCTTTGGATGTGCACGGCGTTGGTCGTGGGTAACATGATCGGCTCGGGCATCTTTCTGCTGCCTTCGTCGCTGGCGGCGTTTGGTCCGATCTCTCTGGCCGGCTGGGTCCTCACTGCGGCGGGCGCCATCTGCCTTGCACTGGTGTTCGGGCGGCTCGCGGCGCTTGTGCCAAAGACAGGCGGTCCATACGCGTATGCCCGCGATGGATTTGGCGACTTCGCGGGCTTTATCATCGCCTGGGGCTACTGGATCGCGCTTTGGTCCGGCAATGCCGCTGTAGCCGTCGCGTTCGCCGGTTATCTCAGCTTTCTCGTTCCGATGATCGCGGCAAGCGACATCGCCGGGCTGGTGGCGGCACTGGGCGCGATCTGGGTTCTGACCTGGATGAACATCCGCGGTGTCGAAACCGCCGGGATCGTTCAGGTGATCACGACTGTGATGAAGCTTGTGCCGCTGCTGGTGCTTATCGTCTTTGGGTTGGCATGGATCGACAGCGCAAATTTCACTCCGGTCAACGTCTCCGATCGATCGGCGTTGTCAGCGATATCCGCCTGCGCGGCGCTGACGCTCTGGGCCTTTATCGGGCTCGAAAGCGCGACCGTTCCGGCGGGGGATGTCCTCGAACCGGAAAAGACGATCCCGCGCGCGACGATCCTTGGCACGTCCCTGGTGGCATTTGTCTACATTGCGGTCACCGTGGTCGCGCTTGGCGTGATGCCGTCAGCCGATCTGCACGGATCGAACGCCCCCTTGGCCGAGGTGGCCGGCGTGATGTGGGGCGCGGCAGGGGGTACGATCATTGCGATCGGCGCGTGCGTGTCGACCTTTGGCACGCTTAACGGTTTCACCCTGCTCACGGGACAGGTGCCACTCGGGGCCGCGCGCGACGGAATGTTTCCGTCAGCTTTTGCACGGCTGTCTTCGACCGGCACGCCGGCATTCGGCCTGATCGTTTCCAACCTGCTCGCCAGCGGCTTGATCCTGATGAACTACTCCGCAAGCCTGGCGGAGCAGTTCGAGTTCATCATCTTGCTGGCGACCCTGTCGACGCTGGTGCCGTATCTCATCTGTTCGCTCTCAGAACTCATGATCTCGGTCCGTACGGGCCGCGACATTGCAACCAATCAAACCCCGCGTGTCATCATGCTCGCGGCACTGGGCTTCGCCTATTCGCTTTGGGCCATCTACGGCGCTGGCAGCGATGTCGTGTTCTGGGGCTTTCTTCTTCTCATGCTCGGTCTGCCGATCTTTGTCTGGCTCAAATGGCAGGCCCGGCTCGCGGTCAAACAGGAGGCTTTCTCATGATCCCCTTCGGCGTGCATTCCGAGATTGGAAAGCTGAACACCGTGATGACCTGCCAACCGGGATTGGCCCATGCGCGGCTGACCCCGTCGAATGCCGAGGAACTGCTTTACGACGACGTGCTCTGGGTTCATCAGGCACGGACCGACCACGCCGATTTCCGCATGAAGATGGAAGAGCGCGGCGTGAACGTGCTCGAGTTCCATGACGCGCTCAAGGAAACCGTCGCGTTGCCCGAGGGACGCAAATACATCCTCGATCGACGCGTAACGGAAAACCAGGTTGGCGTGGGCATGCTGGACGAACTGCGCGCATGGCTGGACCAGATGCCAGCTAAGGATCTCGCCATCCATCTCATCGGCGGCATTGCCGTCAGCGATATGCCGTTCAAGCCGCACGGTATGTTTGGCGCCTATCTGGGCCCCTTGGGCTTTGTGATCCCGCCGATCCCCAACACCCAGTTCACACGTGATAATTCCTGCTGGATTTATGGCGGCGTGACCGTGAACCCGATGTTCTGGCCGGCGCGGCAACCCGAGACCCTGCTGATCACGGCAATCTACAAGTTCCATCCTGACTTCAGGGACGGCGATTTCAAGGTCTGGTGGGGGGATCCAGACGTCGATCATGGCTCAGCGACGGTCGAAGGCGGCGACGTGATGCCGTGGGGAAACGGATCTGTTCTGATCGGCATGGGCGAGCGGACTAGCCCTCAGGCCGTTGGCCAAGTAGCAAGGGCACTTTTTGCAGGCGGGGCGGCAGAGCGGGTCGTGGCCTGTCAGATGCCACGCAGCCGGGCCGCGATGCATCTCGATACCGTTTTCAGCCATTGTGACCGCGATGTCGTCACCGCGTTCAAGCGGGTCTGCGACGAGATCACCTGCATCAGCCTGCGCCCCGGGGAAAAGGAAGGCGAGATCGACTTTCGCACCGAGGAAAAGCACCTCTTTGACATCGCCGCCGAATGCCTGGGCATCAAGAAATTCAACGTCATCGAGACCGGCGGCGACGCCTACAACCAGGAACGCGAGCAATGGGACGACGGCAACAATGTCGTCGCAATCGAACCGGGTGTCGTCGTCGCTTACGACCGCAACACCTACACCAACACCCTGCTGCGCAAGGCGGGTGTCGAGGTCATCACGATCCGCGGCTCGGAACTGGGGCGTGGGCGCGGCGGCGGACACTGCATGACCTGCCCGATTTCACGCGATCCGGTGGAATACTGAGAAGGGAGATCAGACCATGGCATTCAACCTGAAAGGCCGCAGCTTCCTGAGGCTTCTCGATTTCGATCAGCGCGAATTGCGCTATCTTCTCGATCTCTCCCGCGATCTGAAACGCGCAAAGTATGCTGGTGCCGAACAGCAGCGGCTCAAGGGCAAAAACATCTGCCTGATCTTTGAAAAGACCTCGACCCGGACGATGTGCGCCTTTGAGGTCGCCGCGATGGATCAGGGGGCCGGGTTCACCTATCTCGGCCCATCCGGCAGCCAGATCGGCCACAAGGAAAGCATGAAGGACACGGCCCGCGTGCTGGGTCGGATGTATGACGCGATTGAATACCGGGGCTTTGGCCAGGACCTTGTAAAGACCCTTTCCGATTATGCCGATGTGCCTGTTTACAACGGCCTCACAGATGAATTTCACCCAACCCAGATGCTGGCCGACCTGCTTACCATGCAGGAATGGGCCGAGAGGCCGCTTCATGACATCAAGTATGCCTATGTCGGCGATGCACGCTCCAACATGGGTCATTCGTTGATGATTGCGGGGTGCCTGATGGGGATGGATGTGCGCATCGCGTCGCCCAAGGATCTGTGGCCATCCGACGAGTTCCGCCAGCCTGCCGAAGAGGCTGCCGCGAAGTACGGCGCCACGCTGACGATCACCGAAGACCCGAACAAAGCCGTGGATGGCGTCGATTTCATCCACACCGACGTCTGGGTGTCGATGGGCGAAGCCCCCGAAGTCTGGGACGAACGGATCAAGCTCCTGATGCCGTATCAGATCAATCAGGCGCTGATGGATGCCTCTGGCAATCCAAACGTCAAGTTCATGCATTGCCTGCCAGCCTTCCACAATACCGAGACAGAGGTCGGTGCGGAGATCCACGAAAAATTCGGGATCACGGAAATGGAAGTGACCGAAGACGTGTTCGAAGGCCCGGCCGGTATCCAGTTCGAACAGGCCGAGAACCGGATGCACACGATCAAGGCCATTCTCGTCGCGACGCTGGGGGCCTGAAGCATGCGGATCGTCGTGGCCCTCGGTGGTAACGCGCTGTTGCGGCGCGGTCAGGCCCTAACGGCAGAAAACCAGCGTGAGAACACAGCCATTGCCGCAGCGGCGCTATCCGAGATCGCGACGGGCAACGAATTGATCGTGACCCACGGCAACGGCCCTCAGGTTGGGCTGTTGGCCCTTCAGGGCAATGCCTACAAGCCGGACGAGGCTTTTCCCCTTGATGTTCTGGGTGCCGAGACCGAAGGCATGATCGGCTATATGATCGAGCAGGAGCTGGGCAACCGCCTGCCTCAAGAAACGCCCTTGGCGACCCTTCTGACGATGATCGAGGTGGATCGTGCCGATCCCGCATTCGCGGACCCGACCAAGTTTGTCGGCCCCGTCTATGAAAAGGGCGAGGCCGAAAGGTTGGCCGCCGACAAGGGCTGGGAGGTCAGGCAGGACGGCGACAAATGGCGCCGCGTTGTCCCCTCCCCGATGCCAAAACGTATCTTCCAGATCCGCCCCATCCGTTGGCTGGTTGAAAAGGGCACAGTCGTGATTTGTGCCGGGGGTGGCGGCATCCCAACGGCCTATGGCGAGGACGGTCTGGAAGGTGTCGAGGCGGTCATCGACAAGGATCTCGCCTCCGAACTGCTCGCGCGAGAGATCGATGCCGACCTCTTCATCTCGGCCACGGATGCCGAGGCTGTGTTTCTGGACTGGGGCGGGCCACAGCAACAAGGGATCAAATCCGCAACGCCCGAAGCGATGGAGGCCCACGACTTCGCGGCAGGGTCAATGGGGCCAAAGGTCGACGCCGCCGTTCAATTTGCGCTGGCGACCGGTAGGCGTGCAGCCATTGGCGCGCTGGCTGATCTGGCAGCGATCGTGAAGGGGCAACGCGGCACCACCATCAGCAACGATGCGGGCGAAACCGCATTCCACGAGCGAGGCTGAGATGTCACGTGAGCTCATCAAGTATTCCCGGGTTCTGGAGATCGTCGGCGACACGTTGAAAGTGCGCGTACCCGAAGGAGCGGGGAAACGTACCGTGGTGCGTTTTGGGGACCTCGCCGTGGTCGAAGGCGTGGATGGCGCGCGCTCACTCGCGCAGGTGATCCATATGAACCGCGATGTCGTCTCGCTTCAGGTCTTCTCGGGTACCAAGGGCATATCAACTGGGGCCACGGCGACCTTCCTCGGGCATCCGATGCAGGCTCCCTATTCCGAAAACATCCTTGGCCGCGTCCTCGACGGGGCCGGAGAGCCGAGCGACGGTGGGCCGGACCTCTCGACCGAGCCGCGCTACAATATTGGCGGGCCGTCCGTGAACCCTGCAGAGCGAACGGTGCCCCGCAACATGATCCGCACCGACGTGCCGATGATCGATGTGTTCAACTGCCTTGTAGAGAGCCAGAAGATACCGATCTTCTCGGTCTCGGGCGAACCATACAATCCGTTTCTCGCCCGCATCGGCATTCAGGCGGATGCCGATGTGGTAGTTTTTGGCGGCATGGGCCTCATCTTTGATGACTACCATGTATTCCGGCAGTCCTTCGAAGATGCCGGCGTATTCTCCCGCACCGTGATGTTCGTCAACCAAGCGTCCGACCCACTGGTCGAGCGCCTGCTTGTCCCCGACATCGCGCTTGCCGTGGCCGAGAAATTTGCGGTTGAGGAAGGCAAGCGCGTCCTGGTTCTGCTCACCGATATGACCGCCTATGCCGACGCGATGAAAGAGGTCGGCATCAGCCAGGAGCGCGTGCCATCGAACCGCGGCTATATGGGCGATCTCTATTCACAACTGGCACGGCGGTATGAAAAGGCCTGTGACTACGCCAAGGGCGGGTCGGTCACCATCCTGGCCGCCACAACGATGCCCGGCAATGATGTGACCCACCCGGTACCCGACAACACCGGCTACATCACCGAAGGGCAGTTCTATCTCCACTCAGGTGTGATCGACCCGTTTGGCAGCCTCAGCCGTCTCAAGCAGAACGTGATCGGCAAGGTGACGCGTGAGGACCACGGCCAGATCATGAACACGATGATCCGCTTCTATTCCGAAGCCCGCGACGCTGCACAAAAGCAGGCGATGGCATTCGAATTGTCGGACTATGATTTGAAAGTTCTCAAGTTCGGCGCGCTTTTCCGCAAGCGGTTCATGGATATCAACGTGTCGATGCCGCTCGAGGACGCTCTGGATCTGTGCTGGGCAACGCTGGCCGAGTGTTTCGAGCCTGAACAGCTTTTGATGAAACAAAACCTCGTCAACACCTATTTCCCGAAGAAGGATGCCGATGGCACGGTTGCAGCTGAATAAGTCCTCGCTCGCCCGCGAGATCGCGCAACTGCGCACATACGAGCGGTTCTTACCGTCGCTCGACCTGAAGCGGCAGCAACTGATGGGCGAAAAGGCTAAGGCACAAGCTCAGGCGGCGGCCATGGCCGCGAAGGTTGAGGAGTTGGCCGCCAAAGTCGGGCGGGATGTGCCGATGCTGGGCAACCGGGATATCAACCTCGATGGGCTGGTGAAGCTGAAAGACTGGAAGGTCGGCACCGAAAACGTGGTCGGTACGACGCTTCCCGTGCTTGAGAAAATCGAGGTTGAGGTCGCTGCCTATTCACCCATGACGCGCCCGCATTGGGTCGATGATGTCGCGCGGCTTTTGCATGACATGCTCGAAGCGCGTTTGCGTGTTCAGGTGGCCCAACAGCGCGTCGAAGTGCTCACCAAAGCCGTCGACACGATCACGCAGCGGGTCAATCTATTTGACAAGGTCTTGATCCCCGGAGCGCGTGCCAACATCAAGAAAATCAAGGTCTATCTGGGCGACCAGGAAATGGCATCGGTCGTGCGATCCAAGATCGCCAAGCGAAAGCGGGCGGCGGCATGAGCGTTGCGCGGCTCAAGAAAGTGTCGCTGATTGGCCGGCTGTCGGACAAGGATGATGCACTCACAGCGCTTCAAGACCTCGGCGTGATGCATCTGGTTCCGCTTGCCCCTGAAGACCGCCACCTCGAAGAGGTTGTCGACCGAAACGCCGAAGATGCCTACAAGGCGCTCCGGTTTCTCGATGTCGTGCCAGAACCAAGACGGCAGGTGCGGCGGTCGGACGATTTCGACGTGCACGCCTTCGTCGCAGACGTCCTGAAGGTCAAAGACGCCCTGCGCGCCGCACGGGACCGGCGCGCTTTCCTGCAAGAGCGGATCAAAACCATCGCGCCCTGGGGGGAGTTTCATCTGCCGCCCGCCGGCGCGCTTCGCGGCAATCTGCTTTGGTTCTATGCTCTGCCGGTCAAGGAACGCGCTGCCTTGGCCCAGGTCGATCTGCCCTGGCAGATCGTTGGCCAAGATACCACAACCCTGCAGCTTGTCGTTATCTCGGATGAGGAGCCGCCGTCCGACCTGCTGCCGGTGCCACGGCTGCATGTCGGTGATCGGTCGCTCTCGCGGCTTGAAGCCGATCTGGACGAAACGGAAATCGAGATCGAAGCGGTGCTGGCCGAGCGCAAGGCCATGACCCGCTATCTCGACCTGTTGCGGGCAGACATTTCGAAGGCGGAAACTGCCGCTGAAATGGCTTTTGCGCAGAGCCAGACACGTGACGATACATCCCTTTTCGCCATTCAGGGCTGGGTGCCCGAAGACCGTCTGCAGGAGGTCGAAGACCTGTCCGAAAACAGCGGCCTCGCGCTTTTGGTCGAGGACGCATCATGGGACGAACTGCCACCCACGCTGCTGGAACAGCCCGAGACCGAACAAGCCGGGGTCGACTTGGCGATGTTCTATCAGGTGCCTAGCTATCGTGGCTGGGATCCGACAATTCTGTTGGTGGCGTCCTTTTCGGTCTTCTTTGCAATGATCATTGCCGATGCGGGCTATGGGCTGATCCTCGCCGCGCTGCTCTTGCTCATGTGGAAGCGTTTGTCGGCCACGTCCGCCCTGCGATCCTGGCGGCGGCTGGGGTTGATCCTTGCAGGGGCGACCGTTGCCTACGGCGTGATGGTCGGCAGCTATTTCGGCGCACCGCCATCCTACACCGGATTGCAGCGCTTGGAGGTTCTCGATCTCAATGACTTCAACACGATGATGCGGCTGTCGATCATCGTGGGCGTCGTGCATATTGCGTTCGCGCAATGGATGGCGTTTCGCGCCAATCCGCGGCGCAGCCGATTTGCCAGCATCGCCTGGATCGGTATCCTGATCGGCGGCCTGATGATCTGGCTGAGCGGACAAACAGGTGGAGCGTTCCTGATCGGTGCGCTTATCGCCATCGTAGGCGTTGTCGGGCTGGTGTTTTTTACAAGCGACCGCCCGATCGATAAACCCATCGACTGGGCCTGGCGCCTCTTCGATGGCGTCAAAAAGCTGTCGGGTCTGATGGGCATGTTCGGCGACGTTCTATCCTATATGCGCCTTTTCGCGCTTGGGCTCGCATCCGCCTCGCTCGCGCTGACGTTCAATGATCTGGCCGGCCAAGTAATGGGGTCTGGATCGGGACTCGCCATCCTCGGGGGTCTCTTGATCCTGCTGATCGGACATCTCCTCAACTTCGGCCTCGCCCTGATGAGCGGCGTCGTTCATGGCCTAAGGCTCAACTACATCGAATTCTACAAATGGGGTCTGCCGGAAGAAGGCAAGGCCTTCCGGGCATTCTCGCGAAAGGAGGTTCAACAATGACCGATCTCGTCGTCGCTCTTGGCTGGCTTGGCATCTATGCACCCATGGCCCTCGGGGCCGTGGCCAGCGCCATTGGGTGTGCCATCGCAGGGCAGGCATCGATTGGCGCAATGCTTGAAACGGATGGGGGCTATGGGCGCTTTGTCGGCATCTCGGCCTTTCCGTCCACCTTCGTGATCTACGGCATCGTCATCATGTTCACATTGAACCGCGACGTGACAGCAACCAATGCGGGTGGCTTGTTCGGGATCGGCCTGCTTGCCGGGATCGCCCTGCTCTATTGCGGCATATGGCAGGGCCGCGCCTGCGCATCAGCGATCAATGCGTCCAAGGAAAAGCCCGAGATCTTTGGCCTTTCGCTTGCCCCTGCGGCCATAATCGAAGGCTTCGGCGTCTTTGCCTTTGTTTTCGCGCTGGTCATCTCGGCGGGGATTGCATGATGTCCACGCCACAGCAAACCGC
>CAWUIQ010000043.1:0-25069 GCA_963922565.1 uncultured Rhodobacterales bacterium
GCGCCATCGCCCCTGGCCGGGCAAACGGCAAGCGAGGCAGGCTGGGCCGCCCACCGGGCCGACCGGATCAGTGCGGCCCTGCGCATCGCATCCGTCTACGCAACGCTTGCCGCTGCGTGCTTTGTCGTCATCGTGGTACAGGTCACCATCATGATCCTGCGGGCCTGGCGGCGCGAGCGCTATACGACCCAGACCCCCTGCATCCTTTATGCCGGCATGCTGCGGCTCGAAGGCGCGCTTGTGATGACCGGTCTCTACGAGGCGAACTTCCGGCCGAACCAGTCCGTGGGCGTGGCGATGGCAGAGCTGATCCAGAAGGGCCTATCCTGCGAGCTGGCCGCGGGTGAGATCCGGATCGAGGCCCGGACGACATCGCGGCTGAGCGGCGCGGTGAGCCTTGCCTATATGGACGAGAGGGACGCGAAGGGTCTGCGCGCGCTGCTTGCGCTATCGAAGCTGCCACCGCGACGCCGCCTCGCCCGCAGCGAACTGGGCCGGGGGGAACGAGCGTCGATCCGGTCGTTCTATGCAGGCCTGAAATCGGGATAGGCAAAGCCACTACCCGGCCCGGACCGGCGCCCTCAAACGACAGGTCATGTCGCATTCGGGCTGGTATTCACCCCAGCCCCCGCGCAACCTGTCGAAAACACCCCGAGGGAGTGCCCCATGCAAACCACCACTCGTGTTGCGGTCATCGGCGGCGGTGTCGTCGGATGCTCCGTTCTTTACCACCTGACGAAACTGGGCTGGTCCGACGTCATGCTGCTGGAACGGTCGGAACTGACCAGCGGCAGCACCTGGCACGCGGCGGGCGGGTTTCACACGCTGAATGGTGACACCAACATGGCCGCCCTGCAGGGCTATACCATCCATCTCTACAAGGAACTCGAAGAGCTGACAGGGATGTCCTGCGGCCTGCACCATGTGGGAGGCCTGACGCTGGCCGACAATCAGGACCGGTTCGACATGCAGGTCGCCGAGCGGGCCAAACACCGGTTCATGGGGCTGGAAACGGAAATCTTCGGCCCCGAACAGATCAAGGAATTCGCGCCGATCACCAACACCGACGGGATCATCGGCGCGCTGTACGATCCGCTTGACGGCCACCTCGACCCTTCGGGCACGACCCACGCCTATGCCAAGGCCGCACGGATGGGCGGAGCCACGATCGAAACCCATTGCATGGTCAAGGAAACGAACCAGCGGCCCGACGGGACATGGGACGTGGTGACGGACAAGGGCACAATCCATGCCGAGCATGTCGTGAATGCCGGTGGCCTCTGGGCCCGCGAGGTGGGCGCGATGGCCGGCGTCTACTTCCCCCTTCACCCGATGGAGCACCAGTACATCGTCACCGATGACATCCCCGAGATCTATGACCGCGAAACCGAGCACCCCCACGTCATCGATCCCGGCGGTGAAAGCTATCTGCGACAAGAGGGTCGCGGGCTGTGCATCGGGTTCTACGAACAAAAGGCGCGGCCCTGGGCGGTCGACGGAACGAAGTGGGATTTCGGCCACGAATTGCTGCCCGATGACTTCGACAAGATCGAGGACAGCATCGCCTTTGCCTACAAACGCTTCCCGGTTCTGGAAACCGCCGGGATCAAATCGGTCATCCACGGCCCCTTCACCTTTGCGCCGGATGGCAACCCTCTGGTTGGCCCGGTGCCGGGGATGCGTAACTACTGGAGCGCCTGCGGTGTCATGGCGGGCTTCAGCCAGGGTGGCGGTGTTGGCCTGATGCTGGCCCAGTGGATGATCGAAGGCGAAACCGAACGCGACACGTTCGCCCTTGATGTCGCCCGCTTCGGCAACTGGATCACGCCCGACTACACCCGGCCCAAGGTTGTCGAGAACTACCAGAAACGCTTTTCCGTCAGCTATCCGAACGAAGAACTGCCCGCCTGCCGCGGGTTCCGCCGCACGCCGATGTACGACATCTTTGACAAGATGGGCGCGGTCTGGGGGGCGCAATACGGTCTTGAGGTGGTGAACTACTTCGCGGCCGACGGTGAGGCACGGTACGAAACGCCCAGCTTCCGCCGTTCAAACGCATTCGATGCAGCGGGCCGCGAAGTCCGCGCCGTGCGCGAAGGCGTAGGCATCAACGAGATCCACAATTTCGGCAAATACGAGGTGACAGGCCCCAATGCCCGCGCGTGGCTCGACCGGATCATGGCGGGCCGCATCCCGCAGGTGGGCCGTGTCAGCCTGACCCCGATGCTGGCCCCCAGCGGGCGGCTGATCGGGGATTTCACCGTGTCCTGCCTGAAAGAAGGCCGCTTCCAGCTGACCGCCAGCTATGGCAGCCAGGATTATCATATGCGCTGGTTCCAGAAACATCAGGAGGACGGCGTAACCATCGAAAATATAAGCGATAAGCGTAATGGCTTTCAGATTGCCGGACCAAAGGCGCGCGAGGTTCTCGCGGCCTGTACCCGTGCGCCGATCGATACGATGAAGTTCCTGGATGTCGCTATGATGGATGTCGGCATGGCCCCCTGCATCGTCCAGCGGCTCAGCTATACCGGCGATCTGGGTTTTGAAATCTACACCGACCCGATGAACCAGCGCCATCTTTGGGACATGCTGTGGGAGGCCGGGCAGGCTCACGGGATGAAGCCCTTTGGCATGCGGGCGATGATGTCGCTGCGCCTGGACAAATTCTTTGGTTCGTGGCTGCGGGAGTTTTCGCCTGATTATACGGCGGCGGAAACCGGGCTCGACCGCTTTATCAGCTTCAAGAAGAATGTCGATTTCATCGGCAGGGACGCGGCCGAGAAGGAACGGGCCGAGGGCCCCGCACGCAAGCTGATGCCGTTCGAGGTCGAAGCAGATGATGCGGATGTGCAGGCCTATGAACCGATATGGCTTGATGGTTCGGTTGTAGGCTTCTGCACCTCGGGCGGCTATTCGCACCACACGGGCAAGTCCATCGCCATCGGTTTTCTGCCGACGGACCGGGCCGAGCCGGGCACCGAGGCCGAAATCGAGATCCTGGGTCAGCGATGCAAGGCCCGCGTTCTGGCCGAGCCGATCTTTGACGCCGACGGTGCGCGGATGCGCGGGTGATCCCGATCATCATCCTCGCCGCTGGTGCGTCGAAGCGCATGCGCGGGCGGGACAAACTGCTCGAAGAGGTCGACGGGGTGCCGCTGTTGCGCCGTCAGGTCAAGATGGCGCTGGCCACGGGATGCGACGTGATCGTTGCTCTGCCGCCACGCCCGCATCCGCGGTACGATGTGGTCGGTGATCTTGCTGTTCAGTGCCTGCCGGTCGCGGATGCAACAGAGGGGATGAACGCGACCCTGCGCGCGGCCCTCGCCGCGGTTTCCGAGGCTGCAAGGGGAGCAATGGTCCTGCTGGGGGACCTGCCCGAGCTGACAGTCGATGACTTGAATACCGTCCTTCAATTCATTGATTTTGATAGTGATACGTCCGTTTGGAGAGGTGCCACGTCGGATGGAAAACCCGGTCATCCGGTCGTCATTGCCCGCCCGCTTTTCGCCGAGCTGATGGACCTCACAGGCGATGCAGGTACGCAGCCGGTCCTCGCCCGGCATAAGGACCACGTTCAGCTTGTCGCCTTGCCCGATCAACATGCCCGCCGCGATCTCGACACGCCCGAGGATTGGGCCGCCTGGCGCGACGAGAACCCTTAGCTCATCACCAAGGCGGCCTCGTAACGCTTTAGGCTGGGCCGGGCCGCTGCAAAGCCGTCTACTCCGCTGCGCGTAGCGAGGTCGGGAAAGAGTTCAAGGATTTCCGCCCGCTGCTCCGCTTCGACACCGGCAAGCGAGTGATCACCCGGCTGAAAGCTTTCGGTCCACGCCCCATCGGACAGAACCAGTTCGTGTCGATCAAACAGAATGTGCAAATAGCTGACCGACGGGGGCCGGACGATGTCGATGCCGGGTCGTCCGACCAGATGTTTGGCCGCGACCAGCACCTCGGCCTCATCGAAATGCAGCGCGGTTTCCGGCGTGGCGATCAGGACCCGGTGGTTGGGTGAGACCATCATGTCGCGTTCCGGTCTGCCACGGCCAAGCGCGCCCTGCCGGATCATCACGGGGGCCAGATGCGGGCTGGCGGCAAGCTCTGCGCTGCTCAGCGTTCGTTCCCCAACCCACCGGACCGGCTGCATGCCGTTGTCCCGGGTCAGAACCCTGTCACCGGGCAAGAGCGCCTCGACCGGGCGTGGGCCTTCTGCGGTGGCGATCAGCGTACCGGGGGTGAAACATGGGATGATCTTTTCGATGCCCTCGAAGTGAAGAACACCAATCTCATCGCCGCTTTCGTCGAAGAACGTGATGCAGCCCGAGCGACCTTCGTCATCGTCATCATCGTCGTCGTCATCATCGTCGTCGTCGCGGTCATCCTTGTAGGTGATGACAAGGCTGCCGCCGGGGGCTGAACCCCGCAGATCGAGCGTGTCGAAATCATCGCCGCCTCGGACCACGTCGCCCGGGCTGACTTCGAGAAAGATATCGTCGTCGTCGCCCCCGATGAGCAGGTCCGCGCCTTCACCGCCGCGCAGCACGTCGTCGCCGTCCCCGCCGATCAGGCAATCGCTGCCCACACCGCCGATAAGCGTGTCATCGCCATCGCCACCGCGCAGGATGTCACAGCCCGCCCCGCCGTCGAGTTCGTCGTCCCCGTCACCGCCGCGAAGGGTGTCATTGCCACCAAGGCCCCGGATGGTGTCGTCGCCATCACCACCTTTGAGACGATCGCGGCCCCCGGTCCCAATAATCAGATCGTCGCCATCGCGATCGTCATCATCGTCATCGTCAACACGCATGGACCGCCATCACCCCAGTACCGCACAGCCATTCGACGATCGGAGACAGCCGCCAGCGTTCGGCAAAGCTGCATCGCCTAACCGTTGCGCACCCCTTGGCCACGCACGCATACTGCTGGTTTTCCTGATGCCCCCGCATCGCGCCCCTATCGGGGCACAAGCAAAATACAAGGGTCGGGATCGGTGGCGAAATGAATTTTGTCAGAACCATGACAGGACTGGGGCGCACCCCTGCCAGCATGGCGGGAACCCTTAACCCTATTGGTTCGATTTTAGAAAAAACAATTCGATTAACCATGGCGCACGCATGCGCCGAGACGGCAAATAAAGCGTTAATTCGCGCCCTGATGGAGTAAGAAAATGCCCTTCGTTCATAAATTGTGATTGGTCGGAAACAGTCAGCGGAACGGCCGCCTTGCCACAATTCACCCCAAACGCGAAGGACGGGGTTTCCGATCTGCGATCAATGGCGGTCAGCGTGGCTTGATTGTCACCAAAGACAAATCAATCCAGGTCGGCCTCTTGATTCGAGCACGGACACCTTCGCTATGTCGGAGGCTTGGTACCCAAGGCCGGACTCGAACCGGCACGCCCGCGAAGGCGGGGGATTTTGAATCCCCTGCGTCTACCATTCCGCCACTTGGGCCTCGCGTCGTCCTACACCCTGCCGTGATCAGGGGCAAGCAGGGCCAGCATAGGCCAAGCGACATTTTTACGCCTCTGTTCTCGAGCGCTGGCGCACCCCGTGACGATTTGATACGCGATGCCGGTAGTCGAGGAGATTTCAACATCATGGGCCCTGCGGCGCAGAACATGGCGATCTCGGACCGGTTGGCGCGATTGGTCACTGACAGCGACGGTGACACCGTAACGCTGGCCTGGATTCTCGAGCAGTTGCACGAACGGGCCTTCGGTCTTTTCCTGCTCGTTCTTGCGTTGCCGTGCTGCATCCCGTTCCTCTACGGCATTCCCCAGATCGTGGCGGTGCCTCTGATGTTTGTGTCGGCCCAGATCCTTTTGGGCCGCCGGGTGCCGTGGCTGCCGCAAAACCTGGGCGCGCGAACCGTTTCCGCCGAAGGTCTGGACAATCTTGCCCAAAGATCGGGGCCTTGGCTTGAACGCATCGAAGCCGTCAGCCGACCGCGGCTGGTCGCGCTGACCCAGCCCCCTGCAGACCGACTGGTTGGCCTGGCCCTCGTGCTTTTCAGCGCGTCGATCCTGGTGCCTTTGCCCGGCACGAACACTGTCCCGGGTTTCGCGGTGGTGATCGTCGCCATGGGCCTCTTGCAGCGCGACGGGGTGCTGGTCATTCTTGGCACGGCACTCGGGACCGCCTGGATTGGAACGCTCGTGTTTGCCGGGGCGACGCTGGCCAGCCTGATCAAGTCCTGGCTTGGTCTATGACCTCAATAGACAGTAGATTGCGTGATACGGTCGGCATGCGTGCCCCATATGCCGACATGTTGGCTTACGTGTGGAGACTTGTATGACACGTCAGGGTTTCATCTTTTTGGCCGCGGGCGGGTCGGCCGCCCTTTTGCTGGGCGCCTACGCTTTTCAGCATATCGGCGGGCTGGCCCCTTGCACGATGTGCATCTGGCAACGGTATCCTCACGTGGCGGCCATCGGCCTTGGGGCGCTTGCCCTGTTCTTGCCGTTGGCCGTTCTCATGGCCCTCGGCGCGCTTGCCGCGCTGACCACCGGGGGCATCGGCGTCTTTCACGTCGGCGTCGAGCAAGGCTGGTGGGAAGGCCCCAGTACCTGTTCCTCTGGTCCGATCGGGGGGCTTTCCACCGATGATCTGATGGATCAGATTATGTCTGCACCGCTGGTTCAGTGCGATCAGATCGCATGGAGCCTTGCGGGCATCAGCATGGCGGGGTGGAACGCCCTGTTTTCGTTCGGGCTGGCGCTCATCTGGCTGGCCGCACTCAGGATCAAGGCATGACCAAAACAAATATCGTACTTGTGGGCGTCCCGATGGATAGCGGGAAGCGCCGACAGGGCTGTCTGATGGGCCCCGATGCGTACCGAACAGCGGGCTTGGCGACGGCCCTTTCCGATCTGGGGCACGACGTGCACGACATCGGGAATGTCGTGCCGGATCCCTTTGAAGAGGCGGATCACGAGCGGCTCTTTGCGCCGAACGAGGTCATCGCGTGGACCAGCGCCCTGACCCGTGCAAGCGAAGAGGCCTGCGCCAGCGGTATCCCGGTGTTCATGGGGGGTGATCACGCCCTGTCAGCCGGAACCGTGGCGGGAGCGGCGAACCATGCGGCCAAGCTGGGCAAGCCGCTCTTTGTGCTCTGGCTTGATGCCCATACCGATTATCACACGGCGGACACCACCGCCTCCGGTAATCTGCATGGCACGCCGGTCGCCTATTTCGCGGGGGTCGAGGGCTTTCCCGGGTTTCCACCGGTGCAGAACCCCATTCCTCATGGCCAGATCGCGATGCTAGGCCTGCGGTCGGTCGATCCGGCGGAACGGGCCGCCCTGCAAGAGACCGACGTACACTATATCGACATGCGCCAGATTGACGAAGGCGGCATCGCCGGCCCGCTGGCGAAGTTCCTCGACCGTGTCGCCGATGCGGGCGGGCTGCTGCATGTCTCGCTCGATGTCGACTTCCTCGATCCCTCCGTTGCCCCCGCCGTGGTGACCACCGTGCCGGGCGGCGCCACGATCCGCGAGGCGCATCTCGTGATGGAGATGGTCAGCGACAGCGGATTGCTTGCCTCGCTCGATCTGGTCGAGCTCAATCCATTCCTCGATGAACGCGGACGTACGGCGCAGCTGATGGTGGATCTTGCCGCCTCGGCTCTGGGCCGCCGCGTCTTTGACAGACCGACAAGGGCCTACACATGATGGAACCCAGCGATAAGGCGCTCGTCCCCTTCGTTTCGGTGGATCACATGATGCAGCTGATCCATCACATCGGGATCGACACGATGCTGCAGGGTCTGACCGACTACATCGAGACCGACTTTCGCCGGTGGGAGCTCTTCGACAAGACCCCCCGCGTCGCATCCCATTCTACGGAAGGCGTGATCGAGCTGATGCCGACCTCGGATGGCGAGGTCTATGGTTTCAAATACGTCAACGGCCATCCCAAGAATACCAAAGAGGGGCTGCAGACCGTTACCGCCTTTGGCCTGCTGGCTGATGTCGCCACGGGATATCCGGTTCTCTTGAGTGAGATGACGATGCTGACGGCGATGCGCACGGCGGCGATGTCGGCGCTGGCCGCGAGGGTGCTGGCACCCAAGGGCGCCAAGACGATGGCGATGATCGGCAACGGGGCCCAGTCGGAATTCCAGAGCCGCGCGATGCAGGCCGTGGTGGGCATCGACACCGTGCGGCTGTGGGATATCGACCCGGCCGCGATCCGGAAGTTCGAAGACAACCTCGCCGGGACGAGCCTGAACGTCGTTTCATGCGACAGCGCCGAAGAGGCCATAGAGGGTGCGCAGATCCTGACGACCTGCACTGCCGACAAGCAATATGCGACGATCCTGACTGACAACATGGTTGGCGCGGGCGTACACATCAACGCGATCGGCGGGGATTGCCCCGGAAAGACCGAACTGGCCGCCGCGATCCTGCACCGGTCCGACATCTTCGTCGAATACCCGCCGCAGACACGAATCGAGGGCGAGATCCAGCAGCTTGACCCCGATCATCCGGTGACCGAGCTTTGGCAGGTCATCACCGGCGCGACACCGGGCCGGACGAGCGACGCGCAGGTGACGCTGTTCGACTCGGTCGGCTTCGCGATCGAGGACTTTTCGGCGCTGCGCTATGTCCTCCACCACATCGAGGGGACGGATTTCTTCCACCCGCTCGACCTGCTGGCCGATCCGGACGATCCCCGGGACCTTTACGGGATGCTGATGCGGGCCAAAAAATAGCTTAGTAGGCCGCCGCTCTCAGCGTACCTGCAACACGATCTTGCCGATGTGGTTCTTTTTCTCGAATGCCTCTTGGGCCGCAGAGATGTCACGCAGCCGATAGGTTTCCGCCACCAGGGGCACGATCTCCTTTTGCTCGATCCGTTTGACAAGGTTCGGGAAAACCTCGGGTTCCAGAACCGTGCAGCCGAAAAAGCTCAGATCCTTCAGATAGAGCGTTCGCACATCCAACTCGACAATCGGCCCGGCAATCGCGCCCGAGACGGCATAACGGCCCTGCGGGCGCAGCACCTTCAAAAGGGACGGCCATTGCGGGCCGGCCACAAGATCGATGACCACGTCGACGCTGTTCTCACCAATGGCCGTGACCAGATCGGCATCGCGCGGCACCGTCTCTGATGCGCCGAGGTCCATGAGAGTGTGCGCCTTGGCGGGGCTGGTGACGGCGATCACCCTGGCACCTCGCGCGCGGGCTAGCTGGATCGCCGCTGACCCCACGCCGCCAGATGCGCCCGTGACCAGCACAGTATCGTCGCCCCCGACGTCCGCACGGGTCAGCATGTTTTCCGCGGTCGAGTAGGAGCAGGGAAACGACGCCAGCTCAACATCCGTCAGATCGCAGTCGACCGTCATGGCATGCTGCGCCGCGACCCGCGTATATTGCGCAAAGCCGCCGTCGCATTCGGACCCGAAATACCATGGCGTATCGAGGGGCTTTCCGTCGAATTCCCGGATGCAGGGTTCGATGATGACACGCTCGCCAATGCGTTTCGGGTCAACATCCCCGCCGACCGCGACGATGCGCCCGCAGACATCGGCACCCTGAACCAGCGGCAGTTTGAGCGCGGCCCCGGTCCATGAGGCATCAGCGGCGTCGCCGTCGCCCTTCGAATACCAGGCCTTGCGCGTGTTGATATCGGTGTTGTTGACGCCCGCCGCATGGACCTCGATCAGCACATCGGTCGCGGCAAGGTCGGGAACGGGCAGATCATCGCGCCATTGCAGGACTTCGGGCCCGCCATGACCGGTAAGGACGATCCCGGACATCGTTTTCGGTTGGGTCATTCTGGCTCCGTGACAGACGCCCGGCGACATTCTGTTTGGATGCCGATCATGTCAATGCCGGGCAAAGGTGAGGCGCGATCAGACCTCTAGCCATTCCTTGCGCACGTCATCCCGCGCCTTAAGCTCTGTCGGGGTCCCTTCGAAAACGACGTGGCCGTGCCCCATCACATAGACCCGGTGGGCGATATCGAGCGCGATCGACAGTTTCTGTTCGACCAACAGCGTCGCGATCCCGCGCCTGGCGATTTCCTGCAACAGTTCCGCAACCCGCTGCACCATCTGCGGCGACAACCCCTCGGTCGGCTCGTCGATCATGACGAGGTCGGGGTCGCCCATCAGCGTCCGGCACATGGTCAGCATCTGCTGTTCGCCGCCAGAGAGCACCGACGCCTCGACATCGGCCCGCCGTTCAAGATTGTCGAAAAGCTCGAACATGTCCTGCATCGACCAGCGCCCCTGCCCGTCCTTCTGGCCGGGTTTCAGCCCCAAGATCAGGTTCTGCCGTGTCGTGAGGCCCGGAAAGATGTCGCGGTTTTCTGGAACGTAGCCGATGCCGAGATTGGCAACCTCGAACGCCTTTTTGCCCGCGATCTCCTGCCCCTTGAAGCGAACGGAACCCTGCGGTTCGACCTCGCCCATGATGGCCTTGCAGGTGGTCGAACGCCCTACGCCGTTGCGGCCCAGAAGGGCCACGATCTCACCCTCGCCGATGGTGATGTTGACGCCCTGGAGGATGTGGGATTTGCCGTAGAAGGCGTGAAGATCGGAAACGTCAAGCATGGGCAGAGCCGAGCGGAATGATACTGCTGAACCCTATTGCCCGGCTCAAAAGCCGGGCCGCGCCCGACCCTCCCCCCGGGAGGGCGCACTGCGTGCCCCCTGGGCTGCCGCCCCCTTCGGCCTCAAACTGTCCACAGGACAGTTTGCAAGACGGCCTTCGGCCCAGTGTCGGGCGCAGCCCTGCGATCATCGACTTGTGAATTCGCAAAAACATCAGTGATCAGCCTCCAGCGCGGCGCCCAGATAGGCCTCTTGCACCTTGGGGTTGGCACGCACGGCCTCGGGCGACCCGGTGGCGATGATCTCGCCATAGACCAGCACGCTGATCCGGTCGGCAAGGCCAAAGACCACGCCCATGTCATGTTCGACCATCACCAACGTCTTGTCTTCGGTCACCTTGCGGATCAGATCGACGATATAGTCGGTTTCCGAATGGCTCATCCCCGCGGTCGGTTCGTCCAGCATGACGACATTGGCCCCGCCCGCGATGGTGATCCCAATCTCGAGCGCGCGTTGCTCAGCATAGCTCAGGACACCGGCGGGAAGCTCGCGCCGCTCTGTCAGATTGATCTGTTCGAGGATCGCATCTGCGCCTTCGTTCAAGGCGGCCGATTTCGAGACGAGCGACCAGAAATTGTACTTGTAGCCCAGCGACCACAGCAGCGAGCAGCGCACATTCTCGAACACCGTCATCTTGGGAAAGATGTTGGTGATCTGGAACGACCGCGACAGGCCCATGCGGTTGATCTGGTAGGGCGCCATGCCGGCAAGGTCCTGTCCATGCAGCCGGATTGTGCCGGACGTTTGCGGAAACCGCCCGGTGATCAGGTTGAAGAGCGTGGACTTGCCCGCACCGTTCGGCCCGATGATCGCGTGCCGTTCGCCCGGCGCGACATCAAGGTCGACGCCCCGGATGATCTCGGCCTTGCCGAAGCTTTTGTGCACATCGCTCAGTTCAAGGGCGGCAGTCATGCGGTGCCTTTCTGCGGCGTGTTGGCGTCATCCCATGCGTCGCGCAGGCCCGGCAGGCTCATCCGGACCAGCAGGAAGGCGCCCCCTGTGACAATCGCGGCAACCAACCAGGGCAGCAGGGCGTGACTGTCGAAGGTAATCCAAAACAGGGTCATCTCGTGATCCCCAAGCGAGGCATGGCGGGCATGAAACGTCATCTCGATCAGCGCCGCCGCGCCCATCAGCATGATCCCACCGGGTATGAACGTTCGTAAATATGGCACGATCAGTTTACCCAGGTTCCCCATCTTAAGCGCCGGTGCATGCATCATGATCAGCCCGGCCAGCCCGCCCGGAAAGAACATCACCGTCGCGACAAAGAGCATCCCGGCATAGAACGCCCAAAGCTCGGTTTCGAGCGACAGGACGGTCTGAACGAGCGTGAAGACGATGGCCCCGATAATCGGTCCGAAGAAGAAACCGACCCCGCCAAGGAACGTGACCAAGAGGATGACGCCGGACTGGGTGGTGTTAAGGTTCTCTTCGGTCAGGATTTCGTAGTTGATAGCAAAAAGCCCGCCTGCAATGCCCGCAAAGAACCCGCTGGCCACGAAACTGTAGAACCGGACCCACCGAGCCGAGTATCCCAGAAATTCGGCCCTTTCGGGATTGTCCCGCACCGCGTTGGCCATCCGCCCCAGTGGCGTTCGGGAATAAAGGTACATCAGCGCCGATGAGATCAGCAGCCAGAAGGCGATGAGGTAATAGACCTCGATCTGGGTCAGGAACTCGACCCCGAAGGTCGGCAGGCCATATGTGCGGTCACCGCTGATCCCCTCTTCACCCCCGAAGAACGCGACGATGATGACGGAACAGGCGGCGATCAGCTCGCCCACCCCAAGCGAGATCATGGCAAAGACCGTGCCGGCCTTGCGCGTTGAAAAGCTGCCCACAATGGTCGCCAGCCCCATCCCGAAGAGGCCGCCAAAAAGGGGCAAAAGCGGCAGCGGGATCGACGCAAAGAAGTCGTCCCAATTCATGATGTGAACACAGGCAAAGCCGCCGACGCCCATATAGACCGCATGCCCGAAGCTGAGCATGCCGCCCTGCCCCAAAAGCATATTGTAGGCGAGCGCGAAGATGATCGTGATCGCCATCTGGTTCATGATCGTTATGGCCGAATTCGCCGTAAAGATCAGGGGCAGCACGGCCAGCACGATTGCGGCGATGATCCAGGGCGTCAGGCTGAGCGTCATCGACCCCGCGCGCATCCGCTGGGCGGGTTTCGACGGGTCGGTTGTGGCGTATTGCTCGGTCATGCTTCACGCTTTCCGAAAAGGCCGTAGGGGCGGAAGATCAGGATCAGCACCATCAGGATGTAGGGCAGGATATCGGCGATCTGCGGGCTGGTGACCGTCCAGAGATCGCGCCACGCGCTGTCCCAAAGGACCTCGGGCTTGGTAAAGCCGACCCATGTCAGGAAATCCTCCATCCGCAGGTTGTAGGCCTTGGAAAAGGTGGTGAGCCACCCGATGAGCAGCGACGCGACAAGCGCACCCCAGAGCGACCCAAGCCCGCCGATCACGATCGTCACGAACACGATGGACCCCAGAACGAATGCCATACCGGGGAATGTGCCCAGAACCGGCCCGGCAATGACCCCCGCCACACCCGCAAGGGCCGTTCCGACGCCGAAGACACCCATAAAGATCAGCGGCACGTTGTGGCCAAGCGCCTCGACCGTCTTGGGATAGCTGAGCGCGGCCTGAATGATCATCCCCACCCGCGTCTTGGTCAGCACGTAGAGCAGGCCGATGAAGATCGCGATCGAGATGAAGATCATGAAGATCTTGTAAGCAGGGATCGAATTGCCCGCGATGGAAAACGCGGTGAATTGCAGGACGTCCGGGACGGCATAGGGCATCTGGTTCTTGCCCCAGATGAACTGCACGACTTCCTCGATCAGCAGGGCCAGTCCGAAGGTAAAGATCAGCTCGGGCACGTGCCCGTATTGGTGAACCCGCCTGAGCCCGTATCGTTCGACCCCGGCCCCCATCACCCCCACGACGAGCGGCGCAATCAGCAGCCCCATCCAGAAGCCGATATAGAGGCTGATCTGATAGGCGAAATAAGCCCCCAGCATGTAAAAGCTGGCATGGGCGAAGTTGAGCACGCCCATCATCGAGAAGATGAGGGTGAGACCCGCCGACAGCATGAAAAGCAGCAGACCCGTGACAAGGCCGTCGATCAGATTGACGAGGATGAGTTCCATCGGTTGTCCCGCTATGGATCCTGCGGGGGTGTCGTCAGCCGATCAGATGAAGGTCCTGCCCCCGTCGCGGCCCTGACTCCCCCGGGATAGTGATCACCAGAAGAAACGACGGCGCGGCCCCTTGTGGTCAGGGCCGCGCCGATCCGGTTAAGGCCGACGCATCTCGCAGGTGGTCGGGCTGTCCATCGCCGCCATCGCGACCGTCTTTGCGACCTTCACGCCATAACCTGAATTGTCATAGTCGAAGGTCACGTCGTTGGTGTGCTCCATGATGTGCACATCCTGGATCAGCTGGTGATCCTGTGGCCGCATGAAGAGCTTGGTGCCCCAGATGCTTTCGTGCTCCATCCCTTCGAGCGCGTTGGCGACGGCCACAACATCGGTCGCGCTGCCGGCTTCGTCGATGGCTTTGGCGAGCATCTCGATCACGTTGGCGATGCGGGCCTGGCTGACATTGCCATCAGGATACTTGGCCTTGAACGCCTTGATATAGTCGGATGCCCGGTCCGAAACCGGCGGGTTCTGCTGACCCTCGGCCACGAGGCGCAGGTTACCCACACCGGCATCGCCGAAGGCGGCCGTGATGCCATCGGCGGCGGCATAGTAGGTATAGATCGGCCCTTCGAACCCGTTTTCGAGGATCGATTTACCAAGACCGACCATGTCAGCGCCCCAGTTACCGGTGATCACGGCATCCGCGCCCGAGGCCACGATCTTGCGGCTGTACGGGGTGAAATCCTTGACCTTGCCGATCGGGTGCAGCTCGTTCCCGACGATTTCGATGTTGGGTGCCTTTTCGCCCAGATACTTGACGGCGGCTGCGGCCACGGCCTTACCGAAGGAATAGTCCTGACCAATGATGTAGACCTTCGCGATGCCGTCATTCGACACGATGCTGTCGGTCAGCGCATCCATTTTGATGTCGGCATTGGCGTCAAAGCGGAAGTGCCAGAAGTTGCACTTGTCGTTCGTCAGCGCCGGATCAACCGCCGAATAGTTCAGGAACAGAACCCTGTCATCGGGGTTGCGCCGGTTATGCTTGTTGATGGCGTCGGTCAGCGCGTTCGCCACGCCCGAGGAGTTGCCCTGCGCGATGTAACGGATGCCCTGGTCGATCGCGACCTGAAGCTGAATGAGCGATTCCTTGGGGCTGATCTTGTTGTCGAATGCCACGATTTCGAAATTGTCGCCGTCCAGCACGCCACCCTGGCTGTTGACCAGCGTTTCGGCTGCGAATTCGAACTGGTGAAGGCCATTTGTCCCGGTTCCGGCAAATGGTCCGCTCAGCGGATCAATAAAGGCAATCTTGATATTCTCGGCAAGCAGGGCGCCGGCGCTTACGGAAAAGGCCAGCACGGCCCCGAGGCCGAGCCTGATGGATTTGCGCATTGTGTTCCTCCCTAGAACATCTCCGACCGGGCGATCTTGGCTTTGTTGAGGGTCGGATTGGGATCAGGTTTGCACAACCACAGGATAAGTCAAGCGAGAGGCCTTGCCCCGACGGGATGGAACCTTACGTCACTTTACATGAGAAATGGTCTATACAATTATGAAATTAATAGGCTTTTTCGCGCACGCTTATGCCGCGCAATACTGCGGCGCAGCACCCGTTTCCGACCTGCCTAAGCCTTGAGCGCCCTGAGCCCCATCTGTGCAAAAATCGGTACGTATTGCCCGAGTTTCTGGGCCCGCCCGGGGTTCGACGCATTCCCGTCAAGCGCCCGCTTGAGCACGCCCTGAATGATGGCCGCCATCCGGAAAAAGCTGAAGCCGAGATAGATGTTGAAATGGTCGACCCCCGCCAGCCCCCGCCGCTTGCAATAGGCCGCAACGAATTCTTCATCGCTTGGCAGGCCCATGGCGGCCCGGTCGATGCCCATCAGCCCGCGCCCCTCGGCGCCCGCAGGCAGTTGCCACTGCATGATGACCGAGGCGAGATCGGCGTAGGGGTGCCCGAGGGTCGATAGTTCCCAATCGAGAATAGCACGGCAAACCGGGGCCTCGGCGTCAAAGATCATGTTGTCGATCCGGTAATCCCCGTGCACCAGCGTCCGCTGCCCGTCATCGGGCGGCATATTGGCGACAAGCGCATCCATCAGCCGGTTCATGTCGGCGATCTCTGTCGTCTCTGACGCCTTGTATTGCTTGGACCACCGCCCGACCTGCCGTTCGAGGTAGTGCCCTTCCGGCCCGTAGTCGGAAAGACCCACGGCATCGATATCCACGTCGTGCAGCGCAGCCAGAACACGGTTCATGTCGTCGATGACGGCGGCACGGGTCGCGTTATCCTCGCCCTCCATCGTCGGTTCGCGGAAGTTGCGGCCCGGCACATGATCCATCACGTAGAACATCGAACCGATCACACTGTCATCCTCACACAGCAGATGCATCCGGGCGACGGGCACATCGGTGTCGGCCAGCGCACTTTGAACTCGGTATTCGCGATCAACCGCATGGGCCGATTTCAATAGCTGGCCAGGTGGCTTGCGCCGCAGGACATAGTTCTTAGTGGGCGTCTTGAGCAGGAATGTCGGGTTCGACTGGCCAACCGTGAATTTCGTGGCCTCGATCGGCCCCTCGAACCCGTCCAGATGTTGGCTCAGGTAGGCGGCGACGGTGTCGAGATCGAGCGTTTGGGTGTCTTCGGTCATCAGGAATAGCTTAGCAGGTCGGGGTTGCGGTCGAAATGGGGCGTCGCGTTAAAGCTGTGTAGCATCACGCGGCCCCGGGAAAAGACGAAACGGGTGATCGAGGTGTTTTTAACTTGCAGGTTCAGCTCCATCATCATCGCGGGCGGGGCCTGCAGGCTGCTGGCGACAAGCTGGCCGATCACGCCGCCCGACGACACGACAAGAACGCGCCGCGCGTCGGTTTCTATGGCAAAGCGCAAGGCGTCGGAAACCCGAGTGTGGAATGCATCCCACGTTTCCTGCGCACCGGAAAGGCCGCCCTGCTGCCATTCGAGGATCGTGTCGCGCAAGGTCCGGAAATGCGTCTTGCGATCCTGCATCACCGGATCGGGCGCCTGCCCCCCAAAACGGGTGTTGAGCAGATCGTGAAAGTCGTATTCGTTGAACCCGGCATGCACTTCGGGGTCTTCGGTGATCCCCATATGCGCAATCGTCTGCGCCTGTCGGTCCAACGTGCCACAGAGAATCCGGTCAGGAACCCACCCCATCTCGTCCAGCGCCGCGCCAACGGCCTGCGACTGGCGCAGGCCCAGATCAGAAAGCGCATCATAGTTGGCAGCGCCGAAAGAGGCCTGCGCGTGCCGGATGACGATCAGTTCAGCCAAGATCTATCGCACGGCCTTCACGCACCGAACTCGGCCGCCAGCCTGCGGCCCGCGGCGCGGTATTCGACCTCCATCCTGTCGACGATCGCCGAGGCCGGACCCACGGATTTCACCGCGCCGATCCCCTGACCGGATCCCCAGATCGTCTTCCATGCCTTGGGCTTGGACGATCCGGACGAGAAATTCATGCTCGATGCATCAGCGGTCGGCAGGTTGTCCGGGTCCATCCCGGCATTGCGGACCGATCCCTTGAGGTAGTTGCCCCAGACCCCGGTAAAGAGCGAGGAATAAACGATGTCCTCGGCCCCGGATTCCACGATCATCTGCTTGTAATCGGCCTGCGCGTTGGCCTCATCCGTCGCAATGAAGGGCGTGCCGGTATAACCCAGATCGACCCCAAGCGCCCGGGCGGCCAACAGAGCCTCGCCCGTGGCGATGGCCCCCGACAACAAGAGCGGCCCGTCGAACCATTCGCGGATTTCCCGGACCAGCGCAAAGGGCGATTGCTGCCCGGCATGGCCACCGGCCCCCGCTGCCACGGCGATCAGCCCGTCGGCCCCTTTTTCAATCGCCTTGCGGGCGAAGGTGTTGTTGATGATGTCGTGCAGGACGATCCCGCCGCAGGAATGCGCGGCCTCGTTCACCTCGACCCGCGCGCCCAAGGACGTGATCCAGATCGGCACCTCGTGTTTGACACAGATTTCCAGATCGCGTTCCAGCCGCGCGTTCGACCGGTGCACGATCTGGTTGACGGCATATGGGGCTGCGGGCCGATCCGGATTGGCCTGATTGTAGCGGTCCAGTTCTTCCTTGATCTGCGTGAGCCAGGTGTCGAGCAATGGCGGCTCGCCCTCGGCTTCGCGGGCGTTGAGCGCAGGAAACGATCCCACGATCCCCGCCTTGCATTGCGCGATGACCAGCTCGGGCACCGAAATGATAAAGAGCGGGGCCGCAATCATGGGAATGCGCAGCCCTTGCAGTGCCGGCGGCAGATGCGTGTCGAACGGCATGGATCAGAGCACCTCAAAGAGGCCCGCCGCCCCCATGCCGCCACCCACGCACATCGTGCAGACGACATATTTGGCGCCGCGGCGTTTCCCCTCGATCAGCGCGTGCCCAACCATGCGCGCACCCGACATGCCGTAAGGGTGCCCGATCGAGATCGCGCCGCCGTTGACGTTCAGAAGCTCATCCGGAATGCCCAGCTTGTCGCGGCAGTAAAGAACCTGCACGGCAAAGGCCTCATTCAACTCCCAAAGGCCGATATCGTCCATCTTGAGATTGTGAGCCTCAAGCAGTTTCGGCACAGCAAAGACGGGCCCGATCCCCATCTCGTCGGGTTCGCATCCAGCGGCCATGACACCCACGTAGCGGCCCAGGGGTTGCAGCCCCTTCTTCTCGGCCAGCGACGCCTCCATCACGACCGAGGCCGAGGCGCCATCCGAAAGTTGCGACGCGTTGCCAGCGGTGATGTATTTGCCTTCGTTGATATGGATCCCGCTACCAAAGACCGGCTTCAGCCCGGCGACTGCCTCATAGGTTGTGCCGGGCCGGTTGCCTTCGTCCTTTTCCAGCGTCACCTCATGTTCGCTGATCGCTTTGGTTTCCTTGTCCTGGAACTTCATGATCGTGGTGAGCGGCACGATCTCGTCATCGAATTTACCGGCCTCCTGCCCAGCGGCGGTTCGCGCCTGCGACTGGACGGCGTATTCGTCCTGCACCTCGCGGCTGATGCCATAGCGGTCGCCGACCGTTTCGGCGGTTTCCAGCATTGTCATGTAGATTTCGGGTTTGTTTTCCTTGAGCCAGGGATCGGCGTTCACTCGCATCTCGGGCGTTTGCACCGTCGAGATGCTTTCGACGCCGCCGCCGATGACGATGTCCATCCCGTCATGGATCACCTGCTTGGCCGCCGTCGCGATGGCCATCATGCCAGAGGCGCATTGCCGGTCGACCGACATACCCGCGACGGTGACGGGCAGTTCGGCCCGGATCGCGGCCTGCCGTGCGATGTTCGAACCCTGATAGCCCTGCTGCAAAGCCGAGCCCCAGACGACGTCGGCGATTTCACCACCGTTAAGCCCCGCCCGTTCGACGGCGTGAGACATCGCATGGGCCGAAAGTGCCTGCGGGGTCGTGGCGTTGAACGCGCCGCGATAGGCCTTGCCGATGGGTGTGCGTGCGGTGGAGACAATGACAGCGTCGCGCATGATTAGGTCCTTTCAAGTGTTTCTGGGTCACGGCCACAACAGGCGGGTGTTGGTTACCATGTCAGTTTCAATCCCTTGGCATCGGCGGCCCGTTTCGCGAATTTGCGGGTCTGGCTGAAGGCATCCTGCAGTTCCTGCTGGTCCGCCGGGTCGGTGATGGCGTTCCAGTGTGCCGCCACAGCCTCCGGCGTGACGTCACCGTCGATCAGATGACCCTGTGTTTCATAGATCCGCGTTTGGGCAAAGACCCCGGCCCCCGCGCTCAGGATCGTCCGGCTGGGTCCGTCCTCGCTGACGAGGTAAAGAACCCCCGGGGTGATAGTTTCCGGCCTGAGCAGGGCCAGTGCCTCATCCGGCATCAGGTCTTCGGTCATGCGGGTTGCGGCTGTGGGTGCCAGCGTGTTGACACGGATGTCGTCCCGCTGCCCTTCGAGGTGCAGCACGTTCATCAGCCCCACCATCGCCGCCTTTGCGGCCCCATAGTTGGATTGCCCGAAATTGCCGTAGAGGCCCGAGGCCGAGGCGGTGAGCACGATCCGCCCGTATCCCTGTTGCCGCATGATCGGCCAGACGGCGTGACAGCAATTAGCGCTGCCCATCAGGTGGACGTCGATCACCTTGCGAAAGTCTGCGAGGTCCATTTTCGCGAAGGTCTTGTCGCGCAGGATCCCGGCATTGTTGACCAGGATGTCGATGCGGCCCCAGCGGGCCATTGCGGCCGCCACCATGTCGGCCACCTGCGCCGGGTCCGCCACATCGGCGCCGTGGGCCATTGCAGTGCCGCCCATGGCTTCGATCTCGGCCACGACAGCATGCGCCGCGCTTTCATTCTGGCCGCTGCCATCGGTGCTGGCCCCAAGATCGTTCACAACGATCTTCGCCCCCCGTTCCGCAAGACCGAGCGCATGGCTGCGCCCCAGCCCCGCTCCGGCCCCTGTCACGATGGCAACGCGGTCGTCGAAGCGGATCATTCAGCCCCCCAATGCAGCGCGGAAAAGGTTGGGGCCCGACATGACCTGGATCCCGCCCGAGACGGGCAAAACCGCGCCAGTCAGATAGCTGCCGCCCCGGCCACAGAGGAACTGCATGCAGCCTGCGATGTCTTCGTCCCGTCCCACGCGCCCAAGCGGCACGTCCTGCCCGACCTTGTCGCGCATGCCTTCGTCGGCGGTGGCAAAGGCCGTCATCCGGCTAACAAAGGGCCCGGGTGCGAGCGCGTTTACCGTGATGTTGTGCCCGGCCAGTTCCTTGGCGAGGATCTTGGTCAGATGCAGCACGGCGGCCTTGGACGCGGAATAGCTATAGGCGCCATCGCCCAGCGGCGCGTCCCCCATCACCGATCCGACATTAACGACCCGTGCAGGGTCGTCGGCCGAGCCGGTCTGGATCAGCATAGGCAGCAGCTTTTGCGTAAGGTCGAACAGCCCGGCAACGTTCACGTTCATCACCTTTTCCCAAGCATGGTGCGGAAACTGCCCAAGCGGCGCGCCCCATGTAACGCCGGCATTGTTCATCAGGATGTGCAGCTTGTCCGATCGCTCCTTGACCGCGGCGACCAGCGCATCGACGCCCTCTTCGCTGCCGACATCGCCCCCGAAACCGTCACAGCGCCCGTCGAGCCCGAGGGCGTTCAGCTCATCCGCAACCGCCCGGCAGGCATCTTCCTTGCGGGATGCGATCAGAACATCCGCACCGGCCGCCATCAGGCCATGTGCCGCCATCCGTCCGATGCCGGTGGCACCCCCGGTCACGAGAGCGGCCTTGCCGGAAAGCGAAAAGAGGGTGTCTGGTGTCATATTGCTGTCCTGTTATGGGGATCGACTGGGGCGCTGCCCCAGACCCCGGAGTATTTGTGGAACAATGAATGGCCCATCAAAAGCCACGCAACCCTGCGACGCGTTCAGCGTGGTAGCTGTAATCGCCCAGCCATTCCGCTGCGACCCGGGCCCGTTTCATAAAAAAGCCCATGTCATGGGCGTCGGTCATGCCGATCCCGCCATGCATCTGGACCCCTTCCTGCACCGCGAGCGTGGCCGTTTGCGTCGCCCGCGCCTTGGCCAGTGACACGGCAAGCGAGGCGTTGTCCGGGTCCGTGTCGAGCATTCGTCCCGCATGGGTGATGGCCGATGCCGTGACCTCGGCCTCGCACCACAGATGTGCCGCGCGGTGCTGCAGCGCCTGAAAGGCGCCGATAGGTACGCCGAATTGTTTGCGCTCTTGCAGGTAGCCCACCGTCATACCGAAGGCGCCTGCTGCGAGCCCCGCCATCTCGGCGGCGATCGCGGCCTGCCCGGCATCAAGTGCGGGGCGCAAAACGGTCATGGCATCGTCCACCTGCCCTACCACATCATCACCCGTCGCCTCGACATTCTCGAACGTCAGTTGCGCGGCGTCACGGCTGTCGATCATGGGCATCCCTGCCTTGACGATCCCGTCGCGATCTGTGGGCAGATCGAAAAGCGTCAGCCCCCCTTCTGTCCGCGCAAGCAAGAGGACACGGTCGGCGTCACCCCCATCGACCACGAAGGTTTTGGTGCCGTTCAGTCGAAAGCCGTTGCCCTCGGCCCGCGCCTCCAGCGTCGTGGCTTCAGGCGAATGTTTCGGCCCATCGTCGATGGCGAGCGCATAGGTCAGCGTTCCCCCGACGATCTGGCGCAGGGCGTCGGTTGCCCTTTCGTCGGCGACCTGCCGCAACGCGGTCGCAGCGATTACGGCGGTCGAGATGAACGGCGTCGTCGCGAGCGTTTTGCCCATCTCATGCGACAGCACGTTGGCGGCGGCAAAGCCCATGTCGGACCCGCCCGCCGCTTCGGGCACCAGAACCCCGGCCCAGCCCATTTCGGCCAGCTGCGCCCAAAGGGTGCCATCCCGGGTCTGGCCGGCGTCGCGCAATCCTCTCAGATGGCTAACGGGGGCGGCATCATCGAGAAAACCGCGTGCCGCATCGGCCAGCATCACCTCGTCTTCGGTGGGCAGAAGGCTCATCCCGGCAATCCCAGAACGCGCTTGGATACGATGGACAGCATCACCTCGGATGTCCCGCCCTCAATCGAGTTGGCTTTGGTCCGCAACCAATCAGGGGCCAGCCCGCCCTTGCCATCCCAGGTCAGCGCGTCGGAGCCGCCCGCCTTCATCATCAGTTCGTGCCGCCGTTTGTTAAGCTCGGTGCCGTAGTATTTCAACATGGCCGAAGCATCGCCGATTTCGGTTTGTTCCGCCTGATCCTTGTAGCGGTCGAGTGTGAGCGCCATGGCCAGCGTATCGACCTCGCAAGCCAGCGCCTCGGCCCGGATCGTGGCGTCCGACAGCGCGGCATCGTCGAGCACCGCCCCAAGCGGACGGCCCGAGATCAGCCCGTCGCCACCGCCCGAGATCATTTCGCGTTCATGGGTCAGCAGGTATTTGGCCACGTCCCAGCCCCGGTTTTCCTCGCCCACGATCTGGCTTCGCGGGATGCGCACATCGTCAAAGAACGTCTCGCAGAACGGCGACTTGCCCGAGATCAGCTTGATCGGGCGAGTTGTGACCCCGGCTGTTTCCATGTCGATCAGCACGAACGAGATGCCCTTGTGCTTGGGTGCGTCCCGGTCGGTTCGCACGAGGGCAAAGATCATGTCCGCCTTGTCCGCGTAGGAGGTCCAGACCTTCTGGCCGTTGATCACATAGTCGGTGCCATCCACCTCGGCCCGGGTCTGCACGCTGGCCAGATCGCTGCCTGCACCGGGTTCGGAATAGCCCTGGCACCAGCGCACCTCGCCCCGCGCAATGGGCGGCAGGTATTCAAGCTTTTGTTCGTGGGTCCCGAAGTGCAACAGCGCCGGCCCCAGCATCCAGATCCCGAAGGATTGCAGCGGCAGGCGGGCGTTCAGGCGCTGAAGCTCTTCGGTCAGAATCTTGTCCTCGGCCCGGCTGAGCCCGGCACCGCCATACTCCGCCGGCCAGGTCGGCACCGTCCAGCCCTTGGCGGCCATCCGTTCGAGCCACAGCCGCTGCGCATCGGACTGGAATTGCCAGTTGCGGCCACCCCAGCAAATGTTTTCCTCGCCCGTTGCGCCATCGCGCATTGGCTCGGGACAGTTTGATTCTAGCCATGCGCGAACTTCCGCGCGAAATCCGTCGAGATCGTGATCGCTCATCGCATGCCTCCCTCACGCGAGAAACCTGCCGCGACGTCCCGTTCTGATCCGGGTTTACGTGGGGCAGTGTCAGGGGCAGGATTGCCCAAAGACCGTAGGCTTGCACCTATGCCGTTGCGTCACGGGATCAAAGGGAGGATCCGATGAAAGCCATGCTGAGCACCGCCCCCGGCGGCCCCGAAACGCTGGAATGGACCGAACTGCCGACGCCCGATCCCAAAAAGGGCGAAATCCGCATTGCCGTTAAGGCGGCGGGCGTGAATTTCCCCGATACGCTGATCATCCGAGATCTCTATCAGCTCAAGCCGCCGCGCCCGTTCGCACCGGGTGGCGAGGTTGCCGGCGTGGTTGATGCTGTTGGCGAGGGTGTGTCGGGCCTGTCGGTCGGGGATCGTGTGATCGCGATGCCGGGCTTTGGCGGCTTTGTCACCCATCTATGCGTGCCTGAACGGGTGTGCCTCAAGATACCGGACGCGATGCCCTTCGACGAAGCTTCGGCCTTCGTCTTTACCTACGGCACGTCCTATTACGCACTCAAGGATCGGGGGCTGCTGAAAGAGGGTCAGACGCTTCTGATCCTGGGCGCTGCCGGTGGGGTGGGCGCGGCCGCCATCGAGCTGGGCAAAGCCATGGGCGCGCGGGTGATCGCGGCGGTCTCGTCCGAGGAAAAGGCCGCGTTCTGCACCGATCTGGGGGCCGATGCGACGATCGTCTATCCGCGCGAACTGGACCGCGACGCGCAAAAGGCGCTGTCAGCCGAGATCAAGAAGGCGGCGGGACCCAACGGTGTCGACGTGGCCTATGACGCGGTTGGCGGCGCCTATGCCGAGCCGGTGATCCGCGCCATGGGTTGGGGTGGCCGGTTCCTCGTTGTCGGCTTTCCCGCCGGGATCCCGTCGATCCCGCTGAACCTGACGCTGCTCAAATCCTGTGAAATCGTGGGCGTCTTCTGGGGCGCGGCCACGATGCGTGATCCTGCAGGTCACGCGGCCAACATGGCTGATCTGTTCCGGATGTATGGCGAGGGCAAGATCAGGCCCCGCGTATCGGCCCAGTTCCCGATGGAGGAAGCGGCCAAGGCCCTCGCCCATATCGCCGACCGAAAAGTGCTGGGCAAGGTGGTGCTGACGGTCGAATGATGGCTGGCGCTCAAGGGCGGCGGCGCTCAGATCCCGGCAAGGTGCGCCGTGTCGTTGAAACCCCGCACGGACATCCGTTTGCCCTCGATCACGATGCGGCTGATCGAGCCGTTGGCCGCGCCCTGAAAGGCGAACGGCGTCGCGCCGCTGGCCATCGACAAGGCTGCCGCGATGACGCCCCCATGCACAAAGACGCCCACCTGCTCATCAGCATGCGCCGCCGCAATCCGCTTCAGGCCGCGCTCGATCCGGTCAAAGAACGCCTCCCGCGTTTCCGCGCCGGGGATGTGGCCCCAATCCTGGGTTTCCTGCACCTTGCGAAAGACCGGATCGCCCTCGGCCGCCTTGATCCGGTAAAGGCCACCATCCCAGTCGCCCAGATGCACCTCGTGCAAATCCGGATCTTCGACCGGCGTGATCCCAAGATGCCCGGCCAGCGGTGCCGCAGTCTGGTGCGTCCGACGCAGCTTGGTCACGTAGAGCGCGGCCAGCGGCGCGGTTCGCAG
>CAWUIQ010000044.1:0-24518 GCA_963922565.1 uncultured Rhodobacterales bacterium
TGAGCCCGTCGATCGGATCGATCCCCGGCACGTCGGCCAAGGGTTCTGCCGCTGCCGTCGGCACATGGGGGCGGTCATATTCCGGCGCCTCGGAAGAGAGTTTCGACAGCGGCACGTCCGCCTTGGTCTCACCGTCGTGCATGATCAGGAAGCGGTCCTCGGGAATTGTTTCCCCCACTATGGCAAAATCCAGATCCCACTTGTCAAAGACGGCCTTGGCCTCGGCTTCAAGTTCCGGGCGCAGGACCATCAGCATCCGTTCCTGGCTTTCCGAAAGCATCATCTCGTAGGCGGTCATCGCCTCTTCGCGGCAGGGCACCTTTTCCAGATCGAGGCGCACGCCCAGTCCGCCCTTGTCGCCCATTTCGACCGCAGAGCAGGTCAGACCCGCGGCACCCATATCCTGGATCGAGATCACAGCACCGGTGGCCATCAGCTCCAGACAGGCCTCCATCAACCGCTTTTCGGTGAAGGGGTCGCCGACCTGAACAGTGGGGCGCTTTTCTTCGATGCTGTCGTCGAACTCGGCCGAGGCCATCGTCGCGCCGCCAACGCCATCGCGGCCCGTCTTGGCACCCAGATAGACGACGGGCATGCCGACACCGGAAGCGGCCGAATAAAAGATCTTGTCCGCATCGGCGAGGCCCGCTGCGAACGCGTTCACGAGGCAGTTGCCGTTGTATGCTGCATCAAACCGCACCTCGCCCCCTACGGTGGGTACGCCGAATGCGTTGCCATATCCGCCGATCCCTTCGACGACGCCGTTCACCAGCTGGCGGGTCTTGGGGTGCGATGTCTCACCAAAGCTTAGCGCGTTCATTGCCGCAACCGGACGCGCGCCCATCGTAAAGACGTCTCGCAGGATGCCTCCGACACCCGTCGCCGCGCCCTGATAAGGCTCGATGTAGGAGGGGTGGTTGTGGCTCTCCATCTTGAAGACCACGGCTTGCCCGTCGCCGATATCGACAACGCCTGCATTCTCACCCGGGCCGCAGATGACCTGAGGTCCGTTCGTGGGCAGGGTGCGCAGCCATTTCTTTGATGATTTGTAGGAACAATGTTCGTTCCACATCGCCGAAAAGATGCCCAGTTCGGTGAATGTCGGCTCGCGGTTCAGGATGCGCAGGATGTTGGCATATTCATCCGGTTTCAGCCCGTGGCTTTCGATCAGTTCTGGCGTGATGGCTGGTTCCTGCATCCGTCTCTCCCCAAGTGCAGGTTTCCATTAAGAGATACATCCGCTAGACGGAAGAGCGTTTGGGGGAGAGAGAGCGATGAAGCCCAGATACCTGCGCCTGCGTCGATTGATCTGGCAGTGGCAGGGCCGCAGTATCGAGATGGGCGATGACACGCGGATCGACGACAGCGCCCGCATTCTGGCCACCGAAGACGAACCGGTCGAGATGGGCCGATCCTGCCGGATCGGAGTCGGGGTGATCCTTGATCCCCGGGGCGGTTTCATCCGCATGGGGAACCATTGCAGCGTCAATCCTTATTGCGTGCTTTACGGTCATGGCGGTCTGACCATCGGCAATGATGTCCGCATCGCGGCTCATGTTGTCATCGTGCCCGCCAATCACATCTTTGCCGATCGTGATCGTCCCATTCGCGTTCAGGGTGCGACGCGCGAAGGCATCGTGATCGAAGATGACGTGTGGATCGGGGCGGGGGCCCGTATCCTCGATGGTGTAACAATAGCGAAGGGTTGCGTCATCGCGGCAGGCGCGGTTCTGCGGGAAAGCACGGCGCCCTATGGCGTTTATGCCGGGGTGCCGGCCCGCCGGGTTGCCGAAAGGGGTGATGATCCGGAGGCGGAAGCGTCCCAAGTCTAGCTCAGAGGATAGGTGGCGAGATCGCAGCAACGCAGCTACACGCATTACCGTCCTTGGCGTTTTGGCGTGTTCTTGATGAGCATGGCGGTAATGACTGAACGCAGGCCCCTCTGCCGCAAAGAAAAAAGGCCGAGCACGCGGCCCGGCCAAGTCCAACAGGGAGGTTGAAGATGAGGCGCAAGGCGCCATCTCCATCTTCTAGCCGGAGTTAATGCTTCCTTACCCCCCCTTCAAGCGTGAAGCGCTCATTTGTCGGGCATGTCAGCTATGCGAATGCTGCATAGCTAGGCATTTTCCAAAGATTTCAGCTTTTTGCGGTGTGCAATGATCTCGTCCTGCACGAAATCCCGGAAGGCAGCGATGCGTTTCGACTGCCTCAGCTCTTCGGGATAGGCCAGAAATACGGGCACCTCGCCGGACTCGATATCGGGCAGGACACGGACAAGTCCGGGGAAGTCCTGCGTGACATAGTCGGGCAGAACCCCGAGGCCCAGATCATTCAGCACTGCCTGCAGAACGCCGAAATAGTTGTTCACCGTCAGCAGCGATCTGATCGGATAGGTCATCAGGTGCTGGACGAGGCTGAGGCCCGCGGCAACCTGTGCGGTGTTGGTGTTCTGGCAGATCAGCCGGTGCTGATGCAGATCATCCAGAGTTTCCGGCATCCCGCTGCGGGCGATATAGGCTTCGGAGGCATAAAGACACATCCGCACGCTCATCAGCTTTTTACGGATAAGATCGGCCTGGCTGGGCTCTTTCATCCGGATGGCAACGTCGGCCTCGCGCATAGGAAGGTCCAGAACGCGCTCTTCCAGCATCAGGTCGACCCGGATGTCGGGATACATGTCATAAAGCGTCGGCAGGCGTGGGGCGAGCCACAGGGTGCCAAAGCCGATGGTCGTCGTCACGCGCAGGTCGCCGAACACCTCTTCTTCGCTGTCGCGGATCCGCGCGGCGGCCGCGTCGAGGCGTTTGTTCATCGCCGATGTGGCGTCAAACAGCAACTCACCCTGCTCGGTCAGAATGAGGCCCCGCGCATGGCGGTGAAACAGCGTGGCACCCAGCGAATCCTCAAGCCCACGGATCTGGCGGCTGACCGCCGACTGGCTGAGATTCAGGCGGTCGCCCGCATGTGTGAGGCTGCCGGCATCCGCAACGGCGTGAAATATTCTGAGTTTGTCCCAGTCCATGGTCACCACTTTGCACGCTAACATGCGTCTTAACTGAAATAATGTTCAGGCTCATCCCAAACATACCTATTTTCTGCACTGCGGCGAAGATTTTTCTGGGCAGGTCAGTATGTGTGACCTAATATCGTGCTTAGATTATGCAAGACTGATCCTGGCAGGGGAGGCCCGTGATGAGCACGCAGAAGATCACGCTGAACGACCGCTATGACCTAGAAAAAAGTCCCGTTCTGCTGAACGGAACGCAGGCGCTGGTTCGGCTGATGCTGATGCAAAAGGCGCGTGACACCGCGGCGGGGCTCAATACTGCGGGCCTGGTGACAGGGTATCGGGGCTCGCCCCTGGGTGCGGTCGACATGCAGATGACCCGCGCTCTCAAACAGCTGGCCGCGTCTGATGTAACCTTTCAGCCGGGTCTGAACGAAGACCTTGCCGCCACGGCGCTGTGGGGCAGCCAACAGGCCGAGCTGCGTGGCGAGGGCAAGTTCGACGGGGTCTATGGCCTTTGGTACGGCAAGGGCCCGGGTGTGGACCGGTCGGGCGACGCCTTCAAACACGCCAACATGGCCGGGTCATCGCAACATGGCGGTGTCCTTGTGGCCATGGGTGACGACCACACCGGTGAGTCCTCGACCGTGCTGCACCAGTCGGAATGGGCGCTGATCGACGCCTATATGCCCGTCGTCTCACCCGCCGGTGTGCAGGAGATCCTGGATTACGGCCTCTATGGCTGGGCGTTGTCGCGGTTTTCGGGCCTGTGGGTTGGGCTGAAGACGATGAAGGACACGATCGAGGCCACCAGCGTCGTCAATGGCGACCCGCATCGGCTGTCCTTCGTGATGCCGGCCTTCGACATGCCTGAAGGGGGCCTGAACATCCGTCTAGTCGATACGCCCACGGCGCAAGAGACCCGGATGATCGACCACAAACGGTTTGCGGCCGAAGAGTTCAGCCACGCCAACAAGATGGACAAGCGGATGTGGGGCAAACCCGGTGCCAAGATCGGGTTTGTGGCGGCGGGCAAGAACTGGCTCGACCTGATCCACGCGCTGGCCGTTCTCAACATCGACGAGGCCGAGGCAGAGCGGCTGGGCATTACCACCTACAAGGTCGGTCAGACCTTCCCGCTGGATATGAAGGGGTTCCATGACTGGGCCGAGGGCCTGGACCTGATCGTTGTGGTCGAGGAAAAGCGCAAGCTGATCGAGGTGCAGATCAAGGAGGCGATCTTTGACGATCGTCGCGGCCGCCGCGTCTATGGCTGGTACAAAGGTGGCGCCGGGGGCATGCACCGCGAAGAGCTGTTTCCGACGCGCGGTGCGCTTGATCCGGTCTGGATCGCGCAAAAGCTGGGTGAGATCCTCATCGAGGAAGGGCGCGAGACAGACGGCATTCGTGCCGGAATGGCCGCACTGGACGAAGCCCGCCGTGCCGACAACGCCGAAGAGATCGCCGCCCGTCTGCCTTATTTCTGCTCGGGCTGTCCGCACAACTCGTCAACCAAAGTGCCGGAGGGCAGCCGCGCCTATGCCGGTATCGGCTGCCACTACATGGTGCAGTGGATGGACCGCGATACCATCGGCTATACCCATATGGGCGGCGAGGGCGCGAACTGGATCGGCGAGGCACCGTTTTCCAACACACCCCACGTGTTCCAGAACCTGGGCGACGGGACCTATAACCATTCCGGCGTGCAGGCGATCCGTGCCGCTTTGGCGGCGGGCACCAACATCACCTACAAGATCCTTTACAACGACGCCGTCGCGATGACGGGCGGGCAGGGCAACGAGGGTGGCCTCGACCCCTACCGGATCGTTAACGAATTGCGGGCCATGGGGGTCGAGACGGTCGAGGTCGTCTACGACGAAAAGGAAGACGTCGATATCGGCCGTTTCCCCAAAGGCGTGGGCGTGCATGAGCGGCTGGAGCTGCAGAATGTCCAGAAGCGGCTGGCCGAGGTCGAAGGCGTATCGGCCATCGTCTATATCCAGACCTGCGCCGCCGAAAAGCGCCGGCGTCGCAAGCGGGGCACCTTCCCCGACATCGACAAGCGCGTCTTCATCAACACCGATGTCTGCGAGGGCTGCGGCGATTGCGGAGTTCAGTCGAATTGCGTATCGATCGTGCCCGCTGAAACCGAACTGGGCCGCAAGCGGGCCATCGACCAGTCAAGCTGCAACAAGGATTTCTCGTGCCTCAAGGGCTTTTGCCCGTCCTTCGTGACGCTGGAGGGCGCGGAGGTGAAAAAGCAGGCCACGACCGAGCTTGACCTGCCTTACATGAAGCCGCCCGAGCTGCCCGCGATTGATGGCACATGGAATGTCGTCATCACCGGTGTCGGCGGCACGGGCGTCGTGACCATCGGTGCCGTTCTGGCGCAGGCGGCCCATATCGACGGCAAAGGTGCCGGCATGATGGAGATGGCGGGCCTCGCCCAGAAGGGTGGTGCTGTGCATATCCATTGTCGGCTGGCCGAGAGCCCTGACGACATCAGTGCAATCCGGGTCGCAACCGGTGAGGCGGATGCGCTGATCGGCGGCGATCTGGTGGTCAGTGCCGGGTCGAAAACGCTGGGTCTGACCAGTGCCGGGCGCACCGGCGCGGTTGTCAACTCGCATGAGATCATCACCGGCGATTTCACCCGCGACACCGAATTCGCCCTGCCGTCTGATCGTCTCAGCCTCGCGCTACAGGCGCGGATGAAGGACCGTGTCGATCTGTTCGATGCGTCCGATCTGGCCAAGGCGACGCTGGGCGACTCGATCTTTTCCAACATGATGATCTTTGGGGCGGCGTGGCAGCGGGGCCTGATCCCGTTGAGCCAGCAGGCGATCAAAGAGGCTATTGAGCTGAACGGTGCAGCGGTTGCGCGAAACCTGCGTGCCTTCGAGATTGGCCGCTGGGCCGTGCTGTATCCGGAGGAGGTCAAGTCTGTCCTCGCGCCGAACGTGGTTCAATTGCCCAAGTCGCTGGACGATCGCATTGCCTTCCGGGCCGATCATCTGGTCGCGTATCAGGGCAAGCGTCTGGCCAAGCGGTACCGCAAGTTGGTGGACAGCATCGATGACACGGATCTGAAGGAAGCGGTCGCCAAGGGGTATCACAAGCTCTTGTCCTACAAGGACGAATACGAGGTGGCCCGCTTGCATCTGGCCACGCGGGACAAGGCCGCCGAAGCCTTCGACGGGGATTTCAAGGTTACCTATCACCTCGCTCCGCCGCTTCTGTCGCGGATGGGTCCCGAGGGCCGCCCGCTGAAACGCGAATTTGGCCCGTGGATCGAAAGGGGCTTTCGGATGCTGGCCCGGATGAAGCGCCTGCGGGGCACGCCGCTGGATGTCTTTGGCTATTCGGCGGAGCGCAAGATGGAGCGTGCGCTGATCCGCCAATACGAAAAGGACATGAAAGAGGTTCCGCAAACCGTCACGCCCGAGACCCGCGATGCTGTTGTGGCGCTGGCCGAATTGCCGTTGCAGATCCGCGGCTTTGGCCCGGTCAAAGCGGCCAACGAAGCCAAGGCCGCGAAACGGCGTGAGGAGCTGCTGGCAGCGATCCGGTCGGGCGGGGCGCCCTTGTCGAAGGCGGCGGAGTAGGCTGGTTCGATCCCATCCGATGCGCAGTCCCCGCAAACGGTTCTGACAGGTCAATCGCCGCTGCCCGGCTGAGTGGGTTCCGTCGATCCTGTCGGCACTGTGGCCCGGGCAAGGGTGGCCGGAAGTTCCGCTGAGCGGACAAAGCGCCCTTTTGCTGCAGCTGCGCCAATGTCGGCTTTTGCGGTTGGCAAAGCCTGGCACGCGTAACAAGCTGGAGGCATGATTATCGTTCTGAATGGTTATCCGGGCGTCGGAAAACTGACAATCGGGCGGGAACTTGCGGCTCTCTTGGAAGCGCGGCTTGTTGATATCCATACACTGTATAACCTCGCGTTCGCCCTGACCGAATTCCGCACTCCCGAATTTAGAGAGACCGTGCGGCGTGTTGAGGCAATAGCTGACGAGCTTATTGCGGCCTTGCCTTTGGATACTCCGGTAATATTCACCACGGTTCTAACGGGCGAGACTGAATGGGCCTTGGAAGAGTGGCGAAGGTTCCTTGAACGAAGCGACAAGCGCCCACCCCTCGTGATGATCCACATCGCCTGCGACCTTGAAGAAAACATCAAGCGGATTCAGTCGCCGGAGCGGAAAGGTAAAAGGAAGCTGCAGGGCGCAGAAGTTGTCCGTCGCAACCACGCTTCATCAGAGCCGTTGATCGGTAGCGACCTTCCGTACACCTTTCGATTGAATGTGACTAATTTAAAACCGGAGGAAGCTGCCGACAGAATCGCAAACCATTGCAATGCAGTCCTTGCTGCGACCAGGGCTGCTGGCTGATTTGTAAACGCCGTAAGCATGCTGGCGTTCATGCATACCGCAGCATCGGTCAATTTGGGCTCAAATCGGTCATCCTCTAAAACGCCCCTTATCCATGGGTGTTGTGCCGCGGGCATCAGTGCTCATCGACGTTCCGTAGCAGGCGCCGTTGCCGCTGACACATAAGAGCGTCACATCGGTGTCATAGAGGCTAGGCAGGCGGGCCGACTTTGACTATTTAACGGCAAATCGAGAGCTGAGCCGTAGAAACCATATGTCAAAGCACGACCGCCAAGTCGCACGCGAAATCAGTTACGCCTATTCCGCCGAGACAAAAAGCGGACGGGCGATGATCCGTTTGATGGAGAACACGACGGGTCGGCTGCGCCTGATCAAGCGCGCCAAGGGCTATGAGGACGAGGTCGCGGCAGGCCGGGATTTCTGGCAGGTCATGGTTGAACGGTATGGCCTATCGCTGGACGTGACCGGCGGATCACTCGACAACATCCCCAAGGACGGCCCTCTGATCCTGATTGCGAACCACCCCTACGGCATTCTCGACGGTCTGATGATGGGCCATATCCTGTCGACCGTGCGGGGCGACTTTCGCATTCTGGCGCACCAGGTGTTCCGCAAGGCAGAAGATCTGAACCGCATCATCCTGCCGATTTCCTTCGACGAGTCGAAAGAGGCGGTGAAGCTGAACATCAAAACCCGCAAAGTGGCGCTGGACTATCTGGCCGATGGCGGCGCGATCGGGATTTTTCCGGGCGGGACCGTCAGCACGGCGGCCAAACCCTTTGCCAAGCCGATGGATCCCGGCTGGCGCGGCTTTACCGCCCGGATGGTGGCCAAGTCGAACGCGACCGTCGTGCCTGTCTTTTTCGAAGGTCACACCAGCCGCCTCTTCCAGATCGCGAGCCATATGCACTATACGCTGCGCATGGGCCTTCTGATCCGCGAGTTCCGTGAGCGTGTCGACACCCCGGTGAAGGTTGTCGTTGGCGATCCGATTGGCCGCGACGTGCTTGATCCGATGGCCAAGGATTCAAAACAGATGATGGATTTCCTGCGCAAGGCCACGTATGAGCTGGCCCCGGGCCCGGTGAAGTCTTTCGATCTGGGTTATGAATTCGAGGACAAGCATCGCGCGTAAGGCGCGTTCATTCGGGGACAATGGTGCGCCTGAGGCGCGTTATGGCAGATGGCAGTTGGCATTTTCGATTCTGGCCTGGGCGGGTTGACCGTTCTCGATGCCGCGCAAAAGCGCCTGCCGGACGTGGAATTCCTGTACTTTGCCGACAGCGCCCACGCGCCCTATGGCGTGCGGACCGCGGACCGGGTTTACGAACTGACAACGGATGCGGTGCAGCAGCTGTTTGACCGGGGCTGCGATCTGGTCATTCTCGCTTGCAACACCGCATCGGCTGCGGCCTTGCGCCGGATGCAGGAAAGCTGGGTGCCGCCGAACAAGCGCGTTCTGGGCGTGTTTGTCCCGCTGATCGAGGCCCTGACCGAACGGCAATGGGGCGACAACTCTCCGCCGCGCGAGGTCGGGGTGAAGCACGTGGCCCTTTTCGCGACCCCGGCGACCGTGGCGAGCCGGGCGTTCCAGCGAGAGCTTGCCTTTCGCGCTGTGGGCGTAGACGTCGAGGCGCAGGCCTGCGGCGGTGTCGTCGATGCGATCGAGGATGGCGACATGATCCTGGCCGAGGCGCTGGTCCGGTCCCACGTGGATGCGCTGAAACGCAAGATGCCGGACCCCGAAGCGGCGATACTGGGCTGCACCCATTACCCGCTGATGGAAGAGGCGTTTCAGGCGGCACTTGGTACGGATGTAAAGGTCTATAGTCAGGCGAGCCTCGTGGCTGAAAGCCTGGCGGATTACCTTGACCGTCACCCTGACAAGCTGGGCAATGGGCAGGGCGGTTATTTGACCACGGGCGACCCGCGCACGGTGAGTGACCGCGCCACACAGTTTTTGCGACGACAGATCACGTTTGAAGCCGCCTGATCTCTCGCATAATTCTGGATACTGACATGACACATTCCATCGCCATTCTGGGCGCCTCGGGCTATACCGGCGCCGAACTCATCCGGTTGATCGCCGGGCACTCATCATTTGAAATCAAGGCCTTGGGGGCTCATTCGAAAGCCGGTCAGCCGCTCGCGCAGGTTTTCCCGCATCTGCGCCATCTCGACCTGCCGGACCTGGTTGCCTTTGACCAGATCGACTGGTCGGGCATTGATCTTTGTTTCTGCGCCTTGCCCCACAAGACATCGCAGGAGGTCATATCGAGCCTGCCGCGCGATCTGCGGATCGTGGACCTGTCTGCCGATTTCCGGCTGCGTGATCCCGAGGACTATGCGCAGTGGTATGGAAACCCGCATGCGGCTGTCGAGATGCAGAAAGAGGCGGTCTATGGTCTGACGGAATTCTACCGCGATGACATCCGTGGTGCGCGGCTGGTGGCCGGGACGGGCTGCAACCTGGCGACGGGGCTTTACGCGCTTTGGCCTTTGGTGGCCGCGCGGGTGGTCGATCTGGACGATATCATCCTCGATCTGAAATGCGCGGTGTCGGGCGCGGGCCGGGCGCTCAAGGAAAACCTGCTGCATGCGGAGCTGTCCGAAGGATACCACGCCTATTCCGTTGGCGGGAAACACCGGCATCTGGGCGAGTTCGATCAGGAGCTTTCAAAACTGGCAGGCCGGGATATCCGCATCCAGTTCACGCCGCACCTGATCCCTGCGAACCGGGGCATTCTGGCCACGGGATACGTCAAGGGCGATCCCGCGCAGGTGCATGATGCGTTAACCGAAGCCTACGCCCATGAGCCCTTCATCATCGTTTTGCCCTTTGGCGAAGTGCCCAGCACCCGCCATATCCGGGGCTCGAATTTCTGTCATATCGGCGTGGTGGCCGACCGGGTGCCAGGGCGGACGATCGTGATTTCGGCCCTCGACAATCTGACCAAAGGGTCATCGGGCCAGGCGTTGCAAAACGCCAATCTGATGTTAGGTGTTGATGAAACCGAGGGGCTGATGATGCCCCCGCTGTTCCCTTAAGGTGCGCTGATGAAATCGCTCAAGAAACAACGTCGGATCCAGGTTATTGTCGTTGCTTTTGTCGCGCTGGCCCTGTCGACAGCGCTGATCGGCTACGCGATGCGCGATGGCATTAACTTTTTCCGCGCACCCAGCCAGATCATCGCCGAACCCCCCGGTCCAGCCGAGGTGTTCCGGATTGGCGGCTTGGTCGAGGAAGGATCGATCGTGCGCGGTCAGGGCGAGAGCATCCGCTTTGTCGTGACCGATGGAGGCGCTTCGGTGCCTGTGGTCTATACCGGCGTCCTGCCTGATCTCTTTGCCGAGAATGAGGGCATGGTGGGCACCGGAAAGTACATCGATGGTGTGTTTGAAGCGACTGAAATCCTTGCCAAACACGATGAGACCTACATGCCTGCCGAGGTTGTCGACGCCCTAAAGGAACAGGGTGTTTACCGCGCGCCCGAGGGGTGAGCGTACGGTCCGGTAGCGGACGTTAACCAATCTCTGGCCTCCTTAACGCCGTTGTAAAGGCGACGAGGCCAGCGATGCAGACCGTCAAAGAAATTGCCGACGAAATCGTCGTCCGCGAGGGCGGCTATGTAAACGATCCCGACGATCCGGGTGGGGCCACGAATTATGGGGTGACGATCCACACCATGCGCCGGTTGCGCCTCGATCTGGACGGGGATGGTGATGTTGATGCCCGGGATGTGCGGCGGCTGACCAAGGCGCAGGCGGTCGATATCTTTATCCGCCACTACTTCCACCGCCCCCGGATCGGGGAACTACCCGGAACCCTGCACGCCACCGTCTTTGACATGTACGTCAATGCAGGTGGCAACGCGATCAAGATCCTGCAGCGCCTGCTGAACGAGATGGGGCAGACGGTTTCCGTCGATGGCGCCTTGGGTCCGCAGAGCATCGGGGCAGCGCAAGAAGCCCATGAAAGTGCGCCGGACCATCTGGCCGATGCCTACGGTATTGCGCGCCGGAACTACTATTTCCGCATCGCTGATCACCGCCCCGCGTCGCGCAAATACGCGCGAACCCGGGCAGGGGGCAAAGGCGGCTGGATCAAGCGCGCCGAAGAGTTCATTTCGCCCCGGTATCACCTGTCGGCGGCGGCGTTTCAGCAAAGGGTCGCGTCATGGGGTTGATTGAACGGATGCTTGGCGTGCTCTTCGGGAGCGGCCGCAACGTGGTGCGCGAAACGGTCGAGGTCTTTCGCGAGAATGCCGAGACCGGCGGCCGCCGTGGCGCGCAGGTTCAGATGCAGGCGATGGAGCAGCTGGGCCAGGAATTCATGGTCGAGCGCAAGGGGAACTTTGATCGGTTTATGGACGGGGTGAACCGCTTGCCCCGCCCGGCGCTGGCGCTTGGCACGCTGGGCCTATTCGTGTCGGCCATGGTGGCGCCGCTCTGGTTTGCCGAGCGGATGCAGGGGATCGCGCTGGTGCCCGAGCCGCTGTGGTGGCTGCTGGGGGTCATTGTGAGTTTCTATTTCGGGGCTCGCCATCAGGTGAAGGCCCAACAGTTCCAGCGAGAGATCGTTCAGACGATGAACCACGTCCCGCAGGTCATGGAGAATATCGAAGCCCTGCGTGAGTTGCGCCACAACAGCGTCGGTGCGGCCGACACGGGCGGCGATGTGCGCCTTGCCTCGGCCTCGCTGTTGCCGGATGCGAATGCCGCGCTGGAGGCATGGCGAAAAGCGGCCTGACACCCGCGTCATTGTGATCCAAGGCCCCTGATGACCCATTGGCGCGGCGCGGGGGCTTTCCTATAACGTAAGGCATGATCACAGAACTCGGCCACTTCGCCCTGATCCTCGCCTTTGTCGTTGCCATCGTGCAGACGGTTGTTCCCTTGATTGGCGCTCACCGGCGATGGCCGGGCTGGATGGCGGTGGCCGAACCGGCAGCGACCGCACAGTTCCTGCTGACGGCCTTTGCCTTTGGCGCTTTGATGTGGGCCTTTATCACGTCCGATTTCAGCCTGCGCCTGGTCACGCTGAACAGTCATTCGGCCAAACCCTTGATTTACAAGATTTCCGGGACCTGGGGGAACCACGAAGGTTCGATGCTGCTGTGGGTTCTGATCGTCAGCCTCTTCGGCGCGATGGCCGCATGGTTCGGGTCGAACCTGCCGCCCACGCTGCGGGCGCGAGTGCTGGCGGTGCAATCGGCCATCGCCGTCGCGTTCTTTGCCTTCATCCTCTTCACATCAAACCCGTTCCTGCGGTTGGCCGTGCCGCCTTTTGACGGGCAGGATCTGAACCCGCTCTTGCAGGATCCGGGCCTCGCCTTTCATCCGCCGTTTCTCTACCTCGGCTATGTGGGCCTGAGCATGGCGTTTTCCTTTGCCGTCGCCGCCCTGATCGAGGGGCGTGTCGATGCAGCCTGGGGCCGTTGGGTGCGGCCGTGGACGCTGGCGGCCTGGGTGTTTCTGACCATCGGCATCGCACTCGGGTCATGGTGGGCCTATTACGAGCTTGGCTGGGGCGGCTTTTGGTTCTGGGACCCGGTCGAAAACGCGTCCTTCATGCCCTGGCTTCTGGCCGCAGCGCTGCTGCATTCGGCCATCGTTGTGGAAAAGCGCGAGAGCCTGAAAAGCTGGACGATCCTGCTGGCCATTCTCGCCTTCGGGTTTTCGCTGATCGGCACGTTCATCGTGCGCTCGGGGCTGCTGACATCGGTCCACGCTTTCGCGAACGATCCCGAACGCGGGGTGTTCATCCTGATGATCCTGGCCTTCTTCATGGGTGGGGCGCTTATGCTCTTTGCGGCACGTGCCACCGCGATGGAGGCCAAGGGTGTCTTCGGTTTCGTCAGCCGGGAAAGCGCACTGGTTGCGAATAACGTTCTGCTGGCCGTCAGCTGCTTCGTGGTCTTTGTAGGAACGATGTGGCCGCTGGTGGCCGAGATGTTCTTTGACCGCAAGCTCAGCGTCGGGCCGCCGTTCTTCGACATGGCCTTTACTCCGTTCATGGTGGTTCTGGGGCTGATCCTGCCCGTCGGTGCGATGATGCCGTGGAAGCGTGCCAGCATCGCCCGGGCACTCCGGCCGCTGCGCTATGTGTTCGTTCTGGCGCTCGCCGTTGGTGGGCTTGTCTGGGCGATGCAGACCGGGCGCAGCCTTGTCGGGCCGGTTGGTATGTTCTTGGGCGCATGGCTGGTCATGGGTGCGGCTGTCGATCTCTGGACCCGCACGGGGCGGTCCGGTGCCGCCCGCCTGCTTCGGCTGCCGCGGGCGGATTGGGGCAAGACGGTTGCCCATTCCGGCCTTGGGGTGACGATGGTGGGTGTTGCCGGTCTGACCGCTTGGCAGCAGGAAGACATCCGGGTCGCCCAGATCGGTGAGCCATTCGACGTGGGCAGCTATACCCTGACCCTTGACGATGTGCAGCGGGTGGAAGGGCCGAACTATCTCTCGACCATGGGCTTCATCACACTGCAGCAAAACGGACGCGAGATTGCCCAGCTGCGCCCGGAAAAGCGGATCTACCCGGTCGCGCAAATGCCCACGACCGAGGCCGCCATCGATTATGATCTGGCCCGCGACGTCTATGTCGTGATCGGTGATCCGCAGGATGCAGGGGGCTGGGCGGTTCGGACCTATATCAAGCCGCTCACAAACTGGATCTGGATCGGGTCGGGTCTCATGGCGCTTGGCGGGCTGCTCAGCCTGTCCGACCGGCGGTTCCGCGTGGCAGCTGGCGCCCGGAAACCCAAGGTCAGCGCGGTGCCGGCGGAATGATACGCGTCCTGCTTCTGGGTCTGCTCCTTGCCAGTCCGGCCTATGCGCTGGACCCATCCGAGATGCTTGACGATCCCGCTCTTGAGGCGCGGGCACGCGCATTAGACGCCGAGCTGCGTTGCGTCGTCTGCCAGTCCGAGGCGTTGGCATCGTCCAACGCGCAATGGGCCGTCGATGCGCGGCGCATGATCCGTGAACGGGTCGTGGCCGGTGACAGCGATGCCGAGGTCAAGGCGTTTTTTGTCGAACGGTATGGTGAATTCGTGCTGATGGACCCGCCCAAATCCGGCACCAATCTGATCCTCTGGGCCGCCGGTCCGTTGATGCTGCTGATCGCTGGGGGCGTGGCCTATGGCTTTCTCAGTGGGCAATCATCCGCAAAAAGCCGCCGGGAAGCGGCTCTTTCCGCGGAAGAAGAGGCGCGTCTCAAAGAAATTCTTAAAGAGTGACGTGCCGTTCCTTCTGGTCAGGCTGCGCCCGACTGATATGGATTTCTTAACGATTTTGGAGGGCAGGGTATGGAATACCAGACAATTTCCGTTGATCTGACAGAGGGTTTGGCGACGATCACGCTGAACCGGCCCGAGGTCATGAACGCCCTCACGACGCAGATGCGGGCCGAGATCCAGCATGCGGTTCAGTGGGCGGGCACCAAGGCGCGGGTCATCGTGCTGACCGGATCCGGGCGCGCGTTCTGCTCGGGTCAGGATCTGGGCGACCGGTCCAACGCATCCCAACTCGATCTCGAACGGACGCTGCGCGAGGAATACGCGCCAATGCTGGACGCCATCACCAACAGCCCGGTTCCGACTATTGCCGCCGTGAATGGTGCGGCCGCAGGGGCGGGCGCCAACCTAGCGCTGGCCTGCGACGTGGTGATCGCCACCGAAAGCGCGTATTTCCTGCAGGCCTTTGCCCGGATCGGCCTCATCCCTGATGCGGGTGGCACCTATGTACTGCCCCGCACGATGGGGATGGCCAAGGCGATGGGGGCGGCCCTTTTTGCCGACAAGATCAGCGCGCGGCAGGCCGATCAATGGGGCTTGATCTGGGAGGCGGTGTCGGACGACGACTTCAAGGCCCATTGGCAGGTCCGCGCCCGTACGCTGGCCGACGGGCCGACCGCCGCCTATGGCGCGATCAAGCGGGTCATTCGCGGGTCGTGGCAGAACGATCTGGATGCGCAATTGGCGCTTGAAGCGAAAGAGCAGGGCAGCTGCGGCAAATCCCGTGACTTCATGGAGGGCGTTCTCGCCTTCAACGAAAAGCGTAAGCCGAGTTTTGAAGGGCGCTGACAGGTCGAAGGCGACTGCAGCTTTCTAAGTCTCCACCGCCGTCGCCCGTCCGGTCATGAGCGTCGCGAGAGCCACAAGAACGACGCCACCGGATATCATGGCGAGAACCGCCCAGCCCAGGCTTGAAACGACGAAACCGGCTGCAAAGGCACAGAGGGTGGAAACAAGTGCGATGATTGTATCATTGGCACCCTGTACCGCCGCTTTTTCGGCTTCGGACACCGCCGCGTCGAGCATCGTCGTTGCGCCGATAAAGCCGAAATTCCAGCCGATACCCAGGACGATCAGAGCGCCATAGAAGTTCATCGCAGAGAGGCCCAGTGCGGCGGCGATTGCTGCTGCGATGATCATGGCAAGACCGGATATCGCAATGGTTTGCGCCCCGAACCGCTTGATCAAGAAGCCGGTAAAGAAGCTTGGCGCGAACATCGCGACGATGTGCCAGCGCACAACATCGCTGGCGGTACCTTCACCGAACCCACATTCGACCATCGCAATCGGTGTCGGGATCATCAGAAAAACCATGACGCCCTGTGACACCGCAGCGATCCCCACGGACCGCCTGATGATGGGGCGACGGAGCGCTGTCAGTGCGGAAAACCTCTGCTTCGGCTCAGCCGACACGTTCTGCCGGGACCTTGGCATTCGAACGGCCATAAGAGGAACAAGGCCAAGCACCCCTATCAGACCGGCAGCCGCATAAGCGCCTGCAAAGGGGGTCGGCGCTAGCGCGTCCTTCGCAGCAATGAACACCTGTGGTCCGACGATGGCCGCGATCAAAAGCGAGCTGAGCATGAGCGAGATCGCAACCGGTCTCCAGTTCGTATCGACCACCTCTCCCGCAGCGAAGCGAAAGTACTGGAACGAAGCCCAACCCGCCCCCATCAGGAAATGCGCCGCACAAAGCAGGGTGAAGTTCTGAGAATAGAGGGCCTGCACCGCTGCGACCGCTCCGGCGAGCGTCATCAAACCACCGACGGCAAAGCCCGCCGGCCGGCCGATCCGCGCCATCAGGAGCGAAAATGGTGCCGCTGCGACCATACCGGCCAAGGTCTGGACCGAAGACGGTAGGGTGGCCAGGGCCGGGCTTGGCGCCAGCATCAAACCTGCCAATCCTCCCAGAATGAGCTGGATAGGAAATGCCGCCCCAAGGATCGTGTTAGCCAGTAACAGGCCGGCGAAATTGCGGTTTCGAAGAATGGATGCCACGGACATGAAAGGCTGGCCTATGAACCGGTAACTGCTCATGTGGTTGTAGGGCGATCCGAAGCATCTTCACCGCAAAACGGTCGACAATTGTGCGGTCCGCATAGAATGCTGACATCGGCCCAAAGTCCGGCAGCGGGGTTTGCTCAGATTTCCGAAAGTATTCCGAGCTGGCCTAAGGGCTTGGCCCTCAACATCTCCGTCGAAAGGCCGTCAAACCCCGACCTTCGGCCCGAGGCACACCATCTCGTCATTTTTCTCACGCGCTTCGTAGAGGTCGACGCTGCTGCTGTCGCCCGCGAACTGCGCAGTCAGGCCCCTCGCTCCAAGCCGAAAGGTCCAGCATTGCGGCTCGGGGCGGTCTTCGTAAACGAAGCAGATGAGCGGCCCGCTTTCGTACCAATACCCGTCCTTGCATTCCCCATCCAGGAACGACCAGCGCACACGCCGGTTCTCGAGGTATTCCTCGACCCCGTAGGATTGGCCGGCGCGGCCATAAAACAGGGTCTTTCCGGTCGTGTAGGCCTCGAATTCCGAGGCTGACATCGTGTCGGCTGGTGCCATCGCCGGCAGCAGGGCGAGCAGGAACGCAAAGAGGTATCTCATGCTCGCACTCTTTCAGACCCGGCGCCGCAGGAACAGCCAACTTGCTGTGACCGTGCGCCTTTTTGCCACCGATAAGAAATTGCGGGACGGGATCGTGGAGCCGCGCTGCTTCTTTGGGCCCGGATGTGTCGTTTTTGGGCTGAGCGTGGCCCGGCGGCTTTGCTAGGTTGCGCCCCAGAACTGGCAGGAGAGCGACATGGCGCTTGATGAACGCAAAGGGGTCTGGAAATCGGGGCGGGGCAAGGGCCGCGTGCGCCCCAAGGGCCGTGCGCTGGACGATGCCGCCTGGGATCAGGTCCGGGCCCTTTTGGGTGACCGTCCCCGCCGCCGCGATCTGCTCATCGAGTTCCTGCACCTCATCCAGGATGCCCATGGCCACCTGAGCGCCGCTCACCTGCGAGCGCTGGCCGAAGAGATGCGCCTGTCGATGGCCGAGGTTTATGAGGTCGCGTCTTTCTACGCCCATTTTGATGTCGTGAAGGAAGGCGAGACGCCACCGCCCGCATTGACGATCCGGGTTTGCGATTCCCTTTCCTGCGAGCTGGCAGGCGCGCAGCAGCTCAAGGCCGCGCTCGAAGACGGGCTCGACCCGGACGAGGTTCGCGTCGTCCGCGCCCCGTGCGTGGGCCGTTGTGACGCCGCGCCCGCGCTCGAGATCGGTCACAACCATATCGACCATGCGACCCCGGCCAAGGTTCACGCGGCCATCGCGCAGAAGGATTTCCACGCATCTATCCCCACCTATGAGACGCTCAAAAAATACAAAGAAGCAGGCGGTTATGAGACGCTTCTAACGTTGCGTGCGAACGGAGACTGGGAGGCGGCATGGGATAAAGTTCTGTCCGCGGGTCTGCGTGGTCTGGGCGGCGCGGGTTTCCCAGCGGGCAAAAAGCTGCGCTTTGTTCGGGCCGAACCGCGTCCCCGTTATCTCGCTGTGAATGGCGATGAGGGCGAGCCGGGGACGTTCAAGGATCGGTACTTTCTCGAACGCACGCCGCATCTCTTTCTCGAAGGCATGCTGATCGCGGCATGGGCGGTCGAGGCAGAGACCTGCTTTATCTACATGCGCGACGAGTACCCGGCGGTTCTGGAGATCCTGCGGCGCGAGATCGCGGCGCTGGAAGAGGCCGGGATCGTCGAGCCGGGCTATATCGATCTGCGGCGCGGTGCGGGTGCCTATATCTGCGGCGAGGAAAGCGCGATGATCGAGTCGATCGAAGGCAAGCGCGGCATCCCGCGTCACCGCCCCCCGTTCGTGGCGCAGGTCGGCATTTTCGGGCGTCCCACGCTGGTTCACAATGTCGAAACGCTGCACTGGATCGCGCGGGTCCTGCGGGAGGGCCCCGAGATCCTGTCATCTGTTGAACGGAACGGGCGGACCGGTCTGCGCAACTATTCGGTGTCGGGGCGGGTCGCAAAGCCGGGCGTCTACGAATTGCCGGCGGGTTCCACGATCACCGACATTATCGCGGCGGCGGGCGGCATGGCCGATGGACATGTCTTCAAGGCCTATCAGCCGGGTGGGCCATCGTCGGGCCTGTTGCCGGCGTCACTCAGCGACGTCCCGCTCGACTTCGACACCCTGCAGCCCTATGGCTCTTTCATCGGGTCGGCGGCGGTTGTCGTGCTGAGCGATCAGGACAGTGCCAAGGCTGCGGCGCTGAACATGCTGCGGTTTTTCGAGGATGAAAGCTGTGGTCAGTGCACGCCTTGCCGGGTCGGCTGCGAAAAGGCGGTCAAGCTGATGCAGGCGGACAGTTGGGATCAGGGTCTGCTCGAAGAAGTGTGCCAGGCCATGGCCGATGCCTCGATCTGTGGGCTGGGGCAGGCGGCGCCGAACCCGATCCGGCTGACGATGAAGCATTTTCCGGACGAAATCTGAGTCCCCACATCGCGTGGGGGCAGAACCCGTGTGGTTTGGTGCGGTCTTTCGCGACCAGTCCGCCCTGCTTGCTGTTCCGGTGCCTTGTGGTTAGGTCACGGAGGCAAGCGTAGCGAAAGTCCATCCATGGCGTTCTTCAAAAAGCTGAAAGACCGGCTGTTCAAATCCTCGTCCAAGATCGATGAGGGCCTCGAGGCAATTGTCGAAGAGGGCGGTGAGGAAAGCCTGCCCGATCCTGTCGAGGAGGTCATCGCACCCGAGATCGAGCAGAAGATAGCCCAGCCCGAGCCGGTGGCCGAAGAACCCACCCCGGTGCCCGCTGCCGCGCCGCAGGTCGAACCGCAAACGGCAGAGCCACAGGTCGAGCCGCAAAGAGCGGAGCCGCAGGTCGAGCCTCAAGTGGCGGAACGCCAAATCGAAACCCCGCCACCCGCTGCGCCCACGCCGCCCCCGCCAGAACCGGCACCTGAACCGAAGGCCGAGGCGAAACCTGCTGGCCTTCTTGGCCGCCTTTTCGGTCGCGAGACCAGCAAGGCCGAGATGCGGCGGGTGCTCGACGACGATATGCTCGAACAGCTCGAAGAGTTGCTCATCGCGGCCGATATGGGCGTCGATACCGCCCTTCGTGTGACTGCCAACGTGGCCGAGGGCCGTCTGGGCCGCAAACTCAGCGTCCGCGAGATCAAGGCGCTGCTGGCACAGGAAATTGCGCGCATAATGGACCCGGTCGCGCGACCCCTGCCGCTTTATCCGCAAAAGCCGCAGGTCGTTCTGGTGGTGGGTGTCAACGGATCGGGCAAGACCACGACGATCGGTAAGCTCGCCAGCCAGTTCCGGGCGGCGGGCAAAAAGGTCGTCATCGCGGCGGGCGACACCTTCCGCGCGGCGGCGGTTGAACAGCTGCAGGTCTGGGGCGAGCGTGCTGGCGTCCCCGTGCTGACCGCGCCTGAGGGGTCTGATCCGGCCTCGCTCGCCTTTGACGCGATGACACAGGCGCAGAACGATGGCGCCGACTTGCTGATGATCGATACGGCAGGCCGGCTGCAGAACCGCAGCGACCTGATGGAGGAACTGGCCAAGATCGTGCGCGTCATCCGCAAGAAGGATGAAACCGCGCCTCACAATACGATCCTCGTGCTGGATGCTACGACAGGTCAGAACGCGCTGAGCCAGGTCAAGATTTTCCAGGAGGTGTCGGACGTGTCGGGCCTTGTGATGACCAAGCTGGACGGCACGGCCAAGGGTGGGGTTCTCGTGGCACTTGCCGACAAGTTCGGCCTGCCGATCCATGCCATCGGTGTGGGCGAGCAGATCGACGATCTGGCCCCGTTCGATCCAGAGGAGTTCGCCGCGGCGTTGACGGGACTGGATGACCGGTGATCCGCTGGCACGATGATCCACCGTCCCCGGACGAATATGTTCTGTTGCGCAAGAAGGCGGGGCTGGGAGAGCGCAGCAGAGAAGCAGCCGAGATCGGGCTGCAGCAAAGCCTGAAATGCCTGACATGCCGGGACGGAGATCAACTGATCGCCATGGGCCGCGTCGTCGGCGATGGTGGCTGTTTCGTTCAGCTGGTCGATATCGCCGTTGATCCGGCCTGGCAGGGGCGTGGCATTGGGTCGGAGATCACCGACAAGCTGGTCAAGTGGTGCGAGGCATCCTTGCCCGGGACGTGCCACGTATCGCTCGTGTCGTCAGACCGTGCCGCGCCCCTTTATCGCGCCAAAGGATTTCGCGATTGCAGGGGCCTTGATCGTTATGCCGATCCGATACTCTAGGGCCTTGGTTTGACCGAGTGGATCCTGTCCATCGAAGGCACGGCGGCCGGTGCGCGTGTCGCCCTTGTTCTCGCGCTCTGTTCCGCGTTCCTGCACGCCGCTTTCGGTGCGTTGCAGAAGGGGCGGCATGATCCATGGCTGTCGCGCGGGGCCATCGACATCTGGCTGATCATCTTTTCGCTACCGCTGGCCCTTTTTGCGGTGCCGTGGCCCGAGGGGCCGGTGTGGATCATTCTGCTGGGCGCGCTGGTCATCCACTTTGTCTACAAGGTGGGGACGGCGATGTCGTACGAACGGGCGGCCTATACCGTTGTCTATCCGGTTGTGCGGGGCACCGGGCCGCTTTTCACCGTCATCGGGGCCTATCTGATCTTTGACGAGACGTTCACGGCCACGCAATGGGGCGGCGTCATCGTTCTTTTGACCGGGATCTTCGGGCTTGCCGCGTACAATCTGCGGTACATCGAGGTCCAGCGTGACAGCCTGGTCCCCGCCCTTTGGCTTGCCTTTGCCACCGGGTTAACCGTGGCGATCTATACCACTTATGATGCTTACGGGGTAAGGGCCACGCCGGATCCTTTCACGTTTCTGGCCTGGTTCTTTCTGGTGACCGCGCTCGATTTTCCCGTGATTTTCTGGCTGCGGTGGCGGCGCATGGATAGCCCGCCGCCCCTGCGCCCGCTGATGTTGCGGGGTGCGGCAGGGGCTTTGATCGCTTTTGGGTCGTTCGGCTGCGTGATCCTTGCCACGCGGCTTGATTCCGTGGGAGAGGCCGCCATCCTGCGCGAAACGTCCACCGTTTTCGCCGCGCTTATCGGGTGGCTTGTGCTGAAAGAAACGGTAGGTCCGCGCCGCATCGCGCTGATGGCACTGATCGCCGCAGGGGCTGTTATTGTGGAATTCGGAGGGTAAATAGGGCGGCATGGAAGACGCAAAACCGATCAACCCCCTGCTCAAGCAGGTTCTGGAATTGGGGCCGACCATCGCCTTTTTCCTGATCTACCTGCGGATGCGGGACAACACCTATGCGATGGGCGGGCACGAATATTCCGGCTTTATCGTTGCCGCGCTGATCTTTGTGCCCATTCTGCTGATCGCGATGGCGGCGCTTTGGGCGCTGACGGGCAAGCTCAGCCGGATGCAGGTCTTTACCGCCGTCCTGGTCGTGGTGTTCGGTGGGCTGACGGCTTGGTTCAACGACGAGCGGTTCTTCAAGATGAAGACGACAATCGTCTACGGCCTGTTCTCAACCCTGCTGGGGATTGGATTGCTGCGCGGTCAAAGCTGGCTGGCCTTTGTGCTGAGTGAGGTGATGCCGATGCGGGAAGAGGGCTGGATGATCCTGACCCGGCGGCTGTTCTGGTGCTTTCTGGCGCTGGCCGTCGCGAATGAGGTCGTCTGGCGCACCATGAGCACGGATGCCTGGGTCAAGATCGAAACCTTCGGTTTTCCGGTCGTTCTGATGGCCTTCCTCTTGTGGCAGATCATGGCGCTGCAGGATCACATGATCGAGGACAGCGATCAGGTCTGAGCAGGGGCAGCCCCGCCCGTCCAGCTGATCTGCTGGGGTGCGACGGCAAACGATACCTTGATCGCCAGATCGCGCGACACGGCCGCCTCGAGCGCCAGCTTGAAGCGGGGCGAGGCGGCGGAGCGGGTTCTGAGATCGACCATGTCCCACACGATGACCTCGGCCCCTTTATCCAGGATCGTCGTCGCCGAGGCGACCTGCCGCGTCAGATAGGCGACCTCGCCCACAAAGATGCAAGGCGGCAGCCGAAAGTGTTCACCGCGCTTTGTTACCTCGGTCGCGCCGGACACCACATAGTAGAGTTTGTCGACCACCTGAGCCTCTTGTGTCAGGGTCTTGGGTTCGGTCAGCACTTCGCGCCGTCCGGCCCGCATCAAGGTGCCGAAATCGCCGGGGGTGAGGCCCGCGAAATGCGTGTAGAGATCTTTATGCGCGCTCGGGACCGACCACGACGACCGGCGATAAAGCAGGGTGACCAGCCCGATCACGTTTGCAACGCCCATGGTGCATGACGTGTAGATCGCGCTCCAAAGCGGTGCCTCGGCCACGTTCCAGTAATACAAAATATAGAGGCCCGTTCCGATCAGCATGAAGAGACGCAGATAGACCTGATTGATGATCAGGTAGGCAATCGTGAAAGCCGTTCCTGCGGCGTAAACCAGCGCGTCGGCAGTAAGGTATTCGGTCAGCATCATTTTCCCCCTGGGGCCAGATTGCTGAGGGGAACAAAATTCTCAAGAAAATTGTAGTATCAGCTTCTTTGTCGGAAGAGCGTGTCGTGGCCTGCCTTGTCGTGCTGGGTCTTGCGCTTGTCGAGATGCAGCGCGTGGCCCTTTTGCACGGCGGGCCGCGCGCCGACCTGATCCAGCCAGCGCGCAAGGTTGGGTTTGTCGTCGAGCGTCTGTTGCTGACCTTTCCATAGCGATGCCCATGGCCAGATCGCGATATCGGCGATGGAATAGAAGTCGCCCGCGACGAATTCGTGCTGGGCCAGCCGCCGGTCAAGCACCCCATAAAGCCGCCCGACCTCGTTGCGGTACCGGTCCTTGGCGTAGGGCAGGTCATGACCCATCTGCGGCGCGTATTTCAGAAAATGGTGCGCCTGACCCGCCATTGGTCCGACACCACCCATCTGCCACATCAGCCACTCCGCCACGGCGATCTTTTCGCGGGCGCTCGTGCCGCCGAAGCGCCCGGTCTTTTCCGCGAGGTACTGCAGGATCGCCCCGCTTTCGAAGATTGAGATCGGGGCGCCGTCCGGCCCATCCGGATCGATAATGGCGGGCATCCGGTTGTTGGGCGCGATCTTGAGAAAGTCGGGCTGAAACTGGTCGCCTGCGGTGATGTCGATCAGGTTCACCCGGTAGGGCAGCTCGAATTCTTCCAGCGCGATGGAGATTTTCCAGCCGTTCGGCGTGGGCCAATAGAAAAGATCGATCATGATGCCTCCGGTCGTCCGGGGCCTATGATGCGGCTTTCTGCATCTGCGGCAAGGGCAGCGTGATGCGCGGACGCTGAACGATCCGTGACCAGCGCGGCGCGGTCTGGGCCGGCAATGCGCTGCGCAATGGGTCCAGCGGAACCCGCTCGGGCTGGCGCATGGCCAGTTTGTAGAACCGCAAAACACCGGGCCGGGTATAGCCCGACCAGTGGCATACGCGCCGGTTCGAGGGCGCGATGTGCACGCCGAAATCGGTCAGGCCCCGCAGTGTTTCGGGGCAGTCGATCTGGATGTTCACCGCATTGGGCAGGTCAAGGCCGGTGCCCATGGCCCAATCTCCGCGCTCGGGCGGTGCGATCATGCGCTCGTACATGAAGTCAAAGATATCGTTTTCGCGGCTGGTGACATTGAACAGCTCGGTCGTGCGGCCGGCTGGCGTTTGCATCGCTGCGTTGGCGCGGCTCACATAGCTTGCCGCCGTCAGCGCGAAAATGCGCCCGACCGAACCTGCAGGCAGCCGTTCAAGCGCTGCAAAGGCCACTTCGGACCCCATCGAATGCGTCACCATGTGGACCGGGCGATCGGGGGCGATGTTGCGGAT
>CAWUIQ010000045.1:0-24352 GCA_963922565.1 uncultured Rhodobacterales bacterium
AGAACCTCGAAAGCGTCGAACTCGGGGTCACGACCGTGGATCATTACTTCGACACGCTGGGCGGTATTGCCCGTGCGGTAAAGCGGGCGCGCGGTGCCGAAGTCGATGTTTACATCGGCGATCAGACGCGGGGCACCGCGAAGGTCCGCACGCTTCGCGATCAAGTTGCCTTCGAGGCCCGCAGTCGCAGCCTGAACCCAAAGTTCTTCGAAGGTTTGCTGAAACATGGCGCCGAGGGCGTTCGTCAGATCGAAGCACATGTGACCAATACCGTCGGCTGGTCGGCCACGACAGGTCAGGTGGATGACTGGGTTTACCAGCGCATCAGCGAAACTTTCGTGCTCGACCAAGAGATGCGCGACCGGATGGCGGCGCTGAACCCGACCGCCTCTTCACGCATGGCCAACCGCCTGCTTGAGGCATCCGACCGAAACTATTGGCAGCCCGACGCAGAAACACTGGCTGCGCTGCAAGATGCAGCGGACGCCCTTGAGGACAGACTCGAGGGGATTGCCGCGGAATGAGACCCGAAAGGAAACCGGAATGAGCCCGCTCGACAGAAATCCGCCGCTCATCAAGGGCCAAGATGGCGAAGGTTCGGTGCAGGTGCATCAGGACGCCACGATGAAGATCGAAGGGGCGAAAGTATTTAGCGTCTATGGCAAGGGTGGCATCGGCAAGTCCACGACATCCTCGAACCTGTCTGTCGCCTTTTCGATGCTGGGCAAGCGGGTTTTGCAGATCGGCTGCGATCCGAAACACGACTCGACCTTCACACTAACAGGTCATTTGCAGCCAACGGTGATCGACATTCTGAAAGAGGTCGACTTTCATCCCGAAGAACTGCGGCCAGAGGACTTCGTGACCGAAGGCTACAACGGCGTTATGTGCGTCGAGGCTGGTGGACCACCGGCTGGTACAGGCTGCGGCGGCTATGTTGTGGGTCAGACTGTCAAGCTGTTGAAACAGCACCATCTGCTGGAAGACACCGACGTTGTTTTGTTTGACGTGCTTGGCGATGTGGTTTGCGGTGGCTTTGCCGCGCCGCTGCAGCATGCCGACCGGGCCGTGATCGTAACGGCGAATGACTTTGACTCGATCTACGCGATGAACCGGATCATCGCTGCGGTTCGGGCCAAATCGTCGAACTACAAGGTTCGGCTCGCGGGTTGCGTCGCCAATCGGTCCGAGACCACCGAAGAGGTCGACCGGTATTGCGAAACGGTTGGCTTCAAACGCATCGCGCACATGCCTGCGGTTGATGCCATTCGTCGGTCCAGGCTCAAGAAAAAGACCCTGTTCGAAATGCCAGACGAAGACGATATCGTGCGGTGTAGAGCTGAATACGTCCGCCTGGCAGAGACGCTGTGGAACGGGACCGAGGCGCTCGCCCCCGAACCGATGGAAGATCGCGATATCTTTGAACTTCTGGGGTTCGATTGATGAGCTACGCGCGCACCCTCGCCCGTGTCGAAACCTATTTCGACCAGACCGCGACCCAGACATGGGAGCGTTTGACATCGGATGCTCCGGTGTCGCGGATCCGGGCGACCGTGCGTGCGGGGCGGGATCAGATGCGTGATTTGCTCTTGTCGCATTTGCCGCCAGACCTGTCAGGGCATCGTATTTTGGACGCCGGGTGCGGCGCAGGTCAGATGACCGCCGAATTGGCGGCTCGTGGTGCGGATGTCGTCGCAGTCGATATCTCACCCTCGCTTGTCGAGATTGCGGAAAACCGGCTGCCATCGCATTTGCGCGGACGGGTCCAGTTTGTTGCGGGCGACATGCTGAACCCGACGCTTGGCAGGTTCGACCACTGCATCGCGATGGACAGCCTGATTTACTACAACGCCGACGACATCGCGTCAGCCCTCAGCGATCTGTCACATCGAGTGGCAAACCAGACCCTCTTCACCGTCGCGCCCAAGACGCCGGCCCTGATGGCCATGTGGTACGCGGGCAAGCTCTTTCCGCGGTCCGACCGCTCTCCTGTCATGGTGCCTCACGCGGCCTCGGGCCTGTCCAAGGCGGCTCAGACATGTGGGCTGACGGGTGTCGGAAGACTGGGTCGCGTGACCAGCGGTTTTTATATCTCCGACGCGATGGAGGTGCGGCGATGAGGGTCCCAAGCCGCTTCATACCTTTCGCGGATGCGGCCTCTGACACGCTGCCAATGGGTCAGCTCTTGCGGCTGTCACTGTTCCAGGTGTCGGTCGGCATGGCGACGGTCATGCTGCTTGGAACCCTTAATCGGGTGATGATCGTCGAGCTGACGGTACCGGCCATGATCGTCGCGATCATGATCGCACTTCCTGTTCTGATCGCGCCGTTTCGAGCCCTTCTGGGCTTCCGGTCCGACAATTATCGCAGTGCGATCGGGTGGAAGCGTATTCCCTACCTCTGGTTCGGCTCGCTCTGGCAGTTTGGCGGCCTTGCGATCATGCCATTTGCGCTGCTCGTTCTGGGCGGCGATGTGGTGCATGACATCCCATTTGCGGGCGAGGTGCTGGCGGCGCTTGCGTTCCTGATGACGGGGCTTGGCCTGCATATGACGCAGACTGCCGGCCTCGCGCTTGCTAGCGACCGCGCGACTGATGAAACCCGGCCCCGGGTCGTTGCGCTGCTCTACGTCATGTTTCTTGTCGGCATGGGGGTCTCGGCCCTTGTGATTGGCGGCCTGCTTGCCGACTTCAGCAACCTTCGCCTGATCCGGGTCGTTCAGGGGGCTGCAGTGGCGGGGCTGCTGTTGAACCTCATCGCGCTCTGGAAACAGGAAAACGTGCGGCCGATGAGCAAAGCCGAACGCGAGGCGCCGCGCCCCCTCTTCAGCGATGCATGGACAGATCTGGTGTCAGGTGGTCAGGCCGGGCGGCTCTTGGCCTGCGTGTTTGTCGGAACGATGGCGTTCAACATGCAGGACGTGCTGCTCGAGCCCTATGGCGGTGAGATCCTTGGCCTGTCTGTTTCCGCTACGACCTTGTTGACGACAGCCTGGGCTGCGGGGGCGCTTGTCGGATTTGCGTATGCCGGCGCTCGGCTGGCGAAGGGCTCGAACAGCTACCGGTTATGCGGTGCAGGGATCCTTGCGGGGATCTGGGCCTTTTCGCTGGTGATCTTCGCCGATCCGATGGGTTCAGTTTTCCTTTTCTTTGCGGGTGCCTGTCTGATTGGGTTTGGCGGCGGTCTCTTTGCGGTGTCGACGCTGACTGCTGCCATGACAATGCCAACCGGCGGCGCTGCTGGTAAGGGTCTGGCTCTGGGCGCCTGGGGCGCGGCGCAGGCAACCGCGGCCGGTTTGGCCATCGCTCTGGGCGGCACGCTCAGAGACTGGATCGGCAGTATCGCAACCTCGGGCCAGTGGGGCGAAGCCCTGAACTCGCCCGCGACAGGCTATTCATTCGTTTACCATCTCGAGATTGGCTTGCTCTTTGTCACTCTCGCAATCCTGGGACCGCTCGTGCGCCATTCGGGTCCCCTCACCCAACAGGAAACCCGCCCAATGGGCCTGGCGGATTTCCCAACGTGATCTGTCCCTCAGGAGGAACCTAAAATGACAGAAACATTCTTTGGAGAGTTCGACCTCGCAGCGTCGACGCTCTGGCTATTCTGGGCGTTCTTCGGGCTTCTGCTTTACTACATCCAGCGCGAAAACATGCGCGAAGGGTATCCGCTCGAAGATGACGAGGGGAACAAATCGTCAAATCCCGGTCTCTTCTCGATGCCTGAGGACAAGACGTTCAAGCTGCCGCATGGCCGTGGCGAGGTGACGGTGCCATCGGGTCAAAATCCGGAACGTGAAAACATCCCGATGAAGCGGGTCGGGCCGGGGAACGGTTTCCCGCTGGAACCAACGGGCGATCCCATGCTTGACGGCGTTGGCCCTGCATCCTGGGCCCCGCGCCGCGATGCGCCGGAACTCGATGGCCATGGACATCCCAAGATCGTCCCAATGTCCAAGACTGAAAGCTTCCGTTTTGCCGCTGGTAAGGATCCTCGTGGTCTGCCAGTGCAGGCTGCTGATGGCGAAATCGTGGGCCGGATCGTCGACATGTGGATCGACGAGCCTGAACAACTGGTCCGCTACCTCGAGTTTGAACTGGATCCCAAATGGGGGACCGGCAACCGCCTCGTCCCGCTGACATTCGCGCGGATCCATTCGGATCGGGTCAAGATCAAGTCGATATTCGGTAAGCATTTCGGAACGGTCCCGACCATCGCGTCGCCGACGCAGGTCACAATGCTCGAAGAAGAAAAAATCAGCGGCTACTATGGCGGCGGCACGCTCTATGCCGATGCGTCGCGTCAGGAACCGCAACTGTAAACCGGTTGCGGCCCTGACCGGCCGCAACCTCAACCATCGGGAGGGAGTGCGCATGCCCCATGATGATTTTGAGATAGAGCCAATCGAGGGGCTTCCAGAACGGCCGCCCGAGGGTGAAGAGATCCTGTGGCAAGGGCGGCCCGACTGGTTTGCCCTCGCTCGGGAGTCCCTTTGGCTTTACCCAGTGGCCGCTTACTTCGTGCTTTTAACCATCTGGCGCTTTGTTTCGGTGGTTGATCTGATGCCGGTCGGGCAAGCGATCGGTGCCGCACTTCCATTCGTGTTCCTCGGTCTGATCGTCTGCGGTCTGCTGATGCTGACGGCTTTCGTGCAGGCCCGGGCCACCATGTACACGGTGACAACCTCTCGCGTCGTGATGCGGATCGGTGCGGCGCTCACCCTGACCGTTAACCTGCCCTTCAGGGAGATCGGTACTGCATCCCTTGATCTGCGGCGGTCCGGGACTGGTACGATCGCGTTTGAAACGCTTGGTCGTGCGCGGCTCAGCTATCTGGTGCTCTGGCCCCATGTCCGCCCCTGGCGGATCAGCCCCAGCCAACCTGCCCTGCGTGCGATACCCGATGCCAAGTCCGTCGCCGCGTTAATCGCGGATCATGCCGAGGCGGTGATCAACGAACCGGTGGTCATCCGCATCGGCGCATCGCAACCGGTCGCGGCGGAGTAGAGCCATGTCCGATACTCAGCCCGATATCCGCATCCACGCCAAGCCTGACGACCTGGTGCCCCGGGTTCTGGTCCGGATCATGTTTGCTATGGTCGCTGCGGTGCTTGCGCTGGTGGCCGTTGCCCGCATCACAGACCGGCCGCTTGAATCCACACCGCCCGACACGCCGATCATCTCTGAACGGGCCATCTTTATCTCTGGCTCTTCGGATGGGGCCGCACGCATCCTTGACCAGAATGGCGCCCTGCTTATTGAATTTTCATCGGACAGGGGCGGCTTTGTCGCCGGGATCGAGCGGGTCATCGCCCGCGAAAGGGGCAAGATCGGCGCTGATCCGAACGCCCCAGTCACCCTGCGCCTGCGCGAAGGCAACCGCCTTTCGCTCTATGACCCATCGACCCAATGGTCAGCCGAACTTATGGGCTTTGGCGCAGACAATCTCCGCACCTTTGCCAGGTTGCTGAGTCCACCCTCCCAGAAAGGAAGCCACTGATGGGACTGCTCACTAAGGACGTTGAAAGACACCCCTGCGAAGTAGAAATCAGTCACTGTTTCGACAGCCTGCACGCGCATCTGAAGTTCACCGATGGCGCGGTTGTCTATCCCGGTGACGAAGTTGTGGTCAAAGGCCCCGAGATCATGGCCCCCTATGGCGAGGTTGTCCGCGAAAGCCGTGAGGCGATCATCTATCGGGCCTCGAAACTCGAACAGATCTGGACCCGCTGGACCGGTGACTTTGAGTTCATGGAGCTTTGTGAGTTCTCGTTCTCAGAGGAGGTTACGCTATGAATGCGCCCCTCAAACATACCGCCGACGCCACAACCGTCGAAGAGGGCCTCGCCATTCAAGAGGCGCAGGCCAAGATGGACAGCGCAGCCGCCACTGCCGTGGCCATGCAGAACACACTGCTGACCCCGCGGTTCTACACGACCGATTTTGACGAACTCGACGCCGTTGATGTCTCACCCGTTCGGTCGGACTGGGACAATCTGATCGACGAGATGGAGGCGGACCCCAACAAGGGCCACTTCAAAAAGAACGAAGACTGGGACCATGTCGACTGGGACGGAATGGATCCAGAGTTGAAGAAAGAGTTCATCGACTTTCTGATCTCGTCCTGCACCGCCGAGTTCTCGGGCTGCGTTCTTTACAAAGAGATGAAGCGACGGGGCGCGAACAAGGACATCACGACCCTGTTCCAGCTCATGGCGCGAGATGAAGCGCGGCATGCCGGCTTCATCAACGATGCGCTGCGCGAGGCGGGTGTGGCGGTGAACCTTGGGTTCCTGACGCAAAAGAAGAAGTACACCTACTTCCGGCCGAAATTTATCTACTACGCCACGTATCTGTCGGAAAAGATCGGTTATGCCCGCTACATCACGATCTTCCGCCACCTGCAGGCCAATCCCGAGCATCGGTTCCACCCGATCTTCAAATGGTTCGAGGAATGGTGCAACGACGAGTTCCGGCATGGCGAAGCGTTCGCACTGCTGATGAAGACCGATCCGAAACTGACCAGCGGCTTCAACGTCTACTGGATCAAGTTCTTCCTCACCGCTGTGTATGCGACGATGTATGTGCGTGACCACCAGCGGCCTGCCTTTCACAAGGCTTTGGGCGTCGATCCGGACTGGTACGCGCATGAAGTCTTTACCAAGACATCCAAGCTGAGCGAGCAGATATTCCCGATCACGCTCGATATTGACCATCCGGCATGGCAGCGAAATCTGGAACGTCTGTACAAGGCGAATGTCGATCTGGCCAAGGCCGCCAATCCGCTGTCCCGGATCTGGGCGCAGGCGCGGGCGGGTCGAGCCTTCCTCGCGCTGCTCATGATCCCGTCGAATTCGCACAGCGTCCCCGAAAACACACGATTAGAGCCTGCTTACTGATGACACCCTGGATCGCGGCCATGATTGCAATGTTCGTCTGGTGGTTTTCCACCGGGGCGATCCTCATGGCCGTGAAACACGCTGATCAAAGGGGCGAATTGGCCCGGATGAACGCGACCCTGTTGGGGCTGCCGATGCTGGCCATCGGCGTTTTCGGGATCTGGTGGTCAACCACCGACACGACGATCTTTGGTGTCTATGTGGCGTTCATGTCGGCGCTGTGTGTCTGGGGCTGGATCGAACTTGCCTTTCTGACCGGCATGATAACCGGGCCGAATACACGCAAACTGCCCTCTGGCACGGCAGAGTGGGAACGGTTCGTGCGGGCCTGGGGGACTGTCGCCTATCACGAACTGGCCCTGCTGGTGGCTTGCGTTGCCATCTTCGGCATTGCCTTGGACGGGATAAACCAGTTTGGCGCATGGACCTTTGCAGTACTCTTTGTCGCGCGGGTTTCGGCCAAGCTGAACCTGTTTTTCGGCGTACCGCGGATTCACGTCGAATTCTTGCCTGAGGCGCTGTCACACCTGCCGTCTCACTTCAGAAAACGGTCTCTAAACTGGCTGTTTCCGGCCTCGATCACCGGTCTGACGCTTGCGATCTACTGCTGGCTTGAACGACTTTGGGCCGCCACGACGCCTGGCGAGATCACCGGATTTGCGCTGCTGACGGCGATCACGGCGCTGGCGCTTCTTGAACACTGGGTGATGGTTCTGCCCATCCCTGACGAACGACTGTGGCGTTGGATGCTTCCGGCCACGAAACCCACCAATCAAAAGACCGAAACAGGGGGACATCATGGATTTTGATGTTTTGTTCCAATCTCAGCTCGACGCGCTCAAGGAAGAGGGGAACTATCGTATCTTCGCCGAACTTGAGCGCAAGATGGGCGCATTTCCGCAGGCCCGTTGCCACGATGAGGACGCCCCCGACGAAGTGACGGTCTGGTGCTCCAACGACTATCTTGGCATGGGCCAGAACGAGGCGGTCATCAATGCGATGAAAGAGGCAATTGATGCCTGTGGTGCCGGTGCCGGTGGCACGCGCAACATTTCAGGCACGAACCATGCCCACAAGCTGCTCGAAGCCGAGCTCGCCGACCTTCACAGGAAGGAAAGCGCGCTGCTTTTCACATCCGGATATGTCTCTAACTGGGCCGCTCTAAGCACTTTGGGCAGCCGTTTGCCCGATGCCGTGATCCTGTCGGACGAGCTGAACCACGCCAGCATGATCGAAGGCATTCGGCACGCTCGCTGCAACAAGGTGATCTGGAAACACAATGATCCCGAGGATCTGGACCGGCATCTTGCGCGGCTTCCGGCCAACGCGCCCAAGATTGTTGCCTTTGAAAGCGTCTATTCGATGGATGGCGACATCTGCCCGATGGATGAGATCGTCGAAGTGGCGGAAAAGCATGGCGCGATGACCTATCTCGATGAGGTCCACGCTGTTGGCCTTTACGGTCCGCGCGGCGGCGGTGTTTCAGAAGAACGGGGCCTGGCAGATCGCATTACGTTGATCGAAGGCACGCTTGGCAAGGCCTATGGGGTTGTCGGCGGCTACATCACCGGATCAGAGGCCTTGTGCGATTTCATCCGCAGTTTCGCGAGCGGCTTTATCTTTACGACCGCCCTGCCCCCCGCGGTTGCAGCCGCGGCGCGCGTGTCGATTCAGCATCTCAAGCAATCCGACCGCGAGCGTATGCTGCAGCGTGAGCGCGTTGCCTATCTGCGCAAGCGTCTTGATCAGGAAGGTATTCCGCATCTCGACAACCCGAGCCACATCATACCCGTGATGATCAAGGATCCCGTCAAATGCCGCATGATTGCTGACTACCTGATGCAGCAATACGGCATCTATGTTCAACCGATCAATTATCCGACGGTTCCAAAGGGGACAGAGCGTTTGCGCTTTACCCCCTCACCACTGCACACAAATGATGACATCGAAAAACTGGTCTTCGCGCTCAAGGATCTGTGGAAACAATGCGCGATTAGTCATGCTGTTGCCTAACGGCATTGTAATGCGAACGTGACTGTTGACTCCGCGCGCGAGCCACTACGTTCTAGGGCCAACACCCAACGGAGGAGAATCTTATGATCCGTATAATGGCCGCTTTGGCTGCTACCACTTTTGCTGTGCCTGCGTTTGCCGACGGTCACGCCTCGGGCGATGCCGCGGCTGGTGAAAAAGCATTCCGCCAGTGCATCTCGTGCCACGTTGTCGTGGACGATGCTGGTGAGACACTTGCGGGCCGCAACGCGAAGACGGGCCCGAACCTATACGGAATTGGTGGCAAGGCCATCGGTTCGGTCGAAGACTTTCGCTATTCCGATCTGATCCTCGCCGCTGGCGAAGCAGGCATGGTGTGGGATGAGGCGTCGTTCGTTGGCTATGTTCAGGACCCGACAAAGTGGCTGCAAGAGGCTACCGGCGAAAGCGGTCGGGGCAAAATGGCCTATAAGGTTCGGAAAGAAGAGGACGCCGTTAACCTTTACGCCTACCTGGTATCGCTCGGACCAACAAACTGATCGCGCTGCGGCGCATCGATCTTAGCGAACGATTGGATAAGGCCCGCGATTTCAGCGGGCCTTTCTTCATGGGCCAGGTGACCAAGGTCGGCAAGCTCGTGAACGCGGGCGTTGGGCAGGATATCTGCCGCCTCCCGTGACACCTTAGGCGGTACGGTTTGATCTTTTTCTCCGACGATCAGCAAAGTGGGGATAGTCAAATCCGGCAGCTGGTCGAGCAAATCATCAAGCGACCATTGGGCCATCATCAATAGGGCGCCGTTCACATGGTCCCGGTTGCCGATCAGCCGTCGATAGAGCTCCAGACCTTCTGCCGAAAGCTGAGACCCCGTGCTGTCGAGCAGCGCCTTGGCCCGTTCCGGGTTTCGCGCGGTTCCGGCGAACAGTGCGGTGACGAACGGAGTTGCAGCCAGAGCCTTTGCCATTGCCGGAAAGAGCATGCCAGCAAGACCGGTAAAGCGGCCAAGCGCGGCATTCAGACCAATCACGCGAACCTCACGCACGCCTGCCTTCGTGGCGGCCTCCGCCAGCCTCAGGCAGATCGCTGCCCCGGCTGAATGTCCGACAAAGACCCTTGGTTGCCAGCCCTCTTGGTCGCAAAGCGCCTGGATATCGCTGACCATTTGGTCCAGGCCGCAGCGATTTCTCGCCCCTAACCGTGTAAAGCCCTGGCCGGGCAGGTCGATCGCAACCACATGAAAGCTCTTGGCAAGCAGCGGAATGAGATCGCGGAAGGAATGGGTCGACCCGCCTGCCCCGTGCAGCAGCAATACGGTGTCACCCGTGCCGGTCTCCTGCACGTGCCACAAGTGCACCGGCCCCTTTATCTGGCGCGAGAACTCGTTGTTCGGCCAGGTGTCGATGTGTTTCCAATCCAAGGGGTCACACTCGGGTGGTGGCTTCGACCGTCTGCGCAAGACTTGCTGCATCCGCACGCGGCAAGACGTGATAGGCGGCGTCAAACCGGTTAGCGAGCTCTCGCAAGGGCGCATAAGGCCGCTTTGAGGCGTCAACCACCACCCGCGCATGCCCGCATTGGCGCAGCACCTTTGCCGAATTCTGAGCGTCGATCATGGCCTGAACCCGGTCAGCCTTTCCTTCCAGATCGATATTCGCGCGCCCATCGGTCAGCAGGACGATTGTGGGGCTGAAGCCGCGCTTTAGCGATGCCTGCGCCACCTCGCCAGCAAGCCGCAGCCCAGCCGCAAGCGGCGTTCCCCCGCCACCGGGTAAGGCCGTCAGCCGCCGCTTTGTCTGAACCAGCGAACGAGTCGGTGGTAACAGAACTTCGGCATCCGTCCCGCGAAAGGCGACAAGCGCGACGTGATCACGGTTCGAATAGGCTTGGGCCAGGACAAGCTCGAGCGCGCCTTTGACTTCGTTCAACCGCGAAACCGCGGCAGAGCCCGACGCGTCCACGGCAAACACCAGTAACCGGTCAGATTGTTCCTGAAACCGCTTCAGGCGGATGTCCGACGGGTGAACGACGATCCCCTGCCGCTGCGGCTTTTGCTCTTTCCGCAGCCTTTGCCAAGGTGCGGCGGTCCGAAGGGTCCCAACAAGATCGATCCGGGCCCTGCCGTCCGGTCGACCCGCCCGCGATGGCATCGGTCGACCCCGGCGATTGCCAGATTGCTTGGCACCCACGCCATTCCCGCTGGCTTTACGTGCCTTTTTTGACCCCATGGATGTGGCCAAGAAACCTTCCGGCAACGCTGCTCTAACGGCTTGAACAAGCATCTCTTCGCTAAGATCTTGCTGGTCAGAATGATCGCCATTGGCACCTTCGGTTGCTTCTGATTGGTCCTCTGGTTTTTCAACGGCATCAGCGTCGTCCGGTAACCGGGTCGCACGATGGGAATAGACCAAAGATGCCGCGACCTGCAGATCGTCTTCGGTGACTTCCGTCCGGTTCTCCATCGCGGCACGGGCGCGGGCGGTTCTCAGTGCCAGAACAGGCGCGCGCAAGGTGTCGATCCCGAAGCGTGCCGCAAGGGCGACCAGCGCATTGATATGGTTCTCGGCGCATTTGATTTCGGACAGTGCGATGGGCGACGACTGTTCGGGCAGAGCGGGAAAGCCATCAGGGGGCCGCCCGGTCGGGTCAATCACGAACGCAAGGCGTTCCGCCAATTTCGGTGGGCAGGTTTCGTCACTATCGATGCCCTCGTCCAAGGCCAACAGGCATTGAATTAGACCCTGATCCATTGCCTGTGCCAGCTTGGCAGCGAGGTTTGGGGGGCATCTCTCTGCCATCGCAAGCATGATGTGCGGAGCTTCCGCCAGCAGACCCTTGGTCGTGATCAGATGGCCTGCCCGAAGCGTCGCCGCGATGTTCGTTCCGCCGAAAAGCTGCTCGTCGGTGATCGCGACATTTACCTGCTTGAAAGCATGGCGCCTGATATGGGCCAGCAACGCGTCGCGTGCGGGACTGGCCCGCATACGAATGACCGCGCCGCCCAACCCCTCAGGATCAACCCGCAGAAGCCGCAGCGCCAATAGCGCGCGATCCCAGCCTTCGGTGTCTATTTGGTTGAAGGCGGCGCCATCCATCAGGCCAGAACGCTTTCCAAAGTCCGATCAACCCGTGCCGTTGACCCTGCCTCGTCAAGCGGGTCGCGGCGCAGTCTGTGGGACAAGGCGATCGGTGCGATCCGGCGCAGATGCGCGCGCTCGATCCTGTCATCACCCTGATAGGCAGCAAGCGCGCGCGACGCACGAAGCAAAGTCAGTTCGCCCCGCAACCCGTCAGCGCCAAGCGCCATGCACAACTCTGCGCAATCCCGCAGCGTATCGTCATCGGCTTCCAGACCCGAGATCTCGCGTCGCGCCTTGGTGATCTTGTCCCTGATTTCCTGATCCGTCTCCGCATACCTTTCGCAGAAGCCGTCTGGATCACGTTCGTAGGCGTCCCGTCGTTTGACGACCTCAATCCGCTCCATCAGATCCGTTGTCGATCTCACATCTACGGACAGACCGAACCGGTCGAGCAGCTGCGGACGCAATTCGCCCTCTTCGGGGTTTCCGGATCCGACCAGAACAAAGCGGGCAGGGTGCCGAATAGAAAGCCCTTCACGCTCCACCACGTTTTCGCCGGACTGCGCCACATCAAGCAGCAAATCGACGATGTGGTCTTCGAGCAGGTTGACCTCATCGATGTAGAGATACCCGCGATTGGCACGTGCCAACAAACCGGGTTCAAAGGCTTTCTCGCCTCGGCTCAGGGCGCGTTCGATGTCGAGGGCGCCAACGACCCGGTCTTCGGTGACGCCCAATGGCAGGTCGATGACGGGCGTTGGTCTTGTTTCCATCTGGTCCGATTGGGTATCAACCCAGTCCGGGATTTCACCGACGCTGGCGCTGTTCACCGGACAGCCCTTGATGGCTTCGATCGGTGGCAGGAGCGCCGCCAGGGCCCGCACGGCGGTCGATTTGCCCGTCCCACGGTCGCCAAATACGAGGACCCCGCCGATGCTTGGGTCTATGGCCGTCAGGATCATGGCCAGTTTCATGTCGTCCTGGCCGACGATGGCTGAGAATGGAAATGTCATTGCGTCCTCCCCAGCGGGCTTCCGCCGTTCCAAGATCCCATTTCGCCCTTGATGGCGAAACGGGCATAAAGCTCTTCGCGAAACCACTCACCATCGCGGACGGCCTTGATCGCCTTCGCATGTGGCCCATCAAGGCGCGCGAATTCCGCCATGGTCTTTGGGCTGGGCCAGATCGAAAAGGTCACCTGTTGAAGCCACGGCACCTCTCCGATCCCGATCTTGAACAGCACGTTCGGATCCTCGCCGATGACCTTTGAGATATCCGGAACCTTGCCCCAGAACCGCGTCATGATCTTTGGTTTGATTGTCGCGCGCGTGAGCGCAGCAAGTGGGCCACTTTTGACCGAAGTTTCAGGGGTGAAAGGTTCTTTCCCTGACCAGCGTCCGCGGCTTTCGGTCGGGGCCAGAAAGACAGTCCAGTGCTCCGATGCCCGTGCCCGGTACTTTTTGAAGATCGGCTCATACGCGACGCGATCCTGAGCGATTCCGATGCACGGCCACGTGGCAAGGATCGCGTAGACGCCTGTATTCGGAATAGGCGTAAAGCCCTCGCCAGAGCCTGATCCGCACAGCTTCCAGAAACCAATGTCGGGGATTTTCTTCATCGCCGGGCGGGCTGCCCCCATCATCCACAGCGCCCAGGCGCGGCTGGGCAGCCGGTCAAAACGGAAGAAAGAAAGCGTCGCAATCTGGCCCATGGATTCGCACTGTCAGCGGGGTCAATCCTTGCCTCCAGCGTACGCGCGAGAAAGAATTTGTCAACTAAACTAGACAGTCATATTGTTGTGGATAGATGACACGGCTTGAGCACATCGAATCGAATGACGCGACGGTTGGCTCGCGCGCGATTGTCATTGGTGCCGGGTTGGGCGGGCTTGCCGCTGCGATGCGCCTTGGCGCCCGGGGATACGCCGTAACGGTCATCGACAAACTGGATGTTCCGGGTGGGCGCGGGTCAGCAATTTGGCAAGACGGTCACCGATTTGACCTTGGGCCGACCATCGTCACTGTACCTCAGCTCTATCGCGATCTGTGGGCCGCTTGTGGTCGCAGTTTCGACGACGATGTCACGCTGCGGTCGCTCGATCCGTTTTACGAGATCCGTTGGCCCGATGGCACGAAATTCGTGGCACAGCAGGACACCGAAAAGCTCCGCGCCGAAGTCGCGAAGATTGAGCCGAAGGACGTCAAAGGCTTTGACCGGTTCCTGCGCGATAGCGAGCGCCGGTATTGGTTCGGCTTCGAGGATCTGGGCCGCAGATCGATGCATGAACTTTGGGAACTGATCAAGGTTCTGCCCACCTTTGCCATGCTGCGCGCCGATCGGTCCGTATATGCCCATGCAGCGCGACGGTTCCGAAACGAAAAGCTGCGGATGGCATTCTCGTTCCATCCGCTCTTTATCGGTGGCGACCCACTGCATGTCACGTCGATGTATATCCTTGTCAGCTATCTCGAAAAGGAATTCGGGGTGCACTACGCACTGGGCGGGATCGCGGGCATGGCTGCCAAAATGGCCTGCGTGATCGAGGACCAGGGCGGTACGATGCTCATGAATACTAAGGTCGAACGCATCGTCGTCCGCGACGGTCGCGCCGCCGGTGTTCGTTTGGCCAGCGGGTTGGAGCTGGGCGCAGACGTTGTCGTGTCGAATGCGGATGCGGGCCATACCTACTCTGAGCTGCTGCCAGCCAAGAAGCGATGGACACCAAAGAAACTGGGCCGCACCCGTTATTCGATGAGCCTGTTTGTCTGGTACTTCGGCACCAAGGGAACGCGGGGCCGGTGGAAGGACGTCGGGCACCACACGATCCTTAATGGGCCGCGCTATGATGGTCTGCTGCGCGATATCTTCATCAAGGGCAAGCTCGCGGACGACTTCAGTCTCTACGTTCACCGGCCCTCGGTGACGGACCCAAGTGTTGCGCCTGAGGGCGACGATACATTCTATGTGCTCAGCCCCGTTCCGCATCTTGGGCACGGCGGTGTTGACTGGACCACAGAGGCGGAGCGTTACAAGGCGCGGATCCTCAAGGTGCTTGAGGATCAGATGATGCCGGGTCTTGGTGATCGGATCGTGACCGAGCAGATTTTCACGCCTGAAACCTTCCGCGACCGCTATCTTTCGCCCTTCGGTGCCGGCTTCTCGATTGAACCTCGCATCCTGCAAAGCGCATGGTTCAGACCTCACAACGTCAGCGAAGAGCTGCCCGGTCTTTACTTGGTCGGGGCTGGAACCCATCCCGGTGCGGGTGTGCCCGGCGTGGTCGCGACGGCGGAAGTATTGGATCAACTGGTGCCGGACCCGGTGACGACATGAAAGCAGAAGACCTCGAAGCCTGCCGCGACGCGATCCGCCACGGATCCCTTTCGTTTCACGCAGCATCCAAGCTGCTTCCAGCCAATGTTCGCGATCCGGCGCTTGCCCTCTATTCATTCTGCCGCCTCGCGGATGACGAGGTGGATCTGAAGGCGCAAAAGACCGAAGCCGTATTACGCCTGCGCGACCGGCTTGAGCTGGTTTATCAGGGCAAACCGGAAAACGCCGCGCCGGACCGTGCCTTTGCCTCGGTGGTCGAGGCGTTCGAAATGCCACGGGCCTTGCCGGACGCTCTTTTGGAAGGCCTCGCATGGGATGCACAGGGGCGCCAATATACTTCCCTTTCCGAAGTCAGAGACTATTCCGCGCGTGTTGCCGCCGCCGTCGGCGTGATGATGTGCGTTCTGATGCGGGTTCGCGACCCCGATGCGCTGGCGCGGGCCTGCGATCTGGGCGTCGCGATGCAGCTGACGAATATCGCCCGGGACGTGGGCGAGGATGCGATGGAAAACAGACTTTATCTGCCGCAGGAGTGGCTGGCCGATGCGGGTATCGATCCTGATGAATTCATGGCCAATCCCAAGCCGACAAAAGCGATCCGCGCGATGGTGCGCAAGCTCGTGATGGAGGCAAACCGCCTGTACTATCGGTCAGAGGCGGGTATCGGCGCGTTGCCACGGCGGTGTCGGCCGGGCATATACGCCGCCCGTTACATCTATGCCGGGATAGGCGGACGTCTGAGGGCGATGGAGTATGACTCGCTTTCAGAGCGGGCGCGAACCTCGAAGGTGCAAAAGCTTGGCTGGTTGGGCCAATCGACACTTCACGCCGGAATGACGATGGTCATGCCAAGGTCTGCGGTTCTGTATGCCAAACCGCTTGATGAGGTGCGCTTTCTCGTCGATGCGGCCGCGTCGGGTGTGAAAGAAACAAGGAGCGACCGCATTTTCGAGGCGCTCGCCGCACTAGAGACAAAGCGCCGGACCGATCGCGCCGCGTTGATCGCCAATCCAGCGCGCCTAGCTTAAAAAGCATGTTCTGGCTCATCTTCCTGATTTTTCTGGCCGCATGTTTCGGCGCCGGCGCGACTGGCGGGCTGTTCCCGCCCGGGTCGTGGTACGACGCCCTGAAAAAGCCAAGCTGGACACCACCCAACTGGGTCTTTCCGGTAACGTGGTTCATTCTCTATGGGTGCATGGCTGGAGCGGGTGCGCGAGTGGCCTTGCTGCCTGACAACGGGCTGGCGATGGCGCTTTGGGCCCTTCAGATCGCGTTCAACGGGCTTTGGACGCCGGCATTTTTTGGGCTTCAGAATATCAGGCTCGGGATGGCCATTATTGTGGTCCTTTGGGTCAGCGTCGCTGCCTGCATGATCGCCCTTTGGCAGCTCGACACCATCGCCGGGCTGTTGTTCGTGCCCTATCTGATCTGGGTGTCGATCGCGGCATCACTGAATTGGGGGGTTTGGCGGCTTAACCCTGAGGCCGCTTCCCAAACAACGAACTAGAAACTCCACCCCGCCTTGCGCGGTACGCGCACGGCGAGCATGGGTTTGAGCAAAGGGGATCTGAAACGCCGCAGATCCAGCGCTTCGTGGACGCCGGTAGTTTCCTGGCCATCAAGACACGTTGTCACCGCCGACCGGGTATAAAACGGCGCGTCTAACATTGGCCGGGCTTGGCGCGGGCGGTATCCATCATCGGCGCGGGTTTCCCGCTTCACGGCCCAGAGGGATCGTGGTAGCCGCGCTTTCGGCGGTAGCGGCACCGTTTGAGCATTTCCTGAGCTATCGAATTGGAATGCTGCCGCCAGATGGGATCCGTCAAGCCGTTCCGCGTCATAAAAACAGGTTGCACCGTCGCCGGTGGGAAACCGGCCCCATGTCCAATAGCCGAAGTCTTCCTCAAGTGCGCGAGTGCCGAAATTCGCGTCGAAGTACCCCTCGCCGTCCCATTGCCAGCCCGGCCGATCGATGTCGACTTCGATCTTCGAACGGGGTGCAAAGGGCCGCCAAATATGGCTGTCGTCCTCGGTCAGTGGCAACTCGACGTCGGTGATCGCGGTCGGGATGACCCGGATTTGGCCCCTGATCCGATTGACCCATGGCCATGACGACCATTCGTTAACATCGATGACAAGAGTATCGCCCATCCACCGGAACATGGATGGCCCAACCTCTAGCCGCGATGCTGTTTGCCGAAGCGCGGAAGCACCGCGATCCGTCATCGTAAACCGGCCCCCGGGCCCGTATGTCGCAACATTGATACAAACGTGGTTCTGCGGGTTCTTCCGGCCGGACCAACGGTACCACGGCGAAAAGACCGAGCCGATGAAGCCGATAATCGAAATGGCCCGGCTGCCGTCAGCGCTCAGGCCGTCGACATACCACCACGCATAGCCGTTCGGGCAGACCTCGACGTTGAAGTTTGGTCTCTCAAGATCGCATCGACCGCGTGCCGCGCGGAGAGGGCCGCCATCGGTACCCCGGCCCCCGGATGTGTCCCGCCACCCACAAGATAGAGGTTCGGGATCTGCGTGCGGGCGCGGGGGCGTTTCAGCGACGCGGTCAAGCCATGCGGTGTCTGACCGTAAAGTGCGCCACAACTCGCGGGGAACATCGTGTTGAACATCGCTGGCGTCGTTACTGTCTCCGGTCCCGGTGTCGGGGAGAAAGTCATCCCGAAGCGCGCCATCTTCTGCATGATCTGATGATGCCATTGGTCAATGTCCTTTGCAGGTTCCGGGTCTGGGGGAGCGTTGGTGATAATCTCGAAGCGTTCGATCGGTGGGGGTTCTCTGGTCTGCCCCCGATCCAGCGCGCATAGATAGATGGACGGGTTCGTGGGGACCCGCCCGGCCATCAGGTCGTCAAATTCCTGATCGGCGTACTGATCGAAAAAGACGTTGTGGTGTGACAGCTCCGGGCCGGATGGCGTGGCCGCGAAACTGTGGACCCGTGCCGAAAAGCTTCTTGGCAGCTTTTCGGTTTGCGAGGCGATGCTGCTGAAGGACGATCCCAACTCACCTGTGGCAAGCGCGCGGGGGTCGCCGCCGAAAACGACAAGGTCGCAGGCCAGCCTATCGCCATCCGCCAGATGAACGGCGCGGATCCTGCCGCCCTGCATCTCCAGCCGGTCGACATGGGCCTTGGTCCTGATTTCGACACCCGCGCGGGACAGCAGACCCGTGATCGCCTCGACCAGACGGTGCATCCCGCCCTCGACAATCCAGACACCTTGCGCTTCTGCCTGCCAGATCAGTGACAATATCGCGGGTGAATGACCTGGGCTGCCGCCGACATAGGTAGCGTATCGCCCGAAAAGCTGGCGGAGCCGCGGGTCGGAAAAGCTGCGTCTGAGCAGCTGTTTCATTGTCGACAACGGCGCCATCGCGGGGATCAGGCCGGGGCTGGACATGACCGAACCGGCGAGTGCTGCAACGTTCGGATCGGCCGCCAGCATCATCGGTGTGTCAAAGGCTTCGAACAGGCGCCGCGTCCGATGACAGAACGCCTCGAATTGTCGTTTTGCCTTGGCGCCCGCAAGTGCCTCAACGGCCGCCGCCGATCGATCCTGATCCTGATCCTGATAGAGATCCAGTGTTGATCCATCCGGCCAGAAATGGCGGGCGATGATATCGTTTTGGACAAGCTTCACATGCTCATCGAGCTTTGCGCCGAGGCAGGCAAAAAGATCATCGAACACATGGCGAAGTGTCAGAACAGTTGGTCCGGCATCGATGGGACCGGCATCGCTTGGCACCGTGCGGATCTTGCCGCCCAGCCAATCATGCCGCTCAAGGATCGTGACGCGATAGCCCAAAGCGCGCAGACGCATGGCGGCAGCGAGGCCACCGATACCGGCGCCGATCACCATCACGTGGTCACTAGAGTGTTCCGTCTTCAGCATAGGCAGGCGTCTTGTCTCTGGCTGCGCAATTGTTGACTCGTACCTTCAATGTGTCCAGTATCATTTACAGTTAGGTGTCTGATCAAGATGACATTAGGCAGCAAGGGGCCCTGAAAATGCCGATGACCACCCGTATTGAAGCCGCCCTTGGCAATGCCATCTCGATAGGTCAGGGCAGGGGGCCGGTACCCCAGCGCCTCGCGTCGGCTCTTGACTATGCGACGTCTCCGGGTGGAGCGCGCATTCGGCCCACGATCTGCATGTCCGTTGCCATGGCATGTGGTGATGATCAGCCGGAATTGGCTGACGCGGCTGCTGCAGCGCTTGAGTTGATCCATTGCGCAAGCCTTGTTCATGACGACCTGCCTTGCTTTGACGATGCCGACGTCCGCCGGGGCAAGCCCAGTGTTCACAACGCCTATTCCGAACCCTTGGCCGTTCTGACCGGGGACAGTCTGATCGTATTGGCGTTCGAGGTGCTTGCGCGCCGGTCTTCAATTGCACCCGACCGTGTGGCTCAGCTCGTCCTGACGCTGGCACAACGGACCGGCATGCCGGGTGGCATCTGTGCGGGACAAGGCTGGGAAAGCGAGGAGAACGTCGATCTCAGCGCCTATCACATGGCCAAGACCGGATCGCTCTTTATCGCGGCGACCCAGATGGGGGCCATTGCTGCGGGCCAAGAGGGCGAGCCATGGCTGGAACTGGGTGCGCGGATTGGCGAGGCCTTTCAGGTTGCTGATGACCTGCGCGATGCGCTTTACGATGAGAAGACACTTGGCAAGCCTGCCGGCCAGGATGACCTGCATGGACGGCCGAATGCGGTGACCGAGTTGGGGGTCCCGGGCGCGATCCAGCGACTGAAAGATATTCTGGGCGGTGCGATTGCCTCGATCCCGTCCTGTCCCGGTGAGGCCGCGCTCGCCGAGATGGTTCGGCGCTATGCCGAGCGGCTTACACCGGTTGCGCCCGCACACGGTAATGTCTGACGCGAGCGCACCCTGGCGAGGCGGATGGCTCAATCGCCTTGTCGCGCGACCGGGATTTCAAAGCTGGGCCTCTCGGTTTCCTCTGACAAGACACTCGGCCCGCGCTGACGGGGCGGCGATTTTCGATATTGTTCAGGGATTTGTCGCATCTCAGACCCTTCTTGCGCTCGTAGAGCTTGGAGTGCTCGAACGACTGCGTAGCGGTGCGAAAGGCGCGGATAGCCTAGGCGATGCATGTGATATACCTGCGGATCGCATGGAAATCCTGCTTCGCGCAGGGGCTGCGCTTGGTCTCTTGAAACGCAGGCGGGACGGTCGATTTGGCCTGTCGCGAAAGGGGGCTGCGGTACTTGGGGTCCCTGGGCTGACCTCAATGATCTGCCACCATACTGCGTTCTATGATGATCTGCGCGACCCCGTTGCCTTGCTGCGCGGTGACGGCGGAACGACCCGGCTGGCCCAGTTCTGGCCCTATGTCTTTGGTGCCGATGGTACTGTTCCTGATCATGTGGCCGAAACTTATTCGGATCTGATGGCGCAATCTCAACAGCTGGTGGCGCAAGATACGCTTCAGGCTGTGAGCCTCAGGGAAACGCGGCATCTGCTCGACATCGGAGGGGGCACCGGCGCGTTTCTTGAGGCAGCGGGCCGCAAGCACCGGCATCTGCAAATGACATTGTTTGATTTGCCGCAGGTCGTGCAGCAGGCGCGGGTGCGCTTTGACAATGCTGGAGTCTCTGAACGTGCCTCCATCGTGCCCGGGTCATTCCGGTCCGACGAGGTTCCAAATGGCGCTGATGCGATCTCGCTGGTGCGGGTGCTTTATGATCACGCCGATGACACGGTTCTGGGTCTGCTGGCCAAGGTACATGCCGCGTTGCCTCAAGGCGGTCGTCTTATCGTGTCCGAACCCATGAGCGGCGGATCACGACCAGACCGGATCTGCGACGTCTATTTTGCGTTCTACACGATGGCCATGCAGACGGGCCGGACCCGGTCGATCGACGAAATTCGAAGGCTGTGTGAAGCGGCCGGATTCCGGCAGTTTGTGACCCCGAAAGTGCATCGTCCCTTCGTGACGAGCGTGCTGGTCGCAACCAAAGCGTAAATAACCTGTCACCAAAGTGTCTATTTTATTTGACACATTTAGCTGTCCATTTAGAATGACAACAAAGAAGAACCCCAACGGCTGAGTCTCATCACGCCTTTGCGGGCAGGGAGAGAACGTATGGAGGTCAACTTGGAAACGACCGCCATCTTGCTGAAAGGTCCGAAGGATCTGGAGCTTGCGGATCTGGCAATTACGGCGCCAGGCCCCGGCGATCTTGTCATTCAGATTACCCATTCCGGCATTTCGACAGGTACGGAAAAGCTGTTCTGGACCGGAGAGATGCCGCCATTCCCCGGCATGGGTTACCCGCTCGTCCCGGGATACGAGGCCGTAGGTGAAGTGGTCGAGGCCGGCGCCCTGACCGGCTTCTGCGCGGGCGAGCGTGTCTTTGTCCCGGGTGCCAATTGCTTTGAGGGCGCGCACGGGCTTTTTGGTGGTGCGTCGCATTTGGTAGTCACCGACAGTGAGCGCGTGACCCGGATCGACCGTGATCTTGGTGCCGAGGGTGCCTTGCTGGCGTTGGCGGCAACGGCCCGTCATGCAATGGCCGGCATGAATAAGAGGATGCCCGAACTTATCGTCGGTCACGGTGTTCTTGGTCGCCTTCTTGCACGGCTGACGATTGCAGCGGGTGCGCCCGCGCCAACTGTTTGGGAGATCGATCCCGACCGAATGGACGGGGCCATGGGTTACAACGTCGTTTCGCCTGATCAGGACCCGCGCCACGACTATTCAGCGATCTATGATGCATCGGGCAATGGCTCGCTTTTGAATGACCTCGTGTCGCGGATCAGGCGCGGCGGCGAGGTGGTTCTCGCGGGGTTCTACTCTGAACCGCTGTCATTTGCCTTTCCGCCAGCCTTTATGAAAGAGGCTCGGTTCCGCGTCGCCGCCGAGTGGACCAAGGGCGATCTTTCGGCCACCCGCGCGCTTGTCGAAAGCGGCGCGCTAAGCCTGGACGGTCTGATCACGCATCACGCCAAGCCTGCTGATGCCCGTACTGCCTATCAGCAGGCGTTCGAGGATCCGTCATGCCTGAAGATGATTCTGGATTGGGAGCAATGAGATGAAAGACGACGTTCCCAACCTAAAGGATTTCGATCAGCGCCTGCGTGATGAGGCGAATGAGGATCTGGCCGACGTGATCCCGGCCGAGGCGACGAAGAAGACCCAGATCATCGCGATTTACGGCAAGGGTGGGATCGGCAAGTCGTTCACGCTCGCGAACCTGAGCCACATGATGGCCGAGCAGGGCAAGCGGGTGCTGCTGATTGGTTGCGATCCGAAGTCCGACACGACCTCGCTGCTCTTCGGCGGCAAGGCCTGCCCCACGATCATCGAGACCTCGACCCGTAAGAAGCTGGCCGGAGAGGAAGTTGCCATCGGCGATGTATGCTTCAAGCGCGGTGGCGTCTTCGCGATGGAACTCGGTGGGCCCGAAGTGGGCCGCGGCTGCGGGGGGCGCGGCATCATCCATGGCTTTGAGCTGCTCGAAAAGCTGGGCTTTCACGACTGGGACTTTGATTACGTCCTGCTCGATTTCCTGGGCGACGTGGTCTGCGGCGGCTTTGGCCTGCCTATTGCGCGGGACATGGCGCAGAAGGTGATCCTGGTCGGGTCAAACGATCTGCAGAGCCTTTATGTTGCCAACAATGTCTGCTCGGCGGTGGAGTATTTCCGCAAGCTTGGCGGAAATGTCGGGGTGGCTGGGCTGGTCATCAACAAGGATGACGGATCGGGCGAGGCGCAGGCTTTTGCCGAAGCGGTCGACATTCCGGTTCTGGCCTCGATCCCTCAGGATGACGACCTACGAAAGAAATCCGCAAATTATCAGATTGTCGGAACCGCGCAGAGCCAATGGGGCGATCTTTTCGCCGAACTGGGTCTGAACGTGGCCGACGCCCCGCCGGTGCGCCCGCAGCCTCTCACGCAGGATGGGCTTCTGGATTTGTTCGATGGCTCGGACACCGGTGCGGGCGTCGTGCTGGAACCTGCGACAGACGCGGATATGCGCGGGCCGGATGCGGCGCCGAAGAAGAGCCTCGAGGTGATCTATGATGAGGCGTGAGGACAGATGTTTCGGATCGCGGGCGCGATCCGACCGGCTGGGGGCGCTGCCCCCAAACCCCCGGAGTATTTCGGGAACAGTGAAGCTGAGGACGGTTTGAGCAAGCAGGTCACATATGACGCGGCTGACGCGGTCGAGGTGACGAAAGGGCACCCGCGCGAGGTAGAGATGCCCGCGTTGTCGGGTGATCAGGGCTTGGGCTGTCATTCCGGAACGGACATGGAGACGGCTGCCCGGACTGCCGGACAATCCGAGATCCTCGACCAATATGCCAAGGACTATCCACAAGGGCCGCATGACAAGCCGCAGAGCATGTGCCCGGCCTTTGGCAGTCTGCGCGTGGGTCTCAGGATGCGGCGGGTGGCAACGGTGCTGTCTGGCTCCGCCTGCTGTGTTTACGGGCTGACCTTCGTGAGCCATTTCTATGGGGCGCGGCGGTCGGTGGGTTATGTGCCGTTCAACTCCGAGACATTGGTGACGGGCAAGCTCTTCGAAGACATCCGAGAGAGCGTGCACGAATTGGCGGATCCGGATCGCTATGACGCGATCGTGGTGACGAACCTTTGCGTTCCGACGGCGAGCGGCGTGCCGCTGCGCCTGCTGCCGAGCGAGATCAATGGCGTCCGGGTCGTCGGGATCGACGTGCCGGGCTTTGGCATTCCCACCCATGCGGAGGCAAAGGACGTTCTGGCCGGGGCGATGCTGAACTATGCCCGCGCCGAGGTGGAAGCGGGACCAGTGGCGGCCCCGGTCGGTGGAAAATCGGACCGTCCGACAGTGACGCTGCTGGGTGAAATGTTCCCTGCCGATCCGGTCATGATCGGGCAGATGCTGGCACCCATGGGTCTTGCCGCGGGGCCGGTGGTGCCATGCCGCGAATGGCGCGAGCTTTATGCCGCGCTTGATTGCGGGGCGGTCGCAGCGGTGCATCCGTTCTATACGGCCGCCGTGCGCGAGTTCGAGGCGGCGGGGCGGC
>CAWUIQ010000046.1:0-24296 GCA_963922565.1 uncultured Rhodobacterales bacterium
GGTTTTCGATGGTCATTTGTGGTTCCTTTCAATCCGAGTCACCGCGGACGCTAGCTCGCGGCAATTCCATCTGAAAGGCGAAAGATCAGGATTCGCGGAATGCCCGCGAGAAGTAATCGGTCATCGGCTTCACCAAATAGACCAGCGGCGAACGATCCGCGGTCTTGATAAAGGCCTCGACCGGCATCCCGGGTATCAGAACCTGACCATCAGAAAGCCGTTCAATCTCGCCCGGGCTCAGGATGATTTCTGCGCGGTAGTAGCTGACCCCAAGCGCCTCGTCTTCGAACGCATCCGCCGACACAAGCTGCACCTTGCCGACGAGCTCCGGTGTAGTCCGCTGATCGAGGGCAGAGAGGCGCAGGTTCACATCCTGCCCGACCGTAATCTGGTCGATATGGATCGGATCGACCCGAGCAGCGATGACAAGCGGCCGGTCTTGCGGCACGAGGAACAGAACCGGGTCAGCACCGCGAATAACCGAGCGGGGCGTTTGAACGGCCATGTTGTAGACGATGCCGGACACCGGTGCGCGCATCGACAAAAGATCAATCTCCGACCGCAGTGCCGCGCGCTGCTCCGCGAATTCGAGTTCCCGGTATCTGAGATCGCGAAGGCGCGTGATGGCTTCTTCGCGCTGTTGTGTGCTCAGCTTCAGTATCTCGATGTCGATTTCGGTGATGCGCCCCTCGGATTGGGCCTTGGAGGCCGCAAGCTCACCCAGCTGGCCATCGAGGCTGGCTGCCGTTCGTTCCAGGTTCAAGACCGCTGATGCCTGCGCCAGACCCCGGTTAAGAAGCGACTGCTGACTTTCGAGTTCTTCGCGTATCAGCGACACCTGGCGGGTCAGAGATTGCTCTTGCGCAACGATACCCTCGATCTGGTTAACGATCTGGGCCTTGCGCTTTTCGAGCTGTTCGACCTCGCGGGCGACACTTTCCTTGCGGGCAAAGAACAGGTTTTCCTGGCCATCGATCAGCTCTTTGACCTCTGACTTGTAGGCCGCCACATCAACGACTTCTTCGGGAAACACCACATCTGTGCGACCGTCGCGTTCCGCCTCAAGTCGACCGCGCCGAGCCATTAGCTCAAAGAGCTGACCCTCGACGATCGCCAATTGGCTCCGCAATTGCTCGGCATCAAGCTCAATGAGCACATCTCCGGCGTTGACGGTGTCACCCTCTTCCACCGCGATCCGCGCCACGACACCGCCAACGGGGTGCTGGACGACCTGCCGGTTCTGGTCAACCTCGATCCGCCCCGGCGCGATGATCGCGCCAGAGATCTGGGTCATCGTGGCCCACGCCATGAAACCACCGAAAAGGCCGATAAGGCCAATCATGCCGATAAAGACGGGTCTGGTCGCTGACCAAGCCGATTTGTCGCTCATCTCACGCCTCCTGCGCCGGCAGGCACAGCTTTGATCTGCTTGTGGTTCTTGACCATGGTTTGCAGGATTTCATCTTTGGCACCAAAGGCGGTTGCCGTGCCGTTCTCGATGACCAGGAGCGTATCACATTCCTGGATCGCAGCCGGGCGGTGCGCCATGATGATGACCGACCGGCCTTCGGCTTTCATCGATTTGATGGCCGCGTTCAGCGCCATGTTGCCCTCGTTGTCGAGGTTGGAGTTGGGTTCGTCGAGCACCACGATGACCGGCTCGTCGTAGAGCGCACGCGCCAGCCCGATCCGCTGAACCTGACCCCCGGAAAGCCGGTGCTTGGCCGAGTCGATGACCGTGTCATAGCCTTCCGGCAATTGCAGGATCATCTCGTGCGCATCGGCCTTCTTGGCCGCTGCAACAACCTTTGCATCATCCGGCGTTGCTGCAAGGCGCGCGATGTTGTCGGCGATTGTTCCGTCGAAAAGCTGCACGCGTTGCGGCAGATATCCGATATGACCGCCCAGAACGCTCGGGTCATACTGGTCGAGGGCCGCGGAATCGAGCCTGATCGAACCACCTGCAGGGCGCCACACACCGGTGATCGTCCGCGCGAGGGTCGATTTGCCCGCGCCGGATGGGCCGATGACGCCCATGGCCTCGCCCGGTTTCAGCTCAAAGTTCACGTTGCGCAGCGCCGCTTGCCGGTCACCGGGTGGCACCACCGTGAGTGCCTTGGCGACCAGCCTTGCCTTCGGCTTGGGCAATGCTGTTTTCGGCTGTTCTTGCGGCACGGTCCCCAGCAATTCCGCCAGGTTGTCCCAGCCCTTGCGGGCGCGCTGCACCACCGGCCACTGGTTCAGCATCATCTCCATCGGAGCAAGCGCACGACCAAGCAGGATCGAACCCGCGATCATCGCACCCGGCGTCATCTCGTTCTGCAAGACCAGATAGGCACCCAGACCCAACATCGCGCTTTGCAGAAACAGGCGGAGGGTCTTTGTCATCGATGTAAAGCCGCCACCGACATCGGTTGCCCTGATCTGTTCCTGCAGGGCCTCACCCCGCGCCGTTTGCCACCGTCCAAATGCGGCGTCACGCATACCCATGGACTGAACCATCTCGGATTCGAGCCGGATCTGATCCGACATCGCATTGGCCCGCTGCCCAGCAACACCAGCCTTGGCTTGCGGCAGTCGCGACAACAATTGGTTCGCGAATGCGATCAGGATCAGCAATGTGCCCCCAGCGACGGCCAACCAGCCCAGCATCGGGTGGAAGATGAAAATCCCCGCCACGAAAATAGGCGTCCATGGAAGGTCGAAAAATGCCATCAGGACGGGCGATGTCATCAGCCTTTGGACCGACTCGAGATCGGCGAGGCTGGACTGCGATTGTTCGTCCGGCGCCACGGCGGATTTCCGGATCACGGCATCGAACACCCTTCGATCTAACCGAGACTGAAACCTTGCACCGACGCGCGCCATGATACGGCCGCGGGTAAAGTCGAGGATGCCCATCACGCCGTAGAGGAACACGACGAGCAAAGACAACGCGATCAGCGTCTCTTCGGACCGGCTGCCCAGAACCCGGTCATAGACCTGCAACATGTATAATGGGCCTGTCAGCATCAGCAAATTCGCAAACATACTGAAAAGCCCGACGATCCAGTAGAGGGTCCGGCTTTCGTTCCGCGCATTGCGCAGTTCTGCCTTGCCTCTTTCGATGACTTTGTTCTGCATTGGCACCTTTCCGCCTGACCGCTCGCCCCTTACTCGCGCGGAGTATCTAGCTTGCTGCACTTGTGCCACAAACCAGCCACCATCGCGAGTCCGCCTCTGGGCATTTCTAATTGATGCATTAGGTATTCGAGGCAAATGTGACCGGAGTTTGACTTGACAACATTACTGGCCAAAACACGCAATCTCAATTCAACAATACTGGTCACGGCATTGACACTTTTGGGGGCTTGCACTGCCGCTGACCGTGTGCCGGGTGATGGCATTTATGACCCCTACGAAACTCAAAACCGTAAAGTTCATGCATTCAATCGTAACCTTGACCGCGCACTGGTCCGACCCGTTGCGCGCGGATATTCGAGCACCGTACCAGATGAACTTGAGGCGACGGTCGATAACTTTGCCGAAAACCTTGGTCAACCATCGAACTTCGTGAACAGCCTGCTGCAGGCGGATCTTCGCGGCATGGGGCTTTCGACGGTTCGGTTCGTGATGAACACGACAATCGGCATCGGCGGCCTTGTGGACGCGGCATCAGAGTTTGGCATTCCGGAGTACGACACCGACTTTGGTGAGACACTGTATGTCTGGGGTGCGGGTGAAGGGGCCTATGTCGAGTTGCCATTTCTTGGCCCATCGACGACCCGTCGAACGGTCGGTCTGGTTGTCGACGCCGTGACAAACCCGCTTGATTTTGCACTCGATCCGCCGGAGGTCTACTACGGCACGGCCGCCGACGTCGTTTCGGGGATAGGAACCCGCGGGCGGTTCTCGGACACTATCGACGCGATTTTGTACGAAAGCGCCGACAGTTACGCGCAAACCCGTCTGATCTATCTGCAGACCCGCAGGTTCGAATTGGGGGCGGATGTTGCAGATACAGCGATCGATCCCTACCTCGACCCTTACGACGATCCATATGAGGCGCTCGATGTTGAATAACCCGACACGCCGCACAGTTCTGGCCGGTATTATCGCGGCCGCCACTGTCCAACCGGCATTTGCATTCAGTGAGGGAGACGCCCGCGCCCTCGTCGATCAGCTTGTGGGTGAAATCAACGGGGTCATCGCATCCGGGAAATCCGAGGCGGGGATGATCCGGGATTTCGAAAAGATATTCGCGCGCTATGCCGATGTGCCGATCATGGCGCGCTACGCTCTTGGCGTTGATGGCCGTCGTGCATCGAACGGTCAGTTGCGTCGCTTCACCGATGCGTTTGCCGGATATATCGCGAGAAAGTACGGCAGGCGATTCCGAGAATTCATCGGAGGCCGGATCGAGGTCAGATCAGCACGGACAATTCGCTCGGGCTATGAGATCACAACAACCGCCTTTCTACAGGGTGAAAGCCCCTTTGAGGTCACGTTCCTGGTTTCCGATCGATCCGGTAAGCGGCTGTTTTTCAACATGTTCATCGAAGGCGTGAACCTGCTGCTGACGGAACGCACCGAAATCGGTGCGCTGCTCGACCAGTCAGGTGGCGATATCGACACAATGATCGAACGCCTGCGGCGGATCGGTTAACGTTCCTCTTTCTCTCTTGGGCGGCGAGGCTCGTTGTTTCCGCCGCCAAAGATGTCGCGCACCAGCTGATCGATAAAGCTTTCGCGCGGGCGGGTCCGCCGGCTGACCCTGTCCTGTTGCACCGGGCGATCCGGGGCCATCATCGGCAAAGGACGCGGCGGCAGGCCGGCGTGGATGCGGCTCATGGTTTCCCGCCAGATGTCGGCGGGCAACCCGCTGCCCGTGACACCCGTCAGGGGCGTATTGTCGTCATATCCCATCCAGACACCGGTCACGTAGTCAGCGGTAAACCCGATGAACCAGGCATCGCGCGCGGCCTGGGTCGTGCCGGTCTTGCCCGCGATCTGCCAGCCATCGAACTTTGCGCGCTGGCCGGTCCCCTCGCTGACGACCTTTTCCATCATCCACATGAGCTGTCGCGCAGCGGGCTCCTGTATCACGCGCTCGCCGATCCCGCCTCCGACCCCCATCAGAGGTTCCTCTTCCCCCAGCAGCCGCAATTCAACCAAGCCAAAGGGCGAAACGGCTGAACCACCGTTAAGAATACCGGCATAGGCGCCGGTCATTTCGATCAGGGTGCTTTCGGACGCACCGAGCGCCAGCGCGGGACCATCGGCCAGACTGCTTTCGATCCCAAATTCGCTTGCGACGGTCCGGACAACATCCCTGCCGACGCTTTCCGAAACCTTCACCGCCGGAATGTTGAGCGAATTCTCTAACGCCTGCGTGAGGCTGACCCGCCCATAGTGACGGTTGGTGTAGTTCTTGGGGCACCATTGCCCCGAACCCGGAATGTTCATGCAGTATGGTTCGTCATTCACCGCATCGAGCGGAGAATACCCAAGATCCAGGGCTGCGGCATAGACGAACGGCTTGAACGCCGATCCGGTCTGTCGCTTGGCCTGGATGGCGCGGTTGAAGGCGCCCGCCACCTTGGTATCCCGGCCGCCGACCATAGCCCTGACCGCGCCGTCGGCGCTCATCACGACAATAGCGGCCTGCGCTTTGGAACCTTGCCGGACCTTGTTTTCAAATACCCATTGCATGCCGTCTTCGGCCGCTTTCTGGATCCGCTGGTCCAGCGTTGTTCGTATCACCACGTCCTCGGTTGTCTTGCGGGTAAAGAACTCAGGACCCGACGACATGATCCAATCAGCGAAATACCCACCAGCCTTCGCAGCAGCGGCCTCGCTCAACTGGGCCGGGTTCGCCATGGCATACGCCCGGTCGCCATCGCTGAGATAACCCTGTTCGTTCATCAGCCGCAGGATCGTTGCCGCCCGGTTCTGCGAGCGCTCGAGATCGTTGGTCGGCGCGAACCGTGTCGGGGCGACCAACAACCCAGCCAGCATTGCTGCCTCAGCTGGGTTCACCTCGGATGCGGGCTTGCCAAAGTATCGCTGCGCGGCGGCCTCGAAACCCCTTGCCCCGGCGCCCAGAAAGGCACGGTTCATGTAAATCGTAAGGATTTCGTCCTTGGAGTACTTGGCCTCCATCGCGAGAGCATAGAGCGCTTCATGCGCTTTACGCTTGATGGTCGTCCGGCGACAATCGGCTTCGTAATCCGCCTCTGACATGCCCGAGTCCGGGTCGTAGGGTGTGCCGAGGCAAAGCAGCTTGGCAGTCTGTTGCGTGATCGTCGATCCACCGTGACCCTGCAATGGCCCCCGCCCTTCGCGCAGGTTGATCCGCACCGCACTGGCGACCCCGCGCGGGCTCACCCCGAAATGCCTGTAAAAGCGTTTGTCTTCCGTTGCCACGACGGCGTTTTTCAGGTGAGGCGAAACCGTTTGGGCCGTCACGACCCCACCGAATTGATCGCCACGCCATGCAAACACCGCTCCATTGCGATCCAGAAGGGTAACGGAGCCCCGCGCCCGTGCATCAAGCAACGAACCGGCATCGGGCAACGTGGTCCAGAAATAGCCAACAGCCAAACCGACAACCACAGCAACCGCAAGGCCGACCCGCCATGTCACCGACCAAACAAGACGTGTAATCCAGCGGACGACACGACCAAGGAATGACCGCTTAGGTACGCGGCGCTGCACCTTTCGGCGCCTTGGCTTTGCCTGCGGCTTTTTCTTCTTCGACGCATACCGCTTTTCAGCAACCAACGGTCGTTTGCGGCGTGATGAATCGCTCATTAATGACCCCTGCCCGGCCTGTTTGTTGGCCGCAACTTAGTCGCTGAGCGATCGGGGTGCACGGCTGGAAACCAAAATTTATCGTTCTTACAGAGCCCAATAATTGAGCACATACTGAATAATGCGCGATTTTTGTGCACATGCCGTGAGATTAGACATCGCAATCTGACCGCTCGCCTTTGCCCTTTTGGGCCTTTGCACTCTGTTTCACACGCAGATCGCAGGGGGACCTGCCAAAAGAGGGGACAAGTGGTGAAACTCATCATTGCAACGATCAAACCGTTCAAGCTGGAGGAGGTCCGTGAAGCACTGACCGAGGCCGGTGTCCGCGGCATGATGGTCACGGAAATTAAGGGGTTTGGTTCGCAATCCGGCCATACGGAAATTTACCGTGGCGCCGAATACGCCGTCAATTTCGTTCCAAAGGTCAAGATCGAGATCGTGGTTGCCGCTTCGATGGCTGACCAGATCGTCGAGACGATCACGAAGACGGCCCAGACTGGCAAAATCGGCGACGGCAAGATCTTTGTGCTCGACGTGCAGCAGGCGGTGCGGGTGCGCACCGGCGAAACCAACGAAGACGCACTTTAACCACTTGTGCCTAAAGTAGGGAAATCACGGACAATGAAACTTACCAAAACGCTTGCTGTCGCGGCTGCCATCGCAGCACTGCCGACGCTGGGCCTGGCACAGGACGACGGACCTGTGGCGGGTGTAAACGCCTCGACCGACTCGGTCTTTATCTTCAACTCGCTGCTCTTTCTGATCGGTGGCTTCCTGGTCTTCTGGATGGCCGCCGGCTTTGCCATGCTCGAGGCGGGCCTCGTGCGCGGCAAGAACGTCACCATGCAGCTGACCAAGAACATCGCGCTCTTCTCGCTGGCCGCGATCTTCTACTATCTTCTGGGCTATAACCTGATGTACCCGCTGGGCACCTGGTCTGTCGAAGGCATCCTGTCTGGCGTCTGGGGCCCCGGCGTTCTGGAGGCGGTCGGCATCAGCTCTGAAGATGCCGATGATTATGGCTATGCCTCGACCGGTTCGGACTTCTTCTTCCAGCTGATGTTCTGTGCGACGACTGCATCGATCGTGTCGGGCACGGTGGCCGAGCGGATCAAGCTGTGGCCGTTCCTGATCTTTGTTATCGTACTGACCGCAGTCATTTATCCGCTGCAAGCCAGCTGGAAATGGGGCGGTGGCTTCCTTGACGAGATGGGCTTCCTCGACTTTGCCGGTTCGACGGTCGTTCACTCGGTCGGTGGCTGGGCAGCTCTGACAGGCGCCATCATCCTTGGTGCGCGGACAGGCAAGTTCGACAAGGACGGCAAGGTACACCCGATGCCGGGCTCGAACCTCGCACTCGCGACACTGGGTACGTTCATCCTGTGGCTGGGCTGGTTCGGCTTTAACGGCGGTTCGCAGCTGGCAATGGGCACCGTGGGCGATGTCGCCGACGTCAGCCGGATCTTTGCCAACACCAACACTGCCGCTGCCGGTGGCGCGATTGCCGCGCTGATCCTGACGCAGATCATGTATGGCAAGCCGGACCTCACCATGGTGCTGAACGGCGCGCTTGCGGGCCTCGTTTCGATCACGGCCGAGCCGCTGACACCGTCGCTGGGTGCTGCCACCCTGATCGGTGCCGTTGGTGGTGTCATCGTTGTCTTCACCGTTCCGATGCTGGACCGGCTGAAAATCGACGACGTCGTTGGTGCGATCCCGGTTCACCTCTTTGCAGGTATCTGGGGTACGATCGCCGTGGTTCTCACCAACCCCGACGCATCGCTGATGACGCAGCTTTATTCCATCGTGGTTGTCGGCGTCTTCGTCGTGGTCACCTCTGCCGTCGTGTGGTTCATCCTCAAGGCTGCAATGGGACTGCGGGTATCGGAAGAAGCCGAGATCAACGGGCTCGACATGGCCGAGCTTGGGATGGAAGCATATCCGGAATTCTCGAAGGGCTGAGGTCTCCTTCCTCTCAGACCAACAGAGCCAACTGGCCGGGCGTTCGCGCCCGGCTTTTTTAATGGACGCTTAAGCGCGCGGACTATGAGTTAACCCACAAGATCACCTGCTGCCCGATAGCACCGGCGAATCGCGCAAATCGCCAGCGCCGGGGGCAAAGCGCACGTTTTTCCCTCGAAAACGTACAATTCTGTCCGCATTGATTTTTGCCAAGATCGGGCCAAAACGCCGAAAGTGTAAGGTTTCGGCACCAATTCGTACAATTTGGACATCGCCGAAAATCGTCGGGTTAACGCGCCCGGAATTTCGGCAGTTTTGCCGAAATGCCGCAGCTCAGATCGACTTATCCACAGGCTTGGCCGCTGTCGGCTGGCCGTCAAATGCCCGCTTTGACAATGGCCTCTGCAAGGATCGGTACCGTCCTGGCGTTGAGCCCCGCGATATTCATCCGGCTGTCGCCGACCATGTAGACGCCCGACTCTTCGCGCAGCTTGATCACCAGGTCAGACGGCGCGCCGAGACGTGAGAACATGCCGCGATGTTCGGCCAGGAACCCGAACCGGTTCGACCCGCTTTGCGTCTGCAGCTCATCGGCTAGCTGACGACGCAGCCCCTGCATGGAAAGGCGCATCTCTTCCAGCTCGGCCTCCCAATCCGCGCGTAGTGCCGGATCGCCAAGGATCATGGTGACCAGCCGCGCCCCGTGGTCCGGCGGGAACGAGAAGTTCTGCCGGTTCAGATAGGCGAGCGTCGACTGGTTGAGTGCCTTGTCGTTGCCTGTGGCGATCAACACCCCTGTGCGTTCGCGGTAGAGCCCGAAATTCTTGCTGCAGCTGGCCGCGATCAGGCATTCGGGAACGCCCATTGCCACCATGCGCGTGGCCCCCGCGTCATCCTCTAACCCTTCGCCAAACCCCTGATAGGCGATGTCGATCATTGGTGTCGCGCCAGTATGCTGCAAAAGGCTGATGACCTCTTGCCACTGGGCGGCGTTGAGGTTGGCCCCCGTCGGGTTGTGACAGCAGCCGTGAAGCAGGATCAGATCGCCTGCCTTTGCCTCTTTCAGATCCTCCATCATCCCGTCGAAATCGACGCCGCGCGTATCGGCATCGAAATAGCGGTAGGGGATCTGCGGTATGCCCAGATAGTTCAGAATGGATGTGTGGTTGGGCCATGTCGGATTGGACACGAAAACCCTGAGATCGGGGTTGGCGAGCCGTGCCATTTCGAACCCCTGCCGCACGGCCCCCGTGCCGCCGGGCATCGCGGCGGCGGCGATCCGTTCGCGTTTGCAGGATTCCCCCAGAACCAGCGTCACCATGGCGTCGCAAAAGGCCGGGTCGCCTGTCAGCCCCACATAGGACTTTGTCGTCTGTTCTTCCCAAAGCTGCTTTTCGGCCGCCTTGACGGCCCGCATGATCGGGGTGTTGCCCGACGCGTCCTTGTAGACCCCGACGCCCAGATCGATCTTTTGGTCGCGCGGGTCGTCGCGGAACATCTGCATCAGCTTGAGGATGCCGTCAGGCGGCTGCTGGGTCAGGTTTTCGAACATCAGGCGTCTCCGGTTGCGACGGGCACGGTGGGGAACTGACCCCATTCGGCCCACGACCCGTCATAGAGTGACCAGGCATCGTGGCCAATCCGTTCCAGACCCAATGCGAGGATTGCCGCCGTCACGCCGGATCCGCAGGTGGTGACGATCGGTTTTTTCAGGTCGATCCCCGCCTTTTCGAAGGCGGCCTTGATCCCGGCGGCGTCTTTCATCGTTTTGTCCGGGTTCAAGAGGTCCGCGAAAGGCAAGTTCCGCGATCCGGGGATGTGGCCGGGCCGAAGACCGGCGCGGGGTTCGGGCGCCTCACCCCTGAAACGGGCGGCCGAACGCGCATCGACGATCTCGACGTCGCCGACCTTGGCCGCACGGCTGACTTGCGTGACATCGCGGACGAGGTGGTTCTGAAAGCGGGCCGTCATGTGCCGGTCCTTGATCACCGGCGGCATGTCCTCGATTTCCCGTCCCTCGTTCTGCCACTTGGGAAATCCGCCGTCGAGCACGGCGACGTCCTTGTGCCCCATGAGCTTGAAGAGCCACCACACCCGCGCGGCCGAATTGATGCCGGCGCCATCGTAGACAACCACCTGATGGCCGTCGCCAACACCCATGGCCCGCATGCGCGACATGAACTTTTCCGGCGGGGGCGCCATATGCGGCAGGTCGGACCGGTGATCGGCGACGTCATCAATGTCGAAATAGCGGGCGCCGGGAATATGCGCGGCATCGTATTCGGCCTTGGCGTCGCGATTGCTTTCCGGCAAGTACCAGGACCCGTCAAGGATGCGCAAATCCGGGTCCTTCAGGTGGTCGCCCAACCAATCCGTGGATACGAGTGTTCGTGGATCATCCGCCATGCATCACGCCCTCTTGATCTGTGAGACATGGGTATCGCCCGGCAGTTGCGGTGACAAGATGATCGAAAAGAACCGTTACCGCCGACACGATCAGCATTAACCTTCATCATGAGGTATTAACGATTTCGAAAGAAATCTGATAAGCTGCCTCGAAACGGGTGCGGGCATGGCAATCGAGACGCTTCAATGGGTCTACCAGCTGGGTGATTTCAGCACGACAGGCGGTAATATCACGCCTCCGAACGAAGGTGGCGCGCAAGCAGCAGGCAGTCCGCCTTTCAACATTCAGCTCAATACCGGCGCTACCTTTCAGCAGCTTGAGGTGAATGACGCCGGCAACGACGGTTTCGACGAGATCAACTCGAACAACCAGACCTTGAACGCGCCGATCACGCTGGACGGCGTGACATACACGGCAGGCCAGCGTGTGCTGGTCAATTACGTCATAACCACGCCTGGCGGTCTCGAACTTTATTCGATCACCATTGGCGCCAACAACACAGGCAACAACGCAACAACCGCCGTTGTCACCAATCAACCCTTGGTCCCCGGTGTCCAGAACGTCTTTACCACGGAAGGAAATATCGGCGGTGGCGAGGTCCCCTATATCGATCTTGCCTGTTTCGCCGCCGGCACGCGGATCGTGACCCGCCATGGTCCAAAGCAGATCGAAAGCCTGAAGGCGGGTGATCTGGTGCTGACCATGGATAACGGGTTTCAAAAGATCCGCTGGATCGGGCACACGACCGTCGCCGCCCTTGGCGATCTGGCCCCCATCGTTTTCGAGGATGGTGCGATCGGGAATGAAGGGGAGCTGGTCGTATCGCCAAACCACCGGATCCTGATGTCAGGCCGAAAGGTGCAGATGGTCACCGGGATGGATGAGGTGCTGGTCGCAGCCAAGTTTCTGGTGAACGATGAAACGATCACGCGCCGGGACGGCGGCGAGGTGACCTATTACCATATTCTTTTCGATGCGCACGAGATCATCTTTTCCAACGGCGTGCCGACGGAATCTTATTTCCCGGATGCGGCGGCAAACGACGACGATCCCCAATCAAAAGAAATACTTGGGCTGTTTCCCGGCTTGCGAAAAAAGCTCAAACTCAGCCTCGCAAGGCCGAACATCAAGAGCCACGAAGCGCTGGTGCTGGCCTAGCCGCCCTGCTTGAGCAACCGCTGTTTCTGACGGCTCCAGTCCCGTTTGGCGCTGGTTTCGCGTTTGTCGGCGACCTTCTTACCCTTGGCGATACCCAGCTTGAGCTTGGCGATGCCCTTGTGGTTGAAGTAGAGGACCAGCGGAACCAACGTCATGCCCTTGCGCTGCGTGGCATTCCAAAGGTTCGACAGCTCTTTTCGTGAAACCAGCAGTTTGCGACGCCGCCGCTCTTCGTGGCGAAAGGTCTTGGCCTGCTCGTAGGGTGGGAAGTAACTGTTGACCAGCCATAGTTCGCCGTCATCCACGGCCGCGTAGCTGTCAGCGATATTCACGCCGCCACCACGCAGGGACTTGACCTCGGACCCTTCGAGCACGATGCCGCATTCAAGATCGTCCTCGATCGCGTAATCGAAACGTGCGCGCCGGTTTTCGGCAACGACCTTGTAGTTCGGGTCTGTCTTGGGTTTGGCCATGGCACCGCGATGTAGGGTCTGGGGGCCTTGCGCGCAAGGCAATGCAGAATGTCGGCGTCAGTCACCCAGCTTGGCGTGAACCTCGTCGAGGTCTATTTCACCGATGGGCATCTTGTTGGCGGGATTCTCGAAATCGTATTTGAACAGCTCGAAATCGCGTTTGTAGATCTCGTAGACGAGGTGCATCGACAGGTCGTCAAAGTAGTCTTCGACCGGAAAGGCCCGTTTTGGGCCGTGCCCCTCACTTTCGTTGAAGCGGGGAATCTGGGCGAGATCGATCGGCACAGGCGTCTCGATTGACTTGAGAACCTGGGCCATGCCGTCATTGAATTTCTCGGTCCAGAAGATGTGGTCATACTTGCCGCCATTCACGACAAAGGTGCTGATGTGGCCAGACATGGCCGACCAGTGAATGTCAGGATCCATCGGTCGCCGCCAGCGGATCGTATCGCGCGCAAAGAGCAGAAAGCGGCGAAACGACTTGATCTGGTCGAAGTCCTGCTTGCCGTCTTCGCCGCCCACCTCGATCCCGTATTTCTGGATCAGCATGGGGACGAGGTTGCCGCGGTACCGATTGCCGTTGCGCTGGATGCCGCAGATCTTGTCGAAAAACGAACTCAGGACGCGGGTGTATGGGTTCCGCACGCAGGTGAACGCAAAGCTGCGATGGTTGCGCACGTTTTCCTGGATGGCGCCCTGGCTGTGTTCCTGGGCCCATTTGTGAAGGCCCTTGGTCGCATCATGAATGTCGCCGTCGAAGAATACCCCGTGATCGGAAAAATACATGATCTGGCCGATGGTCGAGCAGGCGCATTTTGGCACGACGCGATAAACGACACTCTCGCTCTCCGTCATCCAGGTACCAGGAAAACCCATACTCGCCTCTTCGTAAGGTGCCACTTGACTGCCGCACCCTTTGTCAAAGGTAAAAAAGCAAAGAAATCGTGTTTATTCAATCATCCCTAAGTTTTATCGTCATAGTCGAGGCGGCTGAGAAACAGAAGCAACGGGTCCAGAATGGCGAAAATCGCCTATATCCTACTGTGTCACAAGGATCCTGCCGCCATTATCGCGCAGGCCAAACAACTGACCGCAGTCGGTGACTATCTGTCCATTCATTTTGACGCCCGCGCGAAACCCAGCGACTTTGACGCCATCAAGGCCGCTCTTGCCGATGATCCGAACGTGGTGTTTGCGAAACGCCGTGTGAAATGTGGATGGGGCGAATGGAGCCTTGTCGAAGCGACCCTGAATGCGCTTGAAACCGCGCTCGACGCTTTTCCGAGGGCCACGCATTTCTACATGCTTTCGGGCGATTGCATGGCCATCAAGTCGGCAGAGTATGCGCATCGCTATCTCGACGAGAACGACGTCGATTTCATCGAGAGCTTCGACTTTTTCGAAAGCAGTTGGATCAAGACGGGCTTTAAGGAAGAGCGCCTGATCTATCGCCACTTCTTTAACGAACGCACCCAGAGCAAGCTGTTTTATGCATCGTTTAACCTTCAGAAAAGCCTTGGCCTGCGCCGCAATATTCCGAAGGACCTGCAGATCCAGATCGGCAGCCAATGGTGGTGTTTGCGCCGCCAGACGGTCGAAAAGATCATGCAGTTTGTTGCGACCCGCACCGATGTTATGCGCTTTTTCGCGACGACGTGGATCCCGGACGAGACCTTTTTCCAGACCATCGTCAGGCATCTCATTCCCGAGAGCGAGATCGATCCGCGGACGCTGACCTTTCTGATGTTCACCGATTACGGGCTGCCGGTGACGTTCTACAACGATCACTACGACTTGCTGCTGTCGCAGGACTTTCTGTTCGCCAGAAAGATCAGCCCGGACGCCGTGGACCTGAAGGAGCGGTTGGGTCAACTCTATGCGGCCGAGGGCATCACGTTCAAGATCTCGAACGAGGGGCGGAGCCTCTTCCAGTTCCTCACGGGCCGCGGCCGTGTTGGCCGCCGCTTTGCCCCGCGTTTCTGGGAAACCGAAAGCACGCTGGGGCGCGAGCGCGAATTGATGATCGTTGTCTGCAAGAAGTGGCACGTCGCAAAGCGCCTGCTTGAACGGATCAGACAGATCACCAACGTGCCCGCCATCGAATACCTCTTTAACGAAGAGGCGACCGCCCTGCCCGATCTGGGTGGCATCCAGACGACCCTGGAAAAACGGATGAGGCACCGCAGGGCGCTGACCCGAATGCTGTTCGACTATTATGAAACAGACCGCCTGATCGTTTGCATGGATCCCGGCAGTCTCGACCTCATCCAGGACTTTGTGTCGGACCGGTCGATCACGCGGCTTTTGGACATTCAGTGCCAGTTCAGTGACGACTATCTGGAAGGTCATGCCAAGCGGGTTGGCCTTGCGGGCGATCAAACACCGCCCGAAGCCTTTGAGCGGTTGCTGCCGACCATCCGGAACGAGATCGATTTCGAGCGCGACCGCCTGCATGATGCGAGCCTCGAAAACCTCTACCAGATGCGCGAGACCGCCGCATTGGACAAGAACGCCCGCGCGGTCTCGGGTTTTCTGGGCATTCCATCCGACAAAGCTCTTGAAATTGCGGGGCTTGAATACCTGTTTTCAGACTAGGGGTCCCTGACCAGTTAGGCACCCTGCCGCCCGACGACAGCCACCTTGACACGGGTCAATTTGCGAATTCCGGAATCGGTGCAGAAGAGCCTCGGGCTTAGGAGAAAACCTGATGGCCGAAGCATCGGACGCAATCGTCATCTACTATTCGCGAACGGGCAACTCGCGCGTACTGGCCGAGGCCGTAGCGCACGCGCTCGACTGCCCTGTGCAGGCGCTGACCGTCGACGCCTACGGCACCCCGCTTTTGTGGTACTACTTCGCCAGCCGTGATGCACTTAAGGGCAGAACGCCCGAGCTGACATCCGCCCCTATAGATCTGTCTCAGATCCGGACACTCGTGCTGATCGGGCCTGTCTGGGCCGGAAACCCAGCACCGCCTTTGGTGTCATTCGTCACAAGCCAGATGGAGCTTCCCGAAAAGATTGGACTGTTTCTGACCAGCGGGGATCCGAAGTTTCTGTCTGCGCCAATTGAGAAGTTCCGGTACCATCTGGGCCGCGAGCTTGATGCCGCGATGACCGTCGGCAGCCGCGATCCGAATACGCTTACGATGCAAAGCAAGATTGCCGAGTTCGTCGACACGCTCACAAAAGACACAGCAGGCGGAGCCACGTCGGCATGAGCGTGGCCGAGATACCCCATGCGGCCCCGGAGATGATCTTTCGAACAGAAGGCGTCACCAAGGTCTATGACACCGGGGAGGTCAAGGTACATGCCCTCGCCGGTATCGATCTGGAGCTTTATGCGGGCGAGCTTGCCGTGCTGCTTGGCCCGTCGGGATCGGGCAAGTCGACGCTGCTAAACATCCTTGGTGGCCTTGACCATCCGACCGAGGGCCGGATCTGGTTTCGCGATCTTGAGCTGACCTATCTCTCTGATCGCGGTCTGACGCGCTATCGGCGCAACCACGTCGGATTTGTCTTTCAGTTCTACAACCTTGTACCCAGCCTGACCGCCCGGGAAAACGTCCAACTGGTGACGGATGTCGCGACCGACCCGATGACACCGGCAGAGGCATTGGCGCTGGTCGGGCTGGACCACCGCATGGATCATTTCCCGGCGCAGATGTCCGGGGGCGAACAGCAACGGGTTGCCATAGCGCGGGCCATCGCGAAACGCCCCGAGGTGCTGCTGTGTGACGAACCCACGGGCGCGCTAGACAGTCAGACCGGCGTTCGGGTGCTGGAGACCCTGCGCTATATCAACGACGAGTTCGGAACGACCACGGCCGTGATCACCCATAACGCCGGTATTCAGAAGATGGCCCACCGGGTGATCAAGTTTCAGGATGGAAAGATCGCAAGCGTCGGTGTCAATGACACCCGCATCGCCCCGTCGGAGATCACGTGGTGAGCGCCTTTGCAGCCATAGATGTCAAGCTGCTCAGGGACTTTCGCAGGCTTTCGGTTCAGGGTCTTGCCATTGCTCTGGTGCTGGCGGCGGGCGTTACGGTCATCCTGATGTCCGTCGGCATGTCGCGTGCCCTCGAAGAGACGTTGCAGACCTATTACGACCGCCACCGTTTTGCTCAGGTCTTTGCAGGCGCGCGCCGTGCACCCGTCACCCTGCTGCAGGAAATTCAGGCCATCGACGGTGTTGCGACGATCGAGGCGCAGGTGCGGGGTTACGCCGTTCTCGATCTGCCGGGCCGCAGCGATCCGGCGACCGGTCTTTTGATCTCGAGACCGGAATTTGGCGAACAGCGGCTGAACGTCCCCCTCTTGCGCAGCGGGCACTGGCCCGATCCGGATTCAAGCCAACAGGTTGTCGTCAACGAACCCTTTGCCGAAGAGAACGGATTTCAGATCGGTGACAGTTTTGTGGCCAACCTGAATGGCAGCAAGCGCGAGTTGATCATCACCGGGACCGCCTTGTCGCCCGAGTTTGTCTATACAATCGGCCCCGGCGCCCTGATGCCCGACAGCTCGACCTACGGCATTCTCTGGATGTCTGCCGAGACGGTGGAGTCCGCCTACGGGATGTCAGGCGCGTTCTCGGATATCAGCCTGACGCTGGTGCCACGTGCCCCGGTGGAGCCGGTTCTGGATGCCCTGAACGAGTTGCTGGAACCCTATGGCGGCGAAGACGCAATCGAGCGTGAGGATCAGGTATCGAACGCGTTCGTCCAGACCGAGATCGATCAGCTTCAGGCCCTCGCCTATATCCTGCCGCCCGTTTTTCTGGGGATCACGGTGTTCCTGGTCAACATGGTCATGGGCCGCATCGTGTTTCTGGAACGCACCGAAATCGGGTTGATGAAGGCAATCGGATATTCGAACGCCGAAATCTGTGTCCATTACCTGATGCTTGCCGGGCTGATCGCGGTTCTGGGTATCGGCATCGGTTGGGTGGCGGGAAGCTGGCTCGCCCTCGAAATGGCTGATCTTTATGCCAAGTATTACGACTTTCCCTTTCTGGTCTTCGGGGTCCCCAGCTCGGTCTATGCCCTGTCAGCCATTCTGGGCCTGGCCGCGACGTCGATGGGGGCGTTGCGCAGCGCGTTGAAGGCCGCCCGGCTTGCGCCGGCGGTCGCGATGTCGCCCCCTGCACCACCGAATTTCCGCCAATCCTTTGCGGACCGCCTAATGGGTCTCGCGCGTCTCGCCCAGCCGACACGGATGATCCTGCGCAGCCTGGTGCGTTGGCCGGTGCGGGCGGCGATGACGTCCCTTGGCATGGCCTTAGCGGTTTCGGTTCTGGTAGCGTCGAACTTCTTTCCCGACGCGATGGATGAAATCGTCGACAAGGGATTTTACCAGTCGAACCGCCAGGATTACATGCTGCTCTTCGACGAGGACGAGCCGCTGGCCGCGCTGCAAGAGGTCCAAAACCTGCCCGGCGTTCTGCAGGCAGAGCCGCAGCAATCCCACGCGGCCGTGTTGCGATCCGGTCATCTGGAAAAGCGGCTTGCAGTGTCGGCCTTTCCCAAGGATGCCGATCTGAGCCGCATTGTCGACAATGAGGGCCGCGTGATCACGGCGGGACCGGCGGGCGTCGTGATCTCGGACCGGCTGGCGGATGCGCTGGATGTCAATGTCGGCGACATTGTCACAATCGAATTCCAGAGCGGCCTGCGCGAAACCTTCGAAGTGGCGGTCAGCGCCGTCATCGTTCAGTACTTTGGGCTGGGTGCCTATTTCGATCTTGAAACGCTCAACAGGCTCTTCCGGCAGAACCTTCGAATGTCGAACATCAACGTCACCCTCGCGGGTGACGATGTCGAAGAGTTCCATACCCGGCTCAAGGAATTCCCCGGCCTGACCGGTACGATTGACCTGGCCCACAACCGCGAGGTTTTTCTCGAAACGCTCAGCCAGAACGTTCTGGTCGTCACGACCATCTACGCCATCCTCGGCGGCGTCATCACGCTGGGCGTTGCCTATAACTCGGCCCGGATCCAGCTTTCCGAACGGGCACGGGAATTGGCGAGTTTGCGGATCCTGGGTTTCAGTCGCGGCGAAGTTGCATACATCCTGATCGGAGAGGTCATGCTGCTTGCGATCCTGGCCCAACCGGTGGGCTGGTGGATCGGAACGCAGATCGCTCGCTTGATGACGACGTCGTTTTCCAGCGATCTATACGCAATTCCGCTGATCCTGGAGAACCAAACCTACGCGCAGGCAAGTCTGTTGGTTTTGGGTGTGGCGGCGGCATCCGTCGCGCTTGTAGCCCGGCGCCTTGGGCGGCTCGACCTGATCGAAGTGATGAAAACGAGGGAGTAACCAGATGCATCTTTCCCTGCGTACCATTGTCCTGATCCTGCTGGGGGGCGGGCTTGTTCTGGGTCTTGGCTTCACCGCGTTTCGGACCGAACCGGTGCCCGTCGATCTGGCGACCATCGAACGCGGTATGATCACCGTCACCGTAAATGCCGAGGGCGAGACCCGCATCCGCGAGATTTACGACGTGTCATCGCCCATCGCAGGAACGTCGTTACGCATGCCGGTCCGTGTCGGTGACCCGGTCGTCGGCGGCGAGACGGTGGTGGCGCGGGTTGAACCAGCCGCCCCCGCCTTTCTGGATGCACGCACGCGGGCACAGGCCGAAGCCGACCTGCACGAAGCAGAGGCTTTCGTCGAAGTGGCCAAGACCGAACTGGTCCGGTCACGCGAGGAAGAGAAATACGCCCTGACCCAATTCAATCGATCAACCCAACTGGTCGAGCGCGGCGCATCATCGCTGACCCGGCTCGAGGACGACGACCAGCGGCTCACCATAGCGCGCGCCACTGTTGCAGCGGCGGTGGCCCAACTCACCATGGCCGAGAGCGCGGCACAACGCGCCCGCGCGGCACTGATTGAACCCGAAGCTAACCAGCGCGGCGGCGCCTGCTGCTTGGAATTGATGGCCCCCGTCGACGGCGTTGTCTTGTCCATCGAAAGCGAAAGCGAACGACCGGTCCTGTCTGGGGCGCAACTGCTTTCGGTTGGCGACCCGCGCGATCTGGAAATCGTGGCCGATCTGCTGTCGTCCGATGCAACCCGCCTGAGGGTCGGAGCACCGGCAATCGTGGAACGGTGGGGCGGAGAGGATGCCTTGGCTGCCGAACTGGAACTGATCGAACCATCCGCACGCACCAAGGTTTCGGCCTTGGGTATCGAGGAACAGCGCGTGGACGCCATACTGACCTTTACTTCACCACCAGCCGAATGGGCCGGTGTAAGCGATGGCTTTTCCGTGTTTCTTCGGATCGAGGAATGGCGCAACGAAGATGTGCTGCTGATCCCGCTCTCGGCGATCTTTCAGCGTAACAACGCATGGTTCACCTATGTGGTCGAGAACGAACTGGCTCAGGAAGTCGAGATCACCATCGGCCGTAGGGACGGCATCCACGCGGAGCTCTTGGGCGGTGTCGAGCCCGGTCAAAGCGTGATCCTGCACCCCGCCGACAGCATCGCCGAGGGTGTCTTTGTCGCCGAACGGAGTGCGCTGAGATGAACAAACGGAAGAAGCCGCCTGTCGATCGCGCCTTTCACGCAGCCCTCGCGCAGATGACCGGGGGCGTCTCTCCGGCGGCGCTTGGCGTTGCCTACCTGGACTGGGCCGCCCATCTCGCTGCCTCGCCCGGCAAGCAGGCGGAGCTTGCGAAACTGGCGGGTACCGAGTTGGCAAAGGCCATGTTCAGCCATGTCGATGCGGCAGACCAGCACGACAGCCGGTTTGCCGATCAGCTTTGGAACTATCCTCCGTTTAGCTTTTACCGGTCTGGTTTCCTGGCTGCCCAGCATTGGTGGGACGCCGCGACCGCCGACTTGCCGGGCGTGGACAAGAAACATGCCCGGCTTGTCAATTTTTCGGCCCGCCAGTTGCTGGACATGATGGCGCCGACCAATTCGCCGCTGACCAACCCAAGCGTCATCGCAAAGGCGCTGCAGACCCAGGGGCACAGCGTCCTGAGGGGACTGGAAAACTGGCTGGAGGACCTGAATGCCAGCCTGGGGAAAGGCCGCCCGCAAAATCCGGACTTTGTGGTGGGTGAAACACTGGCGATTACGGATGGCGATGTCGTCTATCGAAACGATCTGGTCGAACTGATCCGCTACAAACCGACCAAAGCCAAGGTGCGGCCCGAGCCCATCTTTATCGTGCCAGCATGGATCATGAAGTATTACGTGCTGGATCTGTCGCCTTACAATTCACTGGTGCGCTATCTGGTCAACGAAGGGTTCGATGTTTTCATCATCTCCTGGAAGAACCCCGGAAAGTCCGATGCGGATCTGGGGATGCAGGATTACATCGATCACGGCGTCCGGGCCTGCCGGGATCAGATCAAAAAGATCACGGCGGCAAAGCAGATGCACGGTGTCGGCTATTGCCTTGGGGGGACCCTGCTGGCCATCGCTGCCGCCGCCGACGCCCGGGACAAGCACAATGGCTTCAAGACCCTGAGCTTTCTCGCCAGTCAGGTGGACTTTTCCGAGCCGGGCGAGATCGGGCTGTTCATCAACGAGAGCCAGGTCGCCTTCCTAGAAGACATGATGGCCGAGCGCGGATATCTGCGCGCCGACCAGATGGCCGGTGCCTTTGCCATGTTGCGGTCAAATGATCTGATCTGGAGCCGGGTGATCCGCCATTACCTGCTGGGCGAAAGAACCCCGATGAACGACCTGATGGCGTGGAATGCCGACGCGACGCGAATGCCGGCGCGGATGCATTCGGAATATCTGCGGCACCTCTTTCTCGACAACGCCTTGGCCAAGGGTGTCTATACGGTGGATGGGCACCACATCTCGCTGACCGACATCCGGGCGCCGATATACTGTCTTGCGACCGAGAAGGATCACGTTTCGCCGTGGCGATCCGTATTTCGCTGGATCGCGCTGACCGATACCGATGTGCGGTTCGTTCTGACAAATGGTGGCCACAATGGCGGCGTGCTGTCAGAGCCGGGTCACAAGCGGCGGCGCTTTCGTGTTCTCGACAAGACCGAAGGCGCGCCATCTGTCGGCAAACAGGTCTGGTTTGATAAAACAGAACCGCAGGGTGGCTCATGGTGGGAGGACTGGGTGCCCTGGCTGAACGGTCACAGCGGGGCGCGTGTAGCGCCCAAGAAAACAGCCCGCGCGCTGGGGTCAGCGCCCGGTCAGTATGTTTTCGGCTGAGACGGATCACTTGGCCTTTTCGGCCTGCTCTTTCGCTTTGTCCTGGATTTCCGTCATCATCTTTGTGCACATCTCGACCATCTTGCCGGTCTCGTCCCGATAGTCATCGAGCGCCTTTTTCAGGAACCGGGCCTGGATCTGCTGCACTTCTCCAACGTTCTTGCAGTGCAGGATTTCGTGCTGTGTCTTGACGTCTTCCTGAACGCGTTCAGACACGAAGTGAAGCCATTCGCTGCCAAGGTCGCTCATGTTCTCGAGCCACTTGGTCCCGAGCCAGGACAACGAGCCGAGGCCCGTCATCTGCAGATCGGTGATGGACTTGACGACATTCTCCGGATCGATCGGTGACTTCGGAGCCGACGTCTGAGCTTTTTCTGTCATTTCATTCTCCCCAACGGCAATAGAGGCAGCATAGCAGTTCGCGCGTGAGTCGAATTGATCTTTATCAAGGCTGCGAGACGGCATTCCGATAGCTGGAGGATATGTTGGATCAGAGCTCAACAATCGGTCTGAACGAAGCCGAAGTCACACGGCTCAGACAGCGCCACGGCTTTAACGAGTTGCCAGAACCACCGAAGCCCTCGGTGCTGGCCACCGCTATGCGGCAGTTTACCGGCCCTTTGATCCTGATCCTGGTTCTCGCTGCAATCGCTGCCGCGTTTCTTGGGGAACGCATTGATTCAGCGGTGATTTTAGGGGTTGTCGTCTTGAACGGCATCCTTGGCTTCATTCAGGAATGGCGGGCGGAACGGGCGCTTGCGGCACTGCGAGCCATGCTCAGCCCGACGGCGGTTGTCCGACGCGAAGGATTGGAAACGATCATTCCATCCCGGGAATTGGTACCGGGCGACATCATTCTGCTGTCGGCAGGGACACGGGTGCCAGCCGACGCACAACTGGTCGAAGCAACCGATATCGAGGTCGATGAGAGCATCATGACCGGCGAGTCTTTGCCGGTTTCCAAGGTCGACAGCGATCCGGTCTATTCAGGCACCACCATCGTTGCGGGACGGGCCGAAGCACGGGTGGAAGCGATCGGCACCGAAACCCGCTTTGGCGAGGTTTCCGCACTGACAGGATCTGTCGGGTCGGGCCAGACCGTGCTGCAACAGCAGTTTGCGCGCCTCGCGGCGCAATTGGGCCTGATCTCAGTCCTGGTCGCGGCCGCCGTCGCTCTATTGGGCATGCAGGCTGGCAAGGACCCGTTCCTGATGGTGCTGACCGGCATCTCGCTTGCCGTGGCGATTGTTCCCGAAGGGTTACCCGCCGTGGTGACGATCACCCTGGCCCTTGGTGCATCGGCCATGGTGCGCCGCAACGCGCTGGCCCGCCGTTTGCAAGCGGTCGAGACGTTGGGGGCCGCGTCGGTCATCTGCACCGACAAGACCGGGACGCTGACCGAAAACAAGATGACTGCGGTTTCGATCTGGACAGCCAATGAAGACTATACCGTCACCGGCACCGGCTATGCGCCCGACGGCGAGGTCCGCCTGCACAATCGCACGCTCGATGAGGACATGCCAACGGTCCTGCATGACCTGTTACAGGCCGCGGCTATCTGCAATCACGCCAAGCTGAGGGAGGAAGACGGCAAGTGGTCGGTCATTGGCGCCCCGACCGAGGGCGCGCTTGTGACGCTTGCGCGGAAGGGTCTGGGCGATTTGCCGGAACCGAAGATCGACGCCGAGATTGCCTTTACCAGCGAACGCAAGCGGATGAGTGTGCTGGTTTCGGGGCCAGAAGGCCCGCGCATCCTGATGAAAGGCGCCCCCGAACATATCCTCGCGCGTTGCAGCCATCTGGCGACAGCGACCGGGCCTGTCCCGCTAAGCCCCAAGGCGCGCGAAAAGGTTCTGGCTGCCTATGACCGGATGGCGGCCGATGGTCAGCGGATCATCGCACTTGCCCAGCGAGACACGACCGACACGCAAATCGACGAAAGTGAGATGCATTTTTTGGGGTTGGTGGGCCTGATCGATCCACCCCGGCCCGAGGTCAAGAAGGCTGTGCAGGATGCAAGGCGCGCCGGGATCCGTGTCGTGATGATCACCGGCGACAGCGCCGTGACAGGCCGTGCCATAGCGACAGACCTTGGCATCGAAACCCATCGCGTGCTGACCGGGGATGACCTGGGCCGGATCTCGGACGAGGAATTGGCCGAGATCGTGACCCAGGACATTCTGTTTGCCCGCACCCGCCCTGCCGACAAGCTGCGGATCGTTGCGGCGCTGCAATCGCACGGGCAGGTCGTGGCGATGACCGGCGACGGCGTGAACGATGCCCCTGCTTTGAAACAGGCGG
>CAWUIQ010000047.1:0-23907 GCA_963922565.1 uncultured Rhodobacterales bacterium
GGAATGACGTTGCCGTCATCGTCCTTGCGCTGGCCGCTTTCCATCTTGTGGCTGATCAGCGTCTTGATCGTGATCGTGTCGCCGGCGGCGGCACTTTTGGGGACTTTGACGCGGGGTTTTACACCTTTTGCCATGTTTTCTGTCCTTTCCTGATTAGCCGCCGCAGCCGCCGATTGTCACTTTGACCGCAGCTTGCGCCTTGGCGAACGTACCGTCTTCCATCTTAGCGATGGCGATCACGTTCTGCGTTCCGGCCAGACGGATCCGGGTCGAGCCCGAGCGGGCCGCGGCCATCGGGCCGAACATGAATGTCGCGACGCCGGGCAGCGGATTGCCGTCCGCCAGAATGATGATCTCGCTCGCGCCGGGGGCGTCGACCTCGATCGGAACGGTGTTGCCGTTCTCGGCGATCTCGGGCGCGGTCAGGGTAACGCCCCCGTCCGCGACCGCAGCACCGCCCGTGAAGGCGGCGATTGCATCATCGGTGGCCGATGCAAAGGCCGGAAGGCCAAGGCCAGCGGCGGCAAGTGCGCCCGTGCCCGTGACCAGGAAATAGCGACGTGTGAGTGCCATCCGTCTCTCCTATTCTTTCAGTGTCAGCAGATAGGCCACCACATCCTCGACCTCTTGGGCGGTCAGAATGGATGTGCCTGCAAAGTCATCGAGGGGCCGGGTGTAACCGGCATCGACGTAGAAGGCGGGCATGATCGTACCTTCGAACATCATCTTGGAATTCGAAACGATCCCGCGCAGTTCTTCGGCGCTCCAGCGGTCGCCAACGCCGTCAAGCATCGGGCCGACCTCGCCATGAAAGCTTTCTTCCGGCATTTCGGAATTCACGTGGCACGCCAGGCAGTTGCCCAGCTTGCGGTTCTTGAAAACCGTACGGCCGTTCACGGGATCGCCCGCGACACCGGTGAGCGAGGCGTTTACAACCCCGTCTTCATAGACGACCGAACCGGGCATTACGTCGCCCGCGTACCCAGCCGTGCCAAAGGCCAGCATCGCGCAGATCGCAAGACTTTTTTTCATGCTTCCTCCCAGAACACATTCTCTTTTTTGCATACCATAGAACACGGAGCCAAGCGGGTGCAAAGGATAAATTCAACAATTTGAATTTTTCTTTTGTCAGTCCGTCGACCCGTCGCTGCGTTCCTGGATCTTTCGGGCGTGGTAGCGTTGAAAATCTTCTTCCCCTTCAAGCGCATACCGTTCCTCAGCAACCCAGGTCAGCATGTCGAGCGTGGTTCCGGCCCCGAAAGCGCCCGGCATCAAAGCGACGGCTGCAGCGCTGGCTGACATGTCCTCCGGCACTTCCTGGGGCAGGAAAAGCAAAGATGGCGTAAACAGCATCCCCCATTTTCGGGTCGCCTGCTTCTCCGTCAGGGCCTCTCCGTCGAAATCGATAACCTCGGTGTCGCCGTGCAGATTTATCTGAACCACGAAATAGTTGTCGTGGATGAACTGATCGATTTCAGGCCTCGGGAACACCTCTTTGTGCATCTTGGCGCAATAGATGCATCCTCGCTGTTCAACGATCAGCATCAGACGTTTGCCTTCGGCGTTGGCTTCATCCAGATCCTCGCGCAGATCCTTGAACGTGTCGCGCATCCAGTCGGCCTTGTGCAGGCCGTCGTCGCCAACTTCAGAGGCCGCAGCAGGGGCCGCCAAAAGAATAACCATCAATAGTCGCTTCAACATCGGTCTCTCCTCCTAACCGATTGCGGAAAATACGGGGAACGTATCGAGCATCCATTGCGCGATGACGTTGACCTGATCGGTCGCGATCAGGCCGGAAAAGAGCAGCAGCAGGACGCCCATCAGTTTTTCCACCACCGGCAGATATTGCCGGAACCGGGCGACGAACCGCAAGAAGGGCCGGATGAACCAGGCCGCGATGACAAAGGGCAGCGTCATCGCGACGCCAAAGACCAGCATCAGCATCAGTCCCCGCATCGCCGTTGCTTCGGTTGATGCTGTAAATATCACGGCCGTCAGCACGCCGCCGACGCAGGGCGTCCAGCCAGCGGCGAAGGCCAGCCCAACCACGTAGGCCCCCGCGATCGACATTTGCTGCGTGTCCCCTGCCTCAAGCTGAAAGCTGCGGTTCAGGAACGGGATGCGGATGATCCCAAGAAAGTGCAGCGCCATGATGAAGACGAGCGCGGCGGCAACCAGCCGAAACTCGGCCTGGACGGACCGAAACGCCTGGCTCAGTCCGAAAGCAGCCGCGCCCAACAGGACAAAAACGGTGATGATCCCGGCCGAAAACAGGATAGACGCCAGAACCGCCCGGCGCTGAACACCAAGGGCGATCGTACCGTCTCCGCGGATTTCGGCCATGCTCGCACCGGCCATGTAGCTTAGATAAAACGGTACAATCGGAAGCACACATGGTGAAAAAAACACCACTAGCCCGCCAAGGAATGCACTCACGATGGAAACGTCGAACATCAGCGCTCGTCTTTCTTGCTGCTTGCTCTACATATTCAAAGAAGCGTATATGTGAAGTGTCAAGAATGCGAGAACAAAATGCGTAACCTGCTGTTGACCCTGGCCCTGATGGGCTTTGCAGCGCCGGTTTGGGCCGTGGAATTGATGATGGTCGAACAGCACGGCTGCGAATGGTGCGAACGCTGGGATGAAGAAATCTCGCACATTTATCCGAAGACGGCTGAGGGCAAATTTGCACCGCTGCGCCGGGAAAATATACGCCGGTTGCCCGCCGACATCGAACTCAGCAGCAGCCCGGTATTTACACCTACGTTCATTCTTGTAGACGACGGGCGGGAGCTCGGCCGGATTGAGGGCTATCCGGGAGAAGATTTTTTCTGGCCGCTGCTTGAGCGTTTGTTGCGCGAAAACACTAGCTTTGTGGGATCTTGACGATGTTTGACAATCAAAAGGGATCGAACCTTCCGGTTATCAACTCCGAAATGTCGGAGGCGGAGATCAACCGCATGATGGAGAGTGCCTGCGAAGCATCCAACTTTCTCAAGGCGATCAGCCACGAAGGCCGTCTGATGATCCTCTGTCATCTCGCGACCGGAGAGAAATCGGTAACCGAACTCGAACAATTGCTGTCGGCAAGACAAGCTGCTGTGTCCCAGCAACTGGCGCGACTGCGCAGTGAAGGTTTGGTCGAACCGCGCCGCGACGGCAAGACGATATACTACAGTTTGACAGATCGGCGCGCTGTTCAGATACTCGACGTCGTATACGAGCTTTTCTGCAAAAAGGGCTGACATCCGGAAAACCGGAGCAGCGGGAAGGAGTTGCAGGTGCTGGATTGGATGAGTGAGGGGCTTGCCCTCGCTTTGATTGGCTGTGCCGGAGGTGCAATCCTTGGCCTGGCCGCGCGTCTTGGCCGGTTTTGTACGCTGGGCGCGATTGAGGACTTTCTCTATCAAGAGAGTTCACTGCGTTTGCGGATGTGGGGCCTGGCCATCGGCCTCGCAATCATGATGACCTACGCAGGGGCGGGTGCTGGCTGGGTCACGATTGACCGGACATTTTATTATGCCGAAGCGTGGAGCCCGGTCGCCGCCATCGCGGGTGGCCTGCTTTTTGGCTATGGCATGGCGCTGGCAGGCAATTGCGGTTTCGGTGCCTTGGCCCGGTTTGGCGGCGGCGACTTCCGCGCCTTTGTCATCGTGATCGTCATGGGTCTATCCGCCTATGCAGCGCTGTCCGGGCCGTTGGCGCCGCTGCGGCTTATCCTGGTCGAAGCGACCCAAGCACCTCGATCTGTTCAGGGTTTTGAACAACTGATCGGATTGTGGGCCGGTTTGATTGGCGTCGCGATCGCGGCGTTCGCTCTGTGGAACAAGGCGTTTCTGCAAAGCAGGCGATTTCTTTTCGCCAGCGCAGCCGTTGCGGTGGCCATAACCTCGGGATGGATCGGTACGACCTATGTTGCTCGTGCCGGCTTTGAGCCCACGATGGTTATGTCTCATACCTATTCCGCCCCGCTGGGCGAGGCGATGATCTATCTGATGACGGCATCCGGTGGTGGCCTCAGCTTTGGGGTCGGATCGGTCTTCGGGGTTTTGCTGGGTGCCTTTGCGGGCAGTCTGATTAAGGGACATTTCCGCTGGGAAGCCTGCGAAGACCCTCGAGAACTACGCCGTCAGATCCTCGGCGCGGTCGCCATGGGCTTTGGGGCGGTACTGGCAATGGGCTGCACGATCGGGCAAGGGATCTCGGCCTTTTCGGTCCTGTCGTTCAGCGCACCGTTGGTCTTTGTCTCGATCTTCATAGGTGCCGCTCTTGGCCTGCGGCAACTGATAACCGGCTTTTCGCTTTACCCCGCCGAATAGGCCAGGAACTTACCAGCACGGCGGAGCAATTTCGCCGTGGCCTTTCCCGACATTAACGGTTCAACTCAGGGCGACGCGCCGCGAGGGGCGGCGCAACCGGAAAGGCTGTGATCATGGATTGGGACGATTTTGCGCAGAATGCCAAGTTGGCCGCAGATTGGGGCGCGGATTACCACAAAACAATCCGGGACCGGCCCGTTCGGGCGCAGGTCAAACCAGGCGACACGCTGAACGCGCTGCCGTCCGAGCCACCGGAGACACCCGAGGCCATGGAGGCGATCTTTGCCGACTTCGAGCAGATCGTCATGCCGGGAATCACCCATTGGCAACACCCTCGCTTTTTTGCCTATTTCAACGCCAATGCCGCGCCTGCCAGCGTGCTGGCCGAGATGCTGGCCGCGATCATCGCGCCGCAATGCATGCTGTGGCAGACCTCGCCATCCGCGACCGAGATGGAAACCCGGATGATGGAATGGCTGCGGCACGGCCTCGGCCTGCCCGACGACTATCAAGGGGTCATTCAAGACAGTGCATCATCCGCCACCCTGGCCGCAGTCCTGACCATGCGGGAACGCGCGCTGGACTGGCAGGGGAACATTGACGGGCTGACCGGCCAGCACCCGTTGCGGATCTATTGCTCGGAAGAAGTGCATAGCTCGATCGACCGGGCCATCTGGGTGTCGGGCATCGGGCAGAACAATCTGGTCAAGATCCGCACGACCGGCGATCTGCGGCACATGGATCCGATCGACCTGCAGACCGCGATCAACGAAGATCGCGCGGCGGGCCTGATCCCGGCCGGGATCATCGCGGCGACCGGCGCGACGAGCATGGGTGCCTCTGATGATCTGGAAGCGGTGGCAGCCGTGGCCGAGAAAGAGAACCTCTATACCCATCTCGATGCCGCCTGGGCAGGATCAGCCATGATCTGCCCCGAATTCAGACCCCTTTGGACCGGTGCCGAGCGGTTCGACTCCATCGTCTTCAACCCACACAAATGGCTGGGCGCTCAGTTCGACTGCGCAGTCCATTTCCTGCGCGATCCCGACTTGCTGCGACAGACGCTTGCCATCAGGCCGGAGTTCCTGCGGACCCATGCCGAAGACAAGGTGACGGATTACTCGGAATGGTCGATCCCGCTGGGCCGCCGGTTCCGCGCGCTCAAGCTTTGGTTTCTGATGCGGGCCTACGGGATGGAAGCGTTGCGCGACCGGATCCGCAATCATGTGGCATGGAGCCAGGACCTGTGCGAACGCCTGCGGGCCGAAGACGATTTTGAGATCGTCACCGAACCGATCCTTTCGCTCTGGACCTTCAAGCATGAGGGCGATGACAATCATCAGCAAAGGCTTGTCGACGCGATCAACACGGACGGGCGAATCTATCTGACGCAAACCATGGTAGATGAGCAAAAAGTCCTTCGATTCCAAGCCGGTCAGTTCGACTGCGCGAAAGAAGATTTCGACCTGGCCTATGACACGATTACGGAAATTGCGCGGGGTCTAAATGCAGGGTGATCGGCCAGCAAAGGCTAAACACCCGCAACCCATTTGACTGGTCAACGGGCAGCCTCAGAAGCGGCCAATCGCCGATGAAATCCGCCCATTTCTTGAGCAGATTCCCGATCAGGCTGATTTCAATACTGGATCGTCAACACGCGCATTGTCGCAACCCAGCGGATGTCGTTAGTAGGGGTTAGCCGTGTGAAGATGAGTGTATCGGTTACCGTATTAACGGGCATTCTTAGGACCGCTTGGGACAAGCACGAACCTCCTCCCTCGTGTGACCCTCAGGCGGTCCTTTTTTGTCTGCCCCTGCCGCCCGCCGACCTTTGCGCGCTAATCGCGAAAGAATTTGATCAGATTGATGGCCACGTCATCGGGCTTTTCCTCGGGCAGGTAGTGTCCGCCATCGATGGGGTGGCCGCGGACATCCTCGGCCCGTTCGCGCCACAACGCCAAACAGTCGAAATGGGCCTCGATGGCCCCTTTCGCACCCCAAAGCGCCAAGAGCGGCATGGACAACTTGCGCCCCTCATCCTCATCATCGTGCCGCAGATCGATGGTGGCGGCCGCGCGGTAATCCTCACACATCGCGTGAACCGTATCCGGGTCACGCATCGACGCCAGATAGCTCTGCCAAGCCTCTGGCAGAAACGGGGTCAGCCCGGCGGATCCCCGTCCGCATTTGAACTTGAGATACGCTTCGGGATCAGCGGCGATCATGGTTTCCGGCATCGGACTGGGCAGGATCAGCCAGAACCAGTGCCAATAGCCGCGGGCGAACCCGTCAGTCGTGTCGCGATACATCTCGCGGGTCGGGGCGATATCGAGCACAGCGATACGCCGGACCCGATCCGGATGATCAAGACCCAGACGGTGCGCGACCCGCCCGCCGCGATCATGACCACAGAGAAAGAAGTGTTCATGACCCAATGTCGTCATGACCTGCGCCATGTCAGACGCCATCGCTCGTTTGGAATAGGGCGCGTGCTCGGCATCCGTCGGCGGTTTGGCCGACGCCCCGTAGCCGCGCAGATCAGGGGCAACCAGCGTGAAACGGTCCGACAGGAGCGGGGCGACCCTATGCCAGATGCGATGGTTCTGAGGATAGCCGTGCAAGAGCAACAGCGCCGGACCGTTCCCGCCGGTGACACCCCGGATTTCGGCGCCGTCCGTGGCCACGCTGAACTTGGTAAACCCATCGAACACTAGTTATAAACTCCCGCTGTTTATCTTGCCCCACCCGCGCCCATCACTTCGGCCCGCCAACGTAACCTGACACGACCTGCAACAGCTTGAAAGCGGTCTGGGCATCGGCCTCGACGACGGCCAGAAACGGTTCCGTTCCGATGTGAAGCAGCTCAAGCTCGGTCTCGGCCCGCATATCGAGGCTGCGCGGCGCATTCCGGATGAGGCCAAGTTCCCCGACAAGCGTTCCCTTATCCGGCCAGACGGTAAAGCCCTCCTTTCCGTCTTCTGTTCGCTGAACCAGCGCCGCGGCACCATCCCAGATCAGATAGGCCCCGTCCGGCGGGTCGTTGGTATGAAAGACAAAGGCACCAGCCGGCACGATCCGCCAACGCGCGCCGAATGCCAGCAGCCGCTGCTGCTTGCGAGACAGCCCTGAAAATAGATCGGCAGACTGAATGGCCTGCAGCTTCCGCGCCATGTCCGTCGCCCCTGCACCGTCCTGTGCAGTATCCGGCTCCCGGTCGCTTTCGGTCAGCTTTCCCTGGCGCAGTGAGAGCATAACGTCGTAGTCTTCTGCGGTCTCAGTATCGGCTTCGATCTGCACGAATGTTGTATTCGGCAAGAGATCCCGCAGGGCCAGAAGGGCGCGTGACCTGACCCCGTCTTCGTAACTAGACAAGACCTTGTTCAGAATCATGATCGGCGGGTGCTTGATGGCGGCCCGGCAAAGGCTGATATGCTCGGCCAGTTGCGTGGGCAGATTTGCCCCGCGCAGATCGGTTGGCAGGCCATAGATCAACGCGCCAACGAGGCCGCTGTCGCCCTTTTCGATCAAAACCTCGGCCACGCAGTCTCGCAACGGCGCAGCCCGCGCGCCCGCGCCGTCGGGCAAGAGGCCGAAGATGGCATTCTCCAACACCGTCAGGCCCGGGTTATAGAGCGTGGCGTCGAGGCGAATGAACGGTTCGGCCCACGCACCATCGGCAGCCTTTCGCGCCGCACGGCGGGCATCGACGATCCGTGCTTTCAGCTCATCCGAAAAGGCACGGCCAAACTGATCCGCGGGAATGCTACCCGGCACCGAGAGCAACAACAGCGCATCGGCCTCGGACAGTTTGCGCCTATCAGACCCACGTGCCGTGACCGCAGCGTCCCGAAGCCGGGGATAAGATTCCGGCGGCAGGCCCAACTTTCTGAATAGCGGGTGATCTGTCGCATCGGCGTCAAACGCGACCAGCAGAACATAGACCAGTTCCAGCGCCTGCTGCATGACCGGATCCAAAAGCGACAGATCCTTCAGCAATGCGTGCAGTGCCTTTAGCTCGTCGTCCCCCTCGGACCGGCTTGGATGACGGCGCGCGAAAAGAAGGTTCTCGGTCAGCGTCAACCCATCCGCATAAGCGTCTTCGCGAAAGGCGACAAAACGATCGGTCAGCCCGGCTTCGGCGATCCGCTTTTCGATCTTGGGCCGCAGCGCCGAAAGACCGGATGACGCGGCGGGATCGATGGCATCGCCCGGCGACTGATCAAGCGCGCGCAACAGAAGGGTTGTCTCGGCCCCCATCTTGTTAACAAGGCTGAGCCAGAAGTCCCGCGCCGCATCATGATCGCTTTGCCCAGGGGCCAGCCACGCAGTATCGGGCCGGTCGATGCTGTTGCCTGATCGAACTGCCTCGGCCTGCTGCTCCGGCTCAAGCGGTTCATCCGGGACAAGCCTGAGTGGCATCATGACATTGTCGCCCAGCGTGCCCCGAAACACGAACGGCGCCGAGGTCACGTGCCCGACATGCGCTGCAACAAAGCTCTGGCTGGTCGTCGAAAGATCGTGGCCGCCGACGCTGACCGCCCCCGTCTTTGGTGCAAGTTCACCCGTCAACAGCCGCGCCATCGTTCGTCTGTCTTCTTCGCGGTCCGCCACCAGGAACGCCCATTCACCGGGTTCAATCCGCAGCGTGGCATTGTCGAGCACCGGGATACCGTCATCGTCGCTTACCGATACATCTGTCAGGTCGATGGCCGCGTCGGGAGGCAATACACCGTCAGGGTCATCCTTGAGACGGTCGTGCGCCATCATCTCTGCCGGGCTGAACCGATCCGCAATAATGTCATAGCGCAGCGAAAGTTCCTGGACCTGAGTGTAGTAGGTCAGCAGCTCTTTCCACGGCGAGGACAGATCCTTGAACGCCGAAAGCGCGGCGACAAGGGCACCAACCGTCAGCTCCCCCGCCAGCACCAGCAAACCGCCGATGAGAAAGAAAAAGAACGGCGTCAGCTGGGTGATGAAGTTGTTGAGGAACTTCATGAAAAACTTCTTGCGATAGATCAGCCGCCGGATCTCGAACAACCCACCCAGCCGTGCACCGATGACGGCCATCCGATGACGCCAACCTGCGTTGCGCCGCAGTGCTTCGGACCCGGCAGCAACCTCGACAATCTCTGTGGCCAGCTCACGGACCTGCTGGATCCGCGCCTTGTTGAGCAAGTTGATCCGCCGCTGCAAACGCGGGATCAGCCAGGCCTGTAGGGGGATCAGCGACACCGCAGCAAGGCCAAACCAGACATTCTGGACAAAGAGGAACGCGAGGATCGTCAGCATCTGCCCGGCCTGCAAAACCGGCTGGGCAACGGCATCCCCCATGATGCCGCCCAAGGGCTCCGACTCGGACGTGATCATCGAAACCAGCTCACCCTCGGACGTGGTCATGTAGTAGCGGCGCGGAAAGAGCAGCAGGCGCGAGATCAGGACGTATCGAAACCGCCGCAACAGACGCTCTGCCAGCGTTCCTTTCATCGTGTTGATCCGCATCTTCATCAGCCCATGGATCACGACGGTGATCAGAAAAGCGAAACATAAGGCAATCAGGAAGGTTTGCGGCGTGAAGGTGTACCCGAGCACCTCGATGACATCGGAATCCGAACCGATGGCGTCGTTTATTATCCGCTTCGGCAGCTCAAGCGTCAGATAGAGCAGAGGGAAAAGCAGCAGCGTCACGGCCAGCAAAACAAACTGATCGCGGCGGGAATGCTTCCAGATAAAGCCAATCAACGACCGTTCGATGCCCGGCCCTTTCCCCTCAAAAGTGCTTTGGTTGAAACCGTTTACCCGCCAGCATCAATGTGCTGGTCACAGATACGATAGCAAAGCCCGACGGCCCCGGACATTGTCAAGGCGTTTAGGGCATGTTCGCCGCACTAGTCGAACTGGCCAGGGCCACGGTGCGCTGCATCCCGACGTGCAGCCGCCCGATCCTCCCGGAAGACCCGCGTGATGACCCCCATCAGGAACGCCGTACTGATCCCGAAGGTCAGCAGCCCGGTCACGGATGCGAAACTGGCAAATATCCGGAACCCCGGGTCAAGAACGATGTCGCCGTAACCCAGTGTCGTGTAGGTCGCCATCGCAAAATACAGCGAAGCCTCCATATCCGGCAGCGCCTCAAGCCAGATAAAGACCACCGCCCAGACCCAGACCTGGAGCGTGTGGGCAAAGACCATCACCGCAAACGCGATGCCCACCAGCAAAAAGACTTGCAGCCGGCGAAAACGCTGCATGGGAAAATTGGCAAAGTTGGTGAGCAACGGGATGCTGAACGCGACGAGGCCCACATGCAGCGCCGCGCAAATCCCGAACACGGATGTACCCAGCAGGATCTGTTCGGCGAGGTCCATGTCTGCGTCTCTCCTACCCGCTCGTCCTTGATGTCCAGCGCCGCGTGGATAGGCTGAGACCATGACGGCACGCTACGATATCGATCACCAAACCTTTTGGGCCGATCCCTACCCCGATCTTGACCAAATCCGCACACTTAGTCCGGCGGTCGAGGTCCCCCAACTCGGTGCGATCCTGATTACACGGCGCGATGATGTTTTCGAACAGGAAAAGCGCATTGAAACATTTGCCTCCACTCAGCCAGCCGGGTTGATGACCGTTCTCATGGGGCAAAACATGATGCGCAAGGACGGTGCCGCGCATCAGGCCGAGCGGCGCGCGGTCTTCCCTGCCCTCAGCCCCCGGACGGTCCGCGATCACTGGACGCAGGCCTTTGCCACGGCCACCGACCGGATCCTCGATGATCTCGCCCCGCGTGGTGCCGCTGATCTTGTCCGCGACTTCGCCATGCCGGTTTGCGGCGAGGCGCTCAAGGTCATTACTGGTCTGACCGACATGGGAGCCGACGACATGGACCGCGTCAGTCAGCATATGCTTGACGGCTGCGCCAACTATGCAGGCGACGGGGATGTCGAGGCGCGGTGCCATGACGCGACCGCCTTTATCGATGCGCATATCGACGCCGCTGTCACCCGGCTCAGCGCTTCGCCGGACAGCTCGGTACTGTCGGTTCAGTTGCAGGCCGGATTGCCGATGGACGCGGTGAGGGCCAATGTCAAACTGGTCATTTCGGGAGGTCAGAACGAACCCCGAGACGCCATCGCGGGGACAGCATGGGCGCTTTTGACCCACCCGGATCAGCACGCCCTGATCAGGGATGGCACGGCCACCTACCTTGATGCATTCGAGGAATATGCCCGCTGGATCTCGCCCATCGGGATGTCGCCGCGCCGCGTGGATCGTAAAGACGAGGTGCTGGGGCGGACGTTCAAACCGGATGAGAGAGTGTTCTTCATGTTTGGCGCGGCGAACCGGGATCCGAGTGTTTTTGAGAACCCGGATCGGTTCGATATCCTGCGTGACACGTCCAAATCTGTGGCTTTCGGAGCCGGGCCGCACTTCTGCGCCGGGGCCGGAGCGACGCGTGTGCTGATTGCCAACATTGCGCTGCCCAAGCTCTTTGGCCGCTTCCCCGATATCCGCCTGACCGGCGATGCGCCTTTTGGCGGCTGGGCATTTCGCGGCCCGCTCAAGGTGCCCGTTGCCTGGGGCTCAGCCTAGGATACCGGGCAGACGCAGGTCGTGTTCTCGGGCGCAATCCAGCGCGCTTTCGTATCCTGCATCCGCATGACGCATGACACCGGTCGCCGGATCGTTCCACAAGACGCGCGCGATACGCTGGTCTGCCGCTTCGGTCCCGTCGCAGCAGATGACCATCCCGGCATGCTGCGAAAATCCCATACCGACACCGCCCCCGTGATGCAGTGAGACCCACGTGGCACCAGAGGCGGTGTTCAGAAGGGCATTCAGCATCGGCCAATCCGAAACGGCGTCCGAGCCGTCCTGCATCGCCTCGGTTTCCCGGTTGGGGCTGGCGACCGAACCGCTATCGAGATGGTCGCGGCCAATGACGATCGGGGCGCTCAGCTCACCGGTCCGGACCATTTCGTTGAAGGCGAGACCCAGCTTGTCGCGTACGCCCAGACCGACCCAACAGATCCGCGCCGGCAAGCCCTGAAAGTTGATCCGCTCCCGCGCCATGTCGAGCCAATGATGCAAGTGCGGATCGTCAACCAGTTCCTTAACCTTGGCATCGGTCTTGTAAATATCCTCGGGATCACCGGACAGGGCACACCAGCGGAACGGCCCAACACCCCGGCAAAAGAGCGGGCGGATATAGGCGGGCACAAAACCCGGAAAGGCAAAGGCGTTTTCCAGACCTTCTTCAAGCGCGACCTGCCGGATGTTGTTCCCGTAATCCAGCGTCGGCACCCCGGCGTTCCAGAAATCGACCATGGCCGCGACATGCACCTTCATCGACGCGCGAGCGGCCGCCTCGACCGCCTTTGGATCGGTTTCGCGGCGGGCCTGCCACTCGGCCACCGTCCAGCCCTGCGGCAGATAACCGTTGACCGGATCGTGGGCTGAGGTCTGGTCCGTCACGATGTCCGGACGCACCCCGCGCCGCACCAGTTCGGGAAAGACGTCAGCCGCGTTTCCGAGCAGGCCAACCGATTTTGCCTCGCCCTTGGACGTCCAGCTTTGGATCATCGCCAAAGCCTCATCCAATGTCTTAGCTTTCTTATCCAAATATCTTGTTCTTAAACGAAAATCGATCCTCGTCTCGTCGCACTCAACGGCAAGACAACAGGCGCCAGCCATGACCGCAGCCAAGGGTTGCGCCCCGCCCATGCCACCGAGCCCACCCGTCAGAATCCACCGACCAGACAGATCACCGGCATAGTGCTGGCGGCCTGCCTCGGCGAACGTTTCATACGTGCCCTGAACGATGCCCTGCGTCCCGATATAGATCCACGATCCGGCGGTCATCTGGCCGTACATAGCCAGCCCCCGCTTATCGAGATCATTGAAATGATCCCACGTGGCCCAGTGCGGCACGAGGTTCGAATTGGCAATCAGAACGCGGGGCGCGTCCGCATGTGTGCGGAAGATCCCGACCGGCTTTCCAGACTGGACCAAAAGCGTTTCATCGTCCTCAAGCTCTCTCAACGACGCAACAATCTGGTCAAAATCCTTCCAGGTCCGCGCGGCCCGTCCGATGCCACCATAGACGACCAGTTCGTGCGGATTTTCGGCGACGTCCGGATGAAGATTGTTCATGAGCATCCGCAGCGGCGCCTCGGTCTGCCAGCTCTTGGCCGTGATCTCGGTACCCATGGCCGGGTAAACGTCGCGGATGTTGTGCCGAGGATCGGTCATTGATCGCCCTCCAGTCTCTTTTTCATTTCGGTTGCTGACGAAAAACCAAAGACCGGGCCGATGATCCCAAGATGCCGGGTCTTAACCTCTTGGAAACCTCGCCTTTCATAGAGCGCGCGGGCCTTTGGGTTGGTATCGATAACATCAAGACGGATCGATCTATCACCTGCCCGCCGCGCCTCGGCTTCGATCGCGTCCAGCAAAATGGTACCGATACCTTGCCCCCGCGCTGTTTCTGCGACGCAGATACCATCCATCAGCAGCTCTCCCTCCCTCTCGGTCCGTTCCAGCAAAGACAGAACCAGCCCGCGCCACAACGCCCCTATAGGCCCATAAATCTTGCGCAGATCGGCAAGGCCCAGATCGGCAAACCCTTTGCCATCGCGCTTGAACGCCGCGACCCCGACGAGTTGATCACCCGCCATGGCCGTGATGACACGGTCGCGCCTCAGCTTGGGTGCTGCGATCTTCACCAAGTCTTCTTTTCGTTGCTTGCACAGGATCCGTTCGAGCTTCCCCCAGAACACAGCGAAATAGAGGGCCGCTGCCCTCTCTCGCAAGCCGTCGGGCAGGCCATTCATGATGGCGACCTCATGCATCTGCCGGCTGCCAAAGTGAGAGCGCGGTCAGGACCTCGGCCAGTACGGCCCGCAGGCGATCCGCCTTTGCTTCCGAGACCGTCCAAGGCGCCTCTTCCTGTTCAAGGTATGCGGCCTGCGCGATTTCCATCTGGATCGCGTGTGTGCCCAGATGCGGTTTGCCGTAATGCCGTGTGGTCCAGCCACCCTTGAACCGGCCATTCAGGATCGTTGTGTAGCGACCCGTATGACCGGCCCTTTCAGTGACGAGGGCTTCAATGGCCGCATCACAGCTCTGCCCGTCATTTGTGCCGATATTGAGATCTGGCAATCGCCCCTCAAAGAGATAGGGGATAGACGACCGGATCGAGTGACAATCGTAAAGGATCGCATGACCGTGCAGGGTCTTGACCCGCGAAATCTCCCTCGTCATGGCATCGTGATAAGGCTTGTGAAACTGCCCGAGGCGCGTCTCGACGTCGGCGTCACGTGGAGGATCAGCCCAGATCGGCCTGCCGTCAAAATCGGTCAGCGGCACCAGGCCGGTGGTGTTCTGGCCGGGATACAGGCTGTGGCCCGCAGGATCCCGGTTCGCGTCAATCACGTATCGATGGAATTGGGCCCGCACCACGGTCGCGTCATCAAGCAGGCCCTCATACAGCCGGTCGACATGCCAATCGGTATCGACAAGCCTCTGACCCCGTTCGTTCAGTCGGCACCACACATCCTCGGGCAGCCACGTGCCCGTATGCGGCATCCCGAGGATTACCGGCCCGTGACCGCGCGTGACCTCGACCGGGGTCATGCGGCAAGTTCCGGCAGATCAAGGCCCGCCGTCAGCGCACCGGAGTGAACGAGACGCGCCATGGCTTCGAGATCGGGGGCCAGAAACCTGTCTTTCTGCAAACTGGGGACCTGATCCCGCACCCGTTGCATCACAGTCTTCAGAAGCGGGCTGGTCTGCAGCGGCGCGCGGAACTCGATCCCTTGAACCGCGCACATCGTTTCAATGCCGATGATCGTGCTGAGGTTCCGGTTCATGCGCTCGAGCCGTCGCGCACCATGGGCGGCCATGCTGACGTGGTCCTCCTGATTGGCCGAGGTCGGTGTTGAATCCGTCGAACAGGGATTGGCGAGATGCTTGTTCTCACTCATCAGCGCGGCGGTCGTAACCTCTGCAATCATCAGGCCGGAGTTGAGGCCCGGATCAGAGGTCAGGAACGGAGGCAGGTCGAAACTGAGGTTCGGATCGACCATCAGCGCGACCCGCCGCTGAGAGATGGCGCCGATCTCTGCCAAGGCCAGCGCGATCATGTCCGCCGCGAACGCAACCGGTTCGGCGTGGAAGCTGCCACCCGAAACGATCCGCGCATCATCGACAAGAACAAGCGGGTTGTCGGTCACCGCGTTGGCCTCGATCTCGAGCGTCCGCGCGGCCTGTCGCAAAAGGTCGATGGCGGCACCGGTGACCTGTGGCTGGCAGCGGATACAGTATGGATCCTGCACGCGGGTGTCTCCGTCACGATGGCTTTCGCGGATCTCGGACCCGTCAATCAATGCTGCCATCGTGTGGGCCACATCAATAGGGCCCTGATGCCCGCGCAGCGCGTGCAGGCCGGGGGCGAGCGGTGCGGTCGAGCCCATGATCGCATCGGTGGAAAGCGCGGCGGAAAGAATGGCCGAGCGCGCATTGCGCCACCCATCGAAGAGACCCGCAAGGGCGCAAGCGGTCGAGAACTGGGTGCCGTTGATGAGCGCGAGACCCTCTTTCGGCCCGAGCCGCAGCGGGGCGATCCCGGCGCGGCGCAGCGCTTCGCCGCCCGGCAGCGCCTCTCCTCTGAATGTCGCCTGCCCTTCACCGATCATCACCGCCGCCATATGGGCCAGCGGGGCAAGATCACCCGACGCGCCGACGGACCCTTGGGTCGGAATCACCGGCAGCACATCGGATGCAAGCATCGCCTCGATCTGTTCAACCGTTCGCGGCGTCACGCCAGATGCACCCCGGCCAAGCGAAAGCAGTTTAAGGGCCATCATTAGCCGCGTCGTCTGGGCATCCAAAGGCGCACCGACGCCGCAGCAATGGGACAAGACGAGGTTGCGTTGCAAGTGCTCGACATCCACCGATGCGATCCGAACAGATGCCAGCTTGCCGAACCCGGTATTGAGCCCATAGACCGGCGCTTCGCCGGATGTGGCATCGGCCACCATCTCGGCCGCCGCCGCGATTGCCGGATGCGCGGCGGGATCAAGTTGCACTGTGCCACCGCCGCGCCACAGAGCTTCGAGTTCATCCAAGGTGGTTTTGCCGGGTCGCAGGATCATGGCGTCAACTCTCCACCGAGCCAACGCTGATAAAGGGGGTTTAATCCGATGCGGTAGGCAAGCTCCCTCGGATGCTCCACATCCCAGATCGCCAGATCCGCAGGCATTCCGACCGCCAGCCGGCCCAAATCCGCGTGGCCAAGCGCGTGTGCTGCATGGTGGGTTGCACCCCTGAGCGCTTCTTCGGGCGTCAGTCGGAACAAGGTGCACGCCATGTTCATAGCCGTGAGGATGGATGTAAGGGGGGACGATCCCGGATTGCAGTCTGTCGCCACCGCAATCGGGACGTCATGCGCGCGGAATGCGTCAACAGGTGGTTCCTGCTCTTGCCGCAGCGTGTAGTACGCGCCGGGCAAGAGGACCGCCACCGTGCCCGCCTTGGCCATCGCCCAAACATCCGCATCGGTCGCATATTCGAGGTGATCAGCCGACAGCGCACCAAACCGGGTCGCGACGCCCACAGCCCGCATATCAGAGAGCTGCGCGGCATGCAGTTTCACGGGCAGGTCCAGGGAAGTCGCAACCTCGAAAACCGAACCGATTTGTTCGGCGTTGAAAGCGATCCCCTCGCAAAACCCATCCACCGCATCGACGAGGCCCTCGGCGTGAGCAGCCCGCAGCGCGGGCACACACACTTCGGTCAGATAGCCATCCGGGTTATTCGTGAATTCGGATGGAATGGCGTGCACCCCCAGAAACGAGGTCCTGACCCTGACGGGCCGCTCTCGACCAAGCGTACGAGCGACACGCAGCATCTTGAGCTCCGTTTCGACATCCAGCCCGTATCCCGACTTGACTTCGACGGTCGTAACCCCCTCGGCAATCAGCGCATCAAGGCGGACTAGGGCCGAGGCGAGCAAATCCTCTTCGGACGCGGCGCGGGTGGCCGAAACGGTCGACAGAATGCCACCCCCTGATCGCGCGACCTCCTCGTATGTCGCTCCTTGCAGCCGCTTTTCGAATTCGGCGGCCCGATTGCCGCCGTGAACGAGATGCGTGTGACAATCGATCAGGCCCGGCGTTATCAGACGGCCTTCAAGATCGATCCGTTGCCCGTTTCGGTATTTCGCCGGAATGTCGGTGCCGAGCCAGCCAATGCGCCCCTTATCGATGAGCAATGCGGCGTCGCGGACAAGACCGTAGGGCGTTGCCCCGTCCATCGTCGCCAAGGTCGCATTGGTGAAAAGCATTCCCGCCTTCGCTTGATAAAATGGAGGTTATGCCGATAATGTGCATACATATTAAGGAGTCAAGTGACCCGAAAATGTCAATCATCTGGGCAGATCAGGCGCTGCTGCCAACGGGCTGGGCCCGCAATGTGCGGATCGAAATTCATGGTGGGCAGATCCAGACCGTGACCCCTGATGCAACACCGGAGGGTTATCGGACGGCCATCGCCCTGACTGCCCCGGTCAACGTTCATTCCCATGCCTTTCAGCGCGCCATGGCTGGCCTGACCGAAGCGCGCGGCCCCAATCCCCGCGACACGTTCTGGACCTGGCGGCAAATGATGTACCGGTTTCTGGATCAGCTTACGCCCGAGGATGTCGAAGCCATTGCGGCGCTGGTTCAGATGGAAATGCTGGAGGCCGGCTATGCCACCAGTGTCGAGTTCCACTATCTGCACCATCAGCCGGACGGAACACCGTATAAGAACCTGCCCGAGATGTCAGAGCGGATTTTGGCAGCGGCGGATACGTCCGGCATCGCGATGACGCTTTTGCCTGTGTTCTACCAATATGGCGGATGCGACAAGCGCGCTCTTTCAGAGAGGCAGCGGCGGTTCGGCAATGATTTCGACCGTTTCGCGGAACTCTACGCCGCGCTCAAGACAGTTATGCCGGACAATGCGGTCCTCGGCGTCGCTCCACATTCCTTGCGGGCCATTGACCCCGCCCAGCTCCCCGATCTAGTCACGCTGGCCGAGGGCGGCCCGATCCACATGCACCTTGCCGAACAGGACGCGGAAGTCGAAGAGGTCGAGGCTGTTTGGGGTTCGAGGCCTGCCGCCGTGCTGCTTGATCATGCGGACGTCGGTAGGGACTGGTGCCTGATCCATTGTACGCAGTTATCGGAAAGGGAGATCGAGCAGTTGACCGCAACAAAAGCGGTCGCCGGCCTTTGTCCGATCACGGAGGCCCACCTGGGCGATGGTATCTTCGACGCGGCGGGCTGGTTCAGACGGGGCGGCCGCATCGCCATCGGATCGGATTCGAACGTAGAGATCACACTCGCCGGAGAGCTGCGCCATCTGGAATACAGCCAACGCCTGCGCGATAGAGCGCGCGCGGTTCTTGCCGACACGGGCACATCGACCGGAAGGCGCCTGTTCGACGCGGTCTGCGTAGGCGGAGCGCAGGCATCGGGCCGCGCGACGGGCACGTTAGAGTCCGGCAAATACGCCGACATACTCGCCCTTGATGCCGACCACATCGACGCCGCAGGTCTGCTGGGCGATACGGTCCTCGATGCGTTTGTCTTTGCAGGCGGGCCGATGGTGAGCGATGTCTGGGTGGCGGGAAAACATCTGGTTCAGGGCGGACAGCACGTGAACCGCGATGCAATACTTCAGGAATACCGGGCGACCGTGGCCCGCCTGCGAGGGGCAGTTTGAATGGCAGGACCAAGAAATTCGTGGCAGGGCGTGCAGGACGAGGTGATGGAGCGTATCCGCACCCGTTCATGGAAACCCGGTGAGACGATCCCGAACGAGGCCGATCTTGCCATCGAGTTCGGCTGCGCCCGCACCACCATCAACCGTGCCCTGCGCAATCTGGCAGAGGCTGGCGTGCTTGACCGCCGCCGCCGTGCCGGCACACGCGTTGCCGTGCATCCGGTGCGAAAGGCCACCCTTCGCATCCCCATCATACGCCACGAGGTTGAAGCGCGGGGAATGCGCCACGGCTATGTCCTGCTTGAACAATCCGAACCTGCCGCGCCCGAAACTGTTTGCGCCGAAATGAATTGCGACATCGGCACGCGGTTGATCAAGTTGCGCGCCCTGCATCTAGCAGATGGAATGCCCTACGTGATCGAGGACCGTTGGATTAACCCGGATGTCGTGGCCGAGGCGCGCGATGCAGATTTCAGTGAGACGAACGCCAACGAATGGTTGGTTGCCAATGCCTCATTCACGAAGGGAGAGTTCGCGGTCTCCGCCAGGTCAGCATCGATCGAAGACGCAAAGACGCTTGAAACACAGGCCGGCGCGGCACTGATCAACGTCCGCCGAACGACATGGGACGGCCCGCGCGGGATTACGCTCGTCAACCTGATCTACGCGCCGGGCTACCAGATCCAGACCGAGATCTAGTAGTCGGAAACCAGCAGCCGGGTCGGCGCAACATCCTCATCGACATCAGAGAACCGTGCAATCGGCGCTTCGAATACGTTGTCGGTCTTATCGTCATTAACGGTGGAGACTTCGCCGATCAGGCAATCGCCGCCTTCCGCCCAAAAGGCATGCCAGATGCCGGGCATCAGCGTCACGCTTTCTCCGGGTTTCAGGCGCAGATGCGCGCCCGCATTGAGCGTCCGCATTACGCCATCGGTTGGCACGGTCACATCGGCCTGCCTATCTATCCCGCCCGCCTCATCCGGCGACCAAAGCTCGAGCACCAGATCGCCGCCGCCGCGATTGATGATATCTTCTGCCTTGATGTTATGACGGTGCATCGGCGAATACTGTTTGTCGCGCGAGATCATGATCTTTTCGGCGTAGAGCATCCCCTTGCCGTGCTGCAAATCGTCCGGCGTGCCATTCCGCGCGGTGAAGAGGAAGAGACCCATCTCATCGAACCGGCCCTGGCCAAAGTCGGTGATGTCCCAGCCCAAACCGCGATCCCGGATCATGGCGGCCCTTTCGCTGCGGACTTCATCGGGGCTCCACCCCGCGAACGGCGGCAGCACGACCCCATGGGACAGCATGAAGGCCTCACCGGCCTTGAGGATTTCATTTATTTCGGAACGTTTCATATCTCAGGTCCCAGCAGATGCGTCGATCAAAGCTCGTGCCGCCAAGGCGGGTTCGCCCCTGCGCGAGACACGGTCACGGCGGCGACTTTGGCGGCATGGTCAAGGCACTGACGAAGCGCGTCCGGCGAGGCGTCGGCAAAAGCGCCCTTGGTCAGCAAACCAAGCGCATCGGCCTCAGACAGAAAACCGGCATTGAACGTGTCGCCCGCGCCCACCGTATCGACGACGTTTGCCGTGGGCGCTTCCACGGTAATCTCCGCGCCGTCGGCCCTGCGGATCGCGGCGCCATCGCTGCCCCTGGTCAGTATCACGACATCCGGCCCTTCGATCGCTTCGGGTCGTGCGTCGTCAGGAAACAGCCATTCCAGATCGTCGTCGGACACCTTGACCACGTCGGCCACGGCGATCATGCGCGAAAGGCGGGCGCGATAGCCGGCCTCGTCATCAACAAATCCAGGGCGGATGTTGGGATCGAGCATGATGGTCCGATGTGCTGCCTCACGCTCGGCCAAGGCCAACAGCGTGTCGGCCGCGGGCGGATTGATCAGGCTGATCCCACCGAAATAGAGACATTGAACATCGTCCGGCAGATCCGGCAAATCCTCAGGCGCAATCATGCGGCCAGCCGAGTTTTCGTCATAGAATGTATAGGTCGCGTGCCCATCCCGAAGCCGAACGAAGGCCAAGGTGGTGGGCCGGTCACTCCGGATCAGACAAGAGGTGTGAACGTGACTGTCACTAAGCGCGGCTGCCAGTTGTTCGCCGAAAAGGTCATTGGAAATGCCGGCGAGCATCCCGACATCGACACCCAGCCGACCGAGCGCGACTGCCGTGTTGAAAACCGACCCACCCGAGAAAGGGACATAGCCGGCTTCGCCAGACGTCGTGGCCTCTGGGATCATGTCGATCAGCGCTTCACCACAGCATAGAATTTTCACCGGCCCCTCCCTCGCACGCCCCGACAAGATACCGCTAACGCCGGGATGTCAAAAGGCGATTTCGTCAGGGTTTGAACCAGCTCGGGACGCCAAAGGGCGGATTGCCGACGCTATCGCCTGTCAACGCATGCAGAAACGCGACGATATCAGCGATTTCGCCGTCATCAAGCGATCGCGGCTGCATCTTGATGACCTGTGCCTGTCGTTCCATTTCACGCCGATCGGACTGCACGACGAAATCCGTCGCGGCCAGCCATGGTATCTCCGGCAGGTTTGCGTCTTTGCGGTCCCATACGGCAAGAGCGGTTGTGGGATCGAGATGGTGGCGGATGATCCCCTCGAGCGTCGGATAGGCGCCATTGTGGCCATAGGGCGCCGTTAGCGCCACGTTCCGCAGCATGGGCGTCCGAAAGGCGTAGGCATCGGCCAGCCGGTCACTTTCGCCCATCCGGCCGACATCGCGGGCATAGGGGTCAAAGCGGCGGGTGCGGCCGGGGCCGAAGCCCGGCAATCCAAGCGCATGAAATTCCTGGTCGGACAGCAGCGAACCGGAATGGCACCCATCACATCCGGCCTTTCCATAAAACAGGTCCATACCCCTGAGCTGGGCGGTATCGAGAGCGGTGTCATCGCCCTGAAGATACCGATCGAAGGGACTGTCGATGCTTTGCCATTCGACCGCCATGAAAGCCGCAAGCGCGTTCGCGATCTCGACGATCGACACCTCCTCGGGTGCCGAGATGTGATCGAATGCTTCGACAAACTGGACGCCATAGTCACCGGCCGTCCGCACCCTTTTGGCAAGGATCGGCCATGCCCCGTCGATACGGTCATGCACCGCGCCAATGATCTCGTTCTCACCGGGATTTCCGGCCATCTCGAACTGCGCAGTCAGGGGAAACAGGGCCTGCGCAGCCAGGAGGGAATTGAGCCCGGTTGGGAGCCACTCTTCAGCCGGGGAATTGAACCCGTTCCCGTAGATATCGGAAATGCTAAGCCGACCGTCATGGAACATGGTGTGCAGGTCGCGGGCGCCCAGATTCCAGAGACCGGGCGCATTGCGCGGGATCCGCTTTTTCACGCGGTCAGCACCTGTGCCCGCCGTGCGGTCGGGCCCCAGCCCCGCCCCACCCTCACCGATCCCCAGCGACAGGCCATCGCCCGTTCCGAAATCGGGGTGGTGACAATGGGCACAACTGATGTTTCTGTTCCCCGACAGGATGTTATCGTAGAAAAGCGCCTGACCCAGGACGGCCTGCTTGGGATCGAAACTCAGAAAGTCATCCTGGCTCAGTGGCTTTGGCAGATCCCCCGCCAGTGCCGACGACGCCAGAAGGGAAAAGACCAGACCATGCGCGCCATATGCCTTGCCCTTGTCCTTCTTGCCGCGCCGGCCCTTGCCGAGATCGAGGCGGCGCGGGACATGATGGAAGAAGGCCGTTTTAAGGAAGCGTACGACGCGCTTTGGCCCGCCGCGCGGTCGGGGAATGCGGATGCCGAGGAACTGATCGGCGTGATGTACGCCATGGGTCTGGGCGTTCCACGGGACGATGAACGGGCGTTCGAATGGTACCTGCGTAGCGCAATGAAGGGGCACCCTGGCGCGCAATCCGGTGTCGGCTGGTACTACGAGATCGGACGCGGAATGCCGGCGCCGGACCTTGTCCGCGCCTATATGTGGTACACGCTTAGTGCGATTGGCGGCGACCCGGATGCCGCGATCAGCCTTGAGGAAGTGGTCAAGAAAATGACCGCGGATGAGATCGAAAAAGCGCATATTCTCGTCGACGACTACAAGGTGTGGATGTATCCGTTCCGCTGAGTGTGGCAGGGGTTTTTTCGTTTGGAAAGAGCGCGGTGCTGGTCGTTGCGAACGGAAAAGCGCCAAGCGTTAAGGTTTTTGAAGCATAATCCCACTTTCTGGCGAAACGGGCTTTCCGACCAGTCGGGCAAGCAAGGCCTGGAACTCACCCGGTCTGTTCACAAATCTGCCGATCTTTGCGTTACCCAATCCTCAACCGCAGTCTCGGCAGCGGCGATGACAGACTGAGATGCTTCCGGCCCGTCGGCATGCGCAAAGACATGATCCGCCCCATCGATCATGCAAAGATCAATGGTGTCTTTTAACCGGATGGGATCGACAAGCTCCGGGCGGTTCGAAGGGTCTTCGGTGCCAAGAACGGCGAGTGAAGGCACATCCTGCGACATCATTTGCCCGAGCAGCGGTGTGTCCAGCAGACTTGGTGTCAGCCACACGGCATGCGTTCTATCCGTCGGGCATCGGCCGTTCGAAAAGGCCGCTCCCATCCAAAGCGTGCCAAGAGACTTTCCAACGATCCAAATGTGTTCATAGGGCGCGCCACCGGTCAGGTGACCGAGGATATCGCAGCCATCCGATGCAATCTGGGACAGCTGAGCCGCCTCATCTGCTTCGAAAAATGCGGCATCGTCGACGTACAAGAGATCCAGCTTTGCGATGTCGTGACCGAGGGATCGAAAAACTTCGGCGGAATGGCTGAGCACAGGACG
>CAWUIQ010000048.1:0-23719 GCA_963922565.1 uncultured Rhodobacterales bacterium
ATACCACGGGTAAGATTTGCAGATGTCGGGATTGCTTGCAGGAAAACGCGGCCTGATCATGGGTGTGGCCAACGACCGTTCGATTGCATGGGGTATCGCGAAAGCCATGCACGAAGCCGGGGCAGAGCTCGCCTTCACCTACCAGGGTGACGCGTTCGGATCCCGTCTTAAGCCGCTCGCCGAAAGCATCGGGTCCGATTTCATGGTCGATGTGGATGTCACTGATGACGACAGTCTGGATCGGGCCTTTTCAGAACTCGAGGCCCGCTGGCCCAAGATTGATTTTGTCGTCCACGCGATTGCGTTTTCCGACAAAGCAGAATTGACGGGCCGGTTTCTGAATACGTCGCGGGCGAATTTCAAACACTCAATGGACGTCAGCGCCTATTCGTTCATCGAGGTTGCGCGGCGGGCGCACCCACTGATGTGCGAAGACGGGGGGACCTTGCTGACTCTGACCTATCAAGGCTCGAACCGTGTCGTGCCGAACTATAACGTGATGGGTGTCGCAAAGGCCGCGCTGGAAAGCATCACACGGTATCTCGCGAATGACCTCGGCCCCGAGGGCATCCGGGTCAATGCCATCTCGCCCGGCCCGATGAAGACGCTTGCCGGCGCGGCCATTGGCGGTGCCCGCAAGACGTACAAACATACTGATGTGAACGCACCGCTGCGTTCCAACGCGACGCTCGAGGCAGTGGGGGCAACGGCAGTTTACCTTGCATCCGATGGCGGCGCCTGCACGACGGGCGAGATCATCCGGGTCGATGGCGGATATCACGTTCTCGGGATGCCACAGCCAGACCATCTCTGACGTCCAAGTTGTGCCGCATTGCTGCGCTATCGGAACCTATGGATCAAAGAACAGTCCGACAGGAAAAATGTCAGCGACGGTCACGGCGCAGCCGCTTAGTGGCCCGTCTGTTGATACCGATCCTGATGCTGAGCATATCCTATGCGCTTTGGTCGGATCCCGCCATCGCGAAGAAGCTGCGAGAGGGGCACGCAATAGCCTTCGACATCGCTCAGGCGCTGTTTGAACGGCACCGTGATCAGCAGGCTCAGGCCAACATCGTGGACGAACCACCCGCAATCGCTGTACACACCCTGCCGCAAAGCCAGGTCCCGATCAGGCGGCCAGCGGTCGCGATCACGCCTTAGGCGAGACGCCACAGAGGCGTTTCGCGGCGCTAATGATCCCCTCGACCGATGGCAACGTTGCCGCATAGGCAGGACCGGTCGCGATAAAGCTGTCCTCGGCCGTCATACGGGCGATCGCCGTCAGCCCGGCCTCGGCCAGATGCGCCATAATCCCCTCTGCCACGCCGCCAGACCGGCGGGTTTCATCAACGACGAGGATGTTGCGACAGGACCTTACCGCTTCCAACAACGCGCCAACCGGAAGCGGCGCCGGCCAACGCAGATCGACAATCCGGGTCGTGAGCCCCGCCGCCTCGATCTGGTGCAACGCCTTCTGTGACAGATATCGCCCGTTTCCGAATGTGACGATGGCAAGGTCCTCACCATCGCCATGCACACCAACCTGACCGAATTCGATCCGCTGATCGGGCTCGGGATATGTCGTCATCCACGCCCCGTCCCCCGGTTCAAGATCCCGCATCGGATAAAGCGCAATGGGCTCAAGGAAGATGCAGACCCGCTGCTCCTCCCGCGCCAGGCGGTGGCATTCCCGCAGCATCATGGCCGCCTCGGACCCGGTCGACGGGCAGGCCAGGATCAGGCCCGGAATGTCGCGCAAAACCGCCAGCGCATTGTCGTTGTGGAAATGCCCACCGAACCCCTTTTGATAGCCCAACCCGGCCACCCGAACGACCATCGGGTTCGCCCATTGCCCGTTAGAAAAGAATGGCAAGGTGGCAGCCTCGCCCCTGATCTGGTCCTCGGCGTTGTGCAGATAGGCCAGAAACTGCATCTCAGGCATTGGCACAAAGCCGTTATGCGCCATTCCGATCGCAAGCCCGAGGATCGATTGTTCGTCGAGCAATGTGTCGACCACCCGGTCGCGTCCAAAACGGGATTGCAGGCGCTGCGTGACGCCATAGACCCCGCCCTTTCGGCCAATATCTTCACCCATAAGGATGGTTTCGGGGTGGGCCAACATCAGGTCGGCAAGCGCCCAGTTGATCAACTTCGCCATCGGCTGAGGTTCGGTCATCTGGGTCAGGTCATTGCCAAAGACCGCCGCGCGATCTGCTTCATTGGGGGCATTGCGCCGGGTGACCGTGCGATTGGGCGGAATGAGGCTCCGCATCACGTCGGCGGCGCTTTGCAAATGGGGAGCGCCTGCGATCTTTTTCGCCTCTTTCCGCACCCGATCGAGAACCTGTTCATAGGTTTGAACGATGATGCCGGGCTCGTATCCGGCATCGACCAGGCGTCGCGCCGTGAGCAAAAGCGGATCGCGTGCCTCATCAGCCTCGACTTCGGCCCGTGTCAGATAGCTCGTGGCCAAATCAGCCCCGGCATGACCATAGAGCCGAACAGTCCTCAGATGCAGGAAGGCCGGCTTGCGCTGCGTGCGAACGTACCGCGCCGCTTCATCGGCCGCTTGATGGGTTGCAATCGGGTCGCACCCATCCGCCTCGATATAGTGGATGCCGGGCCGGTGCTGCATCGAAGCTTTGACCCATCCCGGCGGGGTCTTGACGGAAATGCCGATCCCGTTGTCTTCACAGCAGAAAAGCAGCGGCAGGGGCGCGCCGTTGGCCACGGTCCAACCCGCCGTATTGATGGCACCTTGGGCAGTGGAATGGTTCAGCGACGCATCACCGAAACTGGCGAAAACGATACCATCATCTTCCAATATGCCATGTTCCGGACGAACCCGGCGCGCCAGCCCGATCGAGTAAGACGCGCCAACCGCCTTGGGCAAATGGCTCGCGATGGTCGAGGTCTGGGGCGGTATCATCAGGGCCCAGGACCCAAGAACCTTGTGCCGGCCGCCGCTTGTCGGATCATCAGAGGAACATGCGAACGACAAAAGCATATCGCGGCAGACGTCCTGCCCCAGCTGCGCTGCACGCGCGATCTGAAAGGCCGCGTCGCGATAGTGCAGGAAAGACATGTCAGTTGGCCGCAGCGCTTCGGCCACGGCCGCCATTCCCTCATGACCGGATGAGCCGATTGTATAAAAGCCCTCGCCGCGGCCCTGCATCGCGCGCGCCTCGATATCCAGGGCACGGGACAAGCATTGTGATCGAAAAAGGCTCAGCAGCCGTTCGGCGGACAGATCCGGCGGCGCCTGCGCAAGCTCCGGGAGATCCCCCGCCACCACACGCCGCAGGAAATTATCATGAACGATACGGACCCGATCATTCATCGGTCAAACGCCCCGCCCCTTCATTGTTCCGGAAATACTCTCGGGGGGTCCGGGGGGCAGACAGCCCCCCGGCTCCGCCGGTGATCAAAAGAACGCCTGCAGTCCCGTCTGCGCGCGGCCAAGGATCAGGGCATGAACATCATGGGTGCCCTCATACGTGTTCACGGTCTCGAGGTTCATCAGGTGCCGCATGACCTGGAATTCACCGGAAATGCCGTTGCCGCCATGCATGTCACGGGCGTGCCGCGCGATGTCGAGCGCCTTGCCGCAATTGTTCCGTTTGACGATGCTGATCATCTCGGGCGCAGCCTTTGCCGCATCCATCAAACGCCCCACCTGCAACGATGCCTGCAAGCCCAGGGCGATCTCGGTCTGCATATCCGCCAGCTTTTTCTGGAAAAGCTGGGTCTGGGCAAGCGGTCGGCCGAATTGCTTGCGATCGAGGCCGTATTGCCGCGCGGCATGCCAACAGAATTCTGCGGCCCCCATGGCCCCCCATGAAATGCCGTACCGGGCGCGGTTGAGACAGCCAAAGGGGCCCTTCAAACCCTGAACATTGGGCAAAAGGGCATCTTCGCTGACCTCAACCCCATCCATCACGATCTCACCCGTGATCGACGCGCGCAGCGACAGCTTGTTCTGTATCTTGGGAGCCGACAGACCGGCCATGCCTTTTTCCAGCACAAAGCCTCGGATCTTGCCATCATGCGCTTCGGACTTGGCCCAGACGACAAAAACATCAGCGATTGGCGCGTTCGAGATCCACATCTTGGATCCATTTAGCACGTAACCGCCATCAACCTTCTTCGCAGTGGTTTTCATCCCGGCCGGATCGCTGCCCGCATCCGGTTCGGTCAGGCCAAAGCAGCCGATCCATTCACCGCTCGACAATTTTGGCAGGTACTTGCGCCGTTGCTCCTCCGAGCCATAGGCATAGATCGGATATATCACCAGCGAGGATTGTACCGACATCATCGATCGGTAGCCGCTATCGATCCGCTCGACCTCACGCGCCACGAGGCCATAGGCAACATAGGATCCGCCGAGCCCGCCATATGCTTCGGGCAGAGTGACACCCAACAGGCCCATTTCGCCCATCTCGGTAAAGATCGAAGGATCGGTCGTTTCCTGCGCGAAGGCGTCGATGACCCGTGGTGCCAGCCGTTCGCTGCTATAGGCCTGCGCACTCGCCTGGATCATCCGTTCATCTTCGTTCAGCTGATCGGCCAGCCGGAACGGATCGGCCCAATCGAAACTGCCCAGATCGGGCGCGTCCTTGGCGTTCAGTATCTTGGCCTCGGCGTTCACGGCGGTTCCTCCCCTGACAAATCAATGCGCTCTAACGCCAGGCCGATTATGGCGGCGTTGTCTTGGATGTATGGTTGCGACAAAGCGCCGGCAAATGCAATTCGCCCCAAGGTCACATCTCCTTCGGCTTGCGGTTGAATAATGGCCCCCAATCGACCTCAATCCATCCGCAAAAACGTCTAACTGGCGGGGCATAACCGGGTCCCGAGGCAATTCGGTAGTAGTAATGAGTATCCCCATGCCTGTGCGGCGCGTGTTGTCGCTGGCATCAATAATCGTGTCCGCGTTGGCCACCGCCACCGCAGCAAAAGAACGCGTCGTTATCATCCTGGCCGAGACGTATTTCCCGACGGTGGTATACGTCGAGACGGGCGATCGGCTGCGCTTTGTCAACTACAGCGGCAAGGATCACGTGGTCCGATCCCTCGATGGATCATGGTCACTGGGCCCGCTTGCGGCCAATAGCGAACACCTTGTCAACGTGGATCCGTCCATGGCGCCCGTGTTCCTCGGTACCAATATCGGCCTCATGGGGTCGGTGCAGGAGTTTCGTGGCAAGATCGTCTTTGATCGGTCACCGTTGGCGAACTAGGCATCAAGTCTAATTGGCTGCAGACTTGCCCACGGTCTGGCGCGAGGAACACGCAAATGCAGGCGTCAAAACGAATTCGCCCCGCTGTCGATCCAGCGAGGCGAAAGTCGTCTTGGGAAAGGGCTTGGCCTTAGCCCCGCCTCCTAAGAACAAACAGGCATGGCCTATTTCATCGTGATGCGCCCGTCGGTGTAGGGCTGGAACGGACTTTGCGCGGCCAGATATTCAGCCGTTACATCCGCCAAATCAGGACCATAGTCATAGGCATTCAGGGCCGACTGGAACATCTTGTAACCATCGCCCCCGTTGCGGACGTAATTGTTCGACACCACGCCGTAGAGCTTGTCCATCTCAAGCGCCGCGCCCCCGATCATGATCTCGGAAACCCGGCTGCCCACCTCGGCACCGGCATCGATTGTCATCGTCATGCCGGCAACCTGCGGGAAACGCCCTGCGCCTTCCTCGATCTGGCTGGCGCCGTTTTCCAAAGCCTCTTTCAGGACCGCGCCGGTCACCTGGAAGGTGGAGAGCGTGTTCTGGAAGGGCAGCACGGTCAGGACCTCACCCATGGTGACATCACCCGCGTCGATCGACGCACGGATACCGCCGCCGTTTTGAATGGCGATGTCGATGCCCTGATCCTTGACCCGTTCCAACATGGCATCGGCGATCAGCGAACCCATAGCGCATTCCTGCGCGCGACACACCGAGCGGTCGCCTTCAATCGGCTCAGCCGTATCGGCAACCACGCGTGTCTTCATTTCTTCGATCGGCGCACCCATTTCGGCAATTCGCGCGATAAAGCCCGCATCGGGTTCGACAGAAGCATCCAGAAGCATGGGGTCACCTGACGCCGCGGTCACGTTCCCGGCATCGTCGAAGGTGACGGTGAGATGGCCCAGGTATTTGGTATAAGCATAGGCCTGAGCCACGGCCGTATCGCCGACCATGATGGGATAGGCTGGCGTCTGGGAATCGTCGTTCGACATCAGGGTATGACTGTGCCCGCCGATCACAACGTCGACGCCCGGAACGGACTGCGCAATTTTGCGGTCCTTCGTCAGACCGACATGTGTCAGTGCGATGATGATGTCGACACCTTGCTGCTCAAGCGCCGCGACATCCGCCGTGAGTGCCTCAACCTCATCCTGGAACACCACGTTCGGTCCGGGGCTCGATGTTTCCACAGTATCGGTGGCAAGCGCCGATATCACGCCGATCTTCTTGCCACCCACCTCAAGCACCACATGGTCTTCGACTTTACCATTCAGGGATGCCTCGGCGGACAGATCCAGGTTGCCCGAGATGACGGGAAAGCTCACCTTGTCAATAAAATCGGCGAGGCCTTGGGGACCGTCGTCAAATTCGTGGTTGCCGACTGCCATCGCATGGTAGCCCATTTGCTCCATGAATTCGGCCTCGGCCGCTCCTTTGTAGGTGGTATAGAAAAGAGAACCCTGGAACGGATCACCGGCATCCAGAACCACGACATTCTGGTTGCCAAGGCTGGCCTTCTTGGCGTCGATCGCTGTCTTTACCCTTGCAAAGCCACCAAAGCAGGAACCTTCCGCCTCTCCTTCAGCATTGCAGGTCGAGTCGTACTTGTTGATCGACTCGATGCGGCTGTGCATGTCGTTGGTATGCAGGATATGCACCGTATACTCGGCTGACGCCATTCCAGCGCTAAGCGCAAGGGCAGCCGAAGCAATCAAGAAGCGATTCATTGTATTCTCCCCATTGTATGTTCTGTCGCCATTTCGCGCCTTATTCAACCGAGAGTCAAAGGGTCAGGCCGCTTGACCTTGCGGACTGACGCCGCCATCAGGGGTTCATGCTGATTTTCAAGATCTTTCGGGCCGAAGAATGGGCGGAATTCGAAGCCGCCGGGGTGACTGCGGGCGCGCCCGTCGACGTATCGGATGGTTATGTTCACTTTTCAACCGCCGACCAAGCGGCGGAAACGGCGGCGAAACACTTCGCAGGTGAGGACGGTCTGGTTCTATTGGCGCTGGAGGCAGATGCGCTCGGGCCTGAACTGAGGTGGGAGCCATCGCGTGGTGGCGCGCTCTTCCCGCATCTCTACCGCGCCCTGAACATGCAGGATGTGTTGTGGAGCAAACCTCTGCCGCTCAAGGACGGGGTGCACCAATTCCCGGACGACATGGCATGATCGAAGCCCATATCGATCCTACCCGCGCCCAGTTCGAGACCTTCAAATCGCTCGACCGCGACAACCCAATCGAAATGCTGAACCTCGTCCGGTTTCGCGATCGCGCTGCTTATCCTGACGGGCATACAATGGCCAAAAAGGGGCTCAGCGGGGCCGAGGCATACGCAAATTACGGCAGGGACACGACGCAGATCCTTGAAAAGGTTGGCGGAACCATCCTTTGGCGGGGCAAATTTGAATCCGTTCTGATTGGCCCGCAGGACGAAGACTGGGACGCGATGTTCATTGCCCGCTATCCGACGGCCCATGCGTTTCTCGCAATGGTCACCGATCCTGACTATCAGGTTGCGGTTGTCCACAGGCAGGCCGCCGTGCTGACATCGCGGCTGATACGGTGCGGATCATCCTCAAGCGGAACATCGTTTGGATGACGCACCTGATTGAAAAGGTGGGGCTGTGGGCGCTTCGCAGTATCGATCCCGAAACCGCCCACGGCCTTGCCCTTCGCGCAGTTCATACACCACTTGTCCACAAGCCCGGACCGATATCCACAACCCGTCTCAGGATCCGCATTGCCGGGTTGGACCTGCCCAATCCGATAGGGCTCGCTGCTGGTTTCGACAAGAATGCGACCGCGCTCGGCCCGCTGATGCAGGCCGGTTTCGGGTTTCTGGAGGTCGGCGCCGCGACGCCCAAACCTCAGCCCGGCAACCCGAAACCCCGCCTTTTCAGGCTGACAGAAGACCAGGGCGTGATCAATCGCTTCGGGTTCAACAACGATGGGGCGGAGGTCATCGCGCAACGGCTGGCAGCCCGACCGGACGGTATTCCCGTCGGTCTGAACCTCGGTGCGAACAAGGACAGTGCAGATAAGGCCGATGACTTCGCGCAGGTTATGAAGTTCGCCGCACAGTATATTGATTTTGCTACAGTAAATGTTTCATCACCGAATACAGAAAAGTTGCGTGACCTGCAGGGACCCAAAGCACTTTCTGCCCTGTTGCAGGGTGTCATGGCAGTGCGGGGCGATACGCCGGTTTTTCTCAAGATCGCCCCCGATCTGACGCCGAAGGACCTTGCCGATATCGCTGCAGTAGCAAACGAAACCGGGGTCGACGCGATCATAGCGACCAATACGACACTGTCGCGCGACGGCCTGCAAAGCGCTCATGCATCACAGGCGGGCGGGCTCTCGGGCAAGCCGCTCTTTGACCTATCCACAAGGATACTGGCGCAGCTCTCGACACTCACAACGATCCCGCTGATCGGGGTCGGCGGTGTCAGCAGCGGGGCAGATGCATTCGCCAAGATTCAAGCCGGGGCCAGCGCCGTCCAGCTCTATACCGCGCTGGCCTATCAGGGGCTCAGTCTTGTCACTCGCATTGCGGAAGAGCTTGATGACCTGCTTGCCAGGAATGGCTTCAGCTCCGTCTCGGAAGCTGTTGGAACCAGGCGCGAAAGCTGGCTTGATACCAACTGACCCGGCATGTCATTCGTTGACTGTTAAACGTCTCTTTGATCTGCAGTTTCGCCTCTTCTGACGGACCTCGGTCAACCTTGGTCAGAGCCCAATCCCCAAATTGAGATCAAACGGCCCCTCAACATGTCACGTCTTGACGGCCATGTCGTCGGCTGCAGCTTCCAGCGCGGGATAGCGCAGGCCCAATGTCACGCCGCGCGCGATGAACGACACCAGCAAGGCGGCCCAGAGCCCGTGATTGTCCAGCATCGGGATCAGCAACCAGATCGCCAGCCAGTAGATGGCAAAGCTGATGATCATCATGTTCCGCATGTCGCGGCTGCGCGTTGCGCCGATGAAGATCCCGTCAAACATCCATGCTGCGCAACCCACAAGTGGCGCAACGACCATCCAGGGCAGGAATTCACGGGCGACCCGCTGCACGTCCAGATCCTTAGCCATCACGTCGATCAGCCATGGCCCCGCCGCGAGGAAGAAGAGCGCCATCGTTCCGCAGACCACCGCACCCCACATCGATGTCACGATCGCGCCGCGCCGCAGCCGGCCCCGATCACCCCGCCCCATGGACCGGGCAATCAGGGTTTCAGCGGCGAATGCGAAACCGTCCATCGCATAGGCCGTGATGTACATGAACTGGATCAGCACCTCGTTCGCGGCGAGTGTGACTTCGCCAAAGCGGGCGCCGATGAAAACGAACGAAGTGAAGATGATCATCAAAAGCGCTGACCGAATAAAGATGTCAGTGTTCAGAAGTGCCATGCGGGTCAGCTTGGCCCGGTCAAATACGCGCACCCAGTCGCGCCAATCCGGCAAATCAAACGCCGAGCGGCACAGGTAAAGCCCAAGCCCCGCGCCCGTGATCTCGGCGATCGCTGTCGCGATTGCCACTCCCTCGACCCCCCAGCCGAGGCCCAGAACGAACCACAGGTCCAGCAGGATGTTGACCCCGTTCATCACGAACTGGACCCAGAACACACCCATCGTCCGTTCCATCGCGACCAACCAGCCCGTCAGGGCATAGACGGCGATGGCAAAGGGCGCGGTCCAGATCCGGATGAACAGGTAATCGCGGGCCAGACCCTCGACCTCTTCGGTCGTCGGATCCCAGGAAAAGGCCGCCCAGACGATCAACGGGTAGCACGCGACCAGCAAAACGCCTGCGGCCCCGGCGATCATCAGCGCGCGGGTCAGGATCGCAGAAACCTCGGCATCATCGCCGGCTCCGGCAGCCTGCCCCACAAGGCCCACAGTGCCCATGCGCAGAAAACCGAAAATCCAATAGGCCGTCGACAGAATGATCGCGCCCATGGCCACCGCCCCGATCGGAGCGGCCTCGCCCATCTGGCCCACGACACCCACATCGACCGCGCCAAGGATCGGGACGGTCGCGTTCGAAAGGACGATAGGCAGCGCGATCTTCAGCACCCGCCGATGCGTGATCGGCTGCGGGGGATCGGTGATGTCAGTCACGCCGCTGCGGCATCAGGAAATGGCCGGTGGCCTGGGCAAACAGGCGGTCGCGGTTGTCCTGCCAGCCTTCGACATGAACCGTGGCATAGCGTCGGCCGGACCGGACCACCTTGGCCCGGGCATAGGCATCACGCGGCAGACCGGACCGCAGATAATCAATGCTGAAACTGATGGTCTTGGGCAGGCGCGGCAAAGGCTGGTTTTCAGGCAGATCGAAGTCGAGCGCGCCGCTTTCGATATCTTCCCAAAGATAGCCCCAGCTCAGGGTCATGACCGAGGTCAGTTCAAGAAAGGCCGAGGTGACGCCGCCATGCAAGGCAGGCAGCAGCGGGTTGCCGATCAGCTTTTCGGCGAACGGCAGTATGCCGGTCAGCTCGTCACCGCGACGATCAAAATGAACGCCGAGATACTGCACGTAGGGTACCGCCCCTGCCAGCGCCTGCAGGGCGGTATCGCGGCGCTGTTTGACAACTTGGACCGGTTCGGGCTTGGCGCGCAGGCTCATCTGCGGCCCTCGACCGTAAAGGTGCCCGTGGCCGTGGCAACCGGGTTCTCTTCATCAGCGTCTGTCGCGGTGGCGCGCACAAAGGCCACGCTGCGTGTGACGTGATAGCAGTGGGCCTTAGTCGTTATCGCATCGCCCGGCTTGGCCGCGCGCATGTAGTCGATGCGCAAGTCAATCGTCGCGGTACCACCGGCGTTGGCCGGATGTGCCATCACAGCCGCGCCGCAACAGGTATCCATCAGCGCAGAGACCGCGCCACCGTGGATGACACCGGTCTTCGGGTCGCCCACAAGACGTTCGTCATAGGGCATGACAATGGTCGCCCGCCCGTCATCCAGATCGGTCAGATCCATACCCAATTCTCGTGCGTGGGGGATCGCTTCGATGAATTGGCGGGCCAATTGCGCCTTATCGCTCATACGGATTTTCCGAAACGTTGCTGCATGCCGCGATATGACCTGACCGGCCGGGCGAGAGCAAGAGCGGTGGTTGCGCTTCAAATCGGGCCGACTTAGGGTCACACGCAGGGAGAGAGAACACGAGAGCCATGGCTGACGACCGTCTGAGCTTTAAAGAGATGTGTGCGGCATTCGACGTGACGCCACGCACGCTGCGCTACTACGAATATATTGAATTGCTGCAGCCGGATCGCGAAGGCCGCGCGCGCTTTTATGGGCCGCGCGAACGGGCGCGGATGAAGCTCATCTTGCGTGGCCGCAAGTTTGGCTTCCAGCTGGAAGACATCCGGCAATGGCTGCTGATCTATGAACGCGAAGGGACCGAGGCGCAGATGCGGGCCTGGGTCGATCTGGCCGATGGGCAACTCAAGGAACTTGCCGACCAGCGCGCGCAGCTTGACGAGGCGATGGCCGAGCTCCAGGGCCTACGCGACAGTGTCGCGGACGAACTGGGGTAGGCCCACCACCCCGCGCAACTGTCCCGCTGAGTGGCCGGTTAGCTTGGAAAAATCCGCGCCATCTCAGCATCAAAGCGCGCCCAACTCATCGTCGCCTTGTTGCCCGCAAAACCGTGATAGTGCGATCGGCCGCTCGAATTCGGCAGGCCGGCCCAGATCTTGGCCAGATTATTCATGAAGCCTGTCCGGCTGAGCTTACCGTTCATGAACGGCATGATTCCCGCCTCCTCGAGCAGGATCATCGCCATGCGATCCTGAAACTCAGGGGTGAACGGCTGCGCCCGTCCCGCGCCCAACCGGTCAGCAAGACGACGCAAGGTAGACGGGATGAACTGATACCGCCCGATCGCGTGGGGCTGACCGGGTGTGGCGTCGATCCAGTCGTAAATTTCCCCAAGGGTCATGCCGGTCGGCGACTTCGTCGGGCGGATGCGCGCCCCGTACTGAACTGCGTCATAGCCGTCCCGACCAGCCTCCGCGCTCGCGATGAGGTTCTTCAGACCCCGGATGCCGGGCACCCGGGTCGCGCGCAGCAAGTCGAGCCGCGCCGCGATCTCTTTCTCTGGCAAGGGCGCAAACAGACCCCTTTCATGACGATCCGCAAAGAGACTGCCCGGCGCCAACGCGTTTGCCATCGCATCGGCTCGCGCCTCAATCAGCGGTGCCAGCTTGGAGCCGGAAGCTGCTAGCGATTGCGCAAAGCCTGCTTTGGCCAGATGACCGGCCGAAACGACCACACAAAGAAACGCAAATACTGTCTTCAACCGCTTTGCCCCCAAGCTTTCTGCCTGCCCAAAGGCGCTTAGCGGTATTGGTTGAAGAAACACCTAAGATCATAGTGCGCTCGGCTGATGACCGAGGTGGCCAACCAATTGCTTCGACCAAATCCGCCGTTCTGAACGCGCAAGCAAAATCAGTGCCTGAAACCCCCTTGCACCTGCCCGCGCCATCCCTATAACCCACGACAATTTGCGCATCTGGGGGGCGGACATGCCAAAAAGAACCGATATCAAGTCCATCATGATCATCGGCGCCGGCCCCATCGTCATCGGACAGGCCTGCGAATTCGACTATTCGGGAGCCCAGGCCTGCAAGGCCCTGCGCGAGGAAGGCTACCGCGTCATCCTCGTCAACTCGAACCCAGCTACGATCATGACCGATCCGGGGCTGGCCGATGCCACCTATATCGAACCGATCACGCCCGAAGTCGTTGCCAAGATCATCGAAAAGGAACGCCCCGACGCGCTGTTGCCCACCATGGGCGGGCAGACCGGCCTCAATACTTCGCTCGCTCTCGAAGAGATGGGCGTGCTCGAAAAGTTCGGGGTCGAGATGATCGGGGCAAAGCGCGGAGCCATCGAGATGGCCGAAGACCGCAAGCTCTTCCGCGAAGCGATGGACCGGTTGGGTATCGAAAACCCCAAGGCCACCATCGTCACAGCCCCCAAGGACGCAGACGGCAAGAAAGACCTCGATGCCGGAGTAACCCTCGCCCTTGCGGCGCTGGAGGAAATCGGCCTGCCCGCCATCATTCGCCCCGCCTTCACCCTGGGCGGCACCGGCGGCGGCGTGGCCTATAATCGCGATGACTACATCCATTTCTGCCGCTCAGGCATGGATGCGAGCCCCGTGGGCCAGATCCTTGTCGACGAAAGCCTGCTGGGCTGGAAGGAATTCGAGATGGAAGTCGTGCGCGACACCGCCGACAACGCCATCATCGTCTGTTCCATCGAAAACGTGGATCCGATGGGCGTGCATACTGGTGACTCGATCACCGTCGCCCCGGCCCTCACGCTGACCGACAAGGAATACCAGATCATGCGCAACGGCTCGATCGCCGTGCTGCGCGAGATCGGGGTCGAGACCGGCGGCTCCAACGTGCAATGGGCCATCAACCCCGAAGACGGGCGCATGGTGGTGATCGAGATGAACCCGCGTGTGAGCCGTTCGTCCGCGCTCGCCTCCAAGGCCACGGGTTTCCCGATCGCCAAGATCGCGGCCAAGCTCGCCGTGGGCTACACGCTCGACGAGCTCGACAACGACATCACCAAGGTCACGCCAGCCAGCTTTGAGCCGACCATCGACTATGTCGTCACCAAGATCCCAAAATTCGCGTTCGAGAAGTTCCCGGGCTCCGAACCCTATCTGACAACCGCCATGAAGTCGGTCGGCGAAGCCATGGCCATCGGCCGCACGATCCACGAGTCGCTGCAAAAGGCACTGGCAAGTATGGAATCCGGCCTGACCGGCTTTGACGAAATCGACATCCCCGGCGCCCCGGACGAGGCCGCGATCACCCGCGCGCTCGCCCAACAGACCCCCGACCGCATCCGCGTCATCGCCCAGGCCATGCGCCACGGGCTGTCGGACGATGCCATTTTCCATGCCACGAAATTCGACCCATGGTTTCTCGCCCGCATCCGCGAGATTGTCGAGGCCGAAGAGAAGGTGCGCAAGGACGGCCTGCCTGTTGCCGAAGAGGGACTGCGCGCGCTCAAGATGATGGGCTTCACCGACGCGCGCCTCGCCACCCTGACCGGGCGCGACGAAGGCCAGATCCGCCGCGCCCGCGAAAATCTGGGTGTCACCGCTGTCTTCAAGCGGATCGACACCTGCGCCGCCGAGTTCGAGGCACAGACGCCCTACATGTACTCGACCTACGAAACCCCAGTCTTTGGCGAGGTGGAATGCGAAGCGCGCCCGTCAGACCGCAAAAAGGTCGTGATCCTGGGCGGCGGCCCCAACCGGATCGGGCAAGGGATCGAGTTCGACTATTGCTGCTGCCACGCCTGCTTTGCACTCACCGCTGCGGGCTATGAGACCATCATGGTCAACTGCAACCCCGAAACTGTCAGCACCGACTACGACACCTCCGACCGCCTCTATTTCGAGCCGCTCACCTTCGAGAGCGTGATGGAGATCCTGCGCGTCGAGCAATCGAACGGCACGCTGCACGGGGTCATCGTCCAGTTCGGCGGCCAGACGCCGCTGAAACTCGCCAATGCGCTGCATGATGCAGGCATCCCGATCCTGGGCACCACTCCCGATGCGATCGACCTTGCCGAGGACCGCGAGCGGTTCCAGAAGCTTGTGAATGATCTAGGCCTCAAACAGCCCAAGAACGGCATCGCCCATTCCGACGCCGAAGCGCTGGAGATTGCTGCCGAAATCGGCTTCCCCCTCGTCATCCGTCCGTCCTACGTGCTGGGCGGCCGAGCGATGGAGATTGTGCGCGATCAGGCCAGCCTTGAACGGTATATCTCAGAGGCTGTTGTGGTCAGCGGCGATAGCCCGGTGCTCCTCGACAGCTACCTCTCGGGCGCTGTGGAACTCGACGTCGACGCGCTATCGGACGGCGATCAGGTCCATGTAGCAGGCATCATGCAGCATATCGAAGAGGCCGGCGTGCATTCGGGTGACAGCGCCTGTTCCCTGCCGCCCTATTCCCTGCCAACCGAAACGATCAAGGAAATCGAAACGCAGACCCGCGCTCTGGCCAAGGCGCTGAACGTCGTTGGTCTGATGAACGTGCAGTTCGCGATCCAGGATGGCGACATCTATCTGATCGAAGTAAATCCGCGGGCCTCGCGTACCGTGCCTTTCGTTGCCAAATCGACCGACAGCGCCATTGCCTCCATCGCCGCGCGTGTCATGGCTGGCGAGCCGCTCGCCAACTTCCCCCTGCGCCCGCCCTACAGCGACGTGGGTTATGACGACGTGTTGCCGCTGGCCGATCCGATGACGCTGGCCGACCCGAACATGCCATGGTTCTCGGTCAAAGAAGCGGTCATGCCATTCGCCCGCTTCCCCGGGGTCGACACGATCCTCGGCCCCGAGATGCGCAGCACCGGCGAGGTCATGGGCTGGGACAGGAACTTCCCCCGCGCGTTCCTGAAGGCCCAGATGGGTGCAGGGATGAAGCTGCCAAGTTCAGGCTGCGCCTTCATCTCGATCAAGGACATGGACAAGACCGACCAGATGCTCGAGGCCGCGCAGGTACTCACAGGCCTGGGCTTTACCCTGATCGCTACCCGCGGGACAGCGGCTTGGCTGAACGAGGCAGGGATCGATTGCGGCACGGTTAACAAGGTCTACGAAGGCCGCCCGGACGTGACCGACACGATGAAGGACGGCGGCGTGCAACTGGTCATCAACACGACCGAAGGGGCGCAGGCGGTCGAGGACAGCAAAAGCATCCGGAGCATCGCGCTCTACGACAAGATCCCCTACTTCACGACAGCAGCCGGGGCCCACGCAGCCGCACTTGCGATCCGGGAACAGACGGAGGGGGATGTGGGGGTCAAGGCGCTGCAGGGCTGAGTGCCTGCTCAGACGTGCCTGAAAAATGCTCGTTGGCAGCGTTTGAAGCGAGAGCGGTCAGCGTGCCTAAGGCAACGGCTCTGTACTTGTCTAATGTGAGCAGAAGACTGCTCTTATCATATCTGCTTCATATACTCCTCAAACGCCCCCGCCCACTCATTATGCCACCGCGACAGGGCCGGCCGGTTCTCGATGATGTCGCCCATGGCCCATGCCATCCGCTTGTTGTCCATCTCCCGCGTCACGTCGTTGTCCGGGCAGATGATATAGAAGTCCCCTGCCGTCAGTCGCTCCATCATGAAATCGGCGGTCTGATCCGGCGTCCAGGCTCCCGCCGGCTTTTCCGTGCGGGAGCGCCGGGTCAGATCGGTAAAGACGAAACCGGGCACCAGCAGATGCGCCGTCACATCCGCCCCGGCTTCGCGCAGGTGATGGGCCAGCGCTTCGGTGAACACCTTCACCCCGGCCTTCGACATGTTGTAAACCGGATCACCCGGCGGGGTCGTGATGCCCTGCTTTGATCCCGTGTTGATGATCAATCCGGGTTTTTCCGCCGCAATCATACCCGGGACCATCGACTGGCAGAAATTCACGACGCCCCATAAATTTACGTCGATCACGCGATGCCATGCCTCAGGCGTACCGAAGATATCATTCGTCGCATGCATCCCCGCGTTGCACATCAAAACATCGATGCTGCCAAAGCGTTGATGGACCTCGTCGCGCAAACCGTCGACGGCCGCACGATCAGCCACGTCGATGGCCGCCGTCATCACCTCTTTGGCCCCGCTCTCGATCAACGCCTTTTCAGCAGGCTCAAAAAGCTCGGGCCGGATGTCGACGAGAACGATTGACATGCCGAAAGCGGCAAAACGATGCGCCGCGGCCAGACCAATGCCCGCCGCACCGCCCGTGACTACGGCTGTGTTGCCGGCCTTCAATACATCTTTCGTCATGCCAATGCTCCAATCGTTGTCTCGTCTCGATTATATGCCCGAAAATGATGCAGCACTCGATGCAAAGTCAGCAATATGCCTCCGAGGCGTTGTGGACGCCGCCGGCATGCGGACCGCGGCTGGCTCATCTCGGCAGCGAACTCGCCCCGAATGTCCTTGATCCAGCCGTACAAGAACGGTACACGCCCGCCACCGCCGCTGTAGCTCAGCTGGTAGAGCACGTCATTCGTAATGATGGGGTCGGGGGTTCGAGTCCCTTCAGCGGCACCAGTTTTCTGATGAATATCATTTTTATAAGGACTTCATGAGATCCTTTCTCATACATATGCCCCAAAATGCCCCCCGCTCGCTGGCGGCGCTACGCCCGACAACCCACCTTTATTCAACAGAAATATTGGTCTAGGTGCGGCACCCCCGCGACATCACCCTTGGCCTGGAAAGGTCAGCAAACGTTCGGCCCGGATGTCAGCTCCGCGGGCCCGGATCGATCATATGAGAAGCCAACTGCTTTGGCGGAACTGAGATCTAGCCTGCGAAAGGCACTCGCTCTGGGGTCGTCAGCCGCAGTAGTGCCGATCAACATTCTTCCTGAAATCCGGGCTTCTTGGTCCGACCTCCAGCGGGGCGGATCACCTGACCGTTCCTAGAAACACTCCTCAACTCCGCTGGCTGCAGGTCAAAACAGACCCATCCGCTGTCAAATTGGTATCTATTTGGTTCAAAAGTATCGTTTCTGGTTAACATTTGGTATAGTGTAGGGTTCCCCTAGTTCGGTTTTGGAGAAAAACAAGCAGCCAGCCCGAAATAGGAGGGACCATGGAAGAGCAACTTGCTGAACTCGCGGCAAAGATCGCCGAGTTGGAAGCGTCCGCAAGTGTGACAAACACGATGTTCGCGGAAACCTATTACTATCTCACGATCCCGCTGATGATCATCATTCACGCGGGGTTCCTCGCGTACGAAATGGGGGCATCGCGGCTCAAGAACGTGCTGGCTTCGGGTGTTAAGAACATCCTCGCGTTTGCCTTCATGGTTCCGACTTTCTACTTCTTCGGATGGTGGGTCTATTGGGCGTTCCCGACGGGCATCAGCTTTTCGGCCGGGCCGAACGGCATCTCTGGCTGGGAATATGCCAACGAGATTGCGTTACCCTGGGTCGAGTACATGGGCCCGAACATTGCTGACAATGCGTCGGGCGTGTTCTGGGGCGCCTTTACGCTCTTCGCAGCCACGACGGCTTCGATCATGTCTGGCGCAGTGATCGAACGCATTCAGGTCGTCGGCTTTGTCATTCTGGCGATCGTGCTTGGCAGCTTTGCGTGGGTCGTGGCAGCCGCCTGGGGCTGGCATGCCGACGGTTGGCTCGTCACCCAATGGGGTGTGCATGACTTCGGCGCAGCCGGTCTGGTGCATGCAGTCGCGGGCTTTTTTGCGCTTGGTGTCCTGATCAACCTCGGCCCAAGGATCGGCAAGTTCAACGCGGATGGCAGCGCCAATCATATCGGTGCGCACAACCTGCCCTTTACAGTGACGGGCCTGATGCTGATCATCGTCGGCTTCTGGGGCTTCCTGATGGCCTGCTTGATCGTCCCGGGCGAGGCGTGGAGCTGGTTCGGGGACAAGTTCGCCACGATCTACGGCACGCCGATCACGCTCTCCGCCCTGAGCTTCAACATCCTGATGGGCTTTGCCGGCGGTATTATCGGGGCATGGATGGTGACGCGCGATCCGTTCTGGATGATGTCGGGCGGGCTTGCAGGTATCATTGCCTGTGCATCCGGTCTCGACATCTACTGGCCGCCGCTTGCCTTCGCCATGGGCTTCGCCGGTGGTGCACTGCTGAAGCCGTGCGCGGCCTTCCTGGAACGCCGCGGTATCGACGATGCTGTTGGCGCGGTCACGGTGCACGGTACGATCGGGCTCTTCGGGTTGATCATGCTGGGCATCTGGGCGTCAGGCTATCCCGCGCTGCAGGGTGAAGGCGTGCCAACGATATCACTCGTCGGGCAGCTCGTCGGTGCCGTCGTCTTCTTCCTTCTTGGATTTGTGCCGGGATATGTCGTCTCGCTCATTCTCAAGGGTTTCGGCCTGTTGCGGGTCGGCGAGGAAGCAGAGATCGCCGGTCTCGACATCGCCAAAGTGCCGGTGGCTGCCTATCCCGAAGGGATCGGCGCATCCCCGCATCCGGCTGAGTAGTCCCAAAGAACAAAGGAGACAGAAAAATGGGATCTGCATTTTCCGACTGGGCGCTCTTCGAAGGCCCGATCTACATGGGGGCTAACACCTCGTGGGAGGTGATCTGGACCCTGGTGGCCGCAGCCTTCTGCATCTGTGCACTGGTTGTCGGCAGCCGACACGAGCTGGACGCTTACAAGCGCATGAAGAACGGCGAGTAGCCGCAGGCGTGTCTATCAACTGGGGTCGCCTTCGGGCGACCTTTTTCTTTTTTGGGGATCAGTCCTTGCGGTGGTCGCGATCATCGCGGCGGTCGATGATGTGGCGATACCAGAGGTTCGCGGCATCCAGAAATACCGGTCGCCCGCCTTTATAATACCAGCGCGCCGTCAGACGCGGCGCAGAATACGCGCTCTGACCCTCTGGCAAACCAAGCGCGGCCAATGCGGCCTTGCGGCCAAGCCATGGCGCCAGAACTGTACCACCGCCCGAATAGCCCATCGCGTAGTGGACCCGCCCGCGCTGCCCCAGATGTGGCATGTGGCCGAAACTATACCCGGTATTCCCGGTCCAGACATGGCTCAGCTTGGCATCCGATAAAGCGTCCCAGATGCCAAGCATGCTCTCCCGCAACCGGCCTGCGGCCTTGGTCAGCCCGATCTGAACCAGCGCCGCACGCCCCCCAAAGATGATGCGGGTCCCATCCGGGGAGATGCGAAAGTAGCTGTGCCGTGCGCGCGTCTCCACCATCATGCGCTTGCCCGGTGCCAGTGCCTTGATCAGGTCGGGGTCCAGCGGTTCGGTCGCGATCAGAAAGCTTGGTATCGGAAACACACGACGCCGGAACCACGGGAACTGGACACCGGTATAGCCATTGGTGGCCAGGACGATCTTTTGGCTCATGATCTCTCCATGCGGGGTCAGCACGCGCATGCCCGCTTTCAGATCAACCATCTTCATCGCAGGGCAATGACCAAGAACGGGGATACCGCGCCGCAATGCCGCCCCGAGAAGACCGAGCAAGAATTTCGCGGGATGAACCGCCGCATGGTCAGGAAACATCATGCCGCCCTTGTAGAGGGAGGTTGAAATCTCTGCGGCAATCTCGGTTTGGGAAAGAATACGACAAGGCACACCGCCCTTCTGCGACACCTGATCGGCAAGGCGCTTCTGCGCTTCATGCTGCGCCTTGGTATAGGCCAGTTGCAGACGACCGGTGAGATTCAGATCGCAGTCGATGGCCTCCGTCGCGATCATGGATTTTACCCAATCAAGCGCTTCGCCCGCCTCCAAGAACAGGGCATCGGCTGCAGAAGGGCCATATTGCTTGGCCAGAACATCCCATCCCAGGCGCGGATGAGCGCCAAGCATCCCGCCATTGCGGCTGGAAGCCCCCTGCCCCGGTGTCCCGCTGTCGATCACAACGACCCGCGCGCCATTGTCATGGGCGGCGATGGCGGCCGACAGACCGGTGTAGCCCGCGCCGATAACCAGAAGATCCGTATTTTCGGGAAGCGCGGCATCAAGCGTGGGCCACGCAACATCCTCCCACCAATAGGGACGCCCCGGAACGGCATCCGGGGTGAAAAGGCTCAAGCGTAATTTCCCTTCACCCGTTCCTTCCCGGGATCGAAGTGCGGAAACGCAACCACGCGCGCCTTCAGGCGTTTTTGCTGACCGTCCAGCTGCCCGATCTCGATCTCGGTTCCGACCTCGGCATGCTGCGTTGCCACCCGACCAAGGGCGATCACCTTGCCGAGGACCGGGGATTTCATGGCCGACGTGATCTCGCCCACCTGCGCCTTTCCAATGCGCACGCAATCACCCGGGGACGGGACGATGCCGCTTTCCAGCTCAAAGCCGACGAGCTTGCGGTGCGGATGCGCTTTGCGTTCTTCGAGCGCGGCGCGTCCAATGAAATCGTCTTCCTTGGTTTTCAGCGGCACGGTAAAGCCGATGCCGGCCTCAAACGGATCGGTCGTGTCATCGAATTCCGACCCTGCAAATATCAAACCGGCCTCGATCCGCATCATGTCAAGCGCAGCCAATCCAAGCGGCGTCAGATCATAATCCTGCCCCGCCTCCCAGACGGCATCGAAGACCTCCACAGCGTCCTTGGGATGGCAAAAGATCTCGTACCCAAGTTCGCCCGAATAGCCAGTCCGCGAGATCACCACAGCCTTGCCCGCATAATCGCCGATCCGCGCTATCGTAAGCCGGAACCAGGGCAACTCCTCGATCGTCGGCTGGGTTGGCGGCGTCCAAAACACCTTGGCCAGAATGTCCCGCGAATTCCGTCCTTGAACCGCGATATTGTGCAGCTGATCAGTCGACGGACGCACCCAAGCGTTCAGGCCACGTTTCTCCGCCTGTTCTTTCAGCCAAAGCCCGGAGGTGTCGTTGCCACCGATCCAGCGGAAATTCGTCTCGCCCAGCCGATAGATCGTTCCGTCGTCGATCATGCCACCATGTTCGTAGCACATGGCGGTATAGCTCACCTGACCGACGCTGATTTTCTTAACGTTCCGGGTTACGCAAGCCTGCATCAGCTCTTCGGCGTCAGGCCCCGTCACCTCGTATTTTCGCAAGGGCGACAGGTCCATGATCGCCGCTTTTTCGCGTACGGCCCAGTATTCCTCGATACTGCCATGCTTGGGAAAGCTGTTCGGCAGCCAATAGCCGTTGTATTCGACGAAGTCTTGCGTGTGCCTGGCAAAACACTCGTGAAATGCGGTTTTCTTAGTCTGTTCCACGTCGGCCTCCGCAGACTTTCTGTAGCCGACCGAGCGCTGGAAATCCGCTTCGGCCTTGTAGGTGCGCACCTGTATATCCGTGGGGTTCCAACCATTGGCGGGATCAACGTCACAGGGACAGGCGGTGCTCACGCAGACGAGATCGGACAGCGCGCGAAGCAACACGTAATCGCCCGGCCGCGACCACGGGTCATCCATGCCAATTGCGTTGGTATCGTCGAGCATCGTATTGAAAAAGAAGTTGATCGCAGGCCAGCCACCGCGCGGGCGAATGTCGAACTTCGCAAGATCGGCGTTCATGTTGTCCGAGCAGTTGATATGGCCGGGATAACCCAGATCCTCGTAGTAACGCGCCGTGCAGGCCAAACCGAATGTATCATGTCGCCCGCACGTGTCTTGCACGATCTCGACCAACGGTTCCTGATCCACCGTCCAGTATTTCGAGAAGATACCGGGATTGGGATAGAGGCTGCCCATCAGGCTCCGCGTTGTGGTCGGATCGATTTCACGCTCCAACCCCTTGTCGAGCGCGCGCAGCGAAAAGGCCTGAAAATCCGAACATTCGCGGCCTTTCACATCAAGTATCTGGATGAACTCGCCCTTTTTCACCTCGTATGCTGAGGCATTGCCGGGCTGAATGTTGATGTCCTGCAGCGGATCGGCGAGCGGATCGGGCGGGCCAAGCGCGTCCTTGGCCTGACCGGGATCGGCACGGCGGATATAGAGCATCAGCTCGGTCGGGCTGTTCTGCGCATGAGGCTCCATCGGGCCGCCCGGGGCGGCGCAGATCAACAGGCCGTCGCATTCGGCGGTGAACTCAGCGGTGTCACCTGGACGGGATCCTTCGGCGAAGACATGAATGGCATCACCAGTCACGATATCGAAACCTGAGGCCGAGAGTGACTTCAAAACACGCGCGCCAGATGTCGATCCGTTCGCCAATGTCTCGATCGTCGCGGTTGGGCGCCCATGTCCTTTCGCGCCCAGCATGGCGGCATCTGACGTCCTGTCAGGGGCGAAAAAAGTCAGCTCAGCCGGTTGCAGACCTTCCTTGTCGAGCACGCTGATCGTGTCGCCCTTGAAGATCGGAACCGCACGTGAGCCGCCGCCGGATACCGGATGTCTTTCGACGCCATGAGGCAAAATGGGCAGGCCGGGCGCGATGATGCCGGACCGTTCCCATGGATGCTCGATGAACGAAGCGGAATTCATGATGCTAACCCAACCCAAGCGCTTTCTTGCGCTTGTCCGCCCAGGCCATCACTGCCAGATCGAAGGTCAACGCCATGAGAGAGACATTGAGGCCAAGCACAATATTCTTGCCAAGCTCGGTGCCGGCAAGTGTGCGCTGCAGCTCCTGCCCCAGATCCTGGGTGCCGATGAACGCCGCAATGATCACCATGAAAAAGGCAAACATGATCGCCTGGTTGAACCCGACGGCCATGGTTGGCAGCGCCATCGGCAATTGAACGGTCCACAGCTTTTGCCGCCGCGTGGCACCTGACATATCAGCAGCCTCCGTGATCTCAGGGGGCACCGTCCGCAACCCTTCGATCGTGTAGCGGGTCAGCGGCACCGTGGTGAAGATCACGATGGCAAAGACAACCGCGACATCGTTGACACCAAAAAGCATGATCGCCGGGATCAGGTAGATGAAGCTGGGAAAGGTCTGGGCGGTATCACAGGCCAGTAGGATGCGGTTCGACCAACGCTCGGACCGCGCGGCAAAGATGC
>CAWUIQ010000049.1:0-23441 GCA_963922565.1 uncultured Rhodobacterales bacterium
ACGGTTGCGGGCCGCCGCGGAAAAGGCTGCGCCCCCTGCGGCACAACCAGCACAGCCGGTGGCGGAACCGCAGGACAAGCCCCGGTTCGGGATCAATTCGCTGATCAACCGGATGACCGGACACGGCGAACCGGCACCCATGGACCGGGTCGCGCGTGCGCCCCGTCAGCAGCCTCCCGTCCAGGGCGGGGCAGTGCGGGCCGAGGACGATCAGGACCAGGAGCGGATCGAAATCCCCGCCTTTCTGCGGCGTCAGGCAAATTAACCCAACGTAACGATTTGGATCGAAGGGCCGCTTCTACGCGGCCCTTTTTCGTTAAATTTCAGCGGATTAGTGGATGGAAGGCAAAAAGCCGCCGACTGATTCGGACCATGTTTCAGTACGTTGCAAAGATTGAATTGTGCTGAACAACACCCGTGCGTAGGTGAGATTGCAACGAAGTGGTGGCAATCGTCCGGGTGAATTTTGGTGCAGACAACAGTCAGAACAGCAGTGACATTTAAGGGCACGGGCCTGCATACCGGCCGCCCCGTCACGATGACGATCCGTCCGGCATCTGCCGAGCACGGCATCTGGTTCACTCGCACTGATATCGTTGATGCCGACCCGTTGATCCCCGCCCGATGGGATGCTGTCGTCGAAGGAGCGCCGCTGTGTACGCCGCTGCAGAACGCATCGGGTGTTACTGTATCCACCGTCGAACATGTGATGGCTGCCCTTGCGGGCTGTGGGGTGCATAACGCATTGATCGAGATTGACGGCCCCGAGGCACCGATCCTCGATGGATCGTCGTTGCCCTTCGTCAAAGGTATTATGCAACGGGGTCTGCGTCGTCTTCATGCGCCGATCCGTGCGTTCGAGGTTATGCAGCGGGTTTCGGTATCGAATGGCGGTGCTACGGCGACACTGGAACCCAGCGATCGGATGCGGATCGATTTCCACATAGATTTCGATGATGCGGCGATCGGACGGCAGTCAAAGTCGCTTGATCTGTCGAATGGCAACTTTGCCCGCGAACTTTCCGACAGCCGGACCTTTTGCCGTCGGGCGGACGTAGAGGCGATGCAGGCCAACGGTTTGGCGCTTGGCGGTGCACCGGGCATCAACTCGGTCGTCTTCGATGGCGATGAGGTCGTTAGTCCCGGGGGACTGCGGCACGCGGATGAGCCGGTGCGTCACAAGATGCTCGACGCACTGGGTGATCTTGCACTCGCCGGCGCGCCGCTGATCGGGCGGTATACCGGCGTGCGCGCGGGCCATGCGCTGACCAATCAGCTTTTGCGCAAGCTATTCGCAACACCTGGTGCCGTTCGCATGATCGTTTGCACGCGGGACCAGGCGGCGGAATTGCCGGGTGCCGGCCTGTTGCCCGAAGAAATCCCTGCCGTCGCATAAGAACGGCCAACCGCAAATCGGCGTTTTGCCCCCGAAATTAATGTGCTAGAGACAGGGAAACGCCCGGTTAGGGGCATGAAGGATATCGAGGGCTGCACGGTATGACAGGCGCACGACGAACCCTGCATGTTGTCGGGATGTGTCTTATCGTGGCGTCGCTTGCAGCATGCAGCGGCAACGACCGGCCCCGAAGTGGCGGATTTCTGAACAGCCAGGAAATCCCGCTCGAAAGCTTCACCGCCCAGCAGATCTTTGAACGTGGTGAATATGAGCTCGAGGACAATGACCCGGGTGAGGCGGCGTTCTACTTCTCGGAAATCGAACGGCTTTACCCCTATTCGGAATGGGCAAAACGGGCGCTGATCATGCAGGCCTTCTCGCATCATCGTGACCGCGACTATGTGAACAGCCGTTCGGCCGCGCAGCGTTTCATCGACTTTTATCCCGACGACGATGATGCGGCATACGCGCAGTACCTGCTGGCGCTCAGCTACTACGATCAGATCGACGAAGTGGGCCGGGATCAGGGTCTGACCTTTCAGGCACTTCAGTCCCTGCGAGACGTGATCGAACGCTACCCAGACAGCGAATACGCCAAATCGTCGATCCTGAAATTCGATCTGGCCTTTGATCATCTGGCCGCGAAGGAAATGGAGATCGGACGATATTATCTGAAGCGCAAGAACTACGCGGCTTCCATCAATCGCTTCCGCGTTGTGGTCGAGGATTTCCAGACAACGTCACACACGCCCGAGGCACTACACCGGCTTGTCGAGGCCTATCTGTCACTGGGCCTCACGCAAGAGGCGCAAACAGCGGGCGCGATCCTGGGCTACAATTACCAATCTACCGATTGGTACGATGACAGTTACAAGCTGCTCACCGGCCGTGGCTTGGAATTGGAAGCGGCAGGCGACGGCTGGCTGCGCCAGATCTATCGCCAGATGATCCAGGGGCGTTGGCTCTGATCCCTTGTTCGATGGCGTGCGCGTGATGGCCTGACATGCTGCGTGGTCTCGAAATATCCGACATGCTGATCATCGACCGGCTGGAGCTTGCCTTTCAGCCGGGGTTGAACGTGCTGACCGGGGAAACAGGTGCGGGCAAGTCGATCCTGCTGGATGCGCTTGGGTTTGTTCTGGGCTGGCGGGGAAGGGCGGATCTGGTGCGGCAAGGGGCCTCGCAGGGCGAGGTGACCGCCTGGTTCGAACTGCCGCAGTATCATCCGGCCAACGCGATCCTAGAAGAAGCGGGTCTGCCTTCGGATGACGAGTTGATCCTGCGCCGGATCAACACCGCTGGCGGACGCAAGACCGCGTGGGTTAATGACAAGCGATGTTCGGGCGAGGTGCTGCGGGCACTCTCTGACACGCTCATCGAGTTGCATGGCCAGCATGATGACCGAGGGCTGCTCAACCCTCGTGGGCACCGGCTGATCCTGGATGATTTTGCGGGTCTCGGCCCACAGCGCGAGACGGTGCAGAAGGCGTGGCGCCAGGTTGGTGCAGCGCGGAAGGCGTTCGACGTGGCTGAGGTTCAGCTGCAGGCCATCCGCGAGGAAGAGGATTACCTGCGTCATTCGGTGGAAGAGCTGGATCTGCTGGACCCGCAAGCGGGGGAAGAGGCTGACCTCGATACCAAACGTCGCCTGATGCAGGCGGCCGAGCGGATCCGGGATGACATTGCCCAGGCGCATCAGGCACTCAGCACCGAAGGGGCGGAAAGCGCGATGGCCAACGCCCTGCGCTGGCTCGATGGGGTGGTGGACAAGGCCGAAGGCCAACTTGATGCGCCGATCGCCGCGCTGAACCGGTCGATGGTCGAGCTTGACGAGGCGATATCCGGGCTGACGGATGCGCTTGAGGCCTTGTCTTTCAACCCAACGGAGCTGGAAGAGGCCGAAGAACGATTGTTCGCGATCCGGGCTCTGGCGCGCAAGCACGGGGTCGCGGCCGACGCATTGTCTGATTTTGCGGGTACGCTTCGAACCAAACTTGAAGCGCTCGATGCGGGCAGTGCCGATCTGGCGACTTTGAAAGCCGCCGTGGCCGAGGCCGAAGACGCATACGCCCAGGCCGCCGCGGCGTTGTCTGACGCGCGCAGATCGGCTGCGAAAAAGCTGGATGCGGCGGTGATGAAAGAGCTCGGTCCTCTCAAGATGGAGCGGGCGGTGTTTGAAACCCAGATCGCCGATGAACAGCCGGGGCCTGATGGTCATGATGCGGTTGCCTTCACCGTGGCGACGAATCCGGGCGCGCCTGCCGGGGCACTGAACAAGATCGCCTCGGGCGGGGAACTCAGCCGGTTTCTGTTGGCCCTCAAGGTCTGTCTAACCCAGGGGCAGTCTGGCCTCACGATGATCTTTGATGAAATCGATCGCGGTGTGGGTGGGGCCACCGCAGATGCGGTCGGGCGGCGTCTGGCGGCACTGGCGGAAGGTGGGCAGATCTTGGTGGTCACCCACTCTCCACAAGTCGCGGCGCTTGGGGCACATCACTGGCGGGTCGAAAAGCAGGTAGCCGACGGAATGACCACATCGAATGTCGTGGCGCTTGAGCAGCCCGCCCGCATCGACGAAATCGCGCGAATGCTGTCGGGCGACACCATCACCGAGGAAGCCCGGGGCGCTGCCCGTGCCCTTTTGGGTGGCTGAAACAATTCACCGCAGCCTCTTGAATTCGAACAGGCTTTCCTGACCGGCGACCTTGGCCTAGAGATGAAGGTAAGGGGTATAGACCGGTGGTCCGATGACAAACCCGGCGCGTTCAGTACTGGAGAAGCAACTCGACCATGCAGTCAGCGTCTGCAAGGACGGTTTGCACATCCTCCGACATCGCGGTCCCAGTCAGGTTCAGTTCTGGTTCATCTCCCTGGCCATCGGGATCGGTGCCGGTTTTGCAGCGCTCTTTTTCCGCAAGGGTATCGAAGGGCTGCAGGCGTTTCTCTATGGCACCGACGACGTGCAGTATCTGCACAGCTTCGCATCATCCTTGCCCTGGTACCTGATCCTCATCATCCCGATTTGCGGCGGCCTCATTGTCGGGATCATCCTGCATCTGTTTACGCCTGACGGCCGCGCGCGCAGCGTTGCCGACGTGATCGAAGGGGCGGCGATGAAGGACGGGCGGGTCGAGTCGACCGCTGGTGTTGCCTCGGCAGTGGCGTCCTTCATCACCTTGTCGTCGGGCGGTTCCTCCGGCCGCGAAGGGCCGGTTGTGCACATGGCCGCGGTCATTTCGACTTGGGTCAGCCGCTGGATAAAGGCGGATGGCATCACGGGCCGCGACCTTTTGGGCTGTGCCGTGGCTGCCGCCGTGAGCGCGAGCTTTAACGCACCCATTGCGGGGGCCCTCTTTGCGCTTGAGGTGGTGCTGCGCCACTTCGCCGTTCATGCCTTTGCTCCCATCGTTATCGCGAGCGTGGCGGGAACGGTGATCAACCGGCTGGAATTCGGAGGAATGACCGAATTCACCCTCAGCATGCCCAGCCCGCTGGAATTCTACGTCGAACTGCCCGCCTTCCTCATACTGGGTCTGATCTGTGGCATCGTCGCCGTCATCCTGATGCGGTCGATCTTTTGGGCCGACGATGTCGGGAACAGTGTGCAAAGCCGTCTGGGGCTGCCGCGCTGGATCAGGCCCGGCATTGCGGGGGCCCTGCTGGGCGCGCTGGCAATCTATTACCCCCACATCATCGGCGTCGGATACGAGACGACTTTGCTGGCCCTGTCGGGTGACATGGTGCTTTACAACGTCATCGTTTTCGCGGTGATCAAGACGGTGGCCGTGGCCATCACGCTGGCCGGGCGCATGGGTGGCGGCGTTTTCTCTCCATCCCTGATGATCGGTGCGCTGACCGGCCTGGCTTTCGGGCTGATTGCCACCGGCCTGCTGCCCGATGTTTCTGGCTCAGTCACGCTTTATGCCCTTGCCGGGATGGGGGCCGTCGCGGCGGCTGTGCTTGGGGCACCAATCTCAACCACGCTGATCGTGTTCGAACTGACGGGTGACTGGCAGACGGGCCTTGCCGTCATGGTATCGGTTTCGATGTCGACAGCGCTTGCGTCGCGGCTGGTCGACAGGTCCTTCTTCCTGACCCAGATCGAACGGCGCGGTATCCACCTTGCCGCCGGTCCACAGGCCTATCTGCTGGCGATGTTCCGTGTAGCCCAGATCATGCGCAGCCCGGATGACCGACGAGCCGCCAGTGAAGAAGACTGCTGGAAGATGATCGACGACGGCATCTATGTGGATGCCAATGCGACGCTTGAGGCTGCGATGCCGATTTTCGACAAGGCCGCAACCCGGTTCATTCCAGTGGTTCGCCTGAGGGCGGAAAGCCCGCCGGAGTTGCTGGGGGCTGTTTTCCACGTCGATGCGCTTAAGGCCTATAATCGGGCGCTTGCGGCGACGGCGGCCGAAGAGCATAGCTAGTGGGTTGACGCCCCCAACACTGACCGGCGTGGCTGGCACCCGTCAGCCGTGGCCGATCTCTGGGCCACCAGCCTCAACAGCGCAAAAAATCAGATTTGTTCGACGGTGATCCCATCGTTCGTATAGAACGCCAGGTGATCCTTGATGCGCGCCACGTCTTCCTTGGGATCCTCATAGCTCCAGACCGCATTGCTGAGCGTTTGGGATTTGGTCACCACTGAGAAATAGCTGGCGTCGCCCTTGTGCGGGCAATGTGTTGTCTTGTCCGTCCGGTCGAGGAAGGCCATCGCGATGTCCGCACGCGGAAAATAGATCACCGGGGGATAGTCACCCTCGACCAGTTCGAGCGCCGCAGTGCTTTCGCCGAGGACTGCACCGCCAGCGCGCACCGTCCATGTACCAGGCGCTTTGTGGATCTTGATGTGACTGGCCATGCTGTTCCCCCAAATTTCACCGCTGCGGTGATGAAGCCCTTCTGTAACAGGTCTGTGAATGCGCAGCCAGCCTCAGAGCGGCCGGGTCGCCTGTTCAAGCCAGGCGTGTGCGACTTCCGAAACGCGCGGCCCGATCTTGTCCATGGTTTCACGATGGTAGTCGTCAAGCCAGCTGCGCGTCGGCGCATCCAGCAAACCGGGCAGGATGAGGCGACGGTCGATCGGCGCAAAGGTCAGCGTCCGCCAGCACAGCATCTCGCGATGCGCGTCACCATTGGCGGGTGGATCGGCCACCTGTGCAACGACAAGGTTTTCGATGCGGATGCCAAACGCCCCTTCGCGGTAATAGCCCGGTTCGTTCGACAGGATCATGCCCGGTTCAAGCGGAACCGTCGACAAACGGCTCAGCCGCTGTGGGCCCTCGTGCACGTTGAGATACGCGCCGACCCCATGCCCGAGCCCGTGATCGAAATCCTGATGGGCATACCAGAGGGGCGCGCGACCGATCGCTTCGATATCCCGTCCGGCAAGACCCTTGGGCCAGCGCAAGCGCGACATGCCGATCATGCCGGCCAGGACGCGGCTGAAGGCTGCCTTGGCCTCTTCGGCCGGCTCACCAATGGCTATGGTCCGCGTGATATCGGTCGTGCCGTCGAGGTACTGACCGCCGCTGTCGAGAACCAGCAGATGCCCATCTTCGAGCCGCGTGTCCGTCTCTTCGGTCACCCGGTAATGCATGATTGCGCCGTTGGGGCCGGTTCCGGCGATGGTCTCAAACGAGATATCCTGCAGGGCGTTGTCGCGGCGCCGGGTCTCTTCCAGCCTTGTAACGACCTGGGTTTCGGTCAGGCTGCCTGACGGCTGGGCATCGAGCCACGCGAGCAGTTCGACCACGGCCGCACCGTCACGAAGATGCGCCTCGGCACTGCCTTCGATCTCGGCGGGGTTCTTGCAGGCCTTGGGCAGGGCGCAGGGATCGTCGCCCCAGCTGACCCGATCGCCGACCTCATCCGCAATCGTCTGGGCGACGGTCTTGCGATCAAGGCGCACCGGGCCGTCCAGGTCAGCCACAAATCGAAGAAACGCGGACGGATCGTGAATGCCCACGTCGGCGCCCAGATGATCGGCGAGCTGAGCAACCTTTTGCCCAGCCACAAAAAGATCGACCCGTGCATCGGAATGTAGAACCGCAAAAGCCTGTACCACCGGGTTTCGCGGAATGTCCGAGCCGCGAATGTTCAGCAGCCAGCAGATGCTGTCGGGCATCGTGATGACGGCGGACGCCTCGCCCGCATCGGCCAGCGCTTTGGCCAATCGGGTTCGCTTATCCGCAGCACTTTCGCCGGCGAACGTGATCGGATGCGCGCGGGCCGGCTTCATGGCCGGGCCCGGTTGATCGCTCCAGATGCGGTCGACAAGGTTTGGGACACGCCGCAGGATCACGCCGCTCCCGTCCAGCCCCTTGCTCAGTGTCTCCACCTGTTCGACGGTATGCAGCCACGGATCAAATCCGACCTCACCGCCATCCGACAGCTTATCCCTCAGCCAATCCGCCAGTTTGACCTCTGGCCATGGCACGGGCGTGAAGTCATCAGCGACCTGGGCCTTGACCTGTGTCCGGTACCGGCCGTCGACAAAAACGCCGGCGGCGTCATCCAGTGCCGCGCAGAAGCCGGCAGATCCGGTAAAGCCCGTCAGCCACGCCAACCGCTCGTCCCGGGCCGCGACATATTCCCCCTGATGGGCATCGGCACGCGGCACGAGAAAACCCGCCAACCCCTCCGCCTTCATCTCTTTGCGCAAGGCCGCGAGGCGAGGAGGGCCCTGTTCCGGCCGGGCCGTGACCTCAAATGTCTGGAACACCCGCTCTCCCCTTCATTGTTCCAAAAAAATACGCACGCCGCAGGCGAGCCAGCTTAGCTGGCTTTCTTGATCCCCATGATCCGGGCTCGCGCCCTCGGGTCGCTGTCGAAAAGTGCCGCTAGCTGCTCGGTCATCGCGCCCGCCAGTTGCTCGACATCGGTGATGGTCACGGCCCGGTCATAGTAGCGCGTCACGTCGTGTCCGATGCCGATGGCCAGCAGCTCCACCTGTTTCTTGCGTTCGACCATCGCGATGACGTCGCGCAGGTGCTTTTCAAGGTAGTTCGCCGGGTTCACGCTGAGTGTTGAGTCGTCGACCGGTGCACCATCCGAAATCACCATCAGGATCTTGCGGGCCTCGGGCCGGTGGACCATCCGACGATGCGCCCATTCCAGCGCCTCGCCGTCGATGTTTTCCTTCAGCAGACCCTCTTTCATCATCAGGCCAAGGTTGGGCCGGGTGCGCCGCCACGGGGCGTCAGCCGATTTATAGATGATGTGGCGCAGATCATTCAGACGTCCCGGCTGGCTGGGGCGGCCGTCATTCAGCCATGCCTCGCGGGCCAGACCGCCTTTCCACGCGCGGGTGGTAAAGCCCAGGATTTCGACCTTTACGTTGCACCGCTCCAGCGTGCGGGCAAGAACGTCGGCGCAGATCGCAGCGATTGAAATCGGCCGTCCACGCATCGAGCCGGAATTGTCTAAGAGCAGCGTCACGACTGTATCGCGAAACTCCGTGTCCTTTTCGACCTTGAACGACAGCGGGGTGGTCGGGTTGGCGACGACACGCGCAAGACGACCGGCATCCAGAATGCCTTCTTCGCGGTCGAACTCCCACGACCGGTTCTGCTGTGCCTGCAGGCGGCGCTGTAACTTGTTGGCAAGGCGCGACACGGCCCCTTTGAGCGGCTCGAGTTGTTGGTCGAGATATGCGCGCAGGCGTTCTAGCTCGACCGGTTCGGCCAGATCCTCGGCCGAGATCTCTTCGTCGTGAGTGTCGAGATAGACGCGGTAATCCGGATCGGCTTCCGAAATCGGCTGCGGGGCAGGGGGTTCGAGCGGCGCTTCGCCCTCAGGCATGTCCACCTCGTCGCCCATCTCCTGATCGGCCATCTCGTCCATGCTGACCTGGGCCTGGCTCGCGTCGTCCTGTTCTTCCTGCGAACTTTCGGGCGAGGCTTCGGCGTCATCCTGTTCCTGGTCGTCCTGGCCGGTGCTGTCAGGCTCCTGGCTGTCCTCTTCGCCCTGTTCGGCGTCTTCTTCCTGATCTTCGTCCAGTTGATCGGGGTCATCGCCCAGCTGGTCGCCATAGCCCAGATCGGTGATGACCTGCCGGGCGAACTTGGCAAAGGCGGTCTGGTCTTCGAGGATTGTGTCCAGATCTTCGAGCGTGCCACCAGCTTGTTCCTCGATAAAGCCCTGCCACAGCTCCATCGCGTTCTGTGCGGCATCCGGCAGGTCGCGGCCGGTGGCAAGGTGGCGGATCAGATAACCTGCGGCGGTCGACAACGGGACATCGCTGGCCTGCTTGCACTGATCAAAGCCCTTGCGCATCGCCTCATGGGCGATCTTGGCGTCAATGTTGCCCGCCGTGCCGGGCATGTCCCGTGCACCCATGGCCTCGCATCGGGCCGTTTCCATCGCCTCGTAAAGATCACGGGCCATGTCGCCCGGCGGGGCATAGCGGGCATGGGTTTCGCCGTTGTGATAGCGGCGGTGCAGGGCGAGCGCATCGGCCGTCCCCCTTGCCAGCAGCACCTCGTCGCGCGTCATCCGGCGTGACACTTGCGGCAGGCGCATGGACTCACCGCTCAGACCCGCGGGATCAACCGAATAGCTGACATTCAGTTCGGGGTCGTCCGCCATGACCTTGGTCGCTTCGGCAAGCGCCTTTTTGAACGGATCGGCTGGATTGTCGGATTGGGTCATGCTGCGCGGCGCTCGGTTGCTTCAACCGGCAATCTAGGAACTATTGCCGCGAATGACCAACCGAAAAGCGGTTCAGCCCAGCAGGATCGCCTCGCATTGCGAGATATGCATTTGGGCCAGCCGCTCCGCCTCGCGGACCCGGCGCATATCGGTGCTGAAAACCGTATCTTGCAGCAGGGCGGAGTGGGCCGCTTTCGCCCGCAGACGCCAGTGAAACACGCGCCGGGGTTCCAGATCAGTTGCGTCCGGCAACACCGCATCGATCATGTCGACAAAGAGATCGCGGCGCGCCTTGGTCCGATCCGCGGCAGGCCCATCCTTGATCCACTGGTGCTCCATCATGGCCGACAGACGGCCCGAACAGGTCGCGAAAACCCGGACCTGTTCCTTGGGGTTTGCGGGCCAACCGGACGCCCCTGCAACGAGGGGAAAAAGGAGCATGAACGTATATGCGGATATCCGAAACATGGTCGAAAGAGTACCGCCGCTAAGTTAGCCAATAGTAAGGCGGTACCGAAACTTTGATGCGAAGTTTCTGAGGCGGATCAACCGAGTAGAACCGACTGGCATTGCGAGAGATTGGCGCGGGCGGTCTGCGAGGCGATGACCTTGCTGCGGCTGTCACGCGAATAGTCTGCCCGTTCCAAGAGCTTGGTCTGAGCCAGCTTTGCATGGACCCGCCACTTGAAAACCGTGCGTCGGTCAAGGCCGTCGATATCGGGCAGGATCGCCTCGATCAGCGACGAAAACGCCTCGGAATACTGCTTGTTCTCGGTCGCGGCCACTTCGTCGATCAGCCAATCATGGTCCTGCTGTGCGGCCATCCAGCCGGCGCAGGTGGCGAAGAACCGGATCTGATCCTTGGGGCTGTCGGGCCACCCCGGCGCGGCAATTGCCGGGGTTGTCATGAGGGAGACGGCGACCAAGGTCTGAAGTATTTTGCGAAGTCCAAACATGCCGGCAACCTGACGGCGCGTTCGGGCAAAATTGAGTTAAGCCGAGGGATTTTTCGGCCATTCATTGCGGCAAATTTGGCGATAAACCAACGGATCGTGGTCAATTGTGTCCGTTTTGTCCGGTTCTCGCGTTCTACGCGAGGCTCACATTGGCGGCACTCTCTGGCAGCTCTTCGTCAAACAGGCGCTGATAGAACTCGGCCACGGTCTGGCGCTCCAGTTCATCGCATTTGTTGAGAAAGCTCAGCCGGAAGGCGTAACCGATGTTCCGGAAGATCTCGGCGTTTTGGGCCCAGGCGATCACCGTCCGCGGGCTCATAACCGTTGAAAGATCGCCGTTCATGAACGCGGTCCGGGTCAGGTCGGCGACGGTGACCATCTGCTTGATGGTCTTGCGCCCCTTTTCGGTGTTGTAGTGCGGGGCTTTCGCCAGAACGATCGCGGTTTCCGCGTCGATGCTAAGATAGTTGAGCGTGGCGACAAGGCTCCAACGGTCCATCTGACCCTGGTTGATCTGCTGGGTACCGTGATAGAGGCCGGTGGTATCGCCGAGGCCGACGGTGTTGGCGGTCGCGAAGATGCGGAAATATGGATGGGGGTGCAAAACCTCGTTCTGATCGAGCAGCGTCAGCTTTCCGTCCACCTCAAGCACCCGCTGGATGACGAACATCACGTCGGCGCGGCCCGCATCATATTCGTCAAAGACGATCGCGGTCGGGTTCCGCAGGGCCCAGGGCAGGATGCCCTCCTGGAACTCGGTGACCTGCTTGCCGTCTTTCAGCTTGATCGCGTCCTTGCCGATCAGGTCGATCCGGCTGATGTGGCTGTCGAGGTTCACGCGGACACAGGGCCAATTGAGACGGCTGGCCACCTGTTCAATGTGGGTCGATTTGCCGGTGCCGTGATAGCCTTGGATCATCACCCGACGATTGTGGGAAAAGCCCGCAAGAATCGCCAGCGTGGTATCGGGGTCGAACTTGTAGGTCGTGTCGACATCCGGCACGCGGTCCGATTTATCGCCGAACGCCTTTACGTGCATGTCCGAGTCGATGCCAAAGACCTCGCGGACGGAAATCTCTTCGCTCGGTTTTGCATTCAAGTCCATTGACCCATCCGCCATCGCACTGCCTCTCAGTTTTCGGGCGTATCGCCGCGCTGCTCGTCGTGCAACATATCCTTGCCGAGGGCAAGGGGAAGGGGCCCGATCAAAGGTCGCGCCGCGTCAGTCTTTGAAGTTGCGGCTGTCCTTGATCTGATCCCATGCCCAGACGACCTCCTGCAACTGTTCTTCCTGGCTGCGGTCGCCGCCATTCATGTCGGGGTGCAGGACCTTGATCAGCGCCTTGTATGCCTTGCGCACTTCCGACTTTGTCGCGTCGGGTTTGGCATCCAGAATCTCGATCGCCCGCTTCTCGGTAGGTGGCAGGCGGCGCGCTGCCGCATTCCCGTTGCGTCCGGGGTTCTGCGTGCCATTGGCGCCCAGCACCTGGTGCGGGTCCTCGATGCCCAGCCGAGCCCAAGCGCGCGCCTCGGGGTCTCCCATCGGCTTGGTCTGGCGTTCCCACACCTTGTCCTTCGACTGCTGCGCGTTGATCTCCGCCTCGGTCGTACCGTCGAAGAAATTCCATTTCAGATTGTATTCCCGCACGTGTTTCTGGCAAAACCAGTAGAAATCATCGAGCACGTCGGGAGCCTTGGGCGCGCGAAACTTGCCGGCCTCTTCGCACCCTTCGTGATCGCATATGCGGGTAGACGTTTCCGAAGCACCTGAAAGGCCCCGCCGACCGCGCGGGTTCTTCTTCTTTGAGGACGAAACAGAGATGTCAAAACCAAACGGGTCGGGCTTGCGCATGGATGGGTCCTTTTCGACTCAGGCGCTCAAGTTTAGGCTGTGGAACTCAGGATTGAAGGGGGTGAACGAAAAAAATGCGTGTTGCTGACGAGATCGAAGCGAAATTACGCACAGCGTTTGAGCCAACCGAGATCGAAGTGGTGGATGACTCAGCCAGTCATGCCGGTCATGCGGGCGCCCCGGACGGGGGGCAGAGCCATTTCAACGTACGGATCCGTGCGGCGGCATTCGCGGGTCAGAGCCGGATCGCCAAGCACCGCGCGGTTCACGCGGCACTGGGCCCCGACCTGATCGGGCGGATCCATGCGCTGGCCCTGGATATTGCAGATTAGGGTCGCGCTCTAACCGTCTGACAAAACGTCACTTCTGCGCTCTGCCAGGATGCGCAGGTTGTCGGGTGGTTCCGGCGCTTCGGAAACCACGCGGTGCACGTGCCGTTCACCGAGATCGTCGACGGTCAAAGGGCGGCGAAACACTAGAAGGTTGCGCCATTCCGTTGTCGTCCCCGTCAGGCCGGCCCGTTCGGTTGAAGGCAGCGACTCGGCCCGCTGATACTCCCACCCCTCGACGCCCATCTGGTTCATAAGCTCCTGTAAAGCCAGAGCAAACCGCTCTTCACCCGTCTTCACGCCCTTGGCCTTCACGCCTTTGATAGGCGCGGGCACCACCTTGTATTCATACCCTGACATGAGCACCGTCCCCGTTGTTCATCCTATGGTTATCACTCCGGGAGCGAAGCGCCAAGTGCGCAAGGCGGACAGCAATCAGTACATTTTGACTTTCAAAACGTACATTTTCGCGAAGGCTCAGATTGGGTGAATTTCGCCCAAAACCGGCAAAACGTACGGTTTGGTGCCGAAAGTGTACGATTGCGCAAACCGGGTGTTGCGCGCACTGTCGTGGCGGGTTGTCGCAGGTTCAGTTTTGGGCGTTCAGAGCGGCTGATACCGCCGCTCTCACCTCATCGAGTTGGGCCTTGAGATCGTCCGCCGGATGCACCGCAAGATCGGCTTCGATCAGTCGGCAGAATTCGAGCGCCTTTTGCAGCTCGCCCGTTGGATCAGGGGTGCTGTCATGCCGTGCCCGCTGAAAGGTCCAGGATGCCAGCCGGATGGATGTGTTGATCTTTTTATAGGGCTGTTCGGAGCTGATAAAGTACTGCAACGCCTCGACCCAGCACTTGTGCGCCTTGGTGAAGTGATCACCGCCCAACTGGCCCGGGGTGCCGATACCCAGAAATAAATGCAATATGCCGAGATCGACTTGCGCATCGATATGAACATCGGGCGTCTTGAGAAAGACGAAATGATCAAGCGCCGCCTCATAGTCTTCGACCGCGTCAAGGCCGGTCTGGATGTAATCCTCGCCCCGCTGGGCCATGGCGTACATTTGCGCGGTCAGGATCGAACCGTGGTTCAGACGCGCCCGGGCAAATTCGCGTGGGTGAGTGTCTTTGGAATAGACGGTCAGAGCCGCGTCGATGTCCGACAGCGCCATGTCGAAGTACTGCGGGTTCCCGACCATTTCCGCATAGAGCTTGTAGAGCTGGGACCGGTTGTTGTGCAGTTCGGCCCATGCATCTGGCTGCGTGTCCTTCGGGCGGGATGGCAGCGCGTTGGCAAAGGCGCGATCGCCATCCCGCAACAAGCTGTCGGCGTAGTCCGGCAAAGCCGTCTTGAGCAGCGTCGCGCATGCCACGCCCACGACGTTCTGGCCATTGCCCCACAGTACGGGCGACTGGGCGGCGAGTTCGTCGGTCAAAACATTCTCGACCAGCGCCCGTCCATAGCTGGCTGTTTCACGGGGAAACCTGCGTGCCCCTTCAACCAGCATGGGGCCGTAGACCGTGATCCGCCGCCGGGCGGATGCGAGGGGATCGTCACCCGACAGACTGTCGGCAGCTGCCGTCAGATACTGATACGCCTGTGCCGGGTCGCCCCGCATTAGCGCGATATTGGCCCGCAGCTCTGCGGTGTGGGCGGCATGGTCAAGCTGGGTTTTGTGAAGATCCGCGAAGACGCGAGCGCTTTCCTCGAGATCCCAGCGATCGAGAGCGCCCTCAGCCGAGGCCTGAAGCGCGCCCAGCTCTTTGAGTTGGTCGTCGATGGCCGCAAGCTCGGCCGAAAGGGCCTCGTATTCTTCACCCTTGGACGACAGGAACGTCATGAGTTGTTTGCGGGTCGCCGAGGCGTCCGGGGCATCGGGAAAATATGCCGCTGCCTGTCGCAGTTCTTCGTCGCTGCGTGCCGTCACCTCGTGCAGCACCTCGCTCATCATGGCCTTGATGTCCTTGACGTCGCTGGCCGTTTCGGCCCCTTGCGACAGGACTTGCGCCATGTAGGCGGGTGTGAGATCGGCGGCGAAGTCCTTATCGCTGCAAAGCTGCGTCAGAACCGGTGTGACGATATCCCTGAAGAGGTCCGGCATGGGCTGCGCCAGATGAGACGCATCGCTCAGCTTGCCCACCATCGCTTCGGCAATCAGCGGTCCGTTCATCCGGTTCGCCGTGATCAGTTCGGCGGACGGCAGCGAGGTTTCGATCATTTGTGCGAGGCGAATGTCTGCATCCTCGGGCAAGTCGCGCCTGAAGCCCTCAAAGACTTCCGTCGCCAGATCGCCCATCCGTTCACCCATGGCTTTGAGGCCCTTGGGTGGCTTGCCCGCCAGCTTTTTGGCTGCGTCATAAAGTGAGGTTCCGGATTTGACCCCCGGCGACGTTCCGAATGCGATTGCTGCGGTCAGCAGTTTTGCCGCGTCCCTGACCCTATCAGTTCGTGATGAAAACATGCTCTGCCTCAAATAATTGGCAGAGCGTAACGCTGAGAGGGGATTGCATCAACTCTGGCGTGAATGGCGCATGGTTCGGCCCTAACGAAGGCCGGGCGCGGTACCACACTGTTGTTCGAGCACGATCCCTTGGATCATGCCCTTGCCTGGAACCCGAAAACCGTCAGGACGACAGCTTTTTCGACACCAGTTCGTTGACCGCCTTGGGGTTTGCTTTCCCGCCGGTCGCCTTCATCACCTGCCCGACGAACCAACCCGCCAGCTTGGGGTTTTCCTTGGCCTTTTCGACCTGCGCGGGGTTGGCGGCGATGATCTCGTCCACGGCGGCCTCGATGGCGCCGGTATCGGTGACCTGTTTCATGCCCCGCTCTTCGACGATCTTTGCCGGGTTGCCGCCCTCGGTGTAGACGATCTCGAACAGGTCCTTGGCGATCTTGCCGGAGATGTCACCGGATTTGATCAGCGCGATGATGCCCGCGAGCTGGGCGGGCGAGACCGGGCTTTCGGAGATGTCGTGGTCCTCTTTCTTGAGCCGTCCGAAGAGTTCGTTGATGACCCAGTTCGCGGCGAGCTTGCCGTCGCCGCAGGTGCCTGCGACCTCTTCGAAGAAGGCGGCATCGGCGGTTTCGGCCGTCAGCACGCTGGCGTCGTAGTCGGTCAGGCCGAAATCGCCCATGAAGCGGGCCTTCTTGGCGTCGGGCAGTTCGGGCAGGCTGGCTTGGATGTCATCGACCCAGCCCTGTTCGATTTCCAGCGGCAGAAGGTCGGGGTCGGGGAAATAGCGGTAATCATGTGCCTCTTCCTTTGAGCGCATGGATCGCGTTTCACCCTTGTCGGGGTCGTAGAGGCGGGTTTCCTGATCGACGCTGCCGCCGCCCTCGACGATCGCGATCTGGCGGCGCGCCTCGTAGTCGATGGCCTGCTGGATGAAGCGCATGGAATTCATGTTCTTGATTTCGCAACGCGTGCCGAGATGGGAGAAATCCTGTGTCTCCTGATACTTCTCATAATCGCCCGGACGGCAGATCGAGACGTTGACGTCGGCGCGCAGGTTGCCGTTCTGCATGTTGCCGTCGCAGGTGCCGAGATAGCGCAGGATCTGGCGCAGCTTGGTGATGTAGGCGGCGGCCTCTTCGGGCCCGCGGATGTCGGGGCGGCTGACGATTTCCATCAGCGCCACGCCGGTGCGGTTGAGATCGACGAAGGACATGGCCGGGTCCATGTCGTGGATCGATTTGCCCGCGTCCTGTTCGAGGTGGATGCGTTCGATGCGGACATTGCGGGCGACGCCCGGGCCCATTTCGACGAGGATTTCGCCCTCGCCCACGATGGGGTGGTAGAGCTGCGAGATCTGGTAGCCCTGGGGCAGGTCGGGGTAGAAGTAATTCTTGCGGTCGAAAGCCGATTTCAGGTTGATCTCGGCATTCAATCCCAGCCCCGTTCGCACCGCCTGTTCCACGCAGAATTCATTGATGACCGGCAGCATGCCCGGCATGGCGGCGTCAACGAACGAGACGTTCGAGTTCGGCTCGGCCCCGAACTCGGTCGAGGCGCCGGAAAAGAGCTTGGCCTTGCTGCTGACCTGCGCGTGCACCTCCATCCCGATGACCAGCTCCCAATCCTCCTTGGCGCCAGAAATGACTTTGGGCTTGGGGGTCTCATAGGTCAGGTCGAGCATGGGGGTCTCCATCGTGGAACGGGAGACGGTTTAGGGGAGGGGGCGGGCACGCGCAAGCCCGCCCGGATCAGATGAAGCTGATCAGATCGTCCGACCACGTCGCGGCGGCATCGTTCAGTATCGCGAGCCCATCATTGCCTGGCACCCAAATCAGCACATTGCCGCCCTGGATCTGGGTGGTGAAGGGGATCGGCCCGCCGTCGGGCGTGATCAGCCGCACCCGGTCCATCTCGGCATCAAAGTTGTCGACGATGTCCGTCCCGAAATCGCCCTGCGTCGTGTTGAAGACGAAATAGTCGCCTGTCAGATCATGGCCCACGAGGCTGTCGTTTCCAGCACCCCCATCCAGGGTGGTGCGGTTCAGATCGTCGTTGAATTGTGCGTTGTCCGAGCCCGATATGATGGTGTCGTTGCCCGCGCCGCCAAGGGCCGTGTCGCGCCCGTCGCCCGTTTCGATATAGTCGTTGCCATTGCCGCCCGACAGGAAATCCTGCGAGAGATCCTGCAACGTGTTCACCACGCGCAGATCGGTGTTGCCGCCAAAGATCCGGTCATCGCCGTCGCCGCCATAGGCGATGTTGTGGCCGCCCTCAAAGGTGATGCTGTCGTTGCCGGTATCACCGATCACGGTGTCGTCGCCGTAGTCCACGGCGCGTATCGTGTCGTTACCCGAACCGGCAAAAAGGTGATTGCCGTTCTGCCCCTGGGCGGTGTTGGCTACGATCACATCGTCCCCGTCACCGCCATAGGCCGTATCGTTCCCGTAGCCGGTATTGATCCTGTCGTCATCCGCATTGCCCCGCAGGATGTCGTTCCCGTCATCGCCGTACAAAAAGTCGACATCATCGCCGCCACGAATTGTGTCGTCGCCCTGACCGCCCCTTAAGACGTCGATACCACGGCCCCCGCGGATCAGGTCGTTGCCGTCCCGGCCCGAGATCACGTCGTCGCCCCAGTCGCCAATCATCCTGTCGTTTCCGGCCCCACCATCGATGGTGTCGTTGTTATTGCCGCCTGTGATCGTGTCATTCCCCGACCCGCCGTGCATCGTGTCGAAACCGCCGCGCCCGTCGATCCGGTCGTTGCCCGATCCGCCGTCGATGCTGTCATCGAAAAGCCCGCCTTCGATACTGTCATTGCCGCTGCCGCCGGTCAGGGTGTTTTCGCCGTATTGCGAGCGGATCGTGTCGTTGCCACTGCCGCCGTCGATGCGGTCGCTGTCGACCCATCCCACAATGCTGTCATTGCCGGCCCCGCCATAGACATAGGCCACGAGGTCGAGGTCATAACCGCTGACCCCATCGTCGATGATCACCGTATCGCTGCCGTCGCCAGCATAGACCGTGTCCCGGCCCCGTCCGGTGATGATCCGGTCGTGGCCCGTGCCGCCGACGAGGTACTGATCGCCCGCGCCGCCGATGATCGTGTCATTGCCTTCGGCGCCATCGACGGTGTCGCGCCCGTCACCGGTTTCGATCCGGTCGGCGGAGTAGTTGCCGTAGATGACGTTGTTGCCGCGCCCACCATCGATCGTGTCGCCGAAGAACCCGGCATAGATCGTGTCATGTCCCCGTCCGCCGCGCAGCACGTTGCCGGTGTTGTCGAGGCCAGAGATTTCGCCGCCATAAATAAGGTCTGACCCGGTATCGCCGATGATCGTGTCGGCGCCAAATCCGCCGATCAGCGTGTCGCCACCGTCACCGCCGTCGATGCTGTCATTGCCGGAACCGGCATAGATGTAGTCTGATCCTGCAAGGGCAAAAACGGTGTCGTTGCTGCTGCCAAAGCCTCTGAAATCCGCAAATTGCGTGAGTGTAAAAACGGGCATCTAAAATATCCTTCAAAATAATTTCGAAGGATATCACATGCGTCTGCCGATGTCTTGGTGTGCCGTTTTGGCAGTGCCGGTGCAGCGTTATTCCGCTGCGTACATCCCGTCGTAGATCGGGCCGAGCGTGTCAGCCTCAAAGAGTGAGCTGACGGAGGTCCCGTTCCAGATGTTCAGGATCGCCTGCGCAAAGATCGGCGCCGTTGGTACGATGCGGATGTTGCCGGCGGCCTGAACGGGCTTTGTCGGCTCGATCGAGTCAGTAATGACGAGCGACTTCATGACCGACTTCGTCACCCGCTCGACCGCTGGCCCCGAGAGCACGCCGTGGCTGATATAGGCGTGAACCTCTTTCGCACCGTTCGACATCAGCACTTCGGCCGCCTTGCAGAGCGTGCCCGCCGTATCGCAGATGTCGTCGACGATCAGGCAGGTCTTGTCTTTCACGTCACCGATGATCGTCATCTCTGCCACTTCGCCCGCCTTTTCGCGACGTTTGTCCACGATCGAGAGGGGCGCGTTGATCCGTTTGGCCAGTTCGCGCGCCCGCGCAACACCGCCTACGTCGGGTGAGACGATCATCAGCTCGTTCATCCGTCCGCGGAAATTGTCGAGGATGTCGAGGGCAAAGATCGGCGAGGCGTAAAGATTGTCGACCGGAATGTCGAAAAAGCCCTGAATCTGGGCCGCGTGCAAATCCATCGTCAGAACCCGCTCGACACCGGCGCTGACCAGCATGTTTGCAACCAGCTTGGCACTGATGGGTGTGCGCGCCTTGGTGCGTCTGTCTTGCCGTGCATAGCCGAAATAGGGGATCACGGCCGTGATCCGTGCCGCTGACGACCGCCGCAGCGCGTCGCACATGATCACCAATTCCATCAGGTTGTCGTTGGCGGGGTTCGATGTCGGCTGGATGATGAACATATCCTCACCCCGCACATTCTCGAACACTTCGACAAAGATCTCGCCGTCGTTGAACCGTTCCACCCGAGCCTCGACCAGCCCCATGCTGATCCCCCGATGCATCGTCATCCGACGGGCGATCGCCTTGGCCAGTGGCAAGTTCGCATTGCCGGCAATCAGTTTCGGTTCCTGAATCTGCGGCATGTCGAAGTCCTCTTGCGCCTTACGATTGTAACAGAATCGTAATGTTGACTCCGCTTAGCACGGCCTTACGGTCCGGCAAACCCGAAGGCCGATCAGAAAGACCGAAAATGCCCCATATCGATTATTACTTCGCCACGCTTTCTCCGTATACCTACCTGGCCGGGAACCGGTTCGAGGCGGTTGCCGAAAAGCATGGGGCAACCGTGACCTACAAGCCCTTCGACGTTATTGCCGCCTTCGCTCGCACGGGTGGAACGCCGCCGAAAGACCGCCACATCAGCCGTATCGAATACCGGGCCCAGGAATTGGTCCGCCAGGCCAAGAAACAGGATATGCCGTTCAACCTGAACCCCGCCCACTGGCCTACCAACGGTGCGCCGGCCGCCTATGCCTTTATCGCTGCACAGAATGCGGGCGGCGGGGATCTGGGCGCGCTGGTCCATGCCATCACCCGAAGTGTCTGGGCGAATGAAAAGGATATCGCGGAAAACGATGTTGTCCGGGCTTGCCTGGAAGAGGCCGGTTTCGACCCGGCCCTGGCCGACAGTGGACTTCTGCAAGGGGCGGAAACCTATGCCGCGAACCTTGAGGAAGCGGTCGAGGCCGGTGTCTTTGGCGCGCCCTTCTACATCGTCAAGGAAACCGGGCAGCGGTTCTGGGGCCAGGATCGCATCGAGGATCTGGATGCCCATCTGAGCGGCGATCTGTGACCCCACACAGCCGGACCTTTGGCAAGGGGCCGCGCCGGGCGCTGGCCATTCACTGCACCATGGCCCATGCCGGGGCATGGGGCGGTTTGGGCCGGGCGATGGCCGAGGAATTGACCATCACGGCGATGGATCTGCCCAGCCATGGCAGTTCGCCCGATTGGCAACCGGGCACGGATCAGCACCGGATGGCTACCGACATGGCCCTGTCGCTGCTGACCGAACCAATGGATGTCATCGGCCATTCCTACGGGGCGACCGTCGCATTGCGCCTTGGGGTCGAAGCGCCGGACTGCGTCCGTTCCCTGACCCTGATCGAGCCGGTCTTTTTCGCCGCCGCCCTGGCCGATGAGCCGGAGCGGGTCCATGCCCATGACGCGGAATTGGTCGACTACGAAGCCGCGAGGGCCAGCGGCGACATGGAGGAGGCCGCGCGCGCTTTCAACCGTCTCTGGGGTGACGGGACCAGGTGGGCCGATTTCCCGCCGATGACCCGCAAATACATGATAGACCGGGTTCATTTCGTTTCCGGCAGCACGCCTTTCGTCATTGACGACTACGCAAATCTCATCGGGTCAAAAGCGCTGGAGCGATTGCCGATGCCGGTCTTGCTGATGCAGGGCGAAACGACGCCTGATGTCATCGATGCAACGCATCAGGCCATGGACCGCCGCATCCCGCGGGCGCGTCGCGTGACGATCGGGGGTGCGGGTCACATGGCGCCGATCACCCATCCCGACGCGGTCGCCGCTGAAATCCGGACGCTATTGCAAGAGGTCTAGGAACGCGTCGATCTGGGCCGTCTCGATGGACCAGTCGCAAACGAAGCGGGCGGCCAGCATTTCGTCCGGGTCGTCGCCATCAAGGCTGCATTCCCACATGTAATACTTGGCACCACTGTCATGCAGATGCTGGTGGGCGCGCCGGGGCAGGGCGGCAAAGATCATGTTGGCCTCGGGTTCGTAGAGAAACTGCCCGCCCTTGTCCCGCAGCCCCGCCGCCAGTCGGGCAGCGTTGTCATTGGCCTGTTCCGCCAGTTCCAGCCAGAGCCCATCCGCGAGGTAGGCCGACATTTGCGCCGAAAGATACCGGTGTTTCGAAAAGAGATGCGCGCCACGCTTGCGCCGCAACTCGAAATCCCACGACTTGTCCGGATCAAAGAGCACAACCGCCTCGACCCCCATGCAGCCGTTCTTGGTTCCGCCAAAGCTCAGCGCCTCGACGCCCAGCTTCCACGTCATCTCGGCCGGGCTGCAACCAAGCGCGACAAGCGCATTGGCAAAGCGGGCACCGTCCATGTGAACGGGGAGGCCGAATGCCTTGGCGACGTCCGTCAGGCTGCGCAGTTCATCAAGGGAATAGACCCCGCCGCGTTCCGTGACCTGCGTGATCGAAACCGGTCCGCGCTGCGGTCCGTGGACACCGCGCGCCTCTTCGGCGGCGATCGACCGGCGCAGATCGGCGGCCGTCATCTTGTGATGACCCGGCACCAGCGTCAGCTTGGCACCGCCGGTAAAGAATTCCGGCGCGTTGCATTCGTCTTCGTGGATATGGGCGACGGGCGAACAAAAGACGGTGCTCCACGGGGCGGCATAACAGCCGAGGGCGATGGAGTTCGCCGCCGTGCCCGTCGCAACCAGATAAACCGCGGCCAGCGGCGCCTCGAAAATCTCACGGATCGAAGCCTCGACCCCGCGCATGATGTCGTCGGCGCCGTAGGGCATCGCGAAACCATTGTTGGCGGCTGTCAGCGCTTCGACGATCTGCGGATGGGCCGGGCCCATATTGTCGGAGGCAAAGAACATCAGGTCGGCTCCTCGATGATATGATCTTCCCAATCGTCTTCGGGGATATCGAACTCGCTCAGCGTGCGGTCGCGCACGCTGACACCGGCCTCATGCACGGTTTCGGCTGTGCCGGAAACCAGCGGATGCCAGTCTGGCAGGCTCTTGCCTTCCCAAAGCAGGCGATACGCGCAGGTTTGCGGCATCCAGTATGCGTGTTGGTCGATGTTGTCGGGTGATAGCGTGATGCAGTCCGGCACGAATTGGTGCCGGTTTTCGTAATGGGCGCAGCGGCAGGTGCGATCGTCGAGCAGACGGCAGGCGATGCGGGTCAGGGCGACCTCGCCCGTTTCATCGTCTTCGAGCTTGTTGAGGCAGCATTTGCCGCAGCCGTCGCACAATGCCTCCCATTCCTTGGGCGTCATGGCCTTGAGCGCCTTGCGCTCCCAATACCGGTTCGGCAGGCCGCTGCGGTCGATCGGATCGGTCATAAGGCGGCAAGGATCGCGCGGGATTGTGCGCTGTCATCATCCATTTGCGTGATGAGAGCGTCGAGGCTGTCGAACTTTGCCTCGCTGCGCAGGAAATCGACTAGGCCGACTGACAGGTGTGCACCGTAAAGATCGCCCGAGAAATCGAATATGAAGGTTTCGATATTGGGTCTGTTTTCACCGAACATGGGCCGGAT
>CAWUIQ010000050.1:0-23021 GCA_963922565.1 uncultured Rhodobacterales bacterium
ACCCTGATCTGATGGGTCCGCCCGGTTTCGAGCCAGCAATCGACCAGCGCCACCGCCGGGGGTTTACCAAACCGTTCAACCACATGGGCCCGCGTGACCGCATGCCGGCCACCTTGGAACAGGACCGCCTGCCTCTGCCGGTCGGTCTTGTGCCGCGCAAGATGGGTGGTGATCTTCAGCACCTCGCCCGGCTCGAACGATACGCCGCGGACGCCGCGCAGCCGTGGGTCGCTCGCCTCGGGCACGCCGTAGGTCAGCGCGGAATAGATCCGTTTGACGGTGTGTTTCGCGAATTGTTCGGCCAACCCCTGATGCGCCGCGTCCGATTTCGCGACAACCAGCAGGCCGCTGGTGTCCTTGTCGATCCTGTGCACGATCCCGGGCCGTTTGAGCCCGCCCACCCCTGAAAGGCTGTCACCGCAATGGGCAAGCAGCGCGTTGACCAGCGTGCCCGATGGCGTGCCCGGCGCAGGATGAACAACCATGCCCACGGGTTTGTTGACGACGACCAGATCATCGTCTTCGTACCGGATATCGAGCGGGATCGCCTCGGGCCCGATATGGCTCTCCTCGGCCTCCTCCAGGGCGATCTCGACCAAGGCCCCGGCAACGACGCGCGCTTTCGGGTTGTCGGCCACGACCCCCTCGATCCGAACCGCGCCATCAGCGATCAGGCGGGCAAGACGGGTGCGGGACAAGGCGGCGTCGTCTGGCACATCGCGTGCAATGGCCTTATCAAGGCGCGGCGGCGGATCGGCCGCGATTTCAAAGGTCAGTACCGTGGACGACATCGATCCCCCTCAGGAACCTGCAAATCTGCGTTTTTTGCGGCGGCTCGTGACCGTGTTAACGGCCACGATGATCCTTGGCGTTCTAATGGTCATCGTGCTGCTTGTCATCCGGCTGAACCAACCCGCCATGGCCCTGCCTGATGCGATTGCTCTGCCTGATGGAACGACACCGACCGCTTTTACCCGGGGCCCCGACTGGATGGCGGTGACAACCGATGATGCGATTCTGATCTATGGGCTGGACGGGGAATTGCGGCAAACGGTGCAGATCGAGGACCGTTAACAGATACTTGTCTTGAGATGGTACCGCCTCCCTGGCTTGAACAGGGGACCTCTGGATCCACAATCCAGCGCTCTAACCAACTGAGCTAAGGCGGCACGCCCGCGGTTATTAAATTTCAGATCGGGCGAATGCAAGGGCTAGAATTTGATTGCCCATGCCTGTTCGACCAGATCGACACCGAAGGAATGGACGGGTTTTGACCCGGTCAAAGTCCAGCCGTTCTTTTGGTAAAGCGCGCAGGCAGCTTCGTGACTTTCATGGGTCCAAAGCCGCATCCCGGCATACCCGGCGTCCCGCGCAAAGCCCATGCAAGTCGACAAAAGCCGCTTGCCCAGCCCCTTGCCACGCGCCTCTGGCGTCAGCAGGAAAAGCCGCAGCTTCGCAGTCTTGACGTCGGCCCGAACGCAAAAGATCGACCCAAGCCGCACGCCGTCTTCCTCCGCGATCCAGCCGCGTTCGGCCACCGGATCGTGTTCGGCGACAAAATCGTCGAGGATGGATCGGACAAGCGGCCCGAACGTGTCGTCAAAACCCTCATCCGCCGCATAAAGCGTCTGATGCCGCTCGACCAGCCAGTCGGTGTCGGCGGGCTGAAAAGGGCGAAGTCGGGGTTCGGTCATGCCCCCACCCTGCCCGCCACACGCTTGCCTTTCAAGGCTGGCCGCAGTACCCCGCCCCGGCAGGATCGGAGACCGAAATGGGCATCAACAGCGAAAGCAACATCGAAGCAAATCTTCAGATTGGCCCGACGGATCAGGGCATGGTGCGCCTGTTCATCGAAGCAGGCAAGGTCGAGATCCCGATGGACTTCGAACCCGAAGAAGCCGAAGAAATCGCCCAGGAAATTCTGGCCGCCGCAAAGGCCGCCGCGGGTCTTCGCAAGTAGTTGATTGAGGTTGTCTATCAGCGCGCGGGCACCTGATGCGCCAGATAGCGCGCGCAGCCATGCAGCGCGGCTGCGTCTTCGGTCAGCGTAAAGACCGGCACGCTAGCGAACTTGCCGGCAAACCGCGTGTCAGCCCGCAAGACCGACAGAACGGTATCGCGATAATCCGGCCCCAGCATCGTCCGGGCAAGGCTACCGTTAAAATACAGGCCCGCACGCGGCATATATTGATAGACGATCTCGCGAACGAAAACGGCAAGCGCACTGGCCAAGAGATCCATCGTCTTTTCCGACACCGGATCGGCCCTTAGCACGATCTCTTCGGGCTTGCGGCCACCACCCCCAAGGCTTTCGTGCAGGCGGCGCAGCCCCTGCCCCGAAAACAGGTGCTCGACCGTCTCAAAAACGTCCACATCAGCGACATGGGGTGTCAGAACGCGAACCACGCTGTAGGGCAGGCTGGCGTGTCCCAGCTCAGCCTCGAACACCTCTTCAGTGCGCAAATGGACGAGACTGACGTTAAAACCTGTGCCAAGGCCCACGATCAGCGCCTGTTGTCCGTCGGCCCGGGCATCGTCGGTCAGGGACGTCATGGCCGAGAACGGCAGGATCGGCAGGGCGTGACCAAGAGCGGCGAGATCGTTCAGCAGAAAGACGTTCGATACTGTCAGATCCCGCCCCAGATGCTGCGTGTCAAAATCCCAGTCCCGGTTGGTCAGATGGGCCGTGTGCGACGTCACCGGGCCCGCGATGGCGACGGCCATGGCCGACGGAACGTCATGGTCGCGCAGGTAATCCTGCGCGACCGCGGTGAAGCTGTCGTAATTGTCGTTCTGATATCGTCGGACCGTGGTCGCCTGAACTCCGTCCGGGCCAGCAAGGCCGACCCGTGTATTGGTTCCGCCGACATCGGCCACCAACCAATGTGGTTCCATCAGCTTTCGCCCGGTTTCTTACCCAGAATGATCATCCCGAGCAGGTCATCGTCGGTAACCTTATCGACGTCAACCGTGCCCACCAGTTTTCCGTTCTTCATCACGCTCGCCCGGTCGCACAGGTCCATCACATCGTGGATGTCGTGGCTGATCAGAAAGATGCCGATCCCTTCGGCCTTGAGCTGTTGGATCAACTCGCTGACCATCTGGGTCTCATGCGGCCCGAGTGCGGCGGTCGGTTCGTCCATGATCAGGATACGCGCGTTGAAATAAACCGCCCGCGCAATCGCAACCGACTGGCGCTGACCGCCCGAGAGCGCGCTGACCGGATCGGCGAACTTTTTGAAGTTCGGATTGAGCCGCGCCATGATCTTGCGCGTCTCGGCCTCCATCGCGTCCTCGTTCACAAAGCCGAGCGGGGTTACCAGCTCGCGCCCGAGAAAGAGGTTCGATGCCGCGTCGAGATTGTCCGCCAAGGCAAGCGTCTGATAGATCGTCTCGATGTTGTAGGCCCGCGCATCCCGGGGGTTGGTGATCTCGGCGCGCTCACCGTTGATATAGATTTCGCCCGAGTCCATCTGATAGGCGCCCGACAGGATCTTGATCAACGTCGACTTACCGGCCCCGTTGTGGCCCAGAAGGCCCACGACCTCACCGGGATAAAGATCGACCGAAACATGATCGACCGCGTGGACACCGCCAAAGCTGATGCAGATGTCGCGCATTTCGACAAGAGGTGTCTGTGACATGTCGCGTCTCCTTACTTGGCCGAACGGCGATAGAGGTTGTCGAGGAAGACGGCGAGGACGAGGACCGAGCCGACGACGATTTGCTGGATCGCAGCGTCAAAGCCGATCAGAACCATGCCCGTCTGCAGCGATTGCATAACGAAGGCGCCAAGCACCGCGCCGTAGATCGTCCCGATCCCACCGGCAAGCGACGTGCCCCCGATGACGGCAGCGGCGATGACGTAAAGCTCATCAAGCGTGCCGAGCGCGTTCGTGGCCGACCCTAGGCGGGCAGAAGCGACGACGGCGGAAAGCCCGCAGAGAAAGCCCATCAGCGCAAAGATCTTGACCGTCATCCACCGGGTGTTGATGCCAGAAAGCGCGGCCGCTTCGGGGTTGCCGCCGATCGCATAGACATACCGGCCAAAGCGGGTTCGGCGCATGATGATCGTCATCACGATCACGACCGCGATCAGGATCAAAACGGGAATGGCAAAGCCATGGCTGATGAAAAGCCCCCCCTCAGGGATCTCGATCCCCTCGGCCTCAGCGTACCGGCGAACGATCCCGCGCGGCCACGGATAGGCATTGACCAGCAGCACTGCACCGACCAGAGCGGCACAACTGACTGCGCCAAGCATCGTGTCGGCCCAGACCGGACGCAGGGCGAAACCGTGATGACGGCGCTGCCGACGGCTGAAGAGCACCAGCGCCACGACCGCGATGCACCCTATGACGCCGACGATCCAGCTGCCCGTGGCACCAATGGCTCCGTAGGGGCCACCGCCCAGCAGTTTGAATGTCGAGTCGACGGGCGAGATCGTCTCGCCCCGGGTCACGAGGAACGCAGCACCGCGCCAAACCAGCAGGCCACCCAGAGTGACGATGAAGGCCGGGATGCTCAGATACGCGATCAGCCAGCCATGAAAGGCCCCGATCAGCGTGCCGGTGATCAGGCCGACAATGATGGCCAGGATCCAGATCAACGGATGTTCCAGCCCAAGGAATTGCGGCAGGATCCAGACCTGCGTGACGCCCATCATCACCGCGCAGAACCCAAGCAGCGAGCCAACCGAGAGGTCAATATTGCGGGTCACGATTACAAGCACCATGCCGCAGGCCATGATGCCGATCGATGCGGTCTGAACGCTCAGGTTCCAGAGGTTGCGTGGGGTGAGGAACGCGCCAAACCCGTTAACGACCTGGCCGTAAAGGTGAAAGCCGACCCAGATCAGGGCAAGCGCGCCCAGCATGCCCAGAAGGCGGGTGTCGAGTTCTGTCGCTTCGAGAAAGCGGGCGACGGGGCCCCTTTGCGCAGCGGCGGGCTGTGTCGCTGTGTCGGTCGTGTCTGTCATGTCAGGGTCCGATCCATGCGTGCAGATTTGCCCAGGGGCAGCAATGCTAAGGTTGCGGGTAATGACTGATTAAGGGTGCACCGGCGGCACGGGGCCACCGGTGCGAAAAGGAAGGCTGGTTAGCAGCCCGCAACGCCGGCGATTGCGCCCGCGCAGACTTTGTCTTTGCCGATGTGGCCGGCGTCGATCACGACATTGATGTTGTCTTTGGTGATCGGTGTCGGTGCAAGGAAGATGGCGTTCATTTCAACGCCCTTCGCGCCTCCGGACCACTGAACGGCGCCGTCGACATCCGCAAGTGCGGAGCCGCCTGCGAGAGCCAGGGCGATTTCAGCCGCTTTTGCGCCCAGCTGACGCGAGTCTTTCCAGACCGAAACCGTTTGCGTGCCACGGGCAACGCGGTTCAGCGCCGCGTGGTCGCCATCTTGTCCGCCAACCGGAACGGCAAGACCCTGCGCTTCGAGCGCGGCGATGACACCACCGGCCATGCCGTCGTTTTCGGCCAGAACAGCGTCAACCTCGTTGTTCGCCGCCGTCAGGATCTGTTCCATGTTCTTTTGTGCGTTGTCCGGCTTCCAACCATCGGTGAACGCTTCGCCCACGATGTTGATCTTGCCGGCCGCGACGTCGTCACCGATGACTTCCATCATACCTTCCAGCAGGAACAGCGCGTTCGGATCGCCCTTGTCACCCTTGATGATGGCATAGTTGCCTTCAGGCTGTGCCGCCTTGACGGTTTCGGCGATGATACGGCCAACGCCCTTGTTGTCGAAAGTCAGGTAGAATGTGCGGTCGTCTTCGATCAGACGGTCATAGCCCACTACCGGGATCCCTTCGGCATCGGCCTTGTCGACTGCCGGGCCAATCGCATCTTTGTCCATCGCCAGAATGATCAGCGCGTCCGCGCCTTGTGCGATCAGGGCCTCGACGTCTGTCAGCTGTTTCGCAGCCGAAGCTTGTGCGTCGGCCGAGATGTATTTGGCGCCGGCTGCTTCGAGCGCGCCCTTGATGGCGGCTTCATCCGTTTTCCAGCGCTCTTCCTGGAAGTTGGACCAGCTCACGCCAACAGTGATGTCCTGCGCCGCAGCAGCGACGGCCATGACGGACACAGCCGCTGACGCGGCCAGTTTTTTGAAGAAGTTCATGTTGTCCTCCCAAGACTACATCCCGCCGTCACTGTCATCTTCGCGGCAGGTAGGATCATAGTGATATGGTTAAATTCGAATTGCAAATTAAATTGGACAGATTGCGGAAAAAAGGCCATCCTCCTATCAAGAGCCGCCTCGCCCAGCGATCGCGGCGGGAGGAAAATACAAGGAATATCATGCCCTTCGGACATCAGAAGGTCGAAAGCAGACGGATCCTGCTGCGCGAGATATCTCAGGGCGGTCGGGTGCCGCGGATTGATCTTGCGGCCCGGACGGGCATCAGCCGGGCAACCGTCACAGCCGTCACGGCGGACCTGATCCGGGGTGGTCTGGTCGAGGAAGTTCCCAATGATTCGGCCCTCGCGGATCGGACAAGAGGGCGGCCCAAGGTCGACCTGCGGATCGCCGGAAACGCGCACCGAGTCGCCGGCCTCAAAGTATCGAACCGGGTCATTTCGCTCGTCCTGCTGAACTTCGAAGGCGCCGAAATCGCACAAACCGAACGCCGCATGGCGAGGGGCACCAACGACCCGGTGACCCTTGCCGCCGAAATCGGTGCGGGGCTAGAGGCGCTTGCCGATGCAGCCGGTGTCACGACAGCGGAGATTTCCGGCCTAGGCGTCGGCCTCGCCGGTCAGGTCGATGCCGATACCGGGCTGGTCTACTGGTCGCCTTCACTTGATCAGCGCAATGTGAAGCTGCGGGATATCATGTCCGCGGAATTGGGCCTGCCCGTCTTTCTGGATAACGACGCCAACCTCGTGGCGATGGCCGAAAAGTCCTTTGGCCTGGGCCGTGGCCATTCCGATTTCATTGTCATCACCGTCGAAAGCGGCGTCGGCATGGGCCTTGTGCTCGGCGGCGAGGTTTATCGCGGTACGCGGGGGTCCGGCGGGGAGTTCGGACATACCAAGATCCAGCCCGATGGCGCGCTGTGCCGCTGTGGTCAGCGCGGCTGTCTCGAAGCCTATGTGGCCGACTACGCCCTGGTGCGCGAGGCGGCGTCAGTACCGGGTATCGACACCTCGGGCCGTACTGCCGACACCGTTAAGCAAATCCTCGACGCGGCCCGCGCTGGCGACAAGGCGGCGCGGCAGGTGGTAGATCGCGCCGGGCACATCTTTGCAATCGGACTTGCCAATCTCGTCAACATCTTCGACCCGCAACTTATCATCATCGCGGGCGAGCAGATGCATTTCGACCATCTCTATGCGGACACGGTGATCGACGAAATGCGCAAATCGATTGTCGAGATCGATCGCGCCCCGCCCGAGGTCGTCATCCACAAATGGGGCAACCAGATGTTCGCACGCGGCGCCGCGGCCTATGCGCTCGATTTCGTCCATGACATCGCGTTGGAGGAACTTGAGGATGCGATTTAGCGCATCGCTGCTTGCCGCGTCGCTCGCGACAGCCGCCACTGCCGATCCGCAATTCGCCCCCGTCCCAGTACCCGTGCACCAATACGACGGCGGCTGGGAACACTTTGTCGGTGGCGGCGTCGCCGTCTTTGACTGTAACGGCGATCGCAAGCTAGACATGGTGGCTGCGGGCGGGACTAACCCGGCGGCGCTGATGATCAACCAAAGCGAAGGCTCGATACGCTTTCGGATGGAACCGCTGCCGATCCTTGGCTCCACGGGCGCATATCCGATCGACCTCAACAATGACGACCTGACCGATCTGGTCATTCTGCGCGTTGGTCCCGATCAAGTCCTGCTTGGACGCGGCGATTGCACCTTTGAGGAAGCCGATATCGGTATCGACTTTGCAGACCGATGGAGCACTGCATTCTCCGCGACGTGGGAGGCGGGCCAAGACCGCCCTACCCTCGCCTTCGGACACTACGTTGATCGCGCCGACCCCGACGGCCCATTCGAAGCCTGTGATATCAACGCGCTCTATCGACCGATTGAGCCCGGTTATGCGGCGGCCGCCCTTGAACCGGGGCACTGCGCCTTGTCGATACTCTTCACTGACTGGTCCCGTAACGGGCAACCCGATCTGCGCATCAGTAACGATCGCCACTACTATGTCAGCGACGGTGCCGAACAGCTGTGGCGGCTTGGCGACGAGCCACGCTTGCTGACCGAGGCAGATGGCTGGATTGCGCACAAGCTCTGGGGCATGGGAATCGCCACGCGCGACATCGACCGGGATGGCCGCGACGAGGTTTTTCTCAGCTCAATGGGCGACCAGCGGCTTCAGCGGCAAACAGGTAACGGGCCGACCTATGAGGATGTGCCCTTTGAACTCGGTACGACCGCGCACCGGCCCTATACAGGGGGGGACGGGCGCCCATCGACGGGATGGCATATCGCGTTTGGGGATGTCGACAATGACGGACGCGACGACGTGTTCATTGCCAAGGGCAACGTTCAGCAGATGCCCGGGATGGCGATGGAGGACCCCAACAACCTGTTGATGCAAAGGCCCGATGGGGCTTTTGCCGAGGCGGGTGATAGGGCGGGCATTGCCAGCCTGCACCGGGGTCGCGGCGCGGCGCTTGCCGATTTCAACAATGACGGGCTCTTGGATCTGGTCGTGGTCAACCGCCGCGCACCGCTTGAAGTCTGGCAGAACAACAGTGGCGGTGGTGGGAATTGGTTGAGCGTGACCCTGCGCCAGCCATCACCAAATACTGATGCCGTCGGCGCGTGGATCGAGGTTGATGACGGCAAAACGATCCAGTCTCGCGAAGTCACAATCGGCGGCGGCCATGTGGGCGGCACACTGGGCCCCCAGCATTTCGGGCTTGGAGACGCGGCGGATATCCGGCTGCGGGTCAGGTGGCCCGGAGCGGGTTGGAGCGACTGGCAATCAATCGCCCCTGACGCCCATGTCACGCTCAGCCGAACCTCAGACGGTTTCGACTTGAGCGAATAGTGCTGAAGGACAAAGGCCGCTGATCTTCGCGGTATCAAATGACGGTTGGCCTCAGGGTCTTCTTCCCGAAAAACGTCCGCGGCGAGTCATGTATAGCTGCTGCACCTCGCTCGGACTGCGGCAACGCCTTGCGGAGTCATGCCCAAGATCACCAAGCCAGATTTGCCAGATTGACTTATCTGAGTAATTTACTCAGATTTACACTCGATAGCCAGCCACCGAATCTCGAGGCGAGCCGGACACGCAGGTTTCTGAAAGGAGTGCGCAGATGGAACTCCCCCACGTGACTGCCGAAGACACCGTATCGGACTGGCGCGAAACCCTTAGAGTTGCAGTCGATCTGAGTTTACCGAACCCGTTCAATGTAGAATGGTTGATCGACAGAGCTGAGACAGACGAGTGGGGCGGGCTATGGTGGTGAGCGTGGCCAGTGAAACCGCCATTCAGCCTGACAACAGGCCGCCGACATATGACGCGACTGACCTGATGAAAGGCGGCCACCTCGCCCGGATCAAACTGGAGGATCGGCTGTATACGCTCCGCATCACGCGTGCGGGCAAGCTGATACTCACGAAATGAAGGCGGCCAAGCCCCTGCGCGGCGGAGCACCTGTTGGCTATATCACCGAACTGGAACCCATCGAGGCGGGCGCCGTTCTGTACCTTCGCCTTTGGTGCGACGGCCCCGATTCCCAAGCACAGGTGTGGAATGACTTCGCTGTCGCCCTTGGACCCAAGAATGGACGCAAAGCACTGAAATCGTTTGAGAGGCTGTGCGATCTATGCTTCCGTCATGGGCGGCGACCACTGATGCGTCATCACGTGACCTGCAAATGTCTTGGAGCGGACGAATCCTGTTTCGCGAACTTCGTCGGCTATGCCAGCGAAGGTGAACGCGAAGACGCCCTTCTGATCGCGACCACGATAGTGCGGCCCGATATGGCCCCATCTCTTGTCGGACTTGCACAGGAGTTCGGTCTCGCGCTTCGGCGGATGGCACTCAAGGCCGATCAGCCCTCCCGCAGATCAACAACACTCCACTGAAAAGCTCGTCGCCCCTAAAGCCCAGTCGCCCGACAGTTACCCAAGCGCCTCGTCACAGCGGCGGCAGACCCCAGCATGGGCGTGGGCTCCCACATCCGGCAGGATCTTCCAGCAGCGTTGGCACTTCTCGCCCTCTGCCCGCTCAAAGACCACGCCGACGCCCTCGACCTCGGGCATCCGAAAAGCTTCTGCCGGGGCCGGATCGCTGGTCACCGAAATCCCGGAGGTGATGCAGATGTCTTCAAAAGCGATGGTTTTCAGCACCGCCTCGGCCTCTGCATTCACGTGGACGACCGGAGCTGCTTCAAGAGACGCACCAATCACCTTATCGGTCCGCTGAACCTCCAGCGCCCCGGTAACCGCCCGGCGGACCCGACGGATCGCCGCCCACTTCTCGGCCAGCGCATCGTCGCGCCAAGCCGCCGGAGTTTCGGGAATGTCGGTCAGATGGACCGAGCTGTCGTCACCCGGGAACCGCTCCAGCCAGACCTCTTCCATCGTGAAGACCAAGATCGGGGCCAGCCATGTGGTCAAGCGGTGAAACAGCAGATCCAGCACGGTCCGAGCAGCCCGCCGCCGTTCGGTATCGCCATCGCAATACAGCGCATCCTTGCGGATATCGAAGTAGAAGGCGCTCAGATCCACGGTCGCAAAGGTAAAGACCGCGGAAAAGACGCCCTGGAAGTCGAAAGATCTGTAACCTTCGCGCACGACCTGATCGAGTTCCGCCAACCGATGCAGAACCCAGCGTTCCAATTCCGGCATATCCGTCGCTTCCACCCGGTCCGCTTCGGAAAAGTCCGCGAGCGAACCCAGCATAAACCGCATGGTGTTGCGCAGGCGGCGGTAACTGTCGGCGGTGCCTTTCAGGATCTCGGGACCGATCCGCTGGTCGGCGGTATAGTCGGTCTGAGCCACCCAAAGCCGCAGGATATCAGCGCCGTACTGCCTGACGACCTCATCAGGCACGATGGTGTTGCCCAATGACTTGGACATCTTCATGCCCTTCTCATCGAGCGTGAAGCCGTGCGTCACAACATTCCGATAAGGCGCGTGCCCGGTCGTCCCGACGGACTGCAGAAGCGAAGAGTGGAACCAGCCGCGGTGCTGGTCGGTCCCTTCCATATAGACATCGGCGATCCCGTCTTCGGTCCCGTCCGCGCGGTCGCGGAGGGTAAAGGCGTGGGTCGATCCGGAATCGAACCAGACATCCAGAATGTCGGTCACCTGATCGTAGTCATCAGGGTTGTAATCGTTGCCCAGGAACCGCTCTTTCGCGCCATCTTCGTACCATGCATCGGCGCCTTCGGCCTCGAACGCCTCGACGATCCGCTGATTGACCTTTGGGTCGCGCAGCAGAAAATCTGGGTCAGTTGGCAGCAACCCCTTCTTGGTAAAGCATGTCAGTGGCACACCCCAGGCGCGTTGGCGGCTAAGCACCCAATCAGGCCGCGCTTCGATCATCGAATAAAGCCGGTTGCGCCCAGATTTCGGGGTCCAGTTCACGTTATCGATCTCGGTCAGGGCCCGCTCACGGATGGTCTTGCCATGCTGGTCCTGACCGTCGCCCACCGGCTTGTCGATGGCGGCGAACCATTGCGGCGTGTTGCGGTAGATCACTGGTGCCTTGGACCGCCACGAATGGGGGTAGGAGTGTTTGATCTTGCCGCGCGCCAGCAGACCACCCACATCGACCAGCTTGTTGATGACGGCGGTGTTCGCCTCGCCCTCGCCGCCCTTGCGGCTGAGGATGTATTTGCCACCGAAAAACGGCAGATCGTCGCGGAACTTGCCGTCATCGGTGACGTTATAGGTGATGACCTGCTGCAGCATGCCGAGATCGCGGTAAAGCTCGTATTCCTCCATCCCGTGAGACGGCGCGCAGTGCACGAAACCGGTGCCTTCCTCATCTGTCACGAAGTTGGCGGCGCGGAAATCGCGGATGTCATCCCATTCGCCGTTTGAATCGTCGGCACCTGCCAACGGATGAGCCAATTTGATCTTTGCCAGGTCTTCGTTCGTCACATCGCAAAGGCGGCGATACATCGTGTCGTCCAGTCGCGCCCGGCTCAGGACATCCGCTGCGAGCTTGTCAGCCAGAATGTAACGATCCCCGATCCGTGCCCAGCATTCTTCGGGTCGCCCGGTGATTTCATACAGACCGTACGAAATGTCTTCGCCATAAACGACAGCCTTGTTCGACGGCATGGTCCAGGGTGTCGTCGTCCAGATCACGACGAACGCATTGTCGAGCGTCACGTCACCGGTATCCACGACACGGAACTTCACCCAGATCGTAAAGCTTTCCTTGTCGTGATACTCCACCTCGGCCTCGGCCAGGGCGGTCTGCTCGACGGGCGACCACATCACAGGCTTTGAGCCCTGATAGAGCGTGCCGTTCATCAGGAACTTCATGAATTCCTCGGCGATAACACGCTCTGCGTGGAAATCCATCGTGAGGTACGGATCCGCCCAGTTCCCGGTGATGCCCAGGCGCTTGAATTCATCCCGCTGGATGTCGACCCACCCTTCGGCAAATTTCCGGCATTCGGCGCGAAAATCGTTGATCGGGACCTCGTCCTTGTTCTTGCCCTTCTTGCGGTACTGCTCTTCGATCTTCCATTCGATCGGCAGGCCGTGACAGTCCCATCCCGGCACATACCGGCTGTCGTATCCCATCATCTGGTGCGATCGCACGATCATGTCCTTGATCGTCTTGTTGAGCGCGTGACCGATATGCAAATGCCCGTTGGCATAGGGCGGACCGTCATGCAGGGTGAAGGGTTCCCTGCCCTTTTTTTCGCGCAAACGGTCATAGACGCCGATCCGCTCCCACCGGGCCAGCCAATCAGGTTCGCGTTTGGGCAGGCCTGCCCGCATCGGGAAATCGGTCTTGGGCAGGTTAAGCGTGTCTTTATAGTCGGGTGCGTCGGCGCTCATCTTTGGCGTCCCTCGGATACGGTCTTTTCTGGATCAGGTCGGTGCGTTCGGTCATACACCTTGGCCCGGCGTCTCAACGGATCAGAGCGCCGGGTTGATAATTCGAATAATGATCGCGATTGCGCGCCACATGAGGCGGGTTATAGGGCCGGGTCAAAAGGGTAACAAGCCCCCTGCCCCGACGCGGTCTCAGCCGAATGCCAGCCGTGCTTCGGGGTCGCGCAAAGCGTGCAGGCGCCGCGCTGCATGGGTCGCGAATTTCTGAACCATGACCTTGCGGCGCGCTGGCTTGAGCTTGTCCTCCTCGGCCATCCGCACGATTTCGGCATCGTAGCTGTCGGCGATCATCAGCCCGGTTTCGAGCGGTAGGAGCTCTGTTGGAAACGCGTCATCGACCGCCCAGAAGAAGCGGTCGCACCATTCAAGGTAACCCTGCCACTTGTGATCCGATTGATAGTCGGCCCGGGACGATTTGCATTCCACGACCCAAAGCTCGCCCTTGGGTCCAAGCGCCAGCACGTCCACCCGCAGCCCACGGGACGGAACGAATTCATCGATGCACACCATGCCGTGGCTTGAGAGGTGCCGCATGACCCCCCGCGCCAGTATCTGGCCCGGCAACAGATCCGTCTGGGTTGGCTCGGAAACAAGCATGTCCCGAACTATGAACAATTCATGAACATTTGCAAGCGCCCCCTGGGACTTGACATGATACCATATGGTATCTAATAAATGATACCGAACGGTTTCATTATGGAGATGTTCAATGCTCAAACCATTACTTATGACACTTGCGCTGGCCGGCCCTGCGGCTGCCCAACCGGGGATTACGCTGGTCTCACCCGACGCATGGAACTGGGAAACAACGCCGGAAGGTGTGGGATTTGCAGCCCTCGACGGCGACCGGTTTGCAGAACCCTACAGTGCGATGGTCCGGCTGCCTGCCGGCACGGTCAGCCCGCTTCACGTCAAATCGGCCGACATGATCGGGGTGATGATCGAAGGGACGATGACCCACACGCTGGCCGATCAACCAGCCGAGCCTATCGGACCCGGAGCGTTCTATCGGATTCCCGCCGGCCTCGCCCATATCTCGTCTTGCGTCTCTGACGTGCCCTGCATCACCTTCCTTTACCAGGACGGCGCGTTCGACTTCGTGCCCGTGACGCAATGACCGCGCTGCAACCGGCCTTTCGGGCGCTCGCCGATCCGACCCGCCGGGATATCCTACGCCTGTTGAGCACATCGGACATGACCGTTGGTCAGGTCGCTGGCAAGTTCCAGATGACCCGGGCCGCCGTCAAAAAGCATCTGGTGGTGCTGGAAGAAGGTGACCTGATCGCCACCCGCCGATCCGGGCGCGAGACCATCAACAGCCTCAATGCGCAGGCGCTGCGCCCCGTCTTTGACTGGATCGGTTACTTCGACCGGTTCTGGGATGACCGCCTGTCCGATCTGAAATCCACACTCGAAAATGGGGAAACACCCGAATGACCACCCAAACGATCAGCAAATCCATCTTTCTGGCAGCCGACCCGACAAAGGTCTGGGATCACCTCACAAAATCCGAACTGCTGGAAAAGTGGTTTCATCCATCCGAGGCTGATCTGGCCGAGGGGGAGGAGTACACCCTGCTCGCCGAACGCGGTGGTGACCGCATGTGTTGGGGCAAGGTCGAGGCGATGGATCCCGTGACCTATATGAGATGGGCCTTCACCGTGAAGCCTCTGAACGGCCACATGACCCACGTGGAATGGCGGCTCGCCCCGGTCAACGGCGGAACCAACCTGACCCTCGAACACTCCGGATTGCCCGACGGAGCCGAAGGGTTCGGGTTGGTTCTTGCCCTGGATGAAGGCTGGCACGGCTTCGTTGCCGCCTTGCAGAAACTGGCCAAGGACCTCTGAACGATATGGCGGCGGCGCAAGTCGCCGCCAAAGCGTTTACTGCGTTGTCATCGCCTTTGTCACGACGAACGGCTCGCTTTCGATCAGGTTCAGGTATTTCCGCAAACGGACGTCCGGCGGCAGAGCTGTGCGATCATCGCACAGTTCCTGCTGGACCAGCTTGGCCTCGGGTGTGAAGGGCACACCGCAGCTCTCAAAAACCTCCTGCGGCAGATAGACGACGTGACGGCGCAGGGTAACGGCAAGGCTGCGCTCGACCGGCCGAAACTTGGCCTCGCCGCCTTCGTTCACCCATGCTTCGCTGGTTTCGATCAGCGAGGCGCTCACCGTGCAAACCCGCTCACCCAAAGCCATCGAGCGGGCCATCAGGCACTCGCAGTCTTCGGGGTTCTGATAAGTGAACTCATTGCTCATCAGACTGGAGGCACTACCGACGAAGGTCAGGCCGCTGTTGCGCACGACATCTTCGGCTTTTTTCGCTTCGAGCAAACCCATCTGCTCAGCCAACTCCGCCGACCATGCGACGATGCGCTGTGCGCGGTTGAAGTAGAATTCGGATTTCGGGACATTTTCCAGCACGTCCGCGGACACCACCGCGTTGCAAATGCGCGAGATCGAACCGCGTTCGTTCGGCAGCACGACGATATCACCCGCAGAAAGCGGTTCAGCCTCGACCGGGCGGGCAAAGGCGTTTGCAGCGATGATATCTTTACGGGTTATGTCGCTGATCAGGTAATAGGCAGCACCCCCGATCACCATGAAAACCGCGGCGATCTTGATTTCTCTCCAGAACATCGGACCGGCTACTTGGAACAGCAGATTTTGCCACCGCACGGAAAATGCGTGCTTGGGCATTTGGGGGGATCATCCTGAGCGGCCGCACTGGCAGCGACAAGGCTCAGAACAACAACAAGACGTTTCATTCATTGCCTCCGAATCAAAAAAATCTTCTTGAATAGAGCGACGTTACCACAATAACGCGAAGCCGACAGGTAAGGAGAACCTTGCCCATGCGCCATCGGCAAAGCATGGTGCACAAGCAGGCATTGCAGGAGAAAAATTGTGCCGTTTGACCTTTGGCTGGCCTTTGTCGCGGCGTCCACCGCGCTGCTTTTGATACCCGGGCCCACGGTCCTGCTGGTCCTCAGCTACGCGCTGTCGAAGGGGCGCAGCGTGGCCGTCGCCTCGGCTGCTGGCGTTGCTGTCGGGGATCTGATCGCAATGACCGCATCGCTTGCCGGTCTGGGTGCGCTGGTCCTTGCATCGGCAACTCTGTTCACTGTTCTGAAATGGGTGGGCGCGGTCTATCTCGTTTGGCTTGGATACAAGCTGATCCGGTCCGCACCAACCAAGGGCCTCGCGGTCCCAAGCGCCGATGTGACCGCCCGCGGGGTATTCGGGCACACCATGGCGGTGACGGCACTCAACCCGAAATCTATCGCGTTTTTCATCGCTTTCGTCCCGCAATTCATCCGGCCCGATGCGCCTCTGATGCCCCAATTCGGGATCCTGATCGGGACCTTCGTGGCCCTGGCCGCCCTGAACGCGCTGGCTTATGCGCTTTTGGCCGATCGGATGCGGGTGATGGTGGGTCGCCCCTCTGTGATTGCGTGGCTGACACGCGCGGGTGGGGCCACGCTGATCGGAATGGGCGTGCTGACCGCCACCTTGCGTCGCGCGACTTCGGCCTAGGCAGAGGCGATCAACCGGTCGATCGCATCCTCGCCGATCTCGCCCAGAACGACCTTGCGCCCAATGACAAGCCCCGGCGTCGCGAAGATGCCCAGCCGTTTGGCGGCGGCTTCGCTTTGGGTCAGGCGCTCCGCCACGGCGGTGCCCTCCATATCTGCCATCAGCCTCGCACCATCCAGGCCCGCGCTTTCGGCCACCGCCCTCATGTGCCGGACCGTAGGGCGGAATGGCGCCTGCATCAGCGCGCGCTGAAAGGATACGTACTGGCCCTGTAGATCCGCCGCCACGCCCGACTTTGCAGCAATGACCGAGGACGGCCCAAGCAGGGGCAGTTCGTGCCATCGCAGATGCATCCGTGATGCATCCCGCGCAGCCATGCGCATGGTCAGACCACGGCAGAACGGGCAGAAGAAATCCGAGAATACGGCGACGGGTGCGTGCCCATCTGGCACCGCGCCGAACAGCACATCGTCCAATAGATGCGCAGGCAATGGCGGGGTGGTTTCAAGGCCCGCGGCCTGATCCAACCCGACGAAAACCGCGTCGGATGCAGAGCCGCTGAACCCGCCCGCAACCGCCGATTGCCAGCCGGGCGCGCCACGGATCGGCTCGAAATCCAGACGTGGTCCGACCACCCCAAATCGCTGCCACGCTGCCGCCAGAACGAACAGACCGCCGCCCAGCATCAGGATCCTGCGTCGGTTTGGGCGCATCCGCTTTCCTATTTCCCTTGCCATCCCGCGATCCATCCGTATTTGCTGCCCGCGGTCAACTGATCAGGAGCGTCCATGCAACCGCGCAAAGCCACCGTGCAGGATTACATCCGCACCATCGTCGATTTCCCGCATGAAGGTATCATGTTTCGCGACGTGACAACCCTGTTCGCCGATCCGCGCGGGTTCCGCATGGCCATCGACCAGATGCTGCACCCTTATGCCGGCATGCGGATCGACAAGGTTGTGGGCCTGGAGGCGCGCGGCTTTATTCTGGGCGGCGCGATTGCTCATCAACTCTCCATCGGGTTCGTCCCGATCCGCAAGAAAGGCAAACTGCCGGGGACGACCATCAGCCAAGCCTACACGCTCGAATACGGCGAGGCGGTGGTCGAGGTGCATGACGACGCTATCGAGGCTGGTGAAAAGGTGTTGTTAGTCGATGACCTGTTGGCGACCGGCGGTACGGCCGAGGCCGGCATCAAGCTGGTGGAGCGTTTGGGGGGCGAGATCATCAGCTGTTCTTTCATCATCGATCTGCCGGATCTGGGTGGCCGCAAACGGCTTGAGGACCTTGGGATGGATGTTCAGGCCCTCTGCGCGTTCGACGGGGAATAGATCAAGCCTGCAGTTCGGCCAACACCTCGGCTAGGATGTCCATGCCCGATCCCCAGCCCTTGTCCAGCCCGACCATCGCGCTGGCGAAACAGTCAATCCCGGCTTGGCTCGCCTCGTGCGGCTGCCATGTCAGGCGCAGTTTCGTCTGATCGCCATCGGGTTCGAACGTCACAGTCGTCAATAGAACACGCGGCCAATCCGGCATCATCGGGTTGGCCGAAACAGTCCAGTTCTCATCCATCATCGAGTGCAGCCAGACAAGACGTTCCGGCTCGACCACTTCGAGATACTCCATCCGTTCGCGCTGACCGCCATTGCCCCACTTCATCTCGTTGCGCCAGACGCCGCCCGGCTTGACCGACAATTCATGAATGATCGTTTCGACATTTGGCCCATACCAGCGGGCCAGAAGCTTCGGATCAGTCCAAGCCCGCCAAACCAGCTCTCTCGGGGCGTCAAAAACCCGCTCAAGGACATAGGTGGGTAAGTCAGTCATCGCCGGGTCCTTCCCTGTCAGCGTTCTTCAGTTCATCGAGCAGGCTGTCGAGCTCATCGAAACGGACGGCCCAATAGTCGCGAAACGCCTCCAGCCACCGCACGGCATCCGCCATCGGCGCGGCCTTGAGCCGGGCCGGACGCCGCTGTTTGTCGATGGCGCGTTCGATCAATCCGGCCTGTTCCAGCACCTTCAGATGTTTTGAAATGGCTGGCTGGCTCATCGCGAAGGGTTTTGCCAGCTCACCAACCGACGCATCGCCCTTTGCCAGATGCTGCAGGATTGCCCGCCGCGTCGGATCGGCCAGCGCGGCAAAGACCGAATTCAGAGCGTCGTCATTATAACCGTGTAGTTCCATAACCACATGGTTATCATATTCGCGACGTTCCGTCCATCCGTCATATCTTGCCCCCGCCGGGACAAGCCCCTAGGTTGTGCGATGGCGGGTTCTGCCCTTCTCGTAGCAGGTTGCATTCCGGTGGCCTTAAGCAATTCCGAGGGAGCTGGCTCTGGTCGGGTCGTGGCCCGGTTACCTGGCGCCCACCTGTATATACAGGTCCTCGGGAATGAGAAAACCGTACGGTCGTGGTGGTCCCGTCACCTTCCCTGCACCCACGCACAGACGACGTTCGCACGGCGCGATTGCGCACGCTGCGTCACAGGCTAAATGCGGGTCAACGCGATCAAAAAGGAGAGCGCGATGTCACTCCGACCCGTACTCGAAACCCGTCAGGCCGTTCCGACGATGGAAGGCGCCGGCGTCAAACTGCACCGCGCCTTTGGTTTTCAGGACCCAAGCGAGTTGGATCCGTTTCTGCTCTTTGACGACTTCCGGAACGAGCGGCCCGAGGATTATGCCCAGGGCTTTCCCTGGCACCCGCATCGCGGCATCGAAACCATCACCTATGTCCTGAACGGAACGGTCGAACACAGCGACTCGCTTGGCAATGCCGGCACGCTCGGTGCTGGCGACGTGCAGTGGATGACAGCCGGGTCCGGTATTCTGCACCAAGAGATGCCTCACGGAAACGGCCGCGGTCAGATGCACGGCTTTCAGCTGTGGGGCAACCTGCCCTCAAGCCAAAAGATGACCGCGCCCCGCTATCAGGACGTGACCGCGGCGGACATTCCAGAGGTCATCGACGATGACGGCACCAAGGTTCGGATCATCACGGGCGAGTTCTGGGGCAAGACCGGACCGGTGGACGGGATCGCCGCCGATCCGCAGTACCTCGACGTGAGCGTCCCCGCAGGCATCAGGAAGACGTTCAAAATCGACACATACCGCCGCGCCTTCGCGTATGTCTTCGAAGGGGCCGGCGCGTTTTCGGATGCATCGGCACCGCAGGGCGTACTGCTTGAGAAAGAGTACCAGGGGCAAGAGCTCAACATCCGCGACCTGTCTGGCGACCGCACCCTGATCCGGTTCGGCAGCGGTGACGAAGTGACCGTGCAGGCCGGCGAAGACGGCGTGCGGTTTTTGTTGATCTCCGGCGCTCCGATTGCAGAGCCTGTGGCTTGGCACGGGCCGATCGTGATGAACACGCGGGACGAGCTGATGCAGGCCATGGCCGACCTGCGAAACGGAACCTTCATCAAGAGCGCGCACTAAGGCGCGGGACCCCAACAAATCCGTCAAATTCGATTTGTTGGGGGAATGTTAATGGCTGCTCGCCCATCTTAACCGTGGGAAATGGGATGAGTATGCCATGCATGGGCTGATCAATCGGGCAATCCAGTGCTTCGTCACGGACAGCTACGGCACCGAACGGTGGACCGAGGTAACGCAGCTTGCCGATCTGGGGTTCCAGGAATTCGAGGCAATGCTGAGCTATGACGCGGCGTTAACGCCCCGCGTTTTGGACGCAGTCGGTGAGGTGTTAAACCGACCCCGATCCGAAGTGATGGAGGATCTGGGGACATATCTTGTCTCGCATCCTAATGTCGAAGCCTTGCGGCGGCTCTTACGTTTCGGCGGCGTGACGTTTGTCGAATTCCTTCATTCGCTCGACGATTTGCCAGACCGGGCCCGGCTTGCGGTGTCCGATCTCGATTTGCCCCGCATCGCCCTCAGAGAGCACGGGCGCGGCAGCTTCACACTCGAATGCGACAGCCCGATCGCGGGTTACGGATACGTCATGATGGGCATTCTGCGTGTCATGGCCGATGACTACGGCACGCTCGCGCTGCTTGACCATCAGGGCAGCGGTGAAGGCGTCGAAACCGTATCGATCGCGCTGATCGAAACCGAATTCGCCGAAGGGCGCAGCTTTGATCTGGGGGCGCGTGCGGTATGATACCTTGCTTGCGGACACAATGCGAAGATCTGACCCGCATTCTCGATGCCTTTTGCCCCATGCACCTGGTGCTCGATGAAAGCGGGGCGGTCGTTCACGTCGGCCCGACGCTGCAGAAACTGCGGCCGGACACGGCATTCGAGGGTCGTGATTTCTTCGACATCTTCTCGCTCAAGCGGCCGCGCGATTTGCGCAGGATCGAGGATCTGAGGCACGTTACCGGCACCAAACTGCATATGCAGCTGCGCGACACGCCGCAGACCGAACTCAAAGGCTTTCTGGTTCCCGGGCTGACGCAGGATCAGATCATCATGAACCTGTCGTTCGGAATTTCAATCGTGGACGGGGTACAGGATTACAGCCTGACCAGCGCGGATTTTGCCCCAACCGATCTGACGATCGAGATGCTGTATCTGGTCGAAGCGAAGTCCGCCGCGATGGAAGCGTCACGCAAGCTCAACCTGCGGCTCCAGGGCGCCAAGATCGCGGCAGAAGAGCAGGCGTTTACCGATACATTGACGGGTCTCAAGAACCGCCGCGCGATGGATCATGTCATGGCACGGCATATCGAGTGGGACACCCAGTTTACCCTGATGAATATCGACCTCGACTGGTTCAAGGCCGTCAATGACACCCTTGGTCATGCGGCAGGCGATCACGTCTTGCAAACGGTCGCACGGATCATGGTCGAAGAGACGCGCGACAACGACACCGTCGCGCGGGTGGGCGGCGATGAATTCGTCATCCTGCTGCCCAACACGCCCAACGACCGGGCGGTCGAAGCCATAGGTCAGCGCGTGATCGAACGGCTTTCGGTACCGATCCCGTTCCAGGGCCATGCATGCAGAATTTCCGCCAGTATCGGCGCGGCGGCCTACCAGCCCGGCTGCGATCTGGACTTGGCAGCCATCCTCGAAAATGCGGATATCGCCCTTTATGCGTCCAAGCATGCCGGCCGGGCGCAGATGACCTTTTACAGGTCCGACTTGCGCGACAATAGCGAGAACCTCGCCCCCCCTACTGGGCGGGAGGATTTGCCCAAGACCGCGTAAGTTGCCTGCCGAGGAAGCCATGACATGACGCGGTCGACTAACGCGAACGCGGCAGATCTGATCTTAATCTCTTTGTCTGGGCAAAGACGAACGCACGACCGGCAGGACAATGGCGCGCGGATACACCGAATTGCGAGCGGGTTTCTAGAATGTATTCGATGAAGAAGGAAAAGTGGCAGCCCGTAGGGGAATCGAACCCCTCTTTCCAGGTTGAAAACCTGGCGTCCTAACCGATAGACGAACGGGCCACGTTTGTCGTGAGCGCTCAGATAGGCAATCCACGCGGCACGCGCAAGCGAAAAATCATGCCGACCGAACGACGCGCCGCGACGTCCTAATCGGATGCGGGCGCGGCGTCCTCAAGCTTCAGTTGCACGCTCTGTCGCCCCTTGAAGACATTGATGTCGAGCCGCCCAGCCAGGTGGAACGGCGCGCCGCCATGGGCCTCGATTGCGGGGCCGAGCGGACCCTCGAACGCACCGAACGCGATCCCGTCCATCCGCGCGCCACCCGGCGCGCCGAAACTGATCTTGAGATGTGCCTCGCCGACGCGTCGGGCGTGATGGATCCGCATGTCACCAAAAGCAAAACGTGGGCTTGGCGCCCCTGCCCCGAACGGCCCGGCCTGTTCAAGCTGCTCGGCCAATTCGACGGTTGCCGCCGCGGGCATCAAGACACCGTCGCATCGCAAATCGGTCGGCCCCAACCTGTCCGCCCCTTGCCTTGCGAGCAGTTCGGTCAGCCGTTCCATCGCGGCCTCGATCTGATCCTCGGCGACCGTCAGACCCGCGGCCATCTTGTGACCGCCACCTTTCATGAGCAGCCCCTCGGCCGCCAGGCGCTGGATCGGCGCACCCAGATCGATCCCCGCCACCGAACGGCCTGACCCTTTGCCAACCCCATCTTCGATCCCTATGACGATTGCGGGACGGCCGGAGACCTCTTTCAGGCGGGATGCCACGATACCCACGACGCCCGGATGCCAACCCGCACCCGCGGCCCAAACCAGCGGCGCGTCGACGCCGCGTGTTTCCGCCTGCGCCAGGGCGGCGTCGCGCACCGATCGTTCGATCTCACGTCGTTCCGCGTTAAGCGCATCCAGCCGCTCGGCAAGGGCCGCAGCCTCATGCGGATCAGCAGTGGCCAGCAGCCTCGCACCCAGATCCGCCGCACCGATCCGACCCCCCGCATTGATCCGCGGGCCCAGGACATAGCCCAGATGATAGGCCGACGGTGCCGTGTCGATCCGCG
>CAWUIQ010000051.1:0-22713 GCA_963922565.1 uncultured Rhodobacterales bacterium
GTCCTTGATCCGCTCGTTCGCCGCAGCGGTGCCGTCATGGAACGAGCCAAAGAGCTTGTCCCACGGCAGTTCGAGCGAGCCGTAGTTACATTCGAAATACCGGTGGTGCATCTGGTGGTGGAAGGTGCCGAGTTTCAGACGGTTCTTGTCCTTGACCAGCAGCCCTTCGAACCCGGTATGTGTCGTGGCCGCCGTTAGCGCGTAGTATTGCAGGTGGAACAGGATGTGCACCGGGTTGGCAGGCACCACGAAGTGGATCAGCACCGAGCCCAGAAAGATCAGGTGTTCAACGGGGTGCATCGACAAGCCCGACCACGGGCCGACATTGATGTTGCGGTGGTGCAGCGCGTGCACATGTTTGTAAAAGAACGGAATGTGCAGGAAGCGGTGGATCCAGTAGAAATAAAAGCTTTCCCAGACCGGTATCAGCAGGAAGAGCGCGATGAACCAGATCGGGTTCGAGGCCCAGGTGATCATCGGGGCATAGCCGTTGGCCATGGCCCAGAACAAAAGCACCTCATAGGCCGTCCAGATCGTCACGCCGCTGGCCAGCGTCCAGAACATGTTGTCCCGGATCTGGCCCCCGAGCGTGAACTGTTTGCCATTCTTCATCAGCGGGCGCGGATCGTATTTCAACCGCTGCCCCTGCTGGGTGAAAGTATAAAAGTAAAGGTGCAGGCCACCTGCGACGAAGGTCATCAGGAGAAGGTTGCGCACATACATCTCGGCCACCCAGCCGACCGCCAGCGTTCGGGTCTCTTCGAGCGGTGGCTGGAAAAAGGCCATCGAGATGAAGGCGATGCCGACAATGATCAGCCGTTCGGTGATCAGGAACCACGCGTTCCAGAGCCATGCCAGCATAGCACGGGGTCGCAGCGGCCACGTGAAGAAGGGCGAGACCTGCAGCGGTACGTCGGGAACGTGGTTCCAGCCTTTGAGCGGTGTGTCGGTCATTGTGAGCCCTTAGCCAAATGTGGTGGGTGCAGCGTGGCAGATTCTCTTTCCCGCCAAAAACAGTTTTAATAGACCAACTATCGCTGTTTTTCCGGAGAAACGATGACGCTCACGTTGAAATCCATGGCCTACTTCACCACCGCGCTGCGCCACGGCAACATCGCCAAGGCGGCGGAGGAGTTGAACATCGCGGCGTCGGCGGTGGCCACGGCTATCGATCAGGTCGAGGCGACGTTTGGCATGACGCTGGTCACCCGGCAGCGGTCGAGAGGGATACGGCCCACGGCCAGCGGTGTAGCGGTGGCTCGCAAACTCGAACGATTGCTTGAAGAGTATCGCTCGGTTTTGGCTGAGGGGGCGGACCTGCGGCAGGCGCTGACCGGCACGTTACGGATCGGGTACTACGCGCCGATTGCACCGGCTTTTTTGCCCGGTTTATTGGCGGCTTCCCTGCCCGACTTGTCCGCTATCGCGCTTTACCTGGAGGCATGCGATAACGACGGCGCGCAGGAGGGCCTGCTGGATGGCAGGTTCGACGCGATCCTGTTCGTTAGCGAAGATGTCCGGCCAGCGATCGCGTTTGATGCGCTGGTGGAGGCACCGCCCTATTGCCTCTTGCCTGCGAGGCACCGGTTGGCGCGGAAACGCTCGGTCGCGCTGGAGGAGATTGCGCAGGAACCACTTGTCGTCCTGGATCGTCCGGTCGCAGGCGCCTATTACACCGGTCTCTTTCGAGAGCAGGGGCGGGAAGCTCGGATCGCTGCCTATGCCACATCGACCGAGATGGTCCGAAGTCTTGTCGGCGCCGGGCTGGGCTGCGCCATCCTGAACATGCGGCCCCAGGTGGACACCACCTATGCAGGCGCGCAGGTTGTTGCGCGCGCCATCTCTGATCCGCTTCCACCTTTGACGTTGTCTATCGGGTATGACAAAGCGCGCCCTCGCACATTGGTGCGCCGCGTCGTTGATGCCTGCGTGGCGGAATTCCGCGGGCCAGGTGCCGATCACTACGTCGTTCGCGACGGAAAGGGCGCCGAAGGCCGTTGAAGATCTGAATGCCAACCGCATGAAAGGTGTGACATGGCCCGGATCTTTGCACTTTTGACCGCCGTTCTGCTGTGTCCGACAAATGCGCTGTCGCATGACAATATTTCGCGGATGGAAACGCGCGGCGATCAGACCTGCATCACCTCGAACGGGTCGCCCAACCACGATATCGGGCGCTTCCCGAACCGTGCAAACCCGAACGCGTTTCGGGCGCAGACCCTCGAATTCTGTTTCCCGACGGCGCCGCAAATGTCCGATACCGTCACGACCGGGTTGATGACAGTCGGCGTGTCGCTGACCGGCATCCCGTTCCGGCCCTACACGGCAGGCTACTATGATCCGGAGGGACGGGCTGGCATTGGGGACAACCCCGCAAGCGGGTGGCGGCAACAGGCCATGCACGCGCCGCGACGATTGGGTATGGATGTCGAAAACGCGCATGTGGATCGCTCGGGCCTGTATCACTACCACGCCGTATCGGAGGCCTACGCAGCCTCAACAGGCGGTACGCTGATCGGCTATGCCCCCGATGGGTTCGAGATTCACTATGATCCCGATGTCGCCGCATCGTCCTGGCGCCTTAAAACAGGCACGCGGTCGAGCCAGCCATACGGACCATATGACGGTCAGTTCGAAGAGGATTTCGAGTTTCGCGCCGGGACAGGAACGCTGGACGCCTGCAATGGCATGACGGTCAATGGCGTTTACACCTATTTCGCTACCGACACCTATCCGTTCTTTCCCCGATGCTTCAAAGGCGTGATCGAGGGGCGGTTCATGGTGCGGAGCTAGCCCCGTGGCGCGCTGTCTGACTTCGCATATGAGCAGGTGCGCCGACCGGTGTGGGCGCAAGACGGACGTCTCAGGCAGTTTCCGCGTCAGACGCGCGCGCCGCATCCCGGGAAGCCCTTGTTCCGGGCGTTCGCCCTCCGAGCGCATCCCGCAACTCGCGGGTCAGCGTCGCGATATGGGCGGCCTTTTCCTCACCCACGGCACCTCCGATCAGCCGGTCGACGGTTTCCCAGGCCGCGCGGATCTCGGTCATCAGAAGTCGCCCCTTGTCGGACAGACGCAGGATGTTGCTGCGGCGTTCGTTGGGATCTTTGCGCCGCTCGATGAACCCCGCCGCCAACAGGCGCATTGTCATCGTGCTCATGCTGGCGGCGGTGATGTTACAGTCCTGCGCAAGTTCGGCCTGCGATGCCTGACCCATGCGGTCCAATGCATCGAGTACACGCGCTTGGCTTGGACCCAGACCCAGCGGCATCAGCGCGCGCCGGACTGCATCTTCGACCAAGGCGGCGGAGTGCAGCAGGAAGTGAAGGTCAGCTTCTTTGCGTTTCATCAAAATATTAGTAAGCTAACTAAGAATCAGAAACAAGGAAATCCGTGCGAAATGGGCACAGCGTTTTCGATCCTCGAACGCCCCGCGCCGCTGCTGATGACCTCTGTTTTCTTCGGCTGCGCAAGTGTCCTGTCGGCGCCCGCCTTAGCCGATGCCGTCTCTGACCGGCTAGACGAGGTTTCGCGCATCTTCGCCAAGGCGACTGTCATCTCTGGTCCAACGGCGGTGCCTTGCAGATTGAGCGGCGGGACGCAGGCAACATGCTTTTCGATCACGGTTTCAGACGACCCTGAAGGATACACGCCCGGCCCATGGTGTCCGCGCGGTATCACTGATGGTGCCGCCGCTGGCGGGATCTGGCTGCACGAAGGCAGGGTTCATGATGTCGATGGTGCCTTTGTTGCAGGTCTGGGAAATTTCTATGCCGACGACAGATGGCAGCTCTTCGATCCTGAGACCGGGGCGGTTCGGTTCACCGGAACCCTTAAGGCCTGTGCAGCGGCTGCGCGCCCCGATGTCGCCCCCGAATATCAGAATACCTGTGTCGAATGCCTGCCGGAATACATCCCGGACGAGGCAACGATAACCTATGTGATCCCCCTTGAACCCGGTCCGCCAATATATGTCTTTCCAACACGGATGTCGGGCGCGGGTGTGGCCCATAACGGCGTGCGCCTTGACGCCCCCGCACCGGTCGACGCGATCCTGCGGGCCCACACGATCGCGCCGTTCGATGATTGTGGCGGACATGTCAATCTGCATATCGGATACCACTACCACGCGGTGACCGACTGCCTGAACGACGGCCCTGCGTCGAACCTTGCTGACCATGGTCAGCAGATCGGCATCGCGATGGACGGGTACCCGATTGTGACGCACTTGATGGCGGACGGTTCGGAACCCGGTGACCTCGACCGTTGCAACGGTCACATCGGTGCCGATGGCGCGTATCACTACCATGCCGGCACGGCTGGATCGAACGCCATCCTGGCCTGCCTACGGGCTGAAACAGGCTGCACTCTGAACGACCCCGAGGCCAGCTGCGACGCCACGACCCAACGACAACGCCCCTGACAGCAGAGAGTCAAGCCGATGACCTATGATCCCGTTTCACGCCTGAACCATTGGATCATCGCCATTGCGATTATCGGAATGCTGCTGTTTGGTCTGTATCTCGAATTTGGCGGGTTGGATCGTGAGGCGCGCCGCCCGCTGACCGATGTGCACCGGTCGGTGGGCGTCCTGGTGCTGATCTTCGGTGCATGGCGCGTGGCTTGGCGCGTTGCGCATGGCTTTCCCGCCCCCGTGTCTCGCATGCCCCGCTGGCAAGAGATCACGTCCCGATGGGTGCATTGGAGCCTGCTGGCCGGTATCCTGCTGATGCCACTGTCAGGTATCGGACGAAGCATCTTCCGCGGGCGCGAGGTCAGCGTCTTTGACTGGTTTTCCGTTCCTGCCGTGGCCGAAGTCCGGTGGGTCGCGACACTGTCCTCAGCCGTGCACTACTACGTCGGCCTTGGCCTATGCGCGGTGGTCGTCGTGCATGTTGCAGCTGCGCTGAAGCATCACTTGGTCGACCGGGACGCGACGCTTGTGCGGATGGTTTCGGGTCGCACAACCGCCCCCACGACATCCGAGACCCCCGAACCCTAAGCATGGAGAGACACGATGACCCGCATGACGGCCAAGGATTTTGATCAGGAGCTGCTTGATCTCTATGACTTCTACGCACACGGCAAGATCACGAAACGGGAGTTTCTCGACCGGGCAGGTAAGTTTGCCGCCGGCGGTGCGACGGCTGCGGGATTGCTGGCCATGCTCAGCCCCGACTATGCCCTGGCGCAGCAGGTGTCGTTCAACGACCCCGACATCCACGCCGACTACATCACATATCCCTCGCCCGAAGGCACCGGTGACGTACGCGGCTACCTTGTGCGTCCGGCTGATGCGGATGGACCGCTGCCAGCGGTGCTGGTCATTCACGAAAATCGCGGGCTCAATCCGTATATCGAGGATGTCGCGCGGCGCGTGGCCAAGGCCGGTTTCATGGCGCTGGCCCCCGACGGCCTGACATCGGTTGGTGGCTATCCCGGCAATGACGCCGATGGTCGTGAGCTGCAGCGGACCGTGGATGGCGTTGCGCTGATGAACGACTTCTTCGCCGGTTTCGAGCACTTGCTGAGCCGAGACGACAGCACCGGACGGGTTGGTGCCGTCGGTTTCTGCTATGGCGGCGGCGTCGTAGGGGCCATCGCCGTCGCCTATCCCGAACTGGCGGCAGGTGTGCCGTTCTATGGCCGACAGCCCGCCTCTGAGGATGTCCCCAAGATCGAGGCGCCGTTGCTCATCCACATGGGCGAACTGGATGAACGGATCAACGCGGGCTGGCCTGATTTCGAGGCCGCGTTGCAGGCCAATAACAAGGTCTACGAGGCCTATATCTATGAGGCGGCAAACCACGGTTTTCACAACGACAGCACACCGCGTTACGATGAGGCTATGGCGGCCCTGGCGTGGGACCGCACGATCGCGTGGTTCGGCGCGCATTTGACGTGATGACCGGTGCGCGATCCTTGACTGGGGCAGTCTTTTTCACCCAGCTCGGTATAAAGCTGCGCGACCGCCGAGCCGGGTCGCGCCACCGTTGATATGCGCGTGTTGCTGGTCGAAGGCGATCGGTCGGCTGCGTACCAGATCGTCCACGCGCTGGAGGCAGAACACTTTACTGTCGACGCCACGCACAATCTGGAAGACGGCTATCACCTCGGCTCAACCGAGGTCTATCGAGCGATCGTGCTGGACCCCAACCTGCCCCGGTTGGATGGCATATCGATCCTGCGGACCTGGCGGCGGGAAGGTGTGAACACGCCGGTGCTGATCCTAAGCGCCCGCACGCGATGGCAGGATTGTGTCGAGGGGTTGAATGCAGGCGCCGATGACTATCTGGGCAAGCCGTTCTGCATGGAGGAATTGGTGGCACGCATCAACGCGCTGATCCGTCGGGCCTGGGGAACCGGGGCGCCCGTCACGCAGATCGGCGCAATCACACACGACCCACATGCGCAGCGCGTTACCCGAGATGGGTGCGCCGTGGCGCTTACCGCGCATGAATACAAGGTCTTTGCGACGCTGGCGCAGGCACCGGATGTCGTCCATCCCCGGCACGAACTGGAGGAAATCGTTTACGGCATTCACGATGAACGGGACAGCAACACGATCGAAGTGTTCGTTGCGCGACTGCGCCGCAAACTCGGCCGCTCGGTGATCGAGACGGTGCGCGGCCATGGGTATCGGCTTGGCCATGGATAGGGCGTGAAGCGCTGAGCGGGCAGGTGCAAGTCAGGGCGACCGGATCGAAGAACGCCTTGGCTAGCATGCGTACCCTTCGTTGGGTTCACGAGCATCAGCGTGGACAAACCGCGCCGCGTGCAAAGCGACCGATGTCCTCAAGGCAGGATGATTGACGCGATCTGGAGACGACCCGTAGCGCAGTTTGACTTCTTACCTGTAGCGACTTGATACGGCCACAAACGGGGACCGGCCAAGCTGACCAGCCGGTCCCCTAAACGTCTAAGCGACAAGCAGAAGGTCTGACAGATCCTCTGTGATGACGCCGGAAAGTATGATCTCGCTGTCGCCGTAGGTTAGGACGGTTTCACCGTCGCCGGTTTCTACGTCGACATCACCAGCATCCACATTGTCAAAAGACAGATTGTCCGCGCCAATCTGGAAATCGGTCACGGTATCGGCGCCGTCACCTGCGGCGAATTGAAAGACATCGCTACCGTTGCCACCGGACAGCGTATCCTCGCCGGTGCCGCCCACGATCGTGTCGGCCCCGCCGCCGCCGTCGATCTCATCCGCGCCGGCGGCACCCGTCAGCAGGTTGGCTTCTCGACTGCCCTTGATCTGATCGTCGTTGTCGCTGCCCAGCACGTCTGTAAAGTTTTCGAGGGTCAGCGTGAAAGCATCCCCCGTCGAGAAGCCGCCGATATCCGTGACGATGTTGCCGGTAAAGGCTCCGCTCGACAGGTCCACATCTGTTGCCACGGCCCCTTGGACTGAAGTCGCGTCAACGATGTTTCTTTCGTCCGGATCGCCAACGATGGTTTCCACCACTTCGATGAAGCCCGCCTGCACGTCGAATGTGCCGAGTGTGTCGGTCCCAAGGCCGCCCTTGTCCAACCCGCCAGCCGAACTGATCGTGATGGGCGCGTCGAGGTCGGAGTAGTCAATCGTGTCATCGCCATCGCCGCCGATATAGGTGTCGTCACCGGCGGATCCGATGAATCTGTCCTCACCATCCCGACCGACGACGGTATTGTCGCCATCCGTCCCGGATACTTTCAGGCTGCCTCGGCTGGAAACCTCAACCTCCACCGTCTCGTCGATCGTGCCATCGCCGTTCGTGTCAATCTCGGCTGTAACGGTTCCGTCGCTGTCCAGATCACTGAGGTCGAGATCAACGTCGCTTGTGCCGGCAATGTCCTCAAGATCGATTGCGTCTCGCTTGTTTTGGCCATCTTGACCGCTGGATTGTCCTTGCTTGTTCGCTTGCATTGCTGATGTCCTTTGCAGTTGCTGAAACGATCTGCCTGAGGCGCTGTCGACATGCGTGTCGTTGCGCGCATTGGGGGGATCGGGCCGCGCCGATGCGGGCAGATGCGGTTTTGACAAATGCAGGATGAAGCTCGGCTGATCAGCGTGTTCATCTGGTGTTCAGGCTGGCGGATTTGCGGAAAACACGCGCATTTTTGCCGAAAGTCGGTGGGTTGCCTGATGCCCGTCAGTGCCGCTGGCAATGACACAGCCGTTCAAATCCTCTGAAGCACACGGTGATTTCGTCGGCTATGGAGAATTGATCCCGCGCGACAGCCAATCGGGTTCAACGCACCATCTTTTCGTCACGGCCCGTCGCCGGGGCCATTCCCCGCGCTGGCAAAGTCTCCGGAAGCGCGCCAAGAACCGGGAGTTCGATTTCGCGCAGTAACTTTTGCTCCATCGCGCGTGCATAGTCGTCATAACCATATGCAATCATTGCAAAGGCGCCGGGTCCGAAGATGACTTCGCGCTCATAATATCGCCTCAGATCATCCTTCTTGACCGCAATCTCGCGGGTCGGGTCAGGCGCGGACGGATCGGTCACGACCAATGCGTTTACGGTGACGCCGCTGAAGCTGGGCGAGCGATAGATGTCGGCAACGTCCGGCCCAATGTTGTTCTTGCCGTCCCCTGAAACATCGATTTTTCGCTGCCAGCAGTGGCTTTTTTCCCGCAGCTGATTGGCGGCGAAGATCAACGCCGTGCTCAGCGCCGTTTTCAAACCGGCGCGTCTTCTCTGAAATCCTTGGATGCGCGCGACCGCCTGATCGATGGCGCCGTTGCTGTTCAATGTGGTCCAGGGTTGGATGAGGAATTGATGGTTCTGCGAGCTCCACTCGAACACGGCAAGGTCGACATGTGTTTCGGCGCTTTCGAGGATCGAGGCGCGCACCGCCGGGCTGCCGAGCGCGAAAGCAACACCGTTCAGTTGCTGCGCATACTCGGCCTCGTTCACCGAGCCCGAGACGTCAAGCGCGAGGACCAAGGCCAAACGGCAGGTTGCGGAGAGCGCCCACCCCGGGATCAGCGCCAGCGCGCAGCAAACCAACAGCAATTTTGCCGGGATATGTTGGGTTCTCACCGTCACCATCCGCGCCCCCCGATCGATCCTTCGAGGTTTGCCGGTCGATTTCAAATCAATTGTTTCGAATGCGCGCCCGGGTTCAATTTTGCCAGCAGATCGGATCTGCAGGCCGTGACGCCGTGTTAGTCCTCGGTCACATTGCGAAACGAGGTCTCGACCGCATGCAGAAACGAACCCGCCGAGGAGCTGGCTGAGAACAGCAAGAACCGTTTCTCCTCGAGCCGCAAGATGAGTGTTCCCATGTGTTCCATGATGCTGCGCGCCGATCCATTCGTGGGCATGTTCGCCGCATCAAGGGGGCAGATGCGTTCGAGCGCGGCAATTGTGTCAGGCCCACTGATGTCGAGAACAACCCAGACGTCGGTTTGGTCGCTGGTGTATCCGGCGCCGCTGAGTTGGCTTGCCACGACGGGTTCGGCGCCAGGCTGCGAATGGGGGAAAACGAGAAAAAGTTGGTCAGGCGCGGTCCGAACAGCAAAGGTGTCGTTGTTCTGGCTGGCGATGGTCGGTGTGGGCACGGGTAGGTTCCAGCCATCCTGCAGGGCTTGCGCCAACGCTTCTTCCCCGTCGATGGGTGTTGCCACCGAAACGATCGCGAGGTCGTCACGTTCCTTGATCTGATTGTCACCAATTCGAAGATCCACACCGCCCAGAAGGGGCGCAGCCGATAGGGAAAACTTGAACTCAGCCACGTTGACGTTCTCCCTCCGGGTCGATGTGGTGGGGTGAGCAAACCTCAACCAGGACATCCTGATTGCGTACCGGCGAAAACGCCCGAACCGTCTCGCCTATGCGTTCGTTTCCGGATTTCAGATAGCCAAGACCGACGGAGTGACCAAGCTCCGGTGAATAGGCGACAGATGTCATCCAGCCCTGATCGTGCGCCATGTCTTCGGGGTCGCCGGGCGTCAGGAAATGGGCGCCGGCCGTCAGCAGCACGGACTTTTCCTTTGGCCTGAATCCGACCAGGCGCAGGTCGTCCTCGCGGTTCATCTCAGCGCGTTCCGATAGTTTCGAACCGATGGCGTCTTTCTTTTTTGAGACCATGCCGCCCAGGCCAAGATTTTGCGCGGTGGTCTGCCCGTTCAGCTCGTTCCCTGCAGCGTGGCCCTTTTCGATCCGGAGAACCCCAAGCGCTTCGGTGCCGTAGGGGACCACGCCGAACTCTTCGCCTGCGGCCATCAGTCCGCGCATCATGCTGTCACCGAAACGCGCGGGCACCGCAATTTCATAAGCCAGTTCCCCCGAGAACGAGATCCGGAAGAGGCGGGCAGGTGTTCCATCAAAGACCGTGCATTCCGTGCAAGCCATGAAGGCGAAGGCCTCGTTCGACAGGTCGAGATCATCGACGACTTTTTGCAGCAGCGGGCGACTGTTCGGGCCGGCGACCGCGAATTGCGCCCAGGCATCCGTGGTCGAGATCAGGTGCACATCGAGATCGGGCCAAAGACACTGACGCGCAAACTCCATGTTGCGGAAGACCGTGACTGCGTTTGCCGTCGTGGTGGTCATGACAAAGTGGTTCTCAGACAGACGCGCTGTGGTGCCGTCATCGTAAGCCACCCCGTCTTCGCGCAGCATGAGGCCGTACCGGACCTTGCCGACAGGCAGTTTCAGAAACGGGTTTGCATAGATCCGGTTCAGAAATTCGGCTGCATCGCGGCCTTGGATGTCAATTTTGCCGAGCGTGGTGACGTCGCAGATACCGACCGACTTGCGCACCGCCATTGCCTCGCGGTCAACGCTGTCGCGCCAACCTTTTTCGCCCGGCTGTTTGAACCATTGTGCCCGCAGCCACATGCCGGCCTCAACGAAATCCGCGCCGTTCTCTTCGGCCCATTTGTGGCTGGGCGTCAGGCGGAAGGGGCGAAAATCCTTACCGCGGGCGCGCCCGGCAAGAGCACCGATAGAAACCGGGGTATAGGGCGGGCGAAAGATCGTGGTCCCCGTCTCGGCAATAGTCTTGCCAGCGGTTTCGGCCATGATTGCGAGGCCCAGCACGTTGGCTGTCTTGCCCTGATCGGTCGCCATACCAAGGGTCGTGTAGCGCTTGAGGTGCTCGACGGAACGAAAACCTTCCTGATGGGATTGTTTGACGTCCTTCGTGGTGACGTCGTTTTGCAGGTCCACCCATGCACGCGCCCGCGACTGCGAGACATGCCAGAAGGGCGTGATGTCGAATTGCTCGTCACTGGCGATTGCCGCGTCTCCGGTCGCGCCCGTTGCGCCGAGGTCTGCCGCGATCTCGGCCCCCTTGGCGTGTCCGTCGGCAAGGCAGGCCGCCAGGGTCATGGTTCCATTGGCGGCCCCGGCGACAGACATGCCTGGTGGCAGCTCACCACCTGGAACGAAACCCGCGATGCTGTCACGCCATTCCGGCCTGCCGCGGTGATGGCAGGTCAATGCGACGGTCGGCGACCAGCCGCCTGACACCGCGATGCAATCCACCGGGACCGTGCGCCCGTTCGACAAGATCGCCGAATGCACGCCCCTGCGCCCTTTTGTGTCGACGATCACGTCGCCCTTCCGGGCATCGACCTCGGTCACTTCAATTCCCTTGGCGCGCAGGTCCTCTGCGGTGCGCAATCCGTCCGCATTGTTGGTAAAGACTGCAACCTCGCGCCCCGGCGCCACGCCAAATCGATTAACATATGTCCGCACAGCGCCGGCCAGCATGATGCCTGGCCGGTCGTTGTTGCCAAACGCGATAGACCGTTCGATCGCCCCTGCCGCCAACAAGGTGCGGCTTGTGTAGATGCGCCATAGGACCTGTCGGGGCTTGCCGTCGCTTGAGGCAAGGTGATCAGTCTTGCGTTCAAGCGCGCCGTAGACACCGTGATCGAATGCCCCGTAAACCGTGCAGCGCGGCATAAGACGAACATTGTCCATCGCGGCGAGCTCGGACACTGCGGCATCAGCCCAACTTGGCCCGGATTGTCCGGCCACCTCGTAGGTTTCCGCGTTCAGACGGCCACCGAACCTGAAATCCTCATCTGCAAGAATCACGCGTGCGCCGGCGCGGCCCGCTGCGAGTGCTGCTGCAAGTCCGGTCGGCCCGCCGCCGATCACCAGCAAATCACAGTGCAAAAACCCGTGGTCGTATTGGTCCGGATCCGCCTTGCCGGAAAGCCGGCCCAAACCGGCCGAGGCGCGGATTGCTGGCTCGTAAAGCTTTTCCCAGAAAGCCTTGGGCCACATGAAGGTCTTGTAATAGAACCCTGCGCTCAGAAAGGGCGCCAGCAGATCATTGGCGGCCATCAGGTCCCATTCCAGCGATCCGCGATGGTTCTGGCTGGTGGCGTAGAGCCCATCAAACAGTTCGACGGTCGTGGCACGGGTGTTTGGCTCTTGCGCGGCGCCCTTGCGCAACTGCACCAGGGCGTTCGGTTCTTCCGAGCCTGCAGAAAAGATCCCTCTGGGCCGGTGGTACTTGAACGATCGACCCACCAGTTTCACGCCGTTTGCCAAAAGTGCCGAAGCCAGCGTGTCGCCGGGATGGCCCGAGAGCCATTTTTCGTTCCATTGGAATTTCAGGGTCTGGGTCCGGTCGATCTGACCCCCGTCGATGCGGTGTGATTGGGTCATCGCGAACGACCCCGGGCACGAGCGACATCGCGGGCGAGTTCGACCTTTGTGACCGCATGGGTCAGCGTGTTGCGGGTCACGACCAGCCAAGATCGGTCGCCTTGTTCGTGGTACCACAGCTCGCGGTGTTCGCCAGCGGGGTTGTCCCGCAAATACGCGTAATCGTGCAATTCCTCGGCCGTTGCCGTCATGCCGTCCGGTCGATCAATGAGCGATGCATCGCCCTTCACAACGAACTCCGCAGCGTCCCGCGGTCCCAAGAGAGGATGGTCGATAATCATGTCTGTTCATCCTCGGCCAGGTTGGCGACGACCGGTCGGGTGATTTTGTCGTGTAGTGGCATGGCCAGACCCCTCAATGCAGGTTGGGTTGGGCGCCCTGGCCCTTTTCGTCGATGGGCGCGCCTCGGCGGAAACGGTCGAGCCGGTAGTGCGTTGCCGTTTTGTGGGGATTGCCCGTGGCCAGCAAATGCGCGTAGCAGAAACCCGATGCCGGTGTGGCCTTGAAGCCGCCATAGCACCAACCGCCGTTGAAATAGAGCCCGTCGATATGGGTGCGGTCGATGAAGGGTGAGCCATCCATAGACATGTCCATCACGCCGCCCCACATGCGCAAAAGGCGTGCCCGTCCGATCATCGGCATGATCGCCATGCCGCCTTCACAGACGTCTTCGACTACGGGCAGGTTCCCGCGTTGCGCATAGGTGTTGTAGCCGTCGATATCGCCGCCAAAGACGAGACCGCCCTTGTCAGACTGGCTGACATAGAAATGACCTGCGCCAAAGGTTATGACGCCCGGGATGACGGGCTTGAGACCTTCGGACACAAAGGCCTGCAGAACATGACTTTCGATAGGCAGGCGCATTCCGGCAAGGCCCATCACCCGAGACGATGATCCGGCCACGCAAACCGCCACCTTCTTGGCGCGGATCGTCCCGCGAGACGTCTCGACCCCTTGGCAGGCGCCGTTTTGCATCACAAATCCTGTCACTTCGCAGTTCTGGATGATGTCCACTCCGCGTTCATCCGCGCCGCGCGCATAGCCCCATGCCACCGCATCGTGGCGGACGGTGCCGCCGCGCGGCTGCCAGATCGCTCCCTGAATCGGAAAGCGTGCGTTGTCGAAATCGAGAAACGGGCACATCTTGCGGATCCCGTCGCGGTCGAGAATTTCCGCATCGGCACCAGAGAGCCGCATCGCATTGCCGCGCCGCACGAAGGCGTCGCGTTGTGGATCTGAATGGATCAGGTTCAGAATGCCGCGTTGGCTGACCATGGCGTTGTAGTTGAAATCCTGCTCCAGCCCCTCCCAGAGCTTGAGCGAGAATTCGTAGAATGGCTGGTTGCCTTCGAGCAGGTAGTTGGAGCGGATGATCGTTGTGTTGCGCCCGATATTGCCCGAGCCCAACCAGCCCTTTTCCACCACGGCCACATTCCGTTCGCCGAATTCCTTGGCCAGGTAATATGCTGTGGCAAGGCCGTGGCCGCCGCCGCCGACGATCACGATATCATATTCGGCCTTTGGGTCCGGTGTGCGCCAGGCCGGCGTCCATCCCTTGTTGCCTGTCAGGCCTTCCTTGAGAATTCGCAGAGCCGAGTAGCGCATTGCATTTCCAGCCAATTGGTTCAAAACTGACCCTAAATTCTGTCGTGCTGGCACATAAATGCAAAAAACAGACGATAAGTTACAATTTCTGGACCATATTGGTTCAAAGCCGGCGCCTTATCGCGTGGGAATCTTGCCGGTCCCCGGTTTTGCGCTCATGTCCTATTCCTGCACGGTCGAGCCGCTGCGCGCCGCCAACCTTTTGTCACGTCATCCGCTCTACGAGGTCGTTCACTTTGGTGACATCGAGCAGATACAGAGCTCAGGCGCGGCATCGGTGCGTAGCGCGCGGCGCGTTGGGGCCGTTGCTGACGTCGATCTGATGCTGGTCGTCGCCGGGGGTGATCCATTCGCTGTTCAGGATGAACGGGTGTTTTCATGGTTGCGGAAGCTCGCGCGACGCGGTGTTCGGATCGGCGGGGTGTCCGGTGGGGCAGTGGTGCTGGCCAACGCTGGTCTCTTATCGGGGCGGCGGCTTGCCGTGCATTGGGAACACGCAGGTGCTTTGGCGGATATGTTCCCGGATCTGCTGATCGAACGACGGCTCTATGTTATTGACCGGGACCGGGTCACGTGTGGCGGCGGTACCGCCCCCCTTGACCTGATGTGTGCCCTCATCGCCAGCCACCACGGCAGCGTGTTCGCGCGTCTGGTCAGTGATTGGTTTCTGCATACGGATATTCGTGGCGCGTCGGCTCCGCAGCGGGGCGGGATCGCCGAACGGATCGGCTCGCATTCGGCACATGTACAAGAGGCGGTTGCGTCGATGGAAAGCCATGTCGGCGATCCGCTCAGCCTGCAACAATTGTCGATGATCACTCAGGTTTCGACGCGCCACCTGAACCGGCTTTTCGACAGGGCATTCGGGCAGAGCGTCATGGGCTATTACCGGGATATCAGGCTTGACACAGCACGGCGGTTGGTCCGGTCTACGGCGATGAGCCTGGGTGAAATTTCTGAGGCGACAGGTTTTGCCAATGCCGGGCACTTTTCCAACGCCTATCAGGATCGCTTTGGCATACGCCCCCGTGCGGATCGATCAGCGATCGAACCGACCATGTCCTGATGTCCAACCCCGTGAGGTATCGCATATGAAACTACTCGTCCTGCAACATGCTGAAGTGGAGCATCCGGGCATCTTCCGTAATTTCCTGGAAGAGGACGGTCACAGCTATGATGCCGTCGAATTGGACAAGGGCGAGGCGCTGCCACCGTTGGACGGGTACGACGGCCTGTGGGTCATGGGCGGCCCGATGGACGTCTGGCAGGAAGATCAGCATCCCTGGCTCGTTGAGGAAAAAGCCTTTATCCGGGAAGCGGTCGAGGCGCGCGGGTTGCCCTTTCTCGGGCTGTGTCTGGGCCATCAACTTCTTGCAGAAGCCCTTGGCGGCACGGTCGGCCCGTCAGAGGTGCCCGAGATCGGGGTGATGGATGTTCAGTTGACCGAAGAGGGCGCATCTGGCGTCATCCTTGATGGCCTGCCGGAACGCTTTTCATGCCTCCAATGGCATTCCGCAGAGATCAAGCAAATGCCGGTCGGCGCGACCTGTCTTGTGACCTCGCCGGACTGTGCTGTGCAGGCCATGAAGTGGGGAACGCGCGCCTATTCTGCGCAGTTTCACATTGAGATCGAAGCCGATACGGTCACCAATTGGGCGGCGATCCCGGAGTATAAATCCGCGCTGGAACGGGCAATGGGCCAAGGGGCGACCGACAGGCTGGCTGAGGACGTGTCAAACCAGCTTGATGAATTCAATGCGATGGCGGAGCGGCTTTACATCAACTGGATGCAGACCTCGGCGCAGGCCTAGACTAGTTCGCTTCGAGGCGCAGGAAGACAAATGTCTGGTTGAGTGCGCCTTTGTCCTTGATCGAAATCGAGTAGATCCCTTCGCCCGTTCGCCATGATTGCAAATCATAGCTGTCGGGGTGGTTGACCCGCTGATCTTCTTCCAGCGATGCGCCGTCTCGACAGACCTTCAATGTGTCCCAGATGTCCGCCGCGAAAGCGCGCGCCTCGGCATCGCGAAAGTCAAAGACCCAGTGGCATGATACGCCGGTCTTGGTGGTTTCTGTGAGAAATGTGGTGCAGGTCGCATCTAGCGGCGCGGCCTTGGCGCTCGCATACCCGTCGATCCTTTCGATCACCACGCAGTTTGAAGCGAGTGCCGGCAAGGCCAGCATTGCCGACGTGACAACGGCCAGGTACCAACGCGGGGACAATTCAAGCCTCGGCAGCTCGCATGAGAGACATGCGGGCTGTTTCGAGATGTTCTTTCATTTTGACTGCGGCACGTTCCGGCTCGCGCGATCGCAGCGCATTCAGAACTTCGCGGTGTTGCGCGTTGTATTGGCGGATGATCTGTTCATCCAGCGTCAGGTGCCGCATTCGCGTCCATTCGTCCAAAGAGCGGACCGTGTTGATCTGACCTATCAGCCAGATCAGCAGATTGTTTCGCGTCGATGATGCCAATGCCCCGTGGAAATCCGTGTCCGCCTCGGCAAAGCCGATCGGGTCATCCAGGGATGACTCCATCCGCGTGCAAAGCGCATCGAGTACTTCGAAATCTTCGCGCCGACTGTGCAATACGCACAGACGACAGATATGCGGTTCCAGTGCAAACCGGGCATCAATGAGTTCGAGCGGTGTGGCCTCTTCGACGGCCGAGGGAATAGCCTCCTGTTTCGGAGCGGTTACATAGGTGCCGCTGCCCGGTCGCGTTTCAAGCAGGCCTTCCTTTTCGAGCTGAAACAAAGCGTCCCTGAGCGTGTTGCGGGCCACGCCAAGATCCTGCGCCAGTGTTCGCGATGGTGGCAGGCGCTCGAATCGCTGAAACGCACCACTTTCGATGGAGCGCCGGATTTCAGTTGCCACGTCTGAGAAACTTCGCCTGCCCATTTGATCACGCTTTCAAACCAATTTTGATCCAGTTTGATCAGTCTAGGGCCAAAATGCAAGTATTGGATCAAAAAATGGTTGCTTTTGGTTCAGAGCGCGGCTCACAGTATATGAAGACGGACATAAAGTGAGGTGTCAGGTGGCTTTCCCACAGCACGCAGACTTCGTGATAATCGGAGCAGGGATTCACGGTGTTTCTACAGCGTGGAAGCTAGCCGAACGGCTGAAGGAGCGCGGCGAAGAGGTCGAGGGCCGTATCGTCATTCTCGACAAATCGGGTATTGCGGCAGGCGCATCCGGCATTGCCTGCGGGGTGGTGCGGAACAACTATTTCCAGCCCGCGATGCGAAAGCTGATGGCGCATTCGGTCGACGTCTGGGAAAGCGATCCTGAAGGCCTGTCATATCACCCTGTCGGATACATGCAGATTTCGTCGGAAAGCATGCGCGACGACGTGGGATCGATATTCGCCCAGCAACAAGCGATCGGATACGAGAGCGTCTTTATTGAAGGCGAGAACGCCTGCACCTCTTATATGCGCGGCTATTTCGGTGATTGGCAGGCGCAAAACATCACGTCGGTGCTGCACGAAAAGCGCGGCGGGTTCTCGAACCAGACCAAGGCAATGTACGCGCTGGCCAAGAAGGTCGAAGAGCTGGGCGTGCGCATCATCACTGGCGTCGAAGTCACCGGCTTTGAGGCGATGAACGGGTCGGGCGCTGTACGGGCGGTCGAGACGAACAAGGGCACGATCAGCTGCGAGCGTGTGATTATCGGGGCCGGGCCGTGGGTTCGCGATTTCTGGTCAATGCTCGATCTGCCAAGTCAGATCACGGTCAAGGACTTGCAGGGTGACGTTCACGAGAATGTGGACATGTGGCGGTTCTGGCAACTCGAAGAAGGTGTTTTGAACGTGGACCCGGATCTTGGCCGGGCTGACGACGGCTCACTCGCGCCGGTCATCCATGTCGATACCGATGCCGCACTGAAATCCACGGTCGACGGGTCAACCATCACCGAAGAGATGTGGGGCATCTACTACAAGCCCGACTGGCACTTTGGCGGCATTCAGGGTGGCGCGTCGCCCTACAAGGTCGAAACACCTGTCGATGAGGTACAGATCGACCCGTACGGTCCTTCATCGCCGGAATTCGTGTCGTCGCCCGAATTTGCTCATATGTGGGTTAGCGCACTTGCACATTGTCAGGCACGCTACGAAGGCATGATGCCCAAGTACCACAAGGAAGCCAGTGGCGGCATCGGGTGCTTTACGGCTGACAGCTTCCCCATATTCGATCACTTCCGTGAAAACGTTACGGTCATTGCGGACAGCAATCACGGCTGGAAAATGATCGGCGTCGGGCACCTGATTGCCGATGAAGTTCTGGGGGAACGGCAGGACCTGCTGGAACCATTCCGCTTTGACCGCTTCGCCAAGGGCGAACTGCACCCCGTTTCCAACAGCCCATATCCATGGAGTTGAGGATGTAAAATACCTCAGATCCCGCACAATTTGAAAGAGCGCCGAAAGAGCACTCTGAGGAAGACCAGCAAGGAGTAATCACATTGCCCACAGATCTAGAACGGTTTGTAGACGCACCCGGACGCGACGAAAAAATCAAACAAGTGCGCGCGATGATCGATGCGAAGGGCATCGAGTATCTGTATCTGCAGTTTGTGTCGGTCACCGGCAAGATTATGGGCAAGGGCATCCCGGCCGATCACTGGGAAAGCGTTGCCAAAAAGGGCTTTCAGCTGGTTTACGGCGCCACGGTCAATCTTTTCACTGACCGGGCTGGCAACTACCTTGGCTACGGACCGGAAGCCGCAGAACTGGTTGGCATCCCTGAGCCCGAGACATTCATGCAGCTGCCCTGGGCCCCGACGATTGGCCGGTTTTACTGCACGCTGTTCCGCAATCGTGAGGAAAAGGAAGATCCCGGCAGCTATCTGACAGCGGATTGCCGCGGCAACCTGCGCCGACTGCACGATGAATTCACCAAGAAACACGGCACCAAGCTGCGCATCGGCACCGAGCCCGAGATGATGTGGCTCAAGTTCGACGAAAACGGCAAGCCGGGCCCCGGTTACTCCAAGCCATACTGCTATCATATCGACCAGTTTGAATCGCTGCGCCCCGTTTCGATGCAGGTGATCCGCTATGCGCGCCAGATGGGTCTCGACATGATCCAGGGCGATCACGAGGACGCGCCGGGGCAGCTCGAGCTGAACTGGATGTTCGACGACGTGCTGCGTAACGCGGACCGTCTGACAACGTACCGCCAGATTTGTGCTCAGGTTGCACGTGAAAACGGAATATTTGCCTGCTTCATGACGAAACCGTTCATGGGGGTATCCGCTAGCGGCTGCCACCACAACATGAGCCTTTGGTCCGGTGGCGAGGATGAATTCGTGCCAACCGGCAACGATCCCGACGATCTGCCCGGCATGAAGGAAAACTACATGTACGTGAAGGGTGGTGAGAACACCTTCATGCCCGACACGGACGACCCGCAGATGCCCGGCAAGGAAGGCCTCAAGGCGATCGGCGGCGTGGTGACCCACCTGCAAGCATTGACTGCAATCGGCTGTTCCACCGTGAACTCCTACCGTCGTCTCTGGGACACAGGGTTCTGGGCGCCGGTCTTTGCGGATTGGGGTTTCCAGAACCGGACAACCGGTCTGCGTGTTTCGGCACCGGGGCGGTTCGAATACCGTTCGGTCGACTCGATGGTGAACCCCTATATCATGGGCTCCACTCTTCTGGCCGCGATGGATGACGGGCTTGTTAACAATCTCAATCCCGGCGCACCGGAAGAGCGCAACATCTACGAGGCGATGGCCGAAGGTAAAGACGTCAAGAAACTGCCAATGTCTCTGGGTGAAGCGCTGGATCACCTCGCAAATAACGAGGTCGTCAAGAAAGGCATGCCGGGCGAGATGTATCGCCTCTACGACGAATACAAGCGCGACGAGTTTGCCCGCTTCATGTCCACGGTGACCGAGTGGGACAACGAGACCTACATGGAGTGCTTGCCGTAAAGTACTCGCGCTTTGGGCGGGGCGAAGGTTCTGCCTACAACACCACTTGGATTTGAGGAGGGCGCACTGGATGTGCGGAATCGCTGGAATTATTCACAAGGGCAAATCGAGCAATGTCGGCGGTGAAATGACCGCAATGCTCCAGGCGCTCAAGCACCGCGGACCGGACAGTACCGGCTATGCGGTCTATTCCGAGGGGCGTGATCCCAAGGAATACATCATGCGGATCAAGGTCGCCGAGGCCGAGGATCGCGCCATTGGCCACGGCGCGTCCAAGCTTATGCAGGACCGTATCGCGCGGGTGGATTCGATCCTCGAAGAGCACGGTGCAAAGGTGATATCCAAAGATGCCCCGGTGGAACATGCGCTGCGGTATGTTCTGACCCATGATGGCGATACACCCGCAATGGCCGAGCACATCGAAGAAGACAAGGGCACCGAGATCCTTTCGATGGGCAACGGCCTGGAGCTGATCAAGGATCTGGGCGATGCATCGGATGTGGCGGGCGCCTACGGGCTTGATGATTTCACTGGCACCCACGGCATCGGGCACACCCGGATGGCTACCGAGTCGGATGTCGACATCAAATCGGCGCATCCGTACTGGGCGTTTCCCTACAACGATATCAGCGTCGTGCATAACGGCCAGATCACCAACTACTGGATCATGCGCCGCGAGATGGAGCGCAAGGGCCACCGGTTTCAGTCGAATTGCGACAGCGAATTGCTGGCGGTCTACACGGCGCACAATCTGGCCAACGGTGTGACCCTCGAGGAAAGTCTGCGCCGGTCGATCCAGGAAATTGACGGCGTGTTCACCTACCTGGTCTGTACCAAGGACCAGCTTGGCATGGCCAAGGATACGATGGCGGCCAAACCGCTTGTTCTTTACGAAAGCGACGACCTGATCGCCATGGCTTCGGAAGAGGTCGCGATCCGCGCCATTCTTCCACACGAAATCGACACCACTGACCCCTATGATGAGGAGGTTCGCGTATGGCAAGCCTGAGCGACGCAGAACTCATGGAGATGACCCAGGAAGAACGGGTCAAGGCCTTGGGCATGACGACGGACCAGCTGACGGGCCGGTCGATGTACGTGGAGTTCGATCCGGACGCGACAGAGCGTTTTGCCTATCCTTGGGCGCCCGATGTCGATTTCAACAAACGGACCGAGCTTGACTGTGACGGCATGACGGCGACCGAGGTGAATTCGAACATCCGTTCGCTGATGGACGAGGGCTATGGCTCCATCGTCATCAAGAACCCGCGTGGCATGCACAGTCTGGGCGTCGGGATCCTGAACAAGCTCAACCTGATCATCGAAGGCTCGACCGGCTATTTTGCCGTGGGTCTGATCGACGGACCCAATGTGCGCATCAATGGTCGCGTTGGCTGGTCGTGCGGCGAAAACATGATGTCGGGCACGGTGGTGATTGAAAAGAACGCCGGTTCGACCTTTGGCGCGGCCATTCGCGGCGGTGATCTGGTTTGCAGGGGTTCGGTCGGTTCGCGCACCGGCATCGACATGAAAGGCGGTACGATCATCGTGGGAGGTGATACCGGCGCGCTCTCGGGCTTTATGATGCAACGCGGGCGCATGGTGGTGTGCGGGAATGCCGGCAAGAACCTTGGCGACTCCATGTACGATGGCACGATCTATGTCGGCGGCGAGATCAAATCCTGCGGTGTTGACGCGGTCGAGGCCGAACTCACCGACCTCGACAAGGCGTGGTTGACCCGGAAGCTGACCCAATACGGGCTGATGCCCGACAACGGCGTCGATCACTTCACCAAGGTGGTCGCGGGCAAACAGCTCTGGAACTACGACAATCTCGAACCCAACGAAAAGAAACTGATCCTCTAAGGGACGGCCCTCGTTATGAGGGATGCCCGGCAACCCTTTGAAAGGAATAATGAATGCCTGATGGTACACCACCCACCAAGAAAAAGCTGGACCGCGATGTCAATCGGATCGGTGACAGCTTCATCTTCCCGCCACGGGTCATGGACGACATCCATATCAAGTCCGAACTCGGCCGTTATCGGATGCGGGGCTTTTCGCTTTTCAAGAAGATTCCGCACTGGGATGACCTGACGTTTTTGCCGGGCACTTTGACCCGCTTCGTGATCGAGGGCTATCGTGAGAAATGCGAGACAAAAACGGTCATTGGTCCACGTGCGAAAAGGCCGCTTGAGCTTGACATCCCTGTTTACATCACCGGTATGAGCTTTGGCGCCCTAAGCTATGAGGCGAAGACGGCGCTCGCGCGCGGGGCAACGATGGCCGGCACGGCGACATGTTCCGGCGAAGGCGGGATGATCCCGGATGAGCGGCGTTATAGCTCCAAATGGTTCTACCAGTGCATTCAGTCTCGGTACGGCTTTAACCCACACCATCTGGTGCTCGCCGATGGTTGCGAATTCTTCATCGGGCAGGGCTGCAAGGTCGGCCTCGGCGGGCACCTGATGGGTCAGAAAGTGACCGACCAGGTCGCCGAGATGCGGTCGCTGCCCGCTGGTATCGACCAGCGTTCACCGGCACGCCACC
>CAWUIQ010000052.1:0-22687 GCA_963922565.1 uncultured Rhodobacterales bacterium
CGGTCGACCATCCCCGGTTCTGGGACTATCCGACCGGCGCGACGCTGGTCCTGCGCTTCGATGTCGATGATTGTTGGGCCGATGTCGACTGGCAACAGGGTGTGCCAGTCGATTTCGTGATCCCGCGCGAGTTGCTCGGCGGTTAGTGTCCCAGGATTTGGCTAAGGAACAGCTGCGTGCGGGGTGATTGCGGATTGTTGAAGAACGCCTCGGGTTCGTTCTGTTCCACGATCTGGCCCTCGTCCATGAATATGACGCGGTTGGCCACCTGACGGGCAAAGCCCATCTCGTGCGTGACGCACAGCATGGTCATGCCTTCTTCGGCCAGCTCGATCATGGTGTCGAGCACCTCTTTGATCATCTCGGGGTCAAGAGCCGATGTTGGTTCGTCGAAGAGCATGATCCGGGGGCGCATGCACAGTGACCGCGCGATCGCCACCCGCTGCTGCTGACCACCCGAGAGCTGGCCGGGATACTTGTCAGCCTGATCCGGGATCTTGACCTTTTCGAGGAAATGCATCGCCGTCTCCTCGGCTTCCTTCTTGGGGATCTTGCGCACCCAGATCGGGGCCAGCGTGCAGTTCTCGAGGATCGTCAGATGCGGAAAGAGGTTGAAGTGCTGAAAGCACATACCGACCTCTGACCGGATCTTGTCGATGTTCTTGAGGTCGGAGGACAGCACGATGCCATCGACCTCGATCAGGCCCTGCTGATGCTCCTCCAGCGCGTTGATGCAACGGATCAGCGTGGACTTACCCGAACCGGACGGCCCGCAGATCACGATCCGCTCGCCCTGGTAAACGGTCAGGTTGATGTCACGCAGTACGTGAAACGATCCGTACCACTTGTTCATAGCCTCGATGGTGATCGCGACTTCGTCAGAGACCTTCATTTGTTGTGGATTGGTCATGAGACGCTCCTTAACGGTGATCGGTGGCGAGGCGACGCTCGAGCCACTGTGAGTATTGCGAGATGCCGTAGCAGACGATGAAGAACAGGACAGAGGCGAACAGGAACAGCTCCCAGTAAACCCCGTTCCATTCCGTCGAGGCGAGGATCGGCCCGCGGATCATGCCCAGTAGGTCGAACATCGAGATGACCGAGACGAGCACGGTATCCTTGAACAGGCCCACGGCCACGTTCACGATGCCAGGGATCGAGATCTTCAGCGCCTGTGGCAGGATGATCAGCCGCATCGCCTGAGGATAATCGAGGCCCAGACTGTCGGCCGCCTCATACTGCCCGCGTGGCAGGGCAGCGAGGCCACCCCGGATCACCTCGGCGATGTAGGCCGCCGAGAACATCGTGATCATGATGATCACCCGCAGGATCAGGTCGAATGTCGTCCCCGGAGGCAGGAAGTATGCCAGCACCACGTTCGCCACGAAAAGCAGCGTGATCAGCGGCACACCCCGGATGAATTCGATGAAGACAACGCAGATCCCCTTGATCAGCGGCATGTCCGACTGCCGCCCAAGGGCGAGCAGAATGCCCAGCGGCAGCGAAAGCGAAACGCAAACCACGCCCAGGATCATGTTCAGCATAAAGCCACCCATGTCGCGGGACGCGACCGCGCGCAGCGCAGGCTGATCGGCGGCCAGAATGTCGGCCAGATAACCGCCAAGCCACCAGACGATCACCGCGCTCAGCACAGCACCGAGGGACCCGAGCGCAAAGCTTTCCTTGACCAGACGCTGGAACGCGAAATAGCCGGCGACAAAGCCCAGCAACGCGACGATCGGTGACCAGATCGTGCCACCCCAGATCAGGTAGAAGGCGATAAAGGGGTATAGCGCAGTGAACAGCAGCAGCTTGCGCGGCAGATCAAAGAACATGACCGGTGCGGCAGCCGCAAACAGCAGAATAAACGCCAGTGCCGGACGCCAATAAAGATCGGTCGGGTACTTGAAGCCAAAGATCAGCTGGTTCCAGCGTTCCGTCAGGACCGCAAAACACGCCCCGGTTTTGCCTGCCAGCGCCTCGCGGCACCCTGCCAGGCTGTTGGAATACCAGATACCGTTCATGACCCAGGGCATCACCCCGACCAGCAACCAGTAGATCGCCAAGAGGGACAGAACCGTCAGGACCGAATTCAGCCAGCCCGAGAATAGGTTTTGGCGTATCCACTTGATCAAGCCCGCCTCAGAGACGGGTGGGGCCATTGGGGGCAGGCTGGTTTCGCGTACAAAGCCGATTTGAGAACGCACGTCAGTCATATCAGCGCTCCTTCAGCCTAATGGAATTGTTGTAGACGTTCATGATCGCCGAGATGCTGAGCGAGATCGTCAGATAGAACAGCATCAAGAGCAGGATCGTCTCAATCGCCCGGCCCGTCTGGTTCAGGGTGATGCCACCCAGAGTACCGGTCACATCCATATATCCGACCGCGATCGCGAGCGATGAGTTCTTGGTCAGGTTCAGGTATTGCGAGATCAGCGGCGGGATGATGACCCGCAGCGCCTGGGGCAGGATGACAAGGTTCATGATCCGCCCCGGACGCAGGCCTAACGAGGCAGCAGCCTCGGTCTGGCCCTTGCTGATGGCCTGGATACCCGCACGCACGTTTTCGGCGATGAACGCCCCCGTGTAGATGGCGAGGGCAAACCAGAGCGCGATCAGAGAGCCGCGGATCTGCAGGCCGCCCTGAAAGTTAAAGCCCCGCAATGCCGGAACATCCCATGTAAGGCCGAGCGCGAAGAGGACGATAATGAGAGGCACAAACCAGATGCCAAGCGTCATGTACCAGGTCGTCGGACGATCGCCCGTGGCCTCCTGAACACGTGTGGCCCAGGACCCAACGGCCTTGGCACCGAAGAACGAGGCAACGAGCACCGCGATAATGAGCAGCGCACTCAGACCTTGCGAGCCGCCAAGGGCGTTCTGGAAGACCGGCGCGGGTACATAGACGCCGCGATTGGTAAACGCGAACATGTCAAAGAGCATGGACGCCGTCGCGTTGTCGCCCCTGAACTCGCGCGGTCCGGGCAGCGCAGCCGTCATGATCGTAAAGATGATGATAATCCAGATCAGGACGGGGACATTGCGAAACGCCTCGACGTAGACTGCCATAAGCTTGGCGACGATCCAGTTCTTGGACAGGCGCAGAACCCCTGCGATCACGCCGAGGATCGTGGCCGTAACACAGCCCAGGAACGCGACGATGAGCGTATTGAGAATACCGACGATCGACGCCCGAGCATGAGTTGACTGGCTGGTATATTCGATGGGCCGCTGGTTGATGTCGTAACCTGCAGGCTCACCCAGAAAATCGTAAGAAATGTTTAACCCGGCCGCGGCCAGGTTCCGCGCCAGGTTCGAGCCCAGATAGGCGATCCCGGCGATAAGCAGCAGCAGAGCAATGAATTGAAATGTGTAGGACCGGTATCGCGTGTCGTTGATAAGCTGAGAAAGCTGGAACGACTGCGTCGGTGGGTCGGTCAGTGTCGTCATGCGATGACGCCCCCTGTTGGCTTCCGGCCCTTTCCTCCGGCGAGGTTTATCCCCGCTACCTGGGACCGGATAGATTATGTCGATAGGAAAAGGGCGCAGACTGGTATGTCTGCGCCCTCTCCTGTTGGTTTTTTACCGGAACGGTGGCGAGTAGATCAGGCCGCCGTCGGTCCATTGTGCGTTTAGACCGCGGGCAAGGCCGATCGGTGTTGCTTCACCGATGTTCTTTTCAAAGATCTCGCCGTAGTTGCCTTCGGATGCGATTGCGCGCTTCGCCCAATCGGCGTCGAGGCCCAGCATCTCACCCAGCGTGCCCTCTGTGCCGAGGATACGGTTGATTTCCGGGTTGTTGGTGCCGCCTGAAAGCTCTTCGATGTTGGTCGACGTGATGCCCAGCTCTTCGGCCGAGATCAGCGCGTTCAGCGACCAGCGCACCACGTCACCCCATTCGTTATCGCCGTGACGGACGAGCGGGCCAAGCGGCTCTTTCGAGATGATTTCAGGCAGCAGAACGTGATCGCCCGGTGCTTCGAACGTTGCCCGTGTCGCGGCAAGACCGGATGCGTCTGTCGTGTAGACGTCGCATGCGCCAGCCAGATACTGCTGTTGCGCTTCGGCGTTGGTTTCGATCGGAACCGGCTCATAGCTGATGTTGTTGGAGCGGAAGAAATCCGCCAGGTTCAGCTCGGTCGTGGTGCCGGTCTGGATGCAGACCGTGGCGCCGTCGAGTTCCTTGGCCGAAGAAACGCCCAGCTCTTTCGGGACCATAAAGCCCTGACCGTCGTAGTAGTTCACACCGACGAAGGTGAACTTGAGGTCGACGTCGCGGCTGAAGGTCCACGTGGTGTTCCGCGCGAGCATGTCGATTTCGCCGGACGCAAGCGCAGTAAAGCGGGTTTTACCAGTTGTCGGAACGAATTCGACAGCCATCGGATCGCTGAGTACAGCGGCCGCGACGGCGCGACAGACTGCGACATCGAAACCTTTCCACTCACCGTTCGCATCCGGCGCAGCAAAGCCGACGAGACCGGTCGTTACGCCGCAATTCAGCTTGCCGCGTGCCTTCACGTCGTCCAGCGTGCCGGCTGCTGCGGCACCAGCGGCCAGGCCGGCGGCAGTCAGCGCGCCAAAGATTACGGATTTTTTCATGCTTACCTCTTCCTGTTTGTCGCCATTTTTTGGCGCTACGTCCGGCGAAAGAACACCGGATGTGGTGACGGGCGGGTTATCCCCGTCCAATGGCCGATACTCTGGGCGGATTCATCGCAAAACGTCAAGTATGTGATCACTGAAAATGACGGCCAACAGGCGCGTTGCCCGCAATTGATCAAAGTTGGCCTAACGTCAGCTTTGCCTTGAAACATCAAAGAAAGCCTTGGCGTGGACAAAGGATTTGCCCTTTTGACTGGCGACCTCTTCGGCCTCTTCATCACGGCCCCATTGCTCGGCCTGCCAAATCTCGTCCAGCCGGGATAAACCCCACCCCGTTTCGGCGTCAATCTCGTCCAGGGCGACGGCAAATCCGATGATGATCGACCCGCTCAAGCCGACCAGATCGTGGAAGGCGGCCAACTCGAACTCTGACATCGCGCGCGTCCGGTCGCGCAGCCGTGCCAACACGCCCGGATCCTGGGCTTCAAGCATCAGCCCGGTGCGGATCTGAAGGCGAGCAGCCAATGCCCCCTCGGCCCAGTCGAGCATCGGGTCCCAGCGTTCGGCCTGAAGCGCCACCAGTGATGCGGGGCGGTTTGCCCGATAGCACAGTAGGTCGCTGTCTGCGTAGTCCGAGATCAGGGCGGCGACCTCTTCGTGCTGTTGCCGCACCTTGTCGATGGCGGCGTTGGCGCTGCGAGTGAACGGCATCGTCAGCGGGTTAACCTGCCCGTCCTGTGCATCCCATTCCGCCGCCACCGCCTCGGCCATAGCGCGGGTCGGCAGGACGAGGTCGGCCTTGGCAGGGGTCTTGACCCGCCTGCCATCCAGCGTGACCAGAAAACCAGTATCACTGGCTCCGATCTCGGTTGCTGTCCAGAACCGCTTGAGTGACCATTCGCTCATGCGCCGCGCCCCCAAATGCTGTCGAGAACCGAGGGCAGGTCGTCGAACCGTTCAATGATTGCATGCGCGCCGGTCAACTGCTCGGCGGGATGATAGCCCCACGGCACCCCAACAAACGCCACACCGGCTGATTTGGCCATCTCAAGATCAAAGCGGGTGTCGCCGATCATGATGCAATTCTCCGGGTCGATCCCGGTTTCGACCATTGCTGTCAGCAACATTGATGGATGCGGTTTCGAAGGGTGATGGTCGGCAACCTGCTGCGTGACAAAGAAACGGGCCAGATCGTGCGCCTCAAGCAGGTGGTCGAGGCCGCGCCGGGATTTTCCGGTGGCAACGCCGATGAGAGTATCATCTTGACCGTTCAGCGCATTCAGAGCCTCCAGCGCACCGGGATAAAGAGGCGATGACGCCGCCGCGCCCATGCTTTGCCTCTGCTCCGTATATGCATCCTTGTAGGCCTCGACCATCAGCGCGTGCGTGGCGGCACCCGCATCCCGGGCCAGCGCTTCCATCACCTTAGGCAGCGACAGACCAACGATCGACAAAATCTCGGACCTTTCAGGCGGGGCAAGATCAGCCGCGCCGAAAGCTGCATGCATGCTCGCGATGATATCGGCCTGACTATCGACAAGGGTACCGTCCACATCAAACATCACGAGACGCAGATCGCTCATGCCCATCCCTCCTCGAACGGATCGGCCGGCACGTCGGCCTCAACCCACTGGAACGTGTCCCATGTGCGCCGCATGTGGTTAGGCAGCGGGGCGGTCAGCGTCAGGGTCGTCTTGGTCACCGGGTGCTCAAGACGCAATGAACGCGCATGCAGGTGCAGCTTTCGGCTGAGCTCGCCCCCAAGACCCGCACCCCAGCCATCGCCAAGATTTTCCTGTCCGGAACCGCCGTACTTGCCGTCTCCGATGATCGGATGGCCGATCTCGGCCATATGCGCGCGCAGCTGATGGGTACGACCCGTCACGGGAACAAGCGCGACCCACGCGCATCGTTTCGCGACCCCCGTGAGCGTGCTGTAGTCGGTGATGGCCCGTTTCGCGCCTTCGACGCTGTCGATATCGCGCGGATGAATGCATCGCATCTTTTCACCCTCGCCCTGTGCTCCGCGTCCCGGCGCCTTGACCAGCCCGTACTTGATGGTCCCGTTCTTCGGATGAGGCACACCCGCAACGGCGGCCCAATAGATCTTGCGCGCTTCGCGGTGGCGGAAGCTGGCGGTCAGAGCCGCCGCGATGGCCCGGGTGCGCGCCATGATCAGAACGCCGGACGTATCCTTGTCAAGCCGATGTACGAGGCGTGGTTTTTCATCGAGGCCGAACATCAGCGCCTCGGCCAGACCGTCCACATGGCGGCTTTGCCCCGAACCGCCCTGCACCGGCAGACCCGGCGGCTTGTTCAGGGCCAGCACGTGATCGTCACGGTAAATGACGCAGGACTGGATCATCTTGGCATCGGTTTCGGACACGCGGGGCCGGGCCGGTGCGGGCGCTTCCTGCGCGGGCAGTGGCGGCACACGAACCTGTTGCCCCTCTTCGACCCGCGTCGACGCTTTGACCCGGCCGCCATCCACCCGGCATTCGCCCTTGCGGCACATCTTTTCGATCCGGCCTTGCGACACATGCGGAAAGCGGCGCTTGATCCAGCGATCAAGCCGCTGGTCGCCTTCACCAGCCTCTACCGTCAGGACCTGCACACCGCTCATGCGAAAAAGCTCCGTGCTGCCCAAAGACCGCAGGCGATGGCAAGCAGCGAAAGCACGACTGACGCGCCGACATAGGCAAGGGCAAGCGCAAAAGCCCCCCTTTCGAACAGGTTAAGCGTCTCGAGCGAGAATGACGAAAACGTCGTAAAACCACCCAGCAGCCCAACCGCGATCAGCGGATTGTAGTGGGCAAGGCCCTTTTGCGCCGCTGTAACGATGAACACGCCCATCAGAAATGAACCTAGGATGTTCACGGTGATGATCCCAAGAGGGAATTCCGTGGGTCCGAACCAACGCAGCATCACGACCCCGGCAAGATACCGAAGCGAGGCGCCCAAGGCTCCTCCGATCGCCACGAGTGAAAGGGTTGAAATCATGCGCGGTCTGTCGCGCCCCCACCTTCCGATGTCAAGTTGACCGTTTGGCGCGAAGTTTAACGAAATAGTCCAGGCGCTTGTGCAATTCACGCTCGAAACCACGCTCGACCGGTTGGTAAAACACCTCGCGCGGGATGCCGTCCGGAAAGTAGTTCTGCCCTGAAAACCCATCTTCAGCGTCGTGATCGTACGCATAGCCCGCGCCGTATCCCTGATCCTTCATCATCTGTGTCGGTGCGTTCAGGATGTGTTTGGGCGGCGGTTCGGATCCGGTCTTGCGTGCCGATCCTCGTGCGCCTTTATAGGCCACGTATGCCGCGTTCGATTTCGGCGCGAGGGCGAGATAGATCAGTGCCTGGGCCAGGGCCAATTCGCCCTCCGGGCTGCCAAGCCGCTCGTAGGTTTGCCAGCCTTGTAGGCAAATGGCCTGGGCCTGAGGATCTGCCAGCCCGATATCTTCAACCGCCATCCGCGTGATGCGGCGGGCGAGATACCGGGGGTCTTCGCCCCCCTCCAGCATCCTCGCAAACCAGTAAAGTGCCGCATCCGGATCAGATCCGCGCACCGATTTGTGCAAAGCCGAAATCAGGTTGTAATGCGCATCCCCCGATTTGTCATATTGGGCTGCGCGGCGCATGAGGCGGACTTGCAGGGCGTCGCTGTCCAGTGGGCTGTCGACCGACCATGATGCGACTTGTTCGACGAGGTTGAGCAACGCCCTGCCATCACCGTCCGCCATCTCGATCAGAGCCTCGCGCGCCGCCTTTGTTACCGGCAGGGACTGATCCAGTGATGCTTCCGCCCGCGATGCCAGCTGTTCAAGCGCATCCTGGTCGAGGCGTTCGAGCACAAGCACCTGCGCGCGGCTCAGCACGGCAGCGTTCAACTCGAACGATGGGTTCTCGGTCGTAGCCCCGACCAGCAGGATCGTTCCATCCTCCATATGCGGCAGAAACCCATCCTGTTGCGCCTTGTTGAAGCGGTGGATCTCATCCACGAACAACAGGGTGCCCTGACCGTTCTGGCGCCGTATCTTGGCCGCTTCGAACACTTTCTTAAGATCCGGCACGCCGGAAAAGATCGCGCTGATCTGGACGAAATGCAGGTCGGTCTCATCCGCCAGCAGCCGCGCAATCGTGGTCTTACCCACGCCGGGCGGACCCCACAGGATCATCGACCCAAGCGCACCGGAGGTGAGCATCACGCGCAGCGGGCCTTCGGGGCCAAGCAGCTGGTCCTGACCGATCACCTCGGCCAGGCTGGTCGGTCGCAAGCGATCCGCCAGGGGCCGTGGTCCAGTGGGTTCCGGCAGTGGCGCGGTTTCAAACAGGTCGGCCAAGTTCAGAACCGCAGATAGATACGACGCTGGCCGCGAAGCGCCGTGATGGTGTAGCGGCGCGCATCCTGAGACAAAGCGGCACGCACATCACGCGGCCGCTCGATCTGCCGCCCGGCGACCTCAATCAGGATATCGCCCGCACGCAAACCAACCCGCGAAGCGTAGGGGCCGGTGTCTTCGACCACCACCCCTTCGCTCGCCATCGGCAGACGCATTTCAGCCGTCAAGGCCGGGTTGATACGGGAAACAGTCAAACCAGGAAGTACTGTCCGGTTACCCAAGACGATTGTGTTGCGCGGCGGATCCTCAGGCGCGGCGATCAGGCGTACGGTCAGCCCCAACGTCCGTCCGTCACGCAGGCGTTTAACGCGCAGCTTGCCACCCTCGCCCGCCACCGCCATGTGATACATCATCTCCTGCGGGGTATTGACCGGGACGCCACCCGCCGAAAGGATCGCATCGCCAACCTCGAAATCATCGGCAAAAGGGCTGAGCGGATGGATCGCCGACAGGATGATCCCGCCGGGACGGTCAAGGCCCAGCATCTCGGCAATGTCACTATCCACCGCCTGGCCGGTTAGCCCGGCCCAGGGCCGAACGAAGTCATCGTTGCCGGCCTCGGCCTGCCTGACGAAGGCCTGAACCAGGTTTGCCGGAATGGCAAAACCAATCCCGTTCGAACCGCCCGAGCGTGTCAATATGCGTGTGTTGATCCCGATAAGACGGCCCGCGACATCGATGAGCGCCCCTCCGGAATTGCCCGGGTTGATCGGCGCATCGGTCTGGATGAAGTATCCGCGCCCCCCGCCATTTGTCCCACCTGAGCGGGCAAGACCCGAAACGATGCCGCTCGATACGGTCTGGCCGACGCCAAAGGGATTGCCGATGGCCAGAACCAGTTCGCCCACCTCGACCGTATCGCTGTCGCGGAGCTGCAGATGCGGCAGATCTTGCGCCCCTTCCAGTTTCAGGATGGCAAGGTCGGATTCTTCGTCGCCCAAAAGCACCTCGGCTTTGAACTCACGTCGGTCATTCAGCACCACACGGACATCCGTTGCCATGCCGACCACGTGGTAGTTCGAGACGACGAATCCGTCACGGCTGAGGATTACGCCTGAGCCGAGAGAGTTCTGAACGCGGGGCTGCACATCTCCGAAGCCTTCAAAGAACCTTTGAAAGAACGGGTCATCAAAGAACGGCGTGCGCCGCGCTTGGGTGACGCGCTTGGCATAGATGTTGACGACGGCCGGCGCGGCCTCTTTCACCAGCGGCGCAAATCCCAGCGATATCTCGGCCGCGCTTTGCGGCACGCGCGTTTCGGCATGTGCCGGGACCATCAGGGCCAGAGCCATGAACAGCGCAATCAGATGTTTCATGTCACAGATATGAGCGGCTCGTGGTTTTGGTGCAAGATCAGAGGGGGCAGCAAAAGAAAAACCCCCGCCAAGGCAGGGGTTTCGATATTCGTCTATTTGCCCGACCTTATTCGTCAGCAATCTCTTCGGCAGCAACGCGGGCCTTGTCAGCCGCGCCCTTCGCGTCGCGATCGCGATCGACGAATTCGATGATCGCCATCGGGGCCATGTCACCATACCGGAAGCCAGCCTTCAGAACGCGGATGTAACCACCCTGACGGTCCTTGTAGCGCGGGCCCAGCACGTCAAAGAGTTTGGTGACGTACTGGTCTTCCTTCAGCTTGGCCGCGGCCTGGCGACGGGCATGCAGATCACCGCGCTTGGCAAGCGTGATCAGCTTTTCCACGATCGGGCGCAGTTCCTTGGCCTTGGGCAAGGTTGTCTTGATTTGCTCATGTTCGATGAGCGAGCCGGCCATGTTCGCCCAAAGCGCCTTGCGGTGCTCATGGGTTCGGTTTAGGCGGCGGTATCCTCTGGCGTGACGCATTTTTCTGTTCCTCTATTCGTTTATGCTTTGTCTGGGGCCCCATGCGTGCGGGGCCCTCTCCTTGGGGCGGCATGCCCAGATTGTCCCCGCCTGCGCGGGCATTTGTGAGCGCGCTTAGAACGCGTCTTCGAATTTCTTGGCGAGATCCTCGATGTTGTCTGGCGGCCAGTCCTCGACATCCATGCCAAGGTGCAGACCCATGCCGGACAAGACTTCCTTGATCTCGTTCAGCGATTTCCGACCAAAGTTCGGGGTGCGCAGCATCTCGGCTTCGGTCTTCTGGATCAGATCGCCAATATAGACGATGTTGTCGTTCTTCAGGCAGTTTGCAGAGCGGACCGACAGCTCCAACTCGTCCACTTTCTTCAAGAGAAGCGGGTTGAATTCGAGACCATCGTCCTCGTCCGCGCGGCTGGCGCTTTCGGGCTCGTCGAAGTTGACGAAGATGCCGAGCTGATCCTGAAGGATCCGCGCCGCGAAGGCGACTGCATCGTCCGGGGTCAGGGAACCATCGGTTTCGACCTTCATCGTCAGCTTGTCATAGTCCAGAACCTGACCTTCACGGGTTGGCTGGACATCGTAGCTGACCTTTTTGACGGGCGAATAGATCGCGTCGATCGGGATCAGGCCGATGGGCGCATCTTCGGGCTTGTTCTTTTCAGCCGCGACATAGCCTTTGCCGGTGTTAACCGTCAGTTCCATGTAGAGGTCGGCACCATCATCAAGGTGGCAAATCACGTGATCGCGGTTCAGCACGTCGATGCCCGCGCTCTCACTGATGTCGCCAGCCGTCACGACACCGGGCCCTTTGGCCGAGATCGAGACCCGCTTGGGTCCCTCGACCTCCATCCGCAGGCTCACGCCCTTGAGGTTGAGGATGATGTCGGTCACGTCTTCGCGAACGCCGGCCACGCTCGAAAACTCGTGCAGAACGTTGTCGATCTGAACGGATGTGATTGCCGCGCCCTGCAGCGACGACATCAGCACGCGGCGCAGCGCGTTGCCCAAGGTGAGGCCAAAACCGCGCTCAAGCGGCTCTGCCACGACGGTTGCCTGCCGTGCCGGATCGTTGCCGGGTTTAACTTCCAGCTGCTGGGGTTTGATCAATTCGGCCCAGTTCTTGTGGATCATGTGTCCCTCCATTCCTGCCTGTCCTCCATGTCCTAAGGGCCAGGCGCCCGAGGTTTCAAAAACGGATCAGGGCCGCACGCAGATCGCGCGGCCCGCAATAGATTTCTGTCGCTTAGACGCGGCGGCGCTTGGGCGGACGGCAGCCATTGTGGGCAATGGGTGTCACGTCACGGATCGACGTGATCGTAAAGCCAACGGCGGCAAGCGCACGCAGTGCGCTTTCACGGCCCGAGCCGGGGCCCTGAACTTCGACCTCGAGGGTCTTTACGCCGTGTTCCTGCGCCTTCTTGCCCGCATCCTCAGCCGCCATCTGCGCGGCATAAGGTGTCGACTTGCGCGAACCCTTAAAGCCCATGGTGCCGGCCGACGACCATGAAATCGCGTTGCCCTGCACGTCAGAGATCAGGATTTTCGTGTTGTTGAACGAAGAATTCACGTGGGCCACGCCCGCCGCGATGTTCTTGGAGACCTTGCGCTTACCGCGCCGTGTATCACGTGCCATCGATGCGCCTCCTTACTTCTTCTTGCCAGCGATTGGTTTCGCTGGGCCTTTGCGGGTCCGGGCGTTGGTGTGCGTCCGCTGACCGCGAACCGGCAGGTTCCGGCGGTGACGCAGGCCACGGTAGCAGCCGAGGTCCATCAGGCGTTTGATGTTCATCTGCACTTCGCGCCGCAGGTCACCCTCGACGCTATAGTTCGCATCGATGTGTTCGCGGATCGAAAGCACTTCGGCATCCGACAACTCATTTACCCGGCGGGCTTGGTCGATCCCAACCGCCTCACAGATCGCTCTGGCCGAGGTGTGTCCGATACCGGTGATGTAGGTGAGGGCAATAGGTACCCGTTTAGCCGTGGGGATGTTGACCCCTGCAATACGTGCCACTAGGCATTTTCCTTTCGTTGCGAGCCCGTAGTCCCAGGCCCTTTTTTCACAACATAAGGCCCAAGGATTTCTGCCCCCGGGCCTGCCGCTGATCAGGTGATCCGACCGGACGCGTTCCGATCATTGATTCTCATTAGAGATGGCGTGGGATAGGAGTGTTTGCGGGTGGCGTCAACCCCACAAGGCCAGACTGATATGGATCGCACCAAATACACCCGCCCCAACAATCAGCAAACGCGATGTGGCGCTGTGAAAAGTGTAGGCAGGGTGGTTTCGGAACATATGGTGCAACCCGACATGCACAATGCAAAACGCCGATAGCAAATAGCCGACGATGCTTGTTGGACCAGCCGCAACAATTGCTGCGGTGCCGACAAACAAGGGCAAATGCAGCCATACAAACACTTTGCGGCCCTGATCGTCCGGCAACGATCTAAGGACGGGCAAAAGTCGCCATTCCTTTTGGGTCATCGCATCAAGTTCGTGGGACCAGATGAAGGCGACAGCCAGCCAAAATGCCCACGTCACGAACACAGCTATTTTTCGAGAACTGCGCTGATCGCCGCTTTCACATCCGCAATCTCGCCCAGCCCGTCGATCTTCGATAGCTGGCCCTTGGCATAGTAATAACCAATCAGCGGAGACGTTTTCTTGTAGTATTCCATCAGGCGGGTCCGAAGACTTTCCTCGTTGTCGTCGGCCCGGCGTTTGAATTGGTTTACCGCACCGCAATTGGTGCATTTGCCGTCTGCCGGAATGGGCTTGGTGTTGTCATTGTAGACTTCACCGCAAGCTCCGCATGTCGACCGGGCCACGATACGGGCCACGAGTGCATCGTCATCAACTTCCATCTCGATCACGGCGTCGAGGGCCTCGCCCTTCTCAGCCAACAGGTCCGCTAGCGCATCTGCCTGGGCCAAGGTGCGGGGGAAGCCGTCGAAGATGAAGCCGTTGGCCTTGACCGTCTCGAGCTGTTCGCGGATCAGGCCGATCACGATCTCGTCCGTTACCAGCGCGCCGCGGGCCATGACGTCGGCCACGATTTGGCCCATCTCGGTTCCGCTGTCCTTGGCTGCACGCAGCATGTCGCCCGTGCTCAGCTGGACCATGCCACGCTCTTCTGTCAGGAGCCGGGCCTGCGTTCCCTTACCCGCACCGGGCGGGCCCAAAAGTATGATATTCATCGCCGTACCGGGGACCTTTTCGTGCGTCGCTTGCCGCCTTTCCGGCCCAGCTGCGATTTCTCAATGAGGCCCTCGTACTGATGGGCAAGAAGATGGCTTTGAACCTGTTGGATCGTGTCCATCGTGACCGATACGACGATCAGCACCGATGTGCCGCCGAAATAGAACGGAATTGCCAGTTCGCCGCGCAGGATCTCCGGCAGCAGGCAGACAGCCGTCAGATAGAGCGACCCCAGGACGAGCACGCGATTGACGACGTATTCGAGATATTCCGCGGTCTTCTTGCCGGGCCGGATGCCCGGAACAAACCCGTTCTGGTTCTTGAGGTTGTCCGCCACATCGTCCGGCTTGAACGAAACGTTGAATGTATAGAAGTAGGCAAAGAACACGATCATTAGAGCAAAGAATGCGAGATAAAGCGGCTGACCCGGTCCGAAATTGGCCAGCAGCCACGACATGATCGGGCTTGTCGAGTTGCCTGAAAACGTGCTGATCGTGACCGGCAGCAACAAGAGCGATGAGGCGAAAATCGCAGGGATAACGCCCGACGGGTTTACCTTGACCGGCAGGTGGCTCGACCCGCCGTCATAGACCTTCATCCCGACCTGACGGCGCGGATACTGGATGTGGATCTTGCGCAAGGCTCGCTCCATGAACACCACGAATGTGATCGTCGCGATAACCATGAAAATCACACCGACAATCACAGCAGGGCTCAGGGCGCCGCTGCGTCCGCTGGCAAAGAACTGGGCCAGAGCCGCAGGCACCTCGGCAATGATGCCCACGAAGATGATGAGCGAGATGCCGTTACCGACGCCGCGCGCCGTGATCTGCTCACCCAGCCACATCAGGAACATCGTGCCGCCCACCAGCGTGATGAGGCACGAAATCCGGAAGAACCAGCCCGGATCGGTTACCATATCCCCGCTTTCAAGGCTCACGGCCAAGCCATAGGCCTGCAAGGTTGCAAGCGCCACGGTGCCGTACCGCGTGTATTGGTTGATCTTCTTGCGGCCCTGTTCACCCTCTTTCTTGAGCTGCTCGAGGCTCGGTACCATCGAGGTCAAAAGCTGAACGATGATCGAGGCCGAGATATAGGGCATGATCCCGAGGGCAAAGATGCCCATCCGGCCAAGGGCGCCGCCGGTAAACATCGACACCATGCCGCCGATGCCCTGCCCCGCCTGCTCCATGAACTCGCGCAAGGCCGCGCCATCGATGCCCGGGACGGGGATAAATGTGCCCAGCCGGTAAACGATCAGCAAACCAAGAGTAAACAGAATGCGGTTGCGCAGGTCGGTGGCTTTGCCCAGAGCGCTCCAGCTCGTGTTCGCGGCCATGTTCTCGACGGCAGATACCATATGCGGCTTCTTCCTTATCAGAACGCCGCCCGGGCTGTTCTCCAGCGGGGCGGCGTTTGGAAAACTTGTGGGCTATTTAGGCCGCTTGGACCCAGCTCACAAGACTTACTCAGCGGCGGCTGCCGCAGTCGTGAGCGTTCCACCCGCCTTCTCGACCGCCTCGACGGCCGATTTTGACGCGCCTGTTACCGTGATCTTGGCCTTGGCGGTCAGTTCGCCCTTGGCCAGAACCCGGATACCGTCGAGCTTGCGACGGACCAGACCACTTTCGACAAGCGTGTCTTCGGTGATGTTTCCGGCATCGAGTTTCTTGGCATCGATGAACTTCTGGATGAGACCAAGGTTAACGACGGCAAAGCTTTTGCGGTTCGGCTTGTTGAAGCCGCGCTTTGGCAAACGTTGATAGAGGGGCATCTGCCCGCCTTCGTAGCCGTTGATCGCAACGCCCGAGCGGGATTTCTGACCCTTGATACCACGGCCACCCATTTTGCCCTTGCCGGAGCCGGGGCCGCGGCCGACGCGCATCTTGCGCTTTGTTGCGCCGGGATTGTCGCGCAATTCGTTGAGTTTCATGTCGCTTCTCCTAAGCCGGATATGACCCCGAAGCGATTGGGCCAACCACGGCATTTCTTGTTGATTTGAGTCGGGCCCGATGGACCACCGGCTGCGTATAGCGATCCGATGGCGACGGATCAAGGGCCAGCTTTGTCAGACGGCTACGGCGTTCTTGTCATAACCGAAGAAGTCGATATCGGCCCGATAGTGATCTTCGAGGAACGACGCTGCCATATCGGTGAGCGGCGGCAGGGACCCGTCGGCCGAGCCATTGGATTGTGGCAAGCTCTCGGGGCCCCGGATCCGCTCCGCGATCTCCGGCCACTCCTCTGATAAGGTTTCGAGCTTGACCACCCGGTCAACCAAAAGCTCGCCGTTATCAGGATCGCACAGAAAGTCCCGCATCAGGCCGGTGCCCTTTATCGCCGTAAAGCGCGGATCGGTTACAAAGCTCTGAAAGTCCGGGCAAAGAAGGGCAAGTTGCACGGGCGTGTAGCGCATGGGGTGACGCAGGAAAACATCGGGGGCGGCGGGGTGATCGCTGTAAAAGCCCCGCTTTGGGGCAAAACAGTCCTGACGCCTGAGCACCGCCGCCACATCGTCGACGATAACCGGCCATTCATGTTCGATGACATCCGGATGGCTGACAATTGCCCTGCTGTCCGGTGAGTTGCGGAACAGACCGATTGCGTAGGTGTACAGCGAATAGATGCGTCTGACCGGGTGACGCACGGTGGCAAATCGAAAGGCCGCGTCATAGGCAGCGCGACCAAGGGCGGTTCGGATGTCGATGGCCTTGCTGTGTTTCACCAACCCGGTTCGACGCTCATGAAGCGGATTGAGAAGCCGGGACAGGTTCATCGGACGGGCACCAATCAGAATGTCGCGAATACCCAGATACGGCCAAAGAGCGCGTTCGATACTTTCACCGGCACATTTGTGAATGTGCACGTAAATGAAGTTACGCGAGCGGCTGATTATCATTTTGTAGTGACCCCGTGAAAGTCGGCGTCACCATACGCCTAGGTCTTCAAGACGGCAAACGAGACCGGCAAGAGACCGCTCTGCGTTGAAACAAAAACCCCGGCCATCGAGGCCGGGGCTTGTTTCTTGGTCTGTATCGCTGCGTCCGCCTAGCAAGCCGTCAGCTTGCTCAGCCCTTTTCTTCGACGATCTCGACCAGATGCGGGATCTTGTTGATCATGCCGCGGACCGAAGGGGTATCCTCCAGCTCGCGGGTCTTGTGCATCTTGTTCAGGCCCAGGCCAATCAGCGTTGCACGCTGTTCTTGCGGGCGGCGAATGGGAGAACCGATTTGCTTGACGACGATGGTTTTTGCCATGTGCCTGTCTCCTTACGCTTCAGCGGCTTCGGCGGACGCGTCCGAAGCAGGCGCCGCCTCTTCCCGCTTGGGCAGGATGTCAGACACCTTCTTGCCCCGGCGAGCGGCGACATTGCGCGGCGATTGTTCCTTGCCCAGACCATCGATTGTGGCGCGGATCATGTTGTAGGGGTTCTGCGAACCGATCGACTTTGAAACGACGTCCTTGACGCCCAGCATTTCGAAAACGGCACGCATCGGACCACCGGCGATGATCCCGGTACCTTCCGGAGCCGTGCGCATCACGACCTTACCAGCGCCCCAGCGACCTTCAATGTCGTGGTGCAGGGTACGGCCCTCGCGCAGCGGCACACGGATCATCTTGCGCTTGGCTTGTTCTGTCGCCTTGCGAATGGCCTCGGGTACTTCTTTCGCTTTACCCTTGCCAAATCCGACGCGGCCCTTCTGGTCGCCAACAACGACAAGCGCGGCAAAGCCAAAGCGCTTACCGCCCTTGACGGTTTTCGAAACCCGGTTGATCGCGACCAGACGGTCGGCGAATTCTGGTGCCTGCTCTTCGCGGTCGCGACGCGGGCGGCGATTTTCACGTTCTGCCATACGGCATTTCCTTATCCAGTGGCGACAATGGGCGCCGGTTCGGTCAATCGCGGTGAGCGGAACGCCCCCCGATCATCGAGAAGGCCCAGAGACCGGGCCGCCTGCACTTAGATTTTCAATCCACCTTCGCGGGCGGCGTCGGCAAGCGCCTTGACCTTCCCGTGAAAGAGAAATCCACCACGGTCGAAATAGGCTTCGTCCACGCCTTTGGCTTTCGCCCGTTCGGCAATGGCGGTGCCCACCTTGGTTGCGGCTTCGATGTTGTTTTTGCCAACGACGCCCAGATCCTTTTCGAGGCTGGAGGCCGAAGCAATCGTAACACCGTTGACGTCGTCGATCAGCTGGACGCTGATGTTCTTATTCGAACGGTGAACGCTCAACCGCACGCGGCCGGCATTGACCTTGCGCAGTTTGTTCCGGACGCGCAGGCGGCGCTTCAGGAACAGTGTTCTCTTGCTGTTTGCCATCTTGCTGGTCCTTACTTCTTCTTACCTTCCTTGCGGAAGATGTATTCGTCTTTGTAGCGGATGCCCTTGCCCTTATAGGGCTCCGGCGCGCGCCATTTGCGGATGTTCGCGGCAACCTGACCAACAAGTTGCTGATCGATGCCTTCGACCACAACTTCGGTCTGCTTTGGCGCCGATACGGTCACACCCTCTGGCGCAACAAAGTCGACGTCATGCGACAGGCCAAGGTTCAGCTTGAGCGTATTGCCCTGCATCTGAGCCCGGTAGCCAACACCCTGGATCTCAAGCTCTTTCTTGAAACCCTGTGTGACACCCTGAATGCAGTTCGCGACCATGGTGCGGGACATCCCCCACTGCTGACGCGCCCGCTTGGACTTGCCGCGTGGCTCGACCTTTACCGCATTCTCCTCGACCGTGATGGTGACATCGTCAGTCGCGCTGAAGCTGCGGGTGCCTTTCGGGCCCTTCACTTCGATCGTCTGGCCCGAGACCGTTGCCGTCACACCGGAGGGCAGTTCGACCGGCTTTTTACCAATTCGAGACATTGCGACCTCCTTAGAATACGGTGCAAAGCACTTCGCCGCCTACATTGGCCGCGCGTGCGTTTGCATCCGACATCACGCCCTTGGGCGTCGAGACAATCGACACACCCAGGCCCTGACGGACCTGCGGGATGTCCTTGACGCCCATGTAAACGCGACGGCCGGGTTTTGACACCCGTTTGATTTCGCGGATAACAGGTTCGCCCTCGTAGTACTTCAGGCTGATCTCGATGGCCGGATGACCGTCGACGCCTGTCGTTTTCTCATAGCCGCGGATGTAACCTTCGTCCGCAAGCACATCGAGAACCCAGGCACGCAGTTTCGATGCGGGCGTCATCACGGTGGACTTGCGACGCATCTGGCTGTTGCGGATCCGGGTGAGCATATCGCCGATAGGATCGTTCATATCTTAACCCTCCTTACCAGCTCGATTTGACCATGCCGGGGATCTGGCCCTTGGAGCCAAGTTCCCGCAGCGCGATACGGCTGACCTTGAGCTTACGGTAGTAAGCGTGCGGACGACCCGTCAGCTGGCAGCGGTTGTGCATCCGAGTGGGCGAGGAGTTTCGGGGCAGTTTCGCCAGTTTCAGCGAGGCCCGGAACCGGTCTTCCATCGGCTTGGATTGATCATTGATGATCTCTTTGAGCTCGGCACGCTTTGCAGCGTACTTCTTGGCGAGCTTTTCGCGCTTCACTTCGCGCGCGATCATGGATTTCTTTGCCATATCTCTGTTCTCCGCGCTTACGAATTGAAAGGCATGTTGAAGTGCTTCAGCAGCGCCTTGGCTTCGGCATCATTATCCGCCGTTGTGGCGATGATGATGTCCATGCCCCAGACCTCGTCGACCTTGTCGAAGTTGATCTCGGGGAAGACGATGTGCTCTTTCATGCCCATGGCATAGTTGCCACGGCCATCGAACGACTTGCTTGAAACGCCGCGGAAGTCACGGACGCGCGGCAGCGCGATGGTGACCAGGCGGTCAAGGAATTCGTACATGCGGTCGCCACGCAGTGTGACCTTTGCGCCCAAAGGCATGTCTTCGCGGACGCGGAAGCCAGCGATAGACTTCTTTGCCTTTGTCGTCACGGCTTTCTGGCCAGCAATCGCTGTCAGATCCTCGACGGCCGATTTTGCCTTTTTGCTGTCTTTGACAGCTTCGGCGCCGCAGCCAATGTTCAGGACAATCTTGTCCAGACGCGGGATCTGCATGTCATTCTTGTAACCGAACTCTTCTTTCATCGCCGCCTTGATGCGGTTGTGAAAGTCGGCCTTCAGACGGGGTGTGTAGTTCGCCGTATCAAGCATCGATCACGTCCCCTGTTGTCTTGGCAAAGCGAACCTTCTTGTCGCCTTCCATCTTGAAGCCCACGCGAGTCGGCTTGCCATTCTTGTCGACGAAAGCGAGGTTCGACAGGTCGATCGGCATCGCCTTGGGGATGCGGCCGCCTTGCGAGTTCTGGCTTTGACGGGTTGCGCGGATGGCGATGTTGAGACCGTCAACCACTGCTTTGCCAGCCTTTGGATCGACAGAGGAGATCGTGCCCTCTTTGCCCTTGTCCTTGCCGGTCAGCACGACGACCTTGTCGCCTTTTTTCAGTTTGGCAGCCATATCACAGCACCTCCGGGGCGAGCGAAATGATCTTCATGAAGTTCTTCGCGCGCAGTTCGCGCACCACCGGCCCGAAGATACGGGTGCCGATCGGCTCCATGTTGTTGTTGAGGATCACAGCCGCGTTGCGGTCGAACCGGATGGCGGTTCCGTCTTCGCGCCGGACTTCCTTGGCGGTGCGCACGACGACGGCCTTGCGGACGTCACCTTTCTTAACGCGGCCGCGCGGGATGGCTTCCTTGACCGACACGACGATGATGTCGCCCACGGACGCATATTTGCGTTTGGAACCACCCAGGACCTTGATGCACTGAACCCGGCGAGCACCGGAGTTGTCAGCAACATCCAGATTGGTCTGCATCTGGATCATTTTGGTTTCTCCCGACCTTTGGGGACATCCGCCCCAGGGTTTCGATCAAACCGGATGGCGTTGCGGCTTAGGCCGTCAACACCTCCCAGCGTTTTGACTTCGACTTCGGCGCACATTCCTGGATGCGGACTGTGTCACCAACCTTGAAGGCATTCTGTTCATCGTGAGCCCGGTACTTTTTGGACTTACGAATGGTTTTCTTCAGAACCGGATGGGTGAAGCGGCGTTCAACCAGCACGGTGATGGTTTGTGCATTTGCGTCCGAAGTCACGACGCCTTGCAGGATACGCTTTGGCATAGTCGCTCTCCTTATTCCGCAGCCGCACGGGCTTTTTCGTTCAGCACGGTTTTCACACGTGCCGCATCCCGGCGAACCGTCCGCAGACGGGCCGGGTTCTCAAGCTGGCCCGTAGCCTGCTGGAAGCGCAGGTTGAAAGCCTCTTTCTTGAGATTGGCAAGCTCATCCCGAAGCTGATCGGGCGTCTTGTCACGCAGTTCCTGGGCGTTCATCGCCTTTTTCCTTTCAACATCACCAGACGGCCCCGGTTTGGGTCACCGTGATTCTGGTGGAGGTCATGGTGAAGGCCGCTGGCTACACCCATACCTTTTCCATGGCAACCCCCTTGTTCGCTTCACCGGCGAAAAGGCGGTAAGCCAATCAGCGGAACGTCCACCTACGTCACGCAGCCTGCCGCACCGCCTCAAGCCAAAGCCGGTCGATCGCGTCCAGCTGACTTTCGGGGAACCGCTTTCCCAGCTCCCAGTACCGACCGGACTCGACGAAGTAGCCGAGCGTCCGTTCCCGCGTCTCGGCGGCCTGAACTCGGTCGCGATCAACGTGAACGGACCGTGTCTCGGTGCAAGCCACATCACCAAGCTGAGCCGGGGGAAACACAAGGCGACTATCGCCCGGCGAAATACGCATACAGGCGCATCCCTGCTGCGCGGCGTGAGCCATGAGGCGGGCCGATTTCGCCTCGAGGCTTCGCAAGGTCGGATCGTCCCGCAGCGGATCCGCGGCGCCCTGGCCGTAGAAATGGGTCCTGCCCCGCGCCGGATAGAGCATGTCGCAACCGAAAAAGATCATCCGAGACGGCCGCAACGCGGCCAGAACCCAGTAGCCGGCGGTGAACGCCATTGTCCCACCCGCGTAGATGAAACCGCCATAGCGATTGATTGCCGGCACAAATTGGGCCGCCTCAACCAGGGTCTGGTCATCCTCAATGGCATCAGGCCGACGATCACACGGAAAATCCTCTGGATAAATCAGATAGTCCCAATCAGGCCGGATGCGCCACGCATTGTTTATAGCGACAATCGCCGAAAAATGGGATCGATCCCAATACGCGGCCTCGGTCGCGTGTGGGGCGCTTCCCAGTATGAGGACGGGTTTGGAGGAATACTGTCCCATGACCGTTATCGCTGCTGTTGGGAAAGGTTTGTGGGCTATGGAAGCCCCGTGTCTCTGTTCATCGCTCGTCATGCGAAGGGATAGGTTGAATTGGGGAACTTTCCAGCCGCCGCGCCAATGATCAGAGAATTTGGCGCCTTTTGGCTTGCTGTACCTGTTGTCATCGTCCGCCATTCGTTATGAGCGGCACATGTCACAGACCAGATCCCTATTCGCTACCCGACTGTACCACGCCAAGCTCAGCGACCACGGCGCGATAGATCCGGCCGAGCTTGAGGCATCCTGCTATGGCATCGCCGAAGACGACGAAGCCGGGCAGGATTGGTGCGAGGAAAACGGCTATCCCGGCTACACGTCCTATGCATCCCTGTCCGATCTGCCATGGCGCTTT
>CAWUIQ010000053.1:0-22671 GCA_963922565.1 uncultured Rhodobacterales bacterium
CCGAGCCGAGGACCCAACCGACCCACCTCGCCCCGCCGCGACCCTGGTAGGACGAGCAATAACGGATCGGCATCGCTTACCCCATGCGCCTCACGAAATGCCATCGCCTCGTCGTCGCTCACATCGGGTTGGGTCGCGACCGGATGACCGACGAAATCGCACTCCATCCCGGCTGCTTCCATATAGGGTGGTTCGAACGGAAAGAGCGCGAGCACATGGTCAATGACCTTCGCCATCTTCGCCGCCCGGCCCGGACGCCAAGCCCAGACCGTGGGGGCCACGTAGTGAACGCATCGGATATCGCTCTGCGCTTTGACCAGTTTCGCGACGCGCAAACTGAAATCAGGGCTGTCGATGGTGATCATGACATCGGGTCGGGTGGCGACCACAGCCTCGGCGGTCTCGCGAATGCGGCGCTTGAGTTGACGGTACTTCGGCAGCACTTCGGCTAACCCCATGACCGTCAGTTCGTCCATTGGAAAGCGGCTGGTGAGGCCCTGAGCCTCCATTCCGACGCCGCCCACCCCGTCAAAGGTCACGTCTGGGACCAGGGATTTGAGACCAACCATCATCGCGGCGCCAAGATTGTCGCCCGACGGCTCACCGGCAATCAGAAAGACCTTCACCCGTCACCTATGCGGGACCAAAGCACCAGCTTGTTTTCGTTGCAGATCCGCGTTGTTTCTTCGGGCTCCAGAAGGATGACGTCACCTGCATCGATGACAAGGCCGCGCAAACCAGCAGATGCCACCGCGTGGGCGGTTTGCGGCCCCACGGTCGGCATATCGGCCCGCGTGTCCTGGCCCAGCTTGGGGCCCTTGACCAGAATGCCCGCCTTGCGTTGCGGCGCATCGGGCAATGAGCCCAGCATGAAATCGGTGCCGCCCAACGTCTCGATCCCCAGCAGCTGACCCTGCCCCACGACGCAGGATTGTCCGACATCGTGCGGCGCCAGGGCCGCCAGGATCGCCGCACCCCGCGTGGCATCCGCGCGCATCTGCGCATCCGGCCAAAGCTCGGTCAACACGCCGGGCGGTGCCACGAGATCAGGCACCAGTTCATGCGCGGCGCGCACCCTGAACCCCGTTTTTTCAAAAATCCCCATGACGGCACGCAATGCCCCGTCATCGCCTTTCGAAATCGCCTCGGCCAGCAGGGGCACAAGCGGTGCGGTATCCTTATCGAGCTTCGACGGATCGATCTCTGGCCGCTCGATTCCGCCGCAAAAGCACACCTCGGTGACACCGCGCTTGCCCAGCTCCATCAGCAGACCACCCAGCGTTTCCAGCCGGAACGGGATATCAGCGGCCAAACCATCAGGTTCAAAACCGTCAAGAACGCAGATTATCGGTGGATTGTCCTGTACGGCGGCAATGCGGGCTGGAAGAGTGCCGCGACCACAGATCAATGCAAGCATTGCCCCTTACCTCGGCGTTAGGAATGAACGATCGGTATCGCCCAAGACGAAATCCACGATTTCCCGGACATAGTCACTCTCGGTCTCGGCCCCAAGACGTTCGGCGCGATCGTGGAATGTCCCCTCGCCCTGCGCAAGCATCTGAAAGGCCGCCCGCAAGGCTGTGATGTCCGACCGGTTAACACCGCGGCGTTTCAGGCCGACGAGGTTCAGACCGTCCAGTTCGCCCCGTGGCGCCTGCACCAGGCCGTATGGAATGACATCATTCGTGACCATGGTCACCGCACCGATGATGGCCCCGCGACCGATCCGAACAAACTGGTGGATGCCGGACAGGCCCCCGACAATCACGTCGTCCTCAAGCACGCAATGCCCCGCGACAGCTGCCGAATTGACGACGATCACGCGGTCACCGATCTGCGCATCATGCGCGATATGGCAACCCGCCATGAACAACCCGTCATCCCCGATGCGGGTCACGCCGCCGCCGCCCTGGGTCCCGCCATTCATCGTGACGTGTTCACGGATACGGTTGCGGCGGCCGATTTCAAGGCGGCTTTCCTCACCTTGATACTTCAAATCCTGAGGGATCTCGCCGATGACCGAGAAGGGGAAGATGACGGTACCTTCCCCGATAACGGTGTTGCCTGTCACAACCACATGGCTGCGAAGCTCTACGTCCGGCCCCAACACGACATCGGGCCCGATCACGCAAAACGGCCCCACCTTGGCTGTCGGGTCGATTTGTGCACCCGGCTCGACAATGGCGGAGGGATGAACGAGCGGCCCGGTCATTCCGCAGGCATATCCATCATTGCGGTGAAATCCGCTTCGCATGCCAGCTCATCACCAACCTTTGCGACACCTGAAAATTTCCAAACCTTCCCGCCAGGCTTGCCCCGCACAGTCTCAACATGCAGCTCAAGAACATCGCCCGGCACGACCATGCGCCGGAACTTGCAACGTTCAATGGACATGAAATAAACGAGAAAATTCTTGTCGGCGACATCCAGTTCGACACCCACCATCACCGCACAGGTCTGCGCCATGGCTTCAACGATGGTGACGCCCGGCATGATCGGTTTACCCGGAAAGTGCCCCTGAAAATGCGGCTCGTTCATGGTGACATTCTTGATCCCGACCGCGCTTTTGTATCCGTCAATCTGATCGACCCGATCAATCAGCAGAAAGGGATACCGATGGGGGATGATGCGCTGGATCAGATCGATGCCTGCGCTGGTCTTGTCTTGCGTCATTGGGCTTTGCACTTTCCTGTTGTCGTTTTGCCTAACAAGCCGCCGGGTCTGCAGCAAGCCTAGTCCGCCGCACCGTCGCCGATGCTGGCATTCACCCGGGCCAGCGCCGCATCGGTGATATCGATTGCCGTGGCGCTCAGGAAAACGCTGCGTTGTTCGAGGATGACCGCAGCGCCCGCTTCGCGCATCATAGTCTCCAGAACCGGGGCAGCGCGGTTGAGAAAGTCCCGTCGGGCCTGTTCGAATTGCTTGTTGAGATCCCGCGCCTTGGCGTCCTGCTCGCGCCGGATCAGCTGAACCCGCTGATCAAAAGCGTCAGCGAGTTCCCGAAACTCCTCTTTCGACAGGTTGGGGCGCTGTTCGGTCAGCGCCAGCTCTTCGGCTTCAAGTTCGTTGGCGATGCGCTCATTCTCTTGTGCGAGAGCCTGACCAAGCGCTTCGATATCGCTCTCGGCCTTCTGGCCAAAGGCGCTTTCGCGATATAGCCGCTCGCTATCAATAGTCAGGATCGGGCTTTGGATCTGTTCACGAAACTGGGCGCTTGCGGGCGCCAGAAGCGACCCGAGCGTTACAACCGTGATTAAAAGCGCCTGAAGCCAGCGCATCATTGGGTCAGAACCGGGTGGAAATCGTCAGGTCGAACGATTGTTCCTCGTCGAAGTCTTCTTTCTCCAGCGCCTCGGTGAAGTTGAAGCGCAGCGGTCCGATTGGTGTATCCCAGAGAATGGCAAACCCGATCACGTGACGGAACGAACCGTCTTCGCCGACGATCGAACCGCCCGAGAGATCAGCACCATCCAGGTCCCACAGGTTACCGACATCATAGAAGACACCGCCGCGAATGCCGTATTCCTCGGGCAGACCCAGCGGGAACTCCGCTTCGAACCGCGCAACGGCGTAAAGGTTGCCGCCAAGTGCATTCGACTCGGACCCGGAATTGTCGCGTGGTCCGATACCGGCAGGTTCAAACCCGCGCATGATGTTGGGGTTCAGCAAAAAGCGGTCGATTGTCCGGTTCGACCCACTGTTCCAGTTGAGCATGCCGCCTTCGAGCGTGGCCCGCAACGTGACCTCTTCGCCAAACACGAGTTGCTGGCCGATGACTTTTGCCGTTGTCCGCAGATATTCGCTGTCACCGCCCAAGCCGGCGAGGTCCTGGCTGAACTCAAAAAGATAGCCAGCATTCGGATTAAGGCCCGAAAGCCTGGAATCGTAGGTGTAGGTGTAGCCGATTGAGCTGTTGAACTGCTCACCGGCGGCGATTTCGTTACCGACCACAGCGCCGTTCTCGATCGGATCGCGTTCGGTCATTTCGCTCTGATCGGCCGTATAGCGCAGTTGCAGGCGGCTGCGCTCTCCCACCGGGAAGGTCAGGCTGGGTTGAAAGATCAGCTCTTCGGAATCGTAGCTTAGGAACGTGCTGTCGCTGGTGTTGTAATCCAGCTCCAGACCAAACGCGACGTCGCGCCCCAGAAAGCGGGGCTCGACAAATTGCAGTCTGTATTCCTGGTTCTCGGTAGCAGTCGATAGGGTCAGCGAAAGTATCTGGCCACGACCGACGAAGTTTTCCTCGCGGTATGAGATGACGACCCCGAAACCATCGTTAACGCTATAGGATCCGCCAAAGTTCAGCGACCCGGTTGGTTGTTCCTCGACATCCACATCGACCACAACCTGATCCGGCGTCGATCCTTCGCGGGCATTCACTTCGGCATTCGAGAAATAGCCAAGCGCGCGAATACGCTCAGCCGCCTCGCGGACCTGGCGCGGATTGAACGGATCTCCCTCTGCCACCCGGAACTGTCGCCGGATAACCCGGTCAAGCGTCGTCGTGTTGCCCTCGATGTCGATGCGTTCGACGAAGACGCGAGGGCCGCGCGACAGAACGAATTCAACGTCCAACGTCAGGTCGCGATCATTCCGTGTGATCCGCGGCTCGACCCGCAAGAAGTCGATACCCTGGCGAATGCCCTGGCGCTCCATCCGCGAGATCTCTGCTTCGATCAGCGTCGGCGAGTAAACCACACCCGGGCGGATCTTGATCAGCGACTCGAATTCCGCGTCATCAATCTCGGGCAACTCGTTGACAAGGGTGACCTCGCCAAATCTGAACTGCTGGCCTTCCTGGACATTGAAGACAAGGAAAAAGCCATCGCGTTCCTCGGTGATCTCCGCATTAGCGGAGTTGACCCGGAAATCGACATAGCCGCGCGACAGATAGAAATCGCGCAGAACCTGCTTGTCGAATTCAATCCGGTCCTCGACCAGCGTGTCGGACTGCACGAATGCGCGCAACAGACCGGCCTGCCGGGTTTCAAGCACGCGGCGCAGGCGACGGTCGCTGTAGTTCCGGTTGCCGACAAAGCTGATGCGCTCGATCTCGACCACATCGCCTTCGAAAATTTCAAAGATCAGATCGACCCGGTTATCGCTGCGCCGGATAATCCGGGGCGACACCTGCGCCGCGGACCGGCCAGCATTCGCATAGGCTTCGGCGATGGCTGACGCGTCCCGTTCGGCCTGGGCCGGGTTGAACACCCGCCGTTCGGTGCTTTGGACCACGGCAGCAAGCGCGTCGTCGTTAATGCGCCGATTGCCTTCGAACCCGATGCGGTTGATTGTCGGCAATTCGACCACAGTGATCCGCAGCGTGTTGCCCTGAGGATCGACTTCGACAGTCTCGAAGAAACCGCTGTTCTGCAGGCGCTGAACTGCATCGTTGAGCTGACCTGCGCCGATCGCCTGGCCTTGGGTCAGGCCGGCCTGGTTGAGGATCGCGGCATCGCCGATGCGCTGATTGCCCTCGATCACGAACCGGTCAAATCGAAACTGCTGCGCGATCGTTTCCGCTGCTAAGGCCAGAACCGCGATACCCGAAACGGTCGCCAGCGCAGCAGCTCGGAAAAATGCCTTTGGCCGCTTAAATTTTGCGGCGCCACCGCCCAATGTCCCCAGTCCCATGGTTTTGCCCCACGTGTTTCAAATCCTGTATGGGTTCTAGGTACTTGGAATACTACACCTTGTCAAAAGCAAGAAGGCCATCGTCCATGGGGAACGACGGCCTAAGGCTGCTCAATGTTTGCTTGGTTCAGACGCTGCCCAGAAAGGCACCGGCCATCAGCGCGACGATCAACGTCAGCACATAAAGAACGCGATCCCAATTCAGCATCATCAGGAGGCTCAGACCGCGATAGCCGTTTTCGATTGCTTGCATTTCACTCACCCTCAGTTGCGGGAGTGTTAACGCGTGAATCTGGCGGGAATTTGGCCAATTATGGCAGAACTGTGGTTCTTGGCCCTATGGACAGACAATATCGTTGTAGAGCGCGAAAAGCATCAGCGTCAGAACCAATGACAGCCCAATCGCCATCAGGAACCGCAGTGCGGCATCGCTGGGCGGCTTTCCGGTAACAGCTTCGTACGCGTAGAAAACAAGGTGCCCACCGTCGAGCGCAGGGATGGGAAACAGGTTCAAAAGCCCGACCGCGGTGCTCAGAACCGCAACAAACCAAACGAATGATTGCGCCCCTTGCGATGCCATAGCACCAGAGGTTTGCGCGATGCCGATCGGTCCGCTTAGGTTGCAGGTGCTGATCGCGCCGGAAATCATGTGGGTCAGGCCCGAGATCGAGCCAGTGATAATCCGCCATGTCTGAGCCGCCCCGGCGCTTACCGCCTCGGCAAAACCCGGCGTCGTGCGGGCGGGTTCGAAGGCGTTCCCGCCAACGATCCCGATCCGCCAATGTGTCTTGAACCCGCCATCCGGTTGCGGTTCATCCACCCGCTTGGGCTGCAGGGTTTTTGTCAGGACCGCTCCGTCGCGCCAGACACCCAATTCCAGCGCGGCCCCGTCCGATCCCTCGACACGCTCTTTGAGCTGCTGGAATGCATAGATGTCCTCACCATCGACCGAGACGATGACGTCACCAGCCTTTAGCCCGGCATCCATCGCAGCGCTTTGAGGCGCAACACTTTCGATAACGGGTGGCTGGAAATGCGGGCCGGTGACCTCGGCCCGCCCACCATCACGCTCGACCACGTAGGTCAGCAGCGGCTCGGACGGCAAGGTATCGAGGAAGTCGCTGTAGTCATCCGTATCAAGATCGGGAAACGGAGTGCCTGCGACCTCAAGAACGATATCACCGGGCAAAAGCTGTTGTTCCGATGCCGGCATCGGGCGCAGTTCGCCAACTGTCAACGGATCTTTCTGAACACCTGTTGCGAGGAAAACCGCAGCGAAAACAATGAGGGACAGGGCGAAGTTGAACACGGGGCCCGCCGCAACCGTCGCCGTTCTGGCCCAAAGCGGTGCGCCATGCATCGTGCTGCGCAACGCCTGCGGATCCTCGGCCACGGCCTGCATCGCCTCCTCATCCTTGCCCGAAGCGGCATTCGCGTCGCCGGCGAATTTCACGTAGCCGCCAAAAGGCAACGCCGCGACCTGCCAGCGTGTCCCGCGCTTGTCCATCCGGCTCCACAAGATGGGGCCAAAGCCAATCGAAAAGACATCCGCCTTGATGCCTGACCAGCGGCCCACGATGTAGTGGCCGTATTCATGGATCGCCACGATGATGCTGAGGGCGATGATGAATGCCAGAATGGTCCAGATAAGTCCCCCGAATGCGGGGATCAGTGCGAGAAAGTCCAAGTGTTTATCCTGCTCTTACCTGGGTGAGTGTTCGCGCGGTATGCCGTGCCACATGGTCCGCCATCGCGACGTTATCAAGGGTCATTTCGGCATCAATAAGGCCGTGTTCGACCTGATCCAGCGTTTCAGCCACGATATCCGACATTTGCGTAAACCGAACGGCCCCGGCGATAAAGCCGTCAAGGGCGGTCTCTTTCGCGGCGTTGAACACGGCACCCGAAAGACCGCCGCGTTCCATCACCTCGCGGGCCAGTCGCAGCGCCGGCCATCGGTCATCTTCGGGCGGACGGAATGTCAGGGTACCGATGCTGGCCAGATCGAGACGATCGACCGGCACGTGTTTGCGGTCAGGCCAATGCAAGGCGTACCCGATCGCATGGCGCATATCGGGCGGCCCAACATGCGCCATCAGGGCACCGTCGTGAAAGCCAACAAGGGCATGCACCAGCGATTCCGGGTGAACCAGCACCTCGATCTGTGACGGCCGAACGCCAAAATACTCTTTTGTTTCAATAAGCTCTAATGCCTTGTTGAACATAGAGGCGGAGTCGATCGTGATCCGCTGTCCCATGTCCCAATTCGGATGCGACGATGCTTCGGCCAGTGTCGCATCCTTCAGCCGCTCGATGGGCCAATCACGGAAGGCACCGCCACTTGCAGTGATCACGATGCGTTCGACCGCGCTCATATCTTCGCCGACCAAAGCCTGGAATACCGCCGAATGTTCGCTGTCGACCGGCAAAAGGCGCGCATTGTTGGCCCGCGCCGTGGCCAGCATCAGGCCTCCGGCGCATACGAGGGATTCCTTATTTGCGAGCGCGAGGGTTGCCCCCGTCTCAAGCGCCGCCAGACCCGGGGCAAGCCCGGCTGCACCAACAATGGCTGACATAACCCAATCGGCAGGACGGCCCGCCGCCTCGATGAGAGCCGCCTCACCGCTCGCCGCTTCGACGCCTGATCCGGCGAGGGCCGCGCGCAATTCGGGCAACCTGGCATCATCCGCCGTGACGGCGACATCGGCCCCCAGCCGCCGCGCATCCTGAGCAAGTTGTTCGATGTTACCCGCCCCCGTCAGGGCGACGACGTCATAGGCCGCGGGGTCCCGGGCGATCAGGTCGATCGTGTTTTGGCCAATCGATCCCGTCGCGCCGAAGATACTGACACGCCGCACCATCAGAGGAATCCTTCGGGAAAATCCGTGATGGCGGCGAACGCCATAAGAAACAACGACGCGCCCATCATCCCGTCAAAGCGGTCCAGCATTCCGCCGTGACCGGGGATGAGCCCGCTAGCGTCTTTCACCCCCACATGCCGCTTGATCGCGCTTTCGACAATGTCCCCGGCCTGAGAGGCGACCGAAAGCGCGACCGACAGGATGATGACTTCGATCGTCAGACCTGAATTCACCGAAAATATCGCCCCCATCAATCCTGCTCCGATCCAGCCGGCGACAGCACCGGCCCAGGTCTTTTTCGGGCTGAAGCGCGGCCAGAGCTTTGGCCCGCCAATGATCTTGCCCGCAAAATACCCGAAAACGTCGGTCGCGACGACCACCGCAACGAACCAAGCCATCCAGCCCACGCCCAGAGTTGACCGGATCAACAAAAGACCAAGGCCCGCAACAAGTATCAACCAGACGTAAATGCCGTAGGTCTTGACCATCCGATCGATGATCCAGATCCCGATCAACGGCGCGACCGTCAGCACCGATAGTGCCGGCAGGATCGGCAGCCTTGTGGCCAGCAACAATGAGATCCCAGCGATCAGCGCAAGACCTGCCGCGAGCGTGCTGCGTTCAGGGCTGACCAGCCGCGTGAATTCCCAGATCATCAGCGCCGCGACGGTCGATACCATGGCAGCAAAGATCCAGCCACCCATCCAGACGCCCCAGACGCCGACGACGAGCATAGAGATCCCCGAACCCAGACGCAGCGCAAGGTCGGACCATCTGCCTTTCTGGTGGTTCAAATAGCGACTCCGCCGAAACGCCGTTCCCGCCCGCCATAGGCGGCGCAGAGGCTGGTAAACTCATCGGCGGTAAAATCGGGCCATAGCGTATCGATGAATTCATATTCGGCATAAGCAGATTGCCAGAGCAGGAAGTTCGAAATCCGGGCTTCGCCGCTGGTTCGAATCACGAGATCCGGATCCGGTAAAACGTATGTATCCAAGTACTTTGGCAGCGTTTCTTCATTTATATTTTCGGGCTTGAGGTTGCCCAAAGCCACGTCCTGGGCCAGCCGTTTGGTCGCGCGGGCCACTTCGTCGCGCCCGCCGTAATTGAGGGCAATGGTCAGATGCACCAGCTCATTGTCGCTGGTCAGCAGCTCAAGCTCGTCCATCATCTGCACCAGTTTGTCATCCAGCCGGACGCGATCGCCTATGAAACGCACCCGCACCCCGAACTCTTTGAGCGCGCGTGCCTCTTTCGTGATGTAGCGGCGGAAAAGGCTCATCAATCCGGCCACTTCAACCTGGGTCCGCTTCCAGTTCTCGGTCGAGAAGGCAAAGATCGTCAGGTACTTGACGCCGATGTCGGGGCAGCGCTCCACCACTTCGCGCACGCGCTTGGCTCCGGCATGGTGACCAAACAGGCGGGGGCGCTTGCGCTGCGTCGCCCACCGGCCGTTTCCGTCCATGATGATTGCCACATGCCGCGGCCCTGTCTCTGCGATCATTTCGTTGATGACAATGTTCCTTTGATCGTAAGGGCCGTTTGCAAAATCATACGTTTGGCTTGCACCGCTTCTGGCAATCATGGCCAGAGCCTTTTTTGCATCAAACCTGCATAATCTCCGACTGTTTGCTCTCAAGAGCCGTGTCGACCGACTTGATAAAGTTGTCCGTCATGTCCTGAACCGCGCCTTCCCAGAATTTCTGGTCATCCTCAGACATGCCGTCCTTGGCTTTCTTGATCTGGTCCATGCCATCGCGCCGCACGTTCCGGATCGCAACGCGGGCGTTTTCAGCGTATTGGCCCGCGACCTTGCCCAGCTCACGGCGCCGTTCTTCGTTAAGCTCGGGGATCGGCAGCATGATGATCGTGCCGTTCAGCTGCGGATTGATCCCCAGGCCGGATTCGCGGATCGCCTTTTCGACAGCATTCACCATCGACTTGTCCCAGACATTCACCGTCACCATGCGCGATTCAGGGACGTTCACGGTACCCACCTGGTTGATCGGCGTCTTCTGCCCGTATGCCTCGACCATGACCGGTTCCAGCATCGAGGCCGATGCGCGGCCTGTCCGCAAAGACGCGAATTCGGTTCTAAGCGAGTTCATGGCGCCTTCCATGCGCCGCTCAAGATCATCGGTGTCGAGGATGAATTCTTCTGACATGGGTACCCTCTTTTTCCCGCGCTTATAGCCTTGGGCCGAAGGGAAAGTATAGAGGTACCCGGACGGGTGAGCGCAGGATCACCCGGGCTGGCTGTCCTGAGCCGATGTCCGACCGCGCGCGGCGTCGCGCCGCCGATCCTTTTTGTGGACGCGATAGAGCTCAACCAGACCGGGCAGAACGGCCAGCGCCAGCAGGGCCAGACTGATACCGCCGCCGATGAGCAGCGTCTTGGCGACCAAGCCTTCGGAAATGGCGCAGATCCGACAGATCGGGTTCAAGGGCCAGAAGGCCGCGTAAAGACTGATCAGGAATGGCAAGACGAAGGCCAGCATCCAACCAGCAGAAAGCCGCATCGAGAACGGTACATGCAGCGGCGGCGATTGCAGGCCACTGCGCACATAGCGCCGTTCGCGGATCGAGGCCGCCATGCTTTCGATCGTATCGACCTCGACGCGTGTCGTGTAATCCGCAACCAGCGCGCGGGCTTTGGCGGAAACGGCAGCCAGCAGCTGCAGGCTCCACATCGTGTTGTCACCCACAACGATCCGGTAAAGCGGCATTGTATTGACGATGTCCTCGATCGGTACGCCATGGCTTTCGGCGGCCCGTTCGAAGATCCGGCGATAATCCTCGTCGTCGATGTCGAGGTCTTCGATGGCCATATCCTCAGACAAGAACGCCTGGTCCTCGCCCGTAACGTGGCTCACTTCCTCAAATATCGTATCAAGTGGCGTTTTCATGCTGCTCGCCTCTTTAATTTGGCGGGCGCATTACTTCGCGAATTAGGCGAAATTAGGGCTTATTAACCTTGAACGCGGGTATAGGTGCCCTCACCGGCAAGAATGCCACGGAAACCGCCCGGCTCATCCAGCGAAAAGACAATGATCGGCAGGTTGTTGTCCCGCGCCAGCGCGATGGCCGAGGCATCCATGACCCCAAGCCGCTTTGCCAGCACATCGTCATAGCTGACGGTTTCGTACCGTTTCGCGTCGTCGAACTTGGCCGGGTCCTTGTCGTAAACCCCGTCGACCTTGGTGCCTTTGAAGATCGCCTCGCAATTCATTTCGTTGGCCCGCAGGGTCGCCGCGGTATCGGTGGTGAAATAGGGGTTGCCGGTCCCGGCGGCAAAGATGCACACCCGCTTTTTCTCAAGATGTCGGATCGCGCGGCGTCGGATATAGGGTTCACAGACCTCGTTCATGGTGATGGCCGAGATGACCCGCGTATGGATCCCCAACCCTTCCAGCGCGGATTGCATGGCAAGCGCGTTCATCACCGTCGCCAGCATCCCCATATAGTCGGCTGTCGTCCGTTCCATCCCCTGGGCAGAACCCTGCAGCCCCCGGAAGATGTTGCCACCGCCGATCACCATGCAGATCTCGACGCCCAGATCGTGGACGGATTTGACTTCTTTCGCGATCCGTTCAACCGTTGGTGGGTGCAACCCAAAGCCCTGATCGCCCATCAGCGCCTCACCCGAGATCTTCAGCATAACCCTGTTAAAGGTCGGTTCCTCGTCTCGCATGGGCTTCTCCGGCAGCTTGGTCGCAATTGCCGGCAACCTGTCCTAAAAGCGGTTCCAGTTCAATGCGCAGTGAGACAAATGAAGGGCTATATTTCGCGTATTCCCGATGATCGGCCCGTATTGGTTGTGGGGCCAACGGCTTCGGGCAAATCCGACCTTGCCCTGGCGATCGCCGAGACGCAGGGCGGCGTGATCGTCAATGCCGATGCAAGCCAGGTTTACGACTGCTGGCGCGTGATCACCGCGCGGCCTAGCGCCAGTGATGAGGCCCGCGCCCCACATGCCCTCTATGGCCACCTGCCCTACGATGCGCCCTATTCTGCCGGTCATTGGTTGCGGGAGCTGAAACCGCTGCTCGACCAAGGCGTGCGACCGATCATCGTTGGTGGGACCGGGCTTTACTTCACTGCCCTCACCGAGGGGCTGGCAGAGATACCAGCGACGCCGGCCGAAGTGAGGGCTGAGGCCGACACGATACCGCTTGATACGCTGGTGAGCGAGCTCGACCCCGCCACGAAAGCGGTGATCGACCTGTCAAACCGCGCACGGGTGCAACGGGCGTGGGAGGTATTTCGGTCAACCGGCAGACCATTGGCCGACTGGCAGGCCGAACCGGCTGCCCCGCTGCTGCCTCTGTCGGCCGCGACCGGTATCGTCCTTGATGCACCAAAGGAATGGCTGACACCCCGGATCGCCCGGCGCTTCGATCTGATGCTCGCCCAAGGCGGACTTGATGAGGCGCGGGCGATGCAAGACCGGTACGACCCCGCCCTGCCCAGTTGCCGTGCGATCGGTGTCAGGGAAACGATGGCGCTGCTGGCGGGCGAGATAAGCCATCAAGCAGCAGTCGACGCCGCCACGATTGCCACGCGCCAATTCGCCAAGCGGCAGCGGACCTGGTTTCGGGCTCGGATGACCAGTTGGAACTGGCTTTCAGCCGCGGAAATCGTTGTCGCCTGACCCAAGGGCAACGTTCAAAACCCAAGTTGGATCGTGATCGCAGCACTTCGATCAAACGACGATCAACCTTGGGAAAATGTCGCAAAAAGCACATGAATGACGCAAACGTGACATTGACCTTGCCCGGAAAGCCATGCCTCAATGCAGGGTAACAGAAACATGTCTGCAGCCTCAGCGTGCGCGAAGATACGCGGGTGCAAATAAACCGGACAGTCGCTGCGAAGGGGGAGCCAATATTCAAAGACACTGACCGGACCTTATGGCTCGCGCCGTACTGACACTTTGTGCGGGACCAAATCAATAAACCGCGGGATCAAACCCGCTTTCTGCCACCCAACAGGGGCAAGCTAAATATATGGGACTTTTCATCCTCAGACGTCTGGGCGTGATGCTGCTGACGGCATTGTGCCTCACGCTCATCGTCTTCTTCCTGACCAATCTCTATCCAAACCTAGAAAAGCTCGCCAAGACCCAAGGCAACTTCCGCATGTCCGAAGAACAGGTGGACAGCTGGCTTGGCGCGCGCGGGTTTCTTGATCCAACGCTCGTGAAATATGGGCGATGGTTGGGCGTGGTGCCGGGCTGGACCAACGAAACCGCCGATGGCGTCGTGACCGGCCAGTGTTTTGCCGAAAACGCCTCGGTCGAAGAGCGGCGCCGCTATTGCGGGCTATTGCAGGGGGATTGGGGCTTTTCGCTGGTCTTTAAGAACGAGGTGGCGTCGCTTGTGGGCAAACACCTCGGATACACCGCCCGACTTATGGGATGGGTCCTCTTGGTGATGGTACCCATGGCGTTGCTGATCGGGGTCTTGGCGGGGATGCGAGAGGGGTCCGGGCTCGACCGGTCGCTATCAACCGTATCGATCGCGACGACGGCGACCCCGGAATATGTGTCCGGCGTTATCTTCATTGCCGTCTTTGCCTCGTCCGCCTTCGGGTTGAAGTGGTTCAAGGGGTCGGCGACCAAGGCGATGGAAGACCCGAATTTCGAGAATTTCTTTCTGCCGGTGATCACCATCGCCCTTTACGGAATGGGCTATATCGCGCGGATGACCCGAGCCTCAATGACCGAGGTCATGACGGCCCAGTACATCCGAACGGCGCGACTGAAGGGTGTGAGTTTTGGCAATATCGTGGTGAAACACGCCCTGCGAAACGCCTTGATCGCGCCCTTCACGGTGATCATGCTGCAAATCCCGTGGCTGCTGAACGGGGTCGTCATTGTCGAGACCCTGTTCAACTACAAGGGCTTTGGCTGGCTGCTGGTTCAGGCTGCCGGTAACAACGACATCGAACTGCTGCTGGCGGTCTCGGTCGTCTCTGTCGTCGTGGTGCTAGTGACGCAGCTCATATCCGACATTGGATATGTCTATCTCAATCCGCGCATCCGCATTTCGTAAGGGAGAGAGTCAATGGAACCTTTGACATGGACCGGCGCTCTCGGCGGATTTCTGAACCCCTTCCTCTATACCGTGACAGCAGTGTTTCTGCTTGCCTTGCTGGTACAGATCGTGATGAGCGTCTTTGCATCCGACAACGGGATCGTGGCGCAGGCCGATGGGACCATCGCACGGACGAGCAGTCGCTATGACCTTGCGGCCTCGGTCACGAACTGGCTTGGTCTGGCGCTCTTGTTCCTGATCCTGATCTACATCGTTGTCGGCGCGTTTGCCGGGCCGGGCGTGGTCGGGATCGTGGGCGGTATGAGCCAACAGCTCATTCCCGTCTGGATCGCGCTGATCGTCACCTTCACGGTTTCGATCTTCTACAAGCGAAAGCTGGGCCTTTACGGCAAGCTCTTTGACTCGACCGTGGGCATGATCGGCTTTGGCCTCGTGATGTTCTGGGTCTTTGTCGGCGTCTTTGGCGCGCTGGACCTGATCGTGACACACGACTCGCTGAGCCAGGTTTCGGGGATGAAGAACAAGGTGCCCGGCACGCCGCTGCGCGGAGCCGAGGAAGGCGACTATCAGTGGTTCCTGCTTGGTGGCGACAACCTGGCGCGGGATGTGTTCTCGCGTCTGGCCAAGGGTGCCTGGGTGGTGGTGCAGATCGCACCGCTCGCGACGCTCTTTGCGTTCATGGTCGGCATCACGCTGGGCCTGCCCGCTGGATACTATGGCGGCACGCTCGACACGATCATCTCGTTCATCGCGAACCTGATCCTCGCCTTCCCCGTGATCCTGCTTTTCTACCTGCTGGTCACGCCCGAGATCGTGGCGACGGGTATCCCGAACTATATGGCGACGTTCCTCTTTGCCTTCCCGCTGGTCTTTGTCGGCGTGTTGCTGAACTCCCGGTATTACACGCAACCTTCGTTGCGGACCCCGCTGCTGATCGTGGTTCTGGGCGCCATGGGCTGGGTCTACCTGTCGCTGATTTCGGACCGGGGCACCAAGGTGAACCTGCTGCCCGATGCGATGGATCTGTTCGACATTGATCCCGGCATCCTCGTCGTCTTCGTGTCGGTCGTGTTCGTGAACGCGCCAACCGTTTTCCGGATCGTTCGGGGCCTCGCGCTTGACATCAAGACGCGGGATTACGTGGCAGCCGCACAGACCCGTGGTGAAGGCCCGTGGTACATCATGCTGTGGGAAATCCTGCCCAATGCGCGCGGTCCGCTGATCGTCGATTTCTGCCTTCGGATCGGGTACACGACGATCCTTTTGGGTACCCTCGGCTTCTTCGGCCTGGGCCTTGAGAGCGAGAGCCCGGATTGGGGCACGACGATCAACGCAGGCCGCAGGTTGCTGGCCGTCTATCCGCATGCGGCAATCGCGCCAGCGCTGTCGCTTTTGACGCTGGTGCTGGGGCTGAACCTGCTGGCGGACGGTCTGCGCGAAGAAAGCCTGAAGGACTAGTGAACAAGGCCCCGGGGTACGCCCCCGGACCCTCTGCATAATCAAGGTCGGAACAAGCGGGCAAACCGCAGACCGGCCAGAACAGGGAAAACGACAATGAAAACATGGGATCATGACGGCCCGATCCTCGAAATCGACAAGCTCTCGATTTCGTTCTTCACCCGGCTGCGCGAAATCCCGGCCGTGATGGACTTTTCAGTGACCGTGCAACCGGGCGAGGCGGTCGGCCTTGTCGGGGAATCGGGCTGCGGCAAGTCCACCGTCGCCCTGGGTGTGATGCAGGATCTGGGCAAGAACGGCCGCATCGTGGGCGGGTCGATCAAGTTCCGGGGCCGCGACCTGAGCGCCATGAGCCGCGAAGAGCTGCGCGATATCCGCGGCAGCGAAATCGCGATGATCTATCAGGAACCCATGGCGTCGCTGAACCCGGCAATGAAGATCGGCAGACAGCTGATGGAAGTGCCGATGATCCACCAGGGTGCCTCGGAAAAGGATGCCTACGACCGCGCCCTGCAAGTGGTGACGGACGTGAAGCTGCCGGACCCAAAGCGGATCCTGAACAGCTATCCGCATCAGCTTTCAGGCGGGCAGCAACAGCGGATCGTCATCGCGATGGCGCTCATGTCCGAGCCGTCGCTCCTGATCCTAGATGAACCGACAACCGCGCTCGACGTGACCGTCGAGGCGGCGGTTGTGGAACTGGTCAAGGACCTCGGCAAGAAATACGGCACCTCGATGCTGTTCATCTCGCACAACCTCGGCCTGGTTCTTGAGACCTGCGACCGGCTTTGCGTGATGTATTCCGGCGAAGCGGTAGAGCGGGGCAGCATCCACGACGTCTTTGACGAGATGCAGCACCCCTATACACAGGCCCTGTTCCGGTCGATCCCGCTGCCGGGGGCGGACAAGAACGCGCGCCCGCTCAAGGCCATCCCGGGCAACTTCCCCCTGCCCCACGAACGGCCGCAAGGCTGCAATTTCGGACCGCGCTGCGACTATTTCGATGCGGGGCGTTGCGATCAGAAAGAGATCCCGATGTCGACTGTGCCGGGCAATGACCGTCACCACACCCGGTGTCTGAAATTCCAGGAAATCGACTGGAACGCGCCGCTGGTTGTCGAGGATCAAAAGGAAAAGGCAGAGGTTGGCCAGGTCGTCCTCAAGATGGACAACCTCAAGAAATATTATGAGGTCGCCGCCAACGCGCTCTTCGGCGGTGGCGACAAGAAGGTCGTCAAGGCGAACGAGACGCTCAGTTTCGAAGCCCGCGAATCCGAGACATTGGCCATCGTGGGCGAGTCGGGCTGCGGCAAGTCGACCTTTGCCAAGGTTCTCATGGGGCTTGAGACGGCGACCGAGGGTCAGATTCTGCTCGACAACAAAAGCATCGAACAGGTGCCGATCGAGAAACGCGACACCAAGACCGTGGCCGACGTCCAGATGGTCTTTCAGAACCCGTTTGACACGCTGAACCCGTCGATGACGGTCGGTCGGCAGATCATCCGGGCGCTTGAAATCTTCAAGGTGGGCAAGAACGAGGCGGAGCGGCGCGAGCGGATGTTACAGCTGCTTGATCTCGTCAAACTGCCCCGCGCCTTTGCTGACCGGATGCCCCGGCAATTGTCGGGCGGCCAGAAACAGCGGGTCGGCATCGCGCGGGCCTTTGCAGGTGACGCGCGGATCGTGGTGGCGGACGAACCCGTCTCGGCCCTCGATGTGTCGGTTCAGGCGGCGGTTACCGACCTCTTGATGGAGATCCAGCGCGAACAGAAAACGACGCTATTGTTCATCAGCCACGACCTGTCGATCGTCCGCTATCTGAGCGACCGGGTGATGGTGATGTATCTGGGCCATGTGGTCGAGCTGGGCGATACAGAACAGGTGTTTTCACCACCCTACCACCCTTATACCGAGGCGTTGCTCTCGGCTGTGCCAATCGCCGACACGTCCATCGAAAAGAAACACATCGTTCTCGAGGGTGACATCCCGTCGGCCATGAACCCGCCGACAGGCTGCCCCTTCCAGACCCGGTGCCGCTGGAAATCCGAGGTCCCAGGCGGGCTTTGCGAAAAAGAGGTGCCGCCGGTCCGGCATCTGGCGCAGGGTCACCAGATCAAGTGCCATCTGAGCGACGAAAAGCTGGCCGAGATGGAACCGGTGATCAAGATCGCAGCCGAATAAGCGGATCCTAAGCGACAACTTTCTGCGCTGCGGCATCTAGGCGGATGGCGCCCCAGCCTCTGCCTGATACGTTCGCGCCATGCTGGTTTTTCTGCCTCTTGTCGTCCCGCTTGGGCTGCTCATCTGGCTTGCCTATCGCGGCTATTCCGTCTTGATCCTTGCACCCATTATGGCCGTTCTCGCGGCGGTCATGGCCGGGGATCCGGCACTGGCAACCATTACCGAACGGTTCATGCCAGCGGCGGGGCGGTTCGTTGTCAGTTTCTTCCTGATCTTCCTGCTGGGCGCCGTCTTTGGCCGTTTGATGGAGGAAAGCGGGGCCGCCCACAGCCTTGCCCAAGGCATCACTCGGGTCTTTGGGCCTGAGCAGGCGATTGCAGCCGTTGTCGCAGCCTGCGCGCTGCTGACTTTTGGTGGTGTCTCGCTGTTCATCGTTGCCTTTGCTGTCTATCCGATTGCCCGCGCGCTTTTCCGGCAGGCCGGTCATTCGCCCAAGCTGATCCCGGCGACCATTGCGCTCGGTGCCTTCACCTTCACCATGACGGCCCTGCCCGGAACACCCGCGATCCAGAACGCGATCCCGATGCCCTATTTCGGGACCACCGTTTTCGCCGCACCGGGCCTTGGGGTCATTGCGGCGCTCATCATGGGCGCGGGGGGCCTGATGTATCTTGGCCGCCTTGCCCGGGTAAGCACGCGACCGGCGGTATCGGGGACAGATCCAACCGCGCTTGCAGCCATGACAGTGGATTCTGGCATCGTCAGCGCCGCCGGGGCTGAGCGAACGGGGCCTGGCATTGCGGTTGGCCTTGTCCCAATCGGCGCGGTGTTGTTGCTGAACCTCGCCTTCAGCACGCTGGTCTTTCCGCGGCTCGATCTGTCCTACCTCCAAACGGATGCATGGGGTCGGATCGATCCGCAAGGAGTTGTCGGCCTTTGGTCGCTCTTGTCCGCGCTGACGCTGTCGATCCTGTTGTTCATGTCCCTCACGCGGAAATCCCTGCCGGAACCCTTCAAGGCGGCGGGACGGGGGGCTGAGGCAGCCCTGCTGCCCCTTTTCAACACCGCAAGCCTCGTCGGTTTCGGGTCGGTCATCGCGGGGCTTGCGGCTTTCGGTCAGATCGAAGCCGCGCTCATGAACTTGCCGGGTGGCATTCTGGTCAATCTGGCCCTGTCCGTCGCCATACTTGCCGGCATCACAGGCTCCGCCTCTGGCGGCATGTCGATCGCACTCGACACGATGGGTGAGCAGTTCGTCCAGATGGCCGACGCTGCAGGAACGGACCGCGCATTGCTGCACCGGGTCACGACGCTGGCGACGGGCGGCCTCGATGCGTTGCCGCATAACGGGGCCGTGGTGACATTGCTGGGGATCGGGCGGCTGACGCATCGGGAAGCCTATGGCCCGATATTCGTGGTTGCCGTCCTGATCCCGGTCGTGGCGCTTGTCGCCGTTCTTTTTCTGGCGGCACTTTTCGGCAGCTTTTGAAGGATCCGGATTTTCGCTCGCCTTTTCTGCGGATGCACGGTATGGCCCGCGCAAATGCAGAAAGGCGGCTTTCATGGACCTGCGTAACATCGCAATCATCGCGCACGTTGACCACGGCAAGACCACGCTGGTCGACGAATTGCTGAAACAATCCGGCGCCTTTCGGGAAAACCAAGCCGTTGCCGAACGCGCCATGGATTCCAACGAACTCGAACGCGAACGCGGCATCACGATCCTTGCCAAGGCCACGTCGGTTGAATGGAAAAACACCCGGATCAACATCGTCGACACGCCCGGCCACGCGGATTTCGGGGGTGAGGTCGAACGGATCCTGTCGATGGTCGATGGTGTCGTGTTGCTGGTCGATGCCGCCGAAGGGCCCATGCCGCAAACGAAATTCGTGACATCGAAGGCGCTGGCGCTTGGGCTGCGTCCGATCGTGGTGCTGAACAAGGTCGACAAGCCCGATGCCGAACCCGACCGCGCGCTCGACGAATGCTTTGACCTGTTTGCCAATCTGGGCGCCGATGACGATCAGCTGGATTTCCCGGCCATGTATGCTTCCGGTCGCAGCGGCTGGGCCGATATGGAGCTCGATGGCCCGCGGCAGGATCTGTCGGCCCTCTTCGATCTGATCGTCGAACACGTGCCCGCGCCAAAACAGCTCGCGGCGCGCGACGAACCCTTCAGGATGCTGGCAACCACGCTGGGCAGTGATCCGTTCATCGGCCGCATCCTGACCGGGCGCGTCGAAGCCGGCACGCTGAAGACCGGTGAAAGCGTTAAAGCGCTCAGCCGTGATGGCAGCGTGATCGAGAATTTCCGGGTCACCAAGATCCTCGCCTTTCGCGGTCTTGCACAACAACCCATCGATGTGGCCGAAGCAGGCGACATCGTCTCGCTTGCCGGGATGGCGAAAGCCACCGTGGCCGACAGTATCGTGGCCCCCGGTATCGACATCCCCCTGCCCGCGCAGCCCATCGACCCGCCCACCATCACCGTGACCTTCGGCATCAACGACTCACCGCTCGCGGGGCGGGACGGCAAAAAGGTGCAATCTCGCGTCATCCGCGACCGACTGATGAAAGAGGCGGAATCGAACGTTGCCATCCGCGTGACCGACACGCCGGGCGGCGAAGCCTTCGAGGTTGCTGGTCGTGGTGAATTGCAGATGGGCGTTCTGATCGAAAACATGCGGCGCGAAGGTTTTGAGCTGAGCATTTCGCGCCCACAGGTGCTGTTTCGCGAGGAAAACGGCCAGCGGATGGAACCCGTTGAGGAGGTCACCATCGACGTCGACGACGAATATTCCGGCGCCGTCATCGAAAAGATCACCGGCGCCCGCAAGGGCGAACTGGCCGAGATGAAACCGGCCGGCGCGGGCAAGACCCGCATCATCGCCCATGTCCCTTCGCGGGGGCTGATCGGATACCACGGCGAGTTCCTGACCGATACGCGCGGTACCGGGGTGCTGAACCGGGTGTTTCACGGTTGGTCACCACATAAAGGGCCGATCCCGGGCCGTCGTGCAGGTGTTCTGATCTCGATGGAAAACGGTCAATCGGTCGCCTACGCGCTTTGGAACCTTGAAGAGCGCGGGCGGATGTTCATAGGGCCGCAGGCCGACGTCTATACCGGCATGATCATTGGCGAGCACAGCCGCGACAACGATCTCGAAGTGAACCCGCTCAAGGGCAAAAAGCTGACCAACGTGCGGGCCAGCGGATCGGACGACGCAGTTCGGCTGACCCCGCATGTGCAGTTCAGCCTTGAAGAAGCGATTGCCTATATCGACGACGACGAGTTGGTCGAGGTCACGCCCAACACGATCCGGCTGCGCAAGCGGTTCCTCGACCCGCATGAGCGCAAGCGGATGGCCAGAGCGTCCTGAACTGATCGCGGCTCAGGGCCGTGGTACGTGCTGGTCGAACATAATGAGGTTCCCGTCGGGATCCGTGACCTGGATGTAATCCGGGCCATCGCTGTCGGCATCCGCTGCCCGCGCCATCTCGACACCGTTTTCCTGAAGACGCGCCTGCAGGGCCCGGACATCCTCGAAGATTTCGACCGGCTGCCCCTCGTCGTCCCAACCGGGATTGAAGGTCAGGATATTGCCTTCGAACATGCCCTGAAACAGCCCGATCTTGGTGGTGCCGTTCTGCATTATGAGAAAACCGTGTTCCGCATCGCCATGCATCGCCTCAAAACCCAACAGTTCATAGAACGCGCGTGACTTCGCCAGGTCGGCCACTGCAAGGCTGACGGAAAAGCATCCAAGGGTCATGTCTTGCTCCTTTTGCTTGCCGGAATGCTTGGCATCCCGACGGCAAAAAGCAAGACGGACGGGCCTAGTCGGTCGTCTCGACGATCACGACTTCGCGGTCCGACGCCTCTTTCGCCCAGACAACCGCCTCTTGGTATTTCGGGTCGTTATAGGCGGCGAGCGCGTCATCGACCGACGGAAAGCGGGCGACGACGTTTCGCGCGCGCCCCTGCCCTTCGACCTGTTCCACCCGGCCACCGCGCGCGATGAAAACGCCGCCATGCGCCGGGATCACCTCGGACGCAACCGTGATGTACTTGCCGTAAAGATCAGGGTCGGTGATATCGACCCGCGCAATCCAAAGTGCTGCCATTCTATCCTCCCAAAACAGCCCGTGCCGCCGCAATCGCGGCATCCGCATTCGCCGCGTCCTTGGCGCCACCCTGCGCCATGTCCGGTCGGCCGCCGCCGCCTTTGCCGCCAAGCTCGGACACCGCCGCCTTGACCAGATCCACGGCCGAGACAACCGCCGTCTTGTCATCGGTCACACCAGCAGCCACGGCGACCTTCCCGTCAGCTTCGGCGATCAGCAGGATGGCCCCCGACGACAGCCGGCTCTTGTGCTCGTCGATGAGGGCGGGCAGATCCTTGCCCGTCACCCCGTTCAGGACCTGAGCCAGGAACGACGTCCCGTTAACCTCTTCGGCCTCCGGGGCCGCGGCCCCGCCG
>CAWUIQ010000054.1:0-22298 GCA_963922565.1 uncultured Rhodobacterales bacterium
CGGCTTTGCGCGACCGGCGGTCCCGGCGCCGCATCGCCGCGCGCAAAGGCGACCGGCTGCATTTCCGCAAGACGATCCGTCAAAGCCTTTCGACCGGGGGTGAGCCCCTGCGCCTCTTGCGCAGACGCCGCCCTGACCGGAGCCGCAAGATCGTGGCACTTTGCGATGTCTCGGGGTCGATGAGCGTTTACGCGCAGGTGTTCCTGGCCTTTCTGGCCGGGTTGATGCGCGCCGATACGCATGCTGACGCGTATTTGTTTCACACCCGCCTCGTTCGCATCACCGAGGCCCTGCGGGACAAGGATGCGATGCGCGCGATTGGGCGCATGTCACTCATGGCCGACGGTTTCGGCGGCGGTTCCAAGATCGGACCGTCCCTGCAGCGCTTTGCCGATACCTACGCCAAACGTTTTGTCGAAGGGCGCAGCGTCGTGATGATCCTGTCGGATGGCTATGACACCGAACCACCCCAGCAACTCGCAGCGGCGCTCGGTAAACTGAAGAAACGCGGCTGCAAGATCATCTGGCTCAATCCGTTGAAAGGTTGGCGCGATTACGCCCCGGTTGCGGGTGGCATGGCTGCGGCTTTGCCTCATCTCGACCTCTTCAAACCTGCCAACACGCTGGCTGATCTGGCGGCGCTCGAAGCCGATCTGGTGAAGCTATGAGCCCGGCAGAGATCCTCGACACCGATCTGGCCGAAGCGGCACAAGACCTGCGGGCACGTCAAGTGCCCTTTGCCTTTGCCACCATCGTGCGGACCGCCGGGGCCACGGCGGCAAAGCCGGGGGCCAAAGCCCTGCTAAGCGCGGATGGGACAATCGTGCATGGCTGGCTGGGCGGCGGCTGTACGCGGGGTGCGGTCAAACGCGCCGCGCTTCAGGCGCTCAAGGACGGGCATCCACAGCTGATCTCCGTCGCTCCGGAAGAGCTGCTCGCTGAAAGGGGCGTCGAAGCCGGTGATGAGGTCGAAGGCGTCCAGTTCGCTCGCAACGGCTGCCCGTCGCGCGGTACGGTGGATATCTTTATCGAACCCTGCCTGCCGATGCCGGAACTTGTGGTGCTTGGCGCATCACCTGTGGCGCAGGCGCTCAGCACGCTGGCGCCGCAGTTTCACTGGTCTGTATCGCCAGCGTTGTCATCGGATGGGCCGGAAACCCGCCAGAAATACGTCGTCATCGCCACCCAAGGCCAAGGCGATCTGGACGCGCTGAAGACCGCATTATTGGGCACACCAGATTATGTCGCCTTTGTCGGCAGTTCCCGCAAGTTTGCGAGCCTTGCCAAAAAGCTCCACGCTGCGGGGATCGATGCGGAGGCCACCAAGGCGGTGGATGCCCCGGCCGGCATCGACCTTGGCGCCGTCACACCGGAGGAGATCGCCCTGTCGATCCTTGCCCAACTGGTTCGGGTGCGCCGCCGCGGAACAGCGATGTCCAATGCGTGAGGTCGCCGCGATCCTCCTCGCGGCCGGTCTTTCGCGGCGGATGGGCCAGCAGAACAAGCTTCTGCTGCCTGTGGGGGGCATGCCCATGGTGCGACGTGTCGCCGAAGCCTATCTGACCGTGATCGACGCGCCTCTGACGGTCGTGACCGGGTTCGAGGCGGAAAGGGTGCGCGACGCGCTGATCAGCTTACCTGTTACGTTCGCACACAATTCCGACTATGCCAGCGGTCAGCCGAGCTCTGTCGCAACGGGTCTGGGTTGTGCACCCGACGCAGATCTGTTGCTCATCGGTTTGGCGGACCAGCCGAGGCTCACGGCCACCGATCTTGCCGCGTTGATCCGGGCCCACCGTGCGGGCCACCCCGACAAGATCACGATCCCGATGCACGGTGACGCGCGCGGCAACCCGATCGTGGTCCCGCGCGGCCTGCGTCCGCGTCTGACGGAAAACCCCGATCGTCCTGGCTGTATGCGCTTTACGCGCGACCATCCCGAACATGTTCAGATCGCGCCGCTGAGCGCGCCCGGGTTCTACACCGATGTGGACACACCCGACGATTATACCGCGCTGATGCGTGTCGAAGAGGAGACGGCGACATGATCCGATTTCTCGCGCGGCTGAGCGCGCTGAGAAAAAGGTTAAAATTGACAGCTGAACACGCTGAAAACATTCGATTTCCCTGCTGCTAGCAAAGGATACTCCCGACATGGAACTCAACGACGAAATCATCATCAATGCCCCCAAAGATCGCGTCTATGCCGCGCTGAACGACCCGGAAGTGCTCAAACAGTGCATCCCGGGATGCGAGGAATTGGTCAAACATTCCGACACCGAGCTCGAAGCCAAGGTGGTGCTGAAGGTCGGCCCAGTAAAGGCGCGGTTCAGCGGCGACGTGGTACTGGATCAGACCGGCGCGCCCGATGCGTTCTCTCTTTCCGGTCAGGGTAACGGCGGGGCGGCAGGACACGCCAAGGGCGGGGCCGATGTCACCCTGACCTCAGATGGTGAAAACACGATCCTGCGCTATGAGGCCAAGGCCGAGATTGGCGGCAAACTCGCGCAGCTTGGCAGCCGCTTGATCCAGGGCACGGCGAAGAAACTGGCCGGCAAGTTCTTCAAATCCTTTGCGGAGGTGATGAACGAAGACGTCGCCGCCTGAACAAATCATGTGATACCGGACCTGACCGGTGTTATTTCGCACTAAAGACAGCCGGGGGCGTGAGGGCTGTTCCCTGAACAACCACTGCATCACGGGTCAATCGTGATGGTCAGAACCAAAAGCGTCCTTCCTCATTGCACCGTACCAAGATTGGCTGCGTTCTTCGTCCTGCGCCATTCTTTGGCGCGTCCGGAGATGTTCGCAAACGAAACTGTAAACTTGACCGACGGCGCCATCCCGTGAAGTGTCTGCGATCACCGGGCAATTCAAACGCCCGGACAAATTGGCAGGCCCGGGGGGCGTCGTGATTGTAGAACCTGTTTCTTCCAACCCATGGATTGCGTCCGTTCGCCTGAGGGCTATGATCGGCACCGGGCTGATCATGTTCACGTTCATCAGCATGCACCTCGCCAACCTTGCTCTTGGTCTCTTTTCGGTTCAGCTAATGGAAGACTGGCGCTGGATGCTGAGCGGGGTTTGGTCATCCTTCCCGCCGCTCAAGCTGGCCTTGCAGATTTCACTGGTCGTGCATTTCCTGCTGGCCCTACTGTCGCTTTACCTGCGGAACACGCTGCGGGTGCCGACCTACGATATGGCCCAGATGATCGCGGGGGTCATGATCATTCCGCTTCTGGCGCCGCATGTGTTTGGAGTCATGGCAACCAAGGAGCTTGGTCTCGAACCCACCTACACACTGATCCTGGGTCAGTTCTGGGTTATCTCCCCGCTCGATGGCCTGCTGCAGGTCGTGATGCTGGTCGTGGCATGGATCCACGGCGCGATTGGCATGTATACGTGGTTGCTGTCGCGGGACGGATCAGCGCGGGTCATGAAGGCGTTCTATCCCCTTGTCGTGGCTCTGCCGGTCCTTGCGCTGCTGGGCTATGTTGAGGGCGGGCGCCAGATCATACCAGTGGACGAAGGCGGCATGGGCTTTGTTCTCGAAAACGATCCGAACGCCGCTGGGCCAACCGTCCCGTCCGAAGATATTTCTGCCATCATTGCCAAGGCCAAGTCGCGCGCCCAAGTCGCCACGCGGGTGTCGTTGGGTCTGGTCGTGCTGGTTCTCGCCGCCCGGTGGCTGCGCCTGCGGGGGCTTCAGCAGGGGCGGGTGAGCGTCACCTATACGGGTGTGCGGCCCGCTACCTTCGAGGCCGCCTCGGGTCTCACGCTGCTGGAACTTGCCCGCGCGCATGACGTCCCCCATGCCAGCGTCTGCCGGGGGCGGGGGCGCTGCGGCACCTGCCGGGTCAGGATCCTCTCAGGCGGCGACCAGTTGCCCCCACCGTCCGAGGTCGAGGCTAAGGTGCTCGCCCATTGGCAGGCCGAACCCGATCAACGCCTTGCCTGCCAGATCAAGCCCGTGAGTGGTGCGCTTGAAGTGGCACGGGTGATCGAGCCCGATTACTCCAACCTCGATTATACCGAGACAAAGAGGGCTGGCACAGCATCGGCCGGGGCCACGTGATGCACTGGTTGCGCGCGGCAACGCTGGTTCTGGCCATGATCCTGAGTGGAGGGGCGGTCTCGGCTCAATTCGTGCCCTCGGGCAGCGGGGCCGAGGCGCCTGTGGTGGCAGAACCATCGCCCAACGACGTCAAGGAATTCCTGCGTCTTCTGGGCGATCCTACCATTCAGTCGTGGATCGCGGAAAGCGCCAATGCCGATGGCACGCTTGACGGCCGTTCGACACTGACCCTGCGCGAACAGATCGACGCACAACTGGCGCGGATCGGTGAACGGGCGCGATCGCTCGCCCTTGCCTGGCAGGTTCTGCCGCAGGTGCCGATGGTGTTGTCGGACGTTTGGGTCACCGAACTCAGCCATGCGCAAAAGGTGCGCTCGGTGACCTATGTTCTGGTCTTCTTGCTGATCGGCTTTGGACTCGAGTGGCTTTACCGACAGATGCTGCACTATCCGCTTTTGCGCATCGAACAGGCGCCCAAGGACGCGCCATCGGAAAAGGTGGTGGGGGCGCTTTTGCGGGCGGCAATCATCTTTGCGGGCCTCGGCATCTTTGCCATCGGCAGCATCGGTGCGTTTGACAGCTTCGATTGGCACCCGCTGGTTGAAAGCCTCGTGCTGGATCTGCTGGTGTCGGTCCTGATGTTCCGCGTTCTGACCACGGTGTCGCTCTTTTTTCAGGCGCCATGGGCCCCTGAACTGAGGCTGGTGCCCTATGGCACGGCAGCGGCGCAGTTCCTGCATCGCGTGGTACAGGTCATGGCGTTTGCCGTCGTCGCGGCCTTCGCGCTGTCTTACATGCTGAACCGCGTGGTCGAGTTGAACGGCATGGATCTCGACAGCGGTCTCGCAACCGTTGCCCTGGCTCAGACTGTGGCATTGGCGCTGGCGGTCGTGCTGGTGACCTGGGCCTGTATCGTGGTCACCTTCCGCCAATTGCCCGCCCTGTGCGAGATGGAGGCGTCCCCCCGCACGATCCGGATCTGGCGCAACTTCCTGATCGTGTTGGTGGGTCTGGTCTTTGCGCTGTGGCTCTCGGGGCTCTTTGGGGTCATGTGGGCCGTGCTGATCATCGGACTGGTGATCCCCGGGCTGGGTCTGATGCGCGCCTGGATCGACCACTTTTTTGATCAGTCGACCGCCGCCCTTCACGCTGATCACATGGCCGAGGCGCAGGCCGTGCTTGACGCCTTTGCCGAGGCCGAGGACAACGGTGAAGTCGAAGAGGGTGAGCCGCTGCCGGAGGTGCCCGAATTCGCCGATCCCTATGCTACGACGCGGCCCATCGTCCAGCGCGGCGCGCGCTTCGTTTTCATTATCACCGCTGTGCTGCTTCTGTCCGGGGCCTGGGGTGTGAGTGTGTTCGACCTCTCTGCAGATCGCTCGATCATGGGCCGAGTGCTCGAGGTGCTGATCGACAGCATCGTGGCGCTGCTGCTGGCGGATCTTGTCTGGACCTGGGCCAAGACCGTGATCGACAAGCGGATCGCCGACTATGAGCCCCCGGTGGATGGCCAGGCACCGGGCCCCGAGGCGCGCATGATCACCCTGCTACCGCTCTTGCGCACGATCCTTATGGTGACGCTGTTGATCATGGTCGTGCTCAGCGTTTTGTCGGCTTCGGGCGTGAACATTGCCCCGATCCTGGCCGGCGCCGGGATCGTCGGTATCGCCATCGGCTTTGGCACCCAGTCGCTGGTCCGCGATATCGTGGCGGGGATCTTTTTTCTCATCGACGACGCATTCCGCCTTGGTGAGTACATCGAAGTCGGTGATCTGATGGGCACCGTCGAAAGCATCTCGATCCGGTCCATGCGCATCCGCCACCATCGCGGCAAGGTGCACACCGTGCCCTACGGCGAGTTGAAAAGCCTTACGAACCATAGCCGTGACTGGGTGATCATGAAGCTCGAATTCCGTGTTCCCTTTGACACCGACCTGCAACTGGTCAAGAAACTGGTCAAGAAGGTCGGCGCCGAATTGCAGGCCAACGAGCACTACGGCCCATCGATCCTCAGCACTCTCAAATCGCAGGGTGTGCGTCGGATGGAAGAGTTCAACATGGTCGTGGGCGTCAAGTTCATGACCAAACCGGGCGAGCAATGGCTGGTGCGGCGCGACGCCTACCAAAAGGTCCGTGATGCGTTCGAGGCCAATGGCATCCGTATGGCCGAGCGCAATGTGAAGGTGGAAATCGAGGGCGGAGAGCACCTGAACGATGCGCAACGCAATGCGGTGGCCGGAGCGGCCCAGGAGGCAGTGCAGGGGCCGCCGGGAATAAAGACGCCAGTACCGGACGAACCGTAGCCGGCGCTTCAATTGAGCCAGTCGCCATGTGTTTGAGAGGGTTTGTCGCGTGTCGTGGTCATCTGCAGGCCAACGCCTAAGCTGCCATGACGTGCGCCGACTGGCGCAGGCGTCCCAGCGGGATCCAACAAAAAAAGACGCCATGATATGTCGGCGCACTCTTCGCGTTCGTGTGCCTGAAGCTCCGTGTTCAACTCTCGTTATCGCAGACAACGTCTGTTTGGGCGTCAGCCCACGATAAGGGAGGAATGAATGAAGACGATATTTTCAGCCAGTATTTCCGGGCTGGCGCTGATGGCATCCGGCGCTGCCATGGTCACTGCCGGTGGGCACGAGGCGCCGGTGAAAGTTGGCGTTCTGGCGACGCTAGAGGGGACGTATACCGCACTGGGAGAAGACGGCGTGCGTGGTCTCAAGACCGCGCTGGCGCAGGCGGGCGAAAAAATGGGCGGCCGCGACATCGAGCTGATCATCGCGTCGACTGATGCGAGCCCAGACAGTGCCGTTCGCGGCGCACGGAAACTCGTCGAACAGGACGGGGTCGATATCGTGATCGGGCCGCTATCCGGTTCGGAAGGGATCGCCATTCGCGACTATTCGAAGACCCAACCGCAGGTCACGTTCCTGAACGGCATCTCTGGCGCCCAAGAAACCACCTACGTCACGCCCTCTGACAACTTCTTCCGGTTCAACACGGATGGTGCACAATGGTCTGCCGGGTTGGGCGACTATGTGTTCAATGAAAAAGGGTGGGAAACGGTTGCGACGGTCGGCGAAGATTACTCCTTCATCTACACCCAGGTGTTCGGTTTCGCGTTGGAATACTGCGCTGCTGGCGGTGAGATCACCGATCGCTTCTGGGTCCCGCTTGGAACGAAGGATTTTGGCTCGATCATCGCGGCTCTGCCGGATGACGTTGATGCGATCTATCTGGGGCTTGGTGGTGGTGACGCCGTCAACTTCCTCAACCAGTATCAGCAGGCAGGTGGCGACGCCAACCTGATCGGCGGCTCGATCATGGTGGACGGGACGGTCCTGAATTCCAAGGGATCGGCCAAGGACGCACTCATCGGCACCCCGTCGGCCGGACCGCAGTCCGACACGTGGGACGATCCGAACTGGAAGGCCTATGTGAAGGCATACCAGGATACGTTCCCGCCGGATCAGCGGTTCCCCAGCCCATCACTGCTGGCCACCGGTTATTACAACGCCACATCGGCTGCGACCCAGTGTATGGAGGAGATCGGCGGCGATCTGACCGACGGTCATGCCGCTTTCCGGTCTTGCCTGTCCTCGCTTCAGCTTGAAGCGCCCAACGGGACCATCACGCTGGATGGCAATCGTCAGGCCATCGGCGCCAACTTCGTTTCCGAGGTGGTGCAGCTGGATGACGGCAACCTCGCCACGCAGGTTGTGTCGATCAAGGAGAACGTTCCGCAAACGCTGGGGATTGATCCTGCAGTTTTCGCGTCGATCGGGCTTCCCAGCCGGGAAGTCCCCGAGTGTAAGGCCTACAACTAGGCTCTTTCTGATCGGACCCGGGCGGCTTTGAACGCCCGGGTCCCTTATCTGAACCAGACACCCCTTCACCCTGCATGTGGCTGATGGCGATGACGCTGATCACATACCCTACACGTGTGCATTTCGCTGACGGCGTCCTCGAAGAGGCACTGCGGTCAGAGTTGGAGGCGCATGGCTATGTCCAACCTCTGATCTTATGCGAGGAAGAGGATTTCGAGAGCGATGTCGCGGAACGGCTTCGCTCCGGACTTCCTCGCCGAACGAAGGCGACGGAAATCGCGATCGGCGCAAGAGACACCAAATACGATACGGCGCGGGCGGCGGAATCTCATGCCGCACTGATCATGCCGGATGTCATCATCGCCTTCGGATCGGCTCGCGCGATCGCTTATGCCCGCAAGTGCCGTCATGTCTTGTACCAATCACGGACCCATCAGCGGGGGGCGGCAAAGCCTGCAGACATTTTTGCGGTTCCGGGCATTGATGGCCTGCCAAACCCGTGCCGGTCGTCACTGGAGCCGTCGCAGACGCTGCTCGACAGCGTCAGCCGAACGGGTCTGCCCAATATCGTGATCTGTGATCCGACCGTGACCGGCGAGGCGACGAATGATGCGGCAGCCTGTGCCGCGACCGACGCGTTTTCCCGTTGTCTCGAAGCCTACCTTTCAGAGGCTTACAATCCGCCGGCGGATGGCATCGCGCTTGATGGTTTCGCGCGCGCGGTTACGAGTCTGAAGTCCACGGATCTGCCGGAAACGCCGGAGGCGCGGCGTGAATTGATGGCAGCGAGCTTGAACGCAACGCTCGCGCAGCAAAAGGGCATCGGCCCCACGCAGCTGATCGTCGACATCCTGCGGGAACCCTATGGCAATCAGGTGCCTTCGGGTGCGTTGGCGCGGGTTCTGCTGCCCGGCGTTCTTGGCAGCCGCAGTGTTCCCAGCGACCGGCAGGCCCGTCTTGCGCAAATGCTGGCGGTTGGGACGACCGCGCCGCTTGATGAAGGCGTCGAGGATCTGCTGCGCAGCCTGCCGCTTGCCGCGCGCCTGTCGGAACTGGGGCTGACGCAAACGGATATCGTCAACGCCTCCGAGGAAATCGAAGGCCCCCTCAGCACTGCGATCCACACCACAGCGGCGGGCGCCCGATCGATCATGGAAGCGGTTTTTTAGAAGCGGAGCACGGAATGAAACCCTTGCTGATCGGTGGAGAGTGGGTCAGCACCTCCCACGCCGTCGACAACGTGAACCCATCCGACATCGCGGATGTGATCGACGAATACGCGCAGGCGGGCAAGGCCGAAACACAGCAGGCCATTTCCGCCGCGACAGATGCATTTCAGGGCTGGTCTCATTCGACGCCGCAGCAGCGTCACGATGTGCTCAAGGCTGCCGGGGATGAAATTCTGGCGCGCAAGGATGAGATCGGCGCCCTGCTTAGTCGTGAAGAAGGGAAAATCCTGGCCGAAGGTGTGGGTGAGACCGTTCGCGCCGCCCAGATCTTTCATTTCTTCGCAGGGGAGGCGCTGCGCCTTACGGGCGACGTCGTCCCTTCGGTTCGTCCCGACATCACGGTCGAGGTAACCCGCGAGCCCATCGGTGTCGTGGGCGTTATCACCCCCTGGAACTTTCCCATTGCAATCCCGGCCTGGAAGGTCGCGCCCGCTATTTGCTACGGCAACGCAGTTGTTTTGAAGCCGGCCGAGCTTGTGCCCGGCTGTTCCTGGGAAATCGCTGATATCCTGCACCGGGCCGGGCTGCCGCCCGGCGTTCTGAACCTGGTCATCGGGCCGGGATCGGTTGTCGGGCAGGCGATGCTGGACGATGAAGGGATCGACGCCATCACGTTCACGGGTTCACAGGCCACGGGCGCACGGGTCGCGGACGCATCGAGCCGGGCCATGCGGCGCTATCAATTGGAAATGGGCGGAAAGAACCCGCTGGTTATCCTCGACGACGCCGATCTCGACCGGGCCGCCGATATCGCGCTGAACGGTGCCTATTTTTCGACAGGTCAGCGCTGTACCGCGTCGTCACGCCTGATCGTGACCGAAGGCACACATGGCCGCTTTGTCGAAATGCTGGCCGAACGGATCAGGGCGACGCGCGTCGGTCATGCGTTGGACCCGGACAGTCAGATCGGGCCGGTGGCAAGCCGCGAGCAGCTGGAACAGGATTTGAGCTATATCGAGGTCGCACGGCAGGAGGGCGGTACGCTGCGCACCGGCGGAGATCGGCTGACGAGGGCGACCGACGGGTACTATCTCAACCCTGCGTTGATTACGGAAACCACACCACATATGAGGATCAATCGCGAAGAGGTCTTTGGGCCAGTCGCGTCAGTGATCCGCGTTCGCGACTATGACGAGGCCCTTGCAGTCGCCAACGACACCGAGTTCGGGCTCTCCGCTGGTATTTGCACCTCCAGCCTGAAATATGCTTCTGATTTCAAAAGGAATTCGCAGGCCGGGATGGTGATGGTCAATCTGCCAACGGCGGGAGTTGATTACCACGTACCCTTTGGAGGGAGGAAGTCATCAAGCTTTGGCCCGCGTGAGCAGGGCAGTTATGCAAAAGAGTTCTTTACCGTTGTGAAGACGGCATACACCACCGCATAGTTCCGTTGTTCAGAGCATGCAGATGTAACGCTCCGTATGATTCTTGTCGCGAAAGCCTTGCACGAGAGAATTTCATATGGCCGACTGCAAGCCCTGCAAGACGCCAGATTATAAGGCGCACGCGGATCAGGGAGGACTGGATATGAGCCAAGCCGTATCCGTCGCGCATGGTGAGTTTGGCCGTGCCGCGCTTTATGCGCTCGATCGGCCGATCGTGAAACATGCGCATCGTGAAGGACATCTCGTGTTCCATGTCGATGGGGCACCGGCGACCATGACCGTGGGTGAAACCACGTATCTCAATGACAAGAGTACTGCGATTGCGGTCAGTCCATGGGAACCGCACAGCTTTGACAATGCACCGTCTGGGCAATCGCTGAATCTGGTGCTTTACATCAAGCCGATGTGGTTTCTCGAAAACAGCAACTCGGCCGAGTTCGCGCTGCGTTTCGGACGATCAGACATTCCCGTGACACCCGTGGTGCATCAGCTGGCGACGCGGTTGACGGCGCATCTTTTAAACGACGATGGCGATGCGCCTTTTGACGGGCTGCTTTACTCCCTGACCCGGGAGTGTTTCGAAAGAAGCTGGACCCGATCTGCCAAGCAGGTGGCCGCACTGGCCCATGCCCGTTTCAACGACTACCGGGTCAGGCGATCCTTGCGTCTGATGCAGGACAATCTGACCGAAGAATTCGAAATGGAGGATCTCGCCCGGTCCGTCGGTCTTTCGCGTCCGCACTTCTTTAAGCTTTTCAAGCAGCAGATGGGTGTTACGCCCAACATCTACATGAATACGCTGCGAAGCGAGCAGGCGATTGAGGATCTGTTAACCACATCGAAATCGGTCACCGATATCGCGCTCGATCTCGGGTTTTCGTCCCAGGCCAGCTTCACGCGGTTCTTTTCCTCCAACGTCGGAATAGCGCCCAGCGAGTACCGCAGAGTGTCGCTCGATGCGGACGTTGGTTTTCCTATGTTGGGCCAACAGGCAATACTTTCGGGTATGCCCAGATAAGCGGCCCGGAAATAGGCTTCTCTCAAAGGAAAGCATGAACGCTTAGACGTTCGGTTTGGGAGGAACTCCGGCGTGATGTCGGACAGCGATCTTTTTTTGACCCCGCGCGCGGCGCTGGTCCGATGAGGCAGTTTGCCCAAACCCATCCTGTTTGGACTGGGATTATCGGATTGGTGATCGCTGTGCTGCTTTGGATGGTATTCGCAATCTGGCCGGAATGGCTGGTCGATGCGATTGGCCGCAAGAAGGTGTTTCTGAACGCGCTCTTCAACGGGATCACGCTGGGCGGTCTCTATTTCCTCGTCGCCAGCGGCTTTACCCTGATTTTCGGACTGATGCGCAACGTGAACCTCGCGCATGGCTCACTTTATCTCTTTGGCGGTTATGTCGGATACTTCGTGGCCGAGGCCTCCGGGCTCTGGTTGCTCGCATTTCCTGTCGCGTTCATCGTTGTTGGCTTTCTGGGTGTCCTGCTGCAGATCTTCGTCTTTCGCCGGATGGAGGGGCAGGACCTACGCCAGACCCTCGTCACCATCGGCATCTCGATCGTGATGGCAGATCTGATGCTGTGGGGCTTTGGCGGCGATTTCTTTAACATCTCTCCTCCCAGCTGGCTCTCCGGACCGATGGAGACGTTCTTTGTCTCGACCGTGAAACGGTCGTCCGGAGAGCTGGTGTATCTCAAGTACCCGCTGGTGCGCATCGTCATCTTCGCCGCCTCGGTGGTCGTCGGTGTGGCGATGTGGCTGGTTCTGAACCGGACGCGGATCGGGATGCTCATCCGCGCGGGTGTCGATGACCGGGACATGCTGTCGGCGACCGGAGCGCGCATCCAGCTCGTCTTTGTCGGGGTCTTCGCATTTGGTGCAGGCCTTGCCGGTATCGCGGGCGTTGTCGGCGGTACGTTCCAATCGGTGGCACCCGGCGAGGATATCCGCTTTCTGCTGGCTTCACTTGTCGTCGTGATCGTGGGTGGCATGGGGTCGATCCCCGGCGCGGCCCTGGGCGCGCTCTTGATCGGGCTCGCCGAGCAGTTCGGATCAGTCTATTTCCCGACCTACGCAGTGGTTCTCACCTTCCTCATCATGGTGCTCGTCCTCGCTTTCCGCCCGCAGGGCCTCTTGGGGAGGGCCTGAGATGGCGGTTGGCGAAGTCCCTGAACTGCGCAAACGGGCTGTGGACGAACGCATGTGGCTGGAACGCATTCCGGCCCCTTATTGGGTCGTGGGCATTCTGCTGCTGATTCTGCCCGCATTCGCCAGCAACTTCGTGATGTTCCAGATCATGGGGTGGAGTTTCATACTCGGCATGATCGCACTCAGCCTCATGTTCCTGGCGGGGTACGGCGGCATGGTGAGCCTTGCGCAGATGGCTATCGCGGGGCTCGCCGGGTACATGGTTGCCGTCTTTGGCGACAGTGCGATCACCGATATCTCGCAGGGTTGGCCGTGGTACGTGGTGATCCCGCTGGCTCTCATCATCTCGATCCTGTTCGCCACCGCCATCGGATGGCTCGCCGTGCGGACCGAGGGGATCTATACCATCATGATCACCCTAGCGATCGCGGCGGCGTTCTTTTACTTCACCCGCCAGAATTACGATATTTTCAACGGCTTTTCCGGTTTCAACGGCGTGCTGCCCCCGCGGCTGTTCGGGGTGAACTGGCGTTCGGCCGAAGGGTTCTATTATCTGACGCTGTTCTGGGCAGCGGCGGCATATTTCGGCGCGCTATACATCTCTCGCGCGCCTTTCGGGCTGGCGCTGCAGGGCGTGCGCGACAATCCAAGGCGTATGGCCGCGCTTGGCTACAACGTGACGGCCCACCGTGTCGCGGCCTATGCGGTTGCGGCGCTGCCTGCGGGCATCGGGGGGATCCTGCTGACATGGCAATCGGCGCAGATATCGCCTGGCACCGTGGGCATCCAGGCCGCCATCGATATCCTTGTGATTGCCGTCATCGGCGGGCTCAGTCATCCGATCGGGGCCTTCATCGGGGCGTTCATTTACGTCCTGCTCAAGACCTTCGCCATCGACGTCCTCGTGGCTCTGGGCCTTAGCGGCGAACGCTTCCAGCTGCTCGTGGGTCTGGGCTTTCTCATCATCGTCTTCTTCTCGCCCGATGGCCTGCTGGGCCTTTGGAAGCGTCTGCGCGAGAGCCGGATGAAAGATCCCCTGACGGGTCTGGATCGGGGGGCGTCATGAGCCTGGCCGAGACCCATGTCAACGACCGCCTGAGTGCGACCGGCACGGCTAACGCGCTGGAGTTGCGCGGTGTTTCCAAGCGGTTCGGCGCGCTCACGGCGCTGGCCGATATCGAGATGACCGTCGCGCCCGGCGAGCGGCGGGCGGTCTTGGGGTCGAACGGTGCGGGCAAAACGACGCTTTTCAACTGCATCACCGGTGATTTCCCACCGACCACAGGCTCGATCCGCTTTTTCGGAGAGGACGTCACCGCCTTTCCGCCGCAGGAACGGATACGCCGTGGCCTGCGCCGCACCTACCAGATTTCATTGCTCTTCAACGGTCTCTCGGTCATCGACAACGTCTATCTGGCCTGCCGGGGCGTTTCGCGCGGGCGCTTCTCGATGATCAGGCCGCGCCGGGACGAGGCACTGATGCAGTCGGCCGAGGAACTGGTGCATGTCGTGCACCTTGATGACGCCGCAGGTACGCTGGTGTCCGATCTGTCTTACGGCCAGCAGCGCCAGCTTGAGATTGCCATGGCGTTTTCCGGCGCCCCGCGTTTCATCCTCTTCGACGAACCCGCTGCGGGACTCAGCCCGGCAGAGCGCAGTGAGCTGATCGAGATCCTGACCGGGCTGCCCTCCCATGTCGGCTATATCATAATCGAACACGATATGGACGTAGCGTTGCGCGTCTCGGAATACGTGACGATGATGCACAACGGGCGCATCTTCAAAGAGGGAAAGCCCGCAGAGATCGAGGACGATCCAGAGGTTCAGGCGCTCTATCTCGGAGGCGACGATGAGTGATCGCGCGCCCTCCGCCCCGGTCTTGCAGGTGCGCGACCTGAATGTCTTTTACGGCCATTCTCATGCGCTGCAGGGCGTCAACCTGACCCTCGACCACGGCGTTCTCTCTCTTGTCGGCCGAAACGGCATGGGCAAGACGACGCTGTGCAAGGCCATCATGGGTCTTGAGCCCGTCGCCAGCGGCTCGATCAGCTTCGCAGGCCAGTCCCTTGCCGGGCGCGGCCCCTCCGAGATTGCGCGCATGGGCATCGGTTATGTACCGCAAGGCCGCCGCCTCTGGCGATCACTCACGGTGGATGAGCATCTGCGGCTGGTGGCCCAGAAGGGCGGCCCCTGGACCATTGAGCGCATCTATTCGATCTTCCCGCGTCTGGCCGAGCGTAAGTCGAACGGCGGCGGGCAGCTTTCCGGCGGTGAACAGCAAATGTTGGCCATCGGGCGCGCGCTGCTTTTGAACCCACGCCTTCTGGTGATGGACGAACCGACCGAGGGCCTCGCCCCCGTGATCGTCAATCAGGTGGCCGAGATGCTGATCCGCTTGGGTCAGGAAGGCGACATCGACGTTCTGGTGATCGAACAGAACATCGGCGTGGCCTGTTCCGTTGCTGAACAGGTGGCCATCATGGTCAATGGCCGGATCAACCGGGTGATGGATGCCGGGGTCCTGTCGGCGGATCGTGATCTACAGCAGGCATTGCTTGGCGTGGGGCGTCACGCCCATGACGAAACGCCCGATGTGCCCTCTGAAAAAGTCGTTGAAGATGAAGCACCGAAAGGGCCACAGAAAGTCTATCTGTCGAACCCGAAAGTGCCGACGCGCTGGTCGCCACCCGTGCCGATCCGTGTCATCGAGCAATCAGCACGGACTATCACCGAGGTCGAAGCGCCCAAGGCCGCTGCGCCAGCCGAGTGGAAGGACACGCGCAAAACCGGCACCGTTTATGTCTGCGGCACGCTGGATACGAAACGGGACGAGCTGCATTTCATTCGCGACATCCTCAAGGCCGAAGGGGTCCGGGTCGCGGTCGTCGATCTTTCGACCAGCGGCAAACCTTCGGGGGCTGAGATACCGCCGCATTCGGTGGCCGCTTTTCACCCGCGCGGTGCGGCCGCGGTCTTTACTGGCGACAGGGGCACGGCCGTCGCGGGTATGACCGTCGCGTTCGAGAGCTGGGTGCGGTCGCGCGACGACATCGCAGGCCTGATCGGGGCAGGGGGCTCGGGTGGCACTGCGCTCGTTTCGCCTGGCTTCCGGGTACCTCCAGTGGGTGTGCCCAAGTTCATCGTCTCGACCGTCGCGTCGGGCAACACCGGCCAGTATGTCGGCCCGTCGGACATCACCATGATGCACTCGGTCGCGGATGTGCAGGGCATCAACTCGATCACGCGCGAGGTTCTGGGCAATGCCGCCCATGCAATGGCGGGGATGGTCAAGGGACGCCGTACAGAAACGGCTGCCCAGGACGACAAACCGGCCATCGGCATCACGATGTTCGGCGTCACGACGCCATGCGTTCAGCAGGTCACGGCACAGCTTGAGGATGATTACGACTGCCTCGTTTTCCATGCAACGGGCACCGGCGGTCGGTCGATGGAAAAGCTGCTGTCGTCTGGCATGTTGAGCGGCGTTCTGGATCTGACGACGACCGAGGTCTGCGATCTGGTCGCGGGCGGCGTCTTTGCCGCCGATGAGACGCGGTTCGACGCGGCCATCGCGTCCGGTCAGCCGTTCATCGGGGCCTGCGGCGCGCTCGATATGGTGAACTTCAACGCGCCTGACACGGTGCCCGCGAAGTATCAGGGCCGCCTGTTCTACGAACACAACCCTCAGATCACGCTGATGCGCACGACCGTCGAAGAGAACGTGCAGATGGCCCGTTTCATCGGCGAAAAGCTCAACCAGATGAATGCACCGGTCCGCTTCTTTCTGCCGGAAGGCGGGGTCTCCCTGCTCGATGCACCCGGTCAGGCGTTCTGGGATCCCGAAGCGGATGCGGCCCTCTTCCGAACGCTCGAGGAAACGGTGCGACAGACCGCGAACCGCCAGCTTGTGCGCGTTCCCCACAACATCAACGATCCGGAATTTGCCGATCTCGTCGTCAAAGCCTTCCGGTCCTTTCACAGCGCTAAACCGCGCCTGAGCCGAGGAGCCTGACATGTTCGATCGCACTACGCTGATGCAGAAGTACCGAAAGATGATCGCCGATGGCGAGCCGATCATCGGTGGTGGTGCCGGCACGGGCCTTTCGGCGAAATGCGAAGAAGCGGGCGGGATCGACCTGATCGTGATCTACAACTCAGGACGCTACCGTATGGCGGGGCGCGGCTCTCTAGCCGGGCTCATGCCTTACGGCGACGCCAACGGCGTTGTCATGGAAATGGCGGGCGAGGTGCTGCCGGTCGTCAAGGACACGCCTGTGCTTGCCGGGGTCTGCGCCTCTGATCCGTTTCGTCTGATGGACAGGTTTCTTGACGAGGTGAAGGCGGCTGGCTTTTCGGGCGTTCAAAACTTTCCGACGGTCGGCCTGATCGATGGCAATTTCCGGTCCAACCTCGAAGAGACGGGCATGTCCTACCAGCTCGAGGTCGACATGATCGCGATGGCGCATGACAAGGACATGCTCACCACGCCCTATGTCTTTTCCGAAGCGGACGCGACCGCGATGGCGAAGGCCGGCGCCGATATCATCGTTGTCCATCTTGGGCTGACCACTGGCGGATCCATCGGGGCAGAAACGGCAGTGACGCTGGAACAGGCGCCCGAGCTGACTGACAAGTGGGCGGCGGCAGCGCTCGCGGTCAACCCGGATGCCGTCGTGCTCGTTCACGGCGGCCCGGTAGCCATGCCCGAGGACGCCGATTTTGTCCTCAAGAACACCAAGAATTGCCACGGGTTCTACGGCGCCTCCTCGATGGAGCGTCTGCCCACGGAAGTCGCGCTGACCGAACAGACGCGCAAGTTCAAGAAGATCGGCCGCTAGGCCGCGCGGGAGGGTCCCATGACCGGACAACTGATCGGACAACTCATTCTCTGGCTGATCCTGGCCGTTATCGTCATATTCATCCTGTACTGGGTGATGAACTGGCTCTATCGGCGCTCGACGAAGGAAATCGCCTTTGTCCGCACCGGGTTCCTGGGTGAAAAGGTCGTCATCGACGGCGGTGCATTCGTCTGGCCGATCATCCACGACATCACCCCGGTCAACATGAACTCGCTCGATCTCTCGATCACGCGTGAGCGTGAGGATGCGCTGATCACCAAGGACCGGATGCGCGTCGATGTGGATGCCGAGTTCTACGTTCGGGTCAAGCAGGACCGGGCGAGCGTCAGTCTGGCGGCATCCACTCTTGGTCGTCGCACCCTTGAACCCGAGCGCCTGCATTCGCTGCTCTCGGGCAAGTTCGTTTCGGCCATGCGTCAGGTGGCGTCCGAAATGACGATGGAGGAGCTGCACGAGAACCGGAATGACTACGTGGCCAAGGTGCTTGAGACGGCGCAACAGGGGCTCGACAAGAACGGACTTGAGCTGGAGAGCGTCGCGGTCACCGACATAGACCAGACCGATATTCAGTTCTTCAACCCCTCGAACCGGTTCGATGCCGAGGGTCTGACCAGCGTCATTCAGGCAATCGAAAGCCGCCGCAAGCTGCGCAACGATATCGAGCAGGAAACCGCCCTGCAGATCCGTGCCCGCAACCTCGAGGCGGAAAAGCAATCGCTGGATATTGAGCGCGAAAGCGAAGAGGCGCGGTTGGAACAGGAGCGCGACATCGAATTCCGGCGCGCCCAACAGCGGGCGGAACTGACGCGCGAACGGTCGGAGCGGGAAAAGGAGGCCGAGCAAGCCTCGTTGCTCTCGCGTGAAGCGATTGAGACGGCGCGCATCACCAATGACGAGCAGATCTCCGAGGCGCGCATCGCGTCCGAGAAGAAGATCCGCCAGCAGGAGATCGAGCGTCAGCGCGTGATTGATGAAGCCGAGATCGCGACGCGCGAACAGGTCGAAAAGGCGCGGATCACACAGGAAAAGGTGCTGACCGAGACGCGGATCAAGACGCAGAAGGAAACCGAAGCGGCAGATATCGCAGCCAAGGAAGCCGTTGAGAAGGCGCGCATCGCCCAGGAAAAGACACTGACCGAAGCGCGGATTGCGAAGGATCAGGAGACCCAGGCCAAGGATATCGAACGTCAGCGGATCGTGGACGAGGCCGACATCTCCGCGCGCGAGGTGATCGAAAAGGCGCGCATCGCTCAGGAACGCGAGATCACCGAAGCGCGGATCGCGCTGGAGCGGTCGACGCGCGAGAAAGAGATCGCCCGAAATCTCGCTATCGAAGAGGCCGAGATCGCCAGCCGTGAAGCTGCGGAGAAACTGCGCATCGAGCAGGAAAAGACGATCAACGCCGAACGTATTTCATCCGACCGCGAGACGCGCTCGCTGGAGATTGAGCGACAGAAGGTGCTGGAAGAGGCCGAGATCGCGTCGCAACAAGCAACCGAAGCCGCCCGCATCGCTCGCGAAAAGGCGCTTTCGGCAGAGCGGATTGCATCGGAACAGTCGACACGCGCGCTGGAAATCGAGCGCCAGAAAACGCTCGACAAGGCGCAGATCGCGGCGTCTGAGGAAACGGCTAAGGAGAAAATCGCGCAGGAAGAGCGCGTGCGCGCGCTCGAGATCTCGCGGAACGAAGCGATAGATCAGGCCGAGATTGCCAGCCGCGAGGCGGTCGAAAAGGCCCGTATCGCACAGGAATTGCAGCTGAGCATCGAGCGGATCGAGGCGCAGGAACGCACCGATGAGCGGGAGGTTGCACGCAAAGCCGCCGTCGAAGCGGCCGAGATTGCTAAAGCCGAGGCCGTGGAGGCGAGCCGGATCGCCAAGGAGAAAAAGGTCGCCGCCGAGCGGATTGCCTATGAACAGGATCTGCGCGAGCGCGAGATCGCCCGAAACCGCGCCGTGGATGTGGCCAATGTCTCCGCTCAGGAGCAAGTGAACGCGGCTCGTATCTCGGAAGAGGCCAAGACGCGTGCGGCAGAGATTGCGAAAGAGACCGAGGTTCGCACCCGCGAGATCGAGAAGACCGAGGCCATCGAGGCGGCCGAGATCAGCTCGCGCCGTCTGATCGAACAGCAGCGGATTGAGAAAGAGGCCGAAACCACCGCCGAAAAGATCGCGCGGGACGAGCGTATCCGCGATCTGGAGATTTCGCGCAACAAGGCCCTCGACGCTGCGCAGATCGCGGCGGACGAGGCGATCGAGGCGGCGCGCGTGGCCAAGGAAAAGACAGTCGACGCCGAAAAGATCCTCGCCGATCAAGAGCTCGAAGCGAGGCGACTGGAGCGCAAGAAGATCATCGAGCAGCTCGAGATCGCGCGCGTGCAGGCGCTGCGCGAGGCGGAGATTGCCAGCCAGGAAGAAGTGGAGCGGGCCAAGATTGCGTCCGAGCGTGGCCTTGATGACGCGCGCATAGGTCATCAGACCGAACGCAGGCGTCTTGAGATCGACCGTGAGAAGAAGGTCGAAGAGGCGTCGATGGAGAAAGCCATCGCGCTTTATCAGAAATCGCTCGAGGAAAGCGCCGCTGCCATCGAGGCCGAACAGGCCCGTGCCCGCGCGGTCGAGGCGGCCGAGAAAGTCAAGACCGCGACCGAGACCGAAGAGGCCGCGCGCCGCAAGTCTGTCGACGTGACGCTTGCCGAGAAGGAAGCGGAAGAGAAACGCATCGCTGCCGAGGCGGAGAAGATCCGCGCAGCGGTGCAGGCGGAGGCGCAGAAGCTTATCAACGAGGCCGAGAATGTGTTGACGGATGAGGCACGGCACAGCCTCTTCAAGCGCAAGATGCTGGAGCATGTCGAAGGCATCGTTGCCGCGTCGGTCAAGCCGCTTGAGAAGATCGACGAGATCAAGATCGTGCAGCTGGGCGGCGCGGGCGGCGGCGGAAACGGCTTTGGCGGGAATGGCGGTGGTGGTGGCGCCGGTGTTGGCGACGGGGGCAGCCCGACCGACGAAGTGATCAACTCTGCGCTGCGCTACCGGGTCCAGGCCCCGATGATCGACAGCCTGCTCAGCGATATCGGTGTGGACGGCTCGAACCTCGCGAAGTCGAGCGTGCTGCGTGATGCGCAGGATCTGGCGCGCGCGGGCAACGAGGCCAAGCGCCTGCATGGCAATGGCAAGGCGTCGGAGGACAGGAAGTAGATGGCGCGCGTTTACGTCTCTTCCGTCATCACCGCCTCGGCCGAGAAGGTCTGGGAGCGTGTGCGTGACTTCAACGGTCTGCCCAAATGGCATCCGCGTGTTCGCGACAGCCGGATCGAGGACGCGCTGCCAGCCGACAAGGTGGGCTGTGTGCGGAACTTCCATCTGCAGAATGGCGACGGCCTGCGCGAACAGCTTTTGGGCCTTAGCGATTACGACATGTTCTGCACCTACTCGATCCTCGAAAGCCCCATGCCGCTGAGCGACTACATCGCGACCTTGCGGCTGACACCCGTGACCGACGGACCCCGCTGTTTCGTCGAATGGTCGGCGGAGTTTTCCTGTGACCCAAGCGACGAAGACGGGCTGGTGAACGGTATTGGGATGGATGTTTTTCAGGGCGGCTTTGACGCGCTCAAGAGGCATTTCGGAGGCTGAACCTGCGAGCGGACAACAGGGAGAATGATGATGAAAAAGACATTTTCGACACTTGCTGCGCTTGCTGTTCTTGCCGCGCCCGCGATGGCCGATGGGCATGCCAGAACGCTGCCGCCGCTCAAGATCCAGCCAAATGCTGAGATGGTGACGTTCGAGCATATCGAAGCGCTCAACGCCTGCGATTGGGACCGTCTGATGGCGCAGTATCCCGAAGAGGTGCTCTTCATTCTGCCGAACGGTGTCTGGGTCGAGGGGCGCTCAGCGATCGGGGACGTCTTCGCCGGTTTCTGCACACCGCGAGAGGAGGGCGGCTTCCTCGGCGCGACCTTTATCGCCGAAAAGGTCAAGAAGGTTGGCGACACGGTCAATGTGTCATGGCGGGTCGAGGCCGACTGGCTGGCCGAGCCTTACAAAGGCGCCGATGCCTACGTGACCGAGGATGGCCTGATGTATGTGCAGGTCACCACGTTCGATCCGGCCGACATGAAGTTCAAGTAAGGGCACCGGTCGTGGTCAAGGTCATCCGCAGCACCGTTCTGGATCAACCGCTTGAGGCGGTGTGGGACGTGCTGCGCGATTTCAACGGCCACGACCGCTGGCACCCCGCCATTGCGACGAGCCAGGTCGAGCGGGGGCATTCGTCGGACAAGGTCGGCTGCGTGCGTCGTTTCAAGCTCTATGACGGGGCGGAGCTGCGTGAACAGTTGCTGACGCTTTCGGATCTGGAGACGACCTACACCTACTGCCTGCTCGACACGCCCATCCCGCTCTTCAACTACGTCGCGCACGTTCGCCTCTTCCCGGTCACCGACGGTGATCAGACCTTTTGGGAATGGGAGGGCCGCTTCGACACGCCGAAGGGGCAGGAGGGCGACCTCGCCGACATGGTGGGCAGCAACATTTACGACGCGGGCTTTGAAGCGATCCGCGCGCATATGGAACAGGAGGCCTGAGATGCTGAGCGTCGAAACGTTTCCCACGCTGAGCGCAGCCGCTGGTGCCATGAGCGAACGGGCACGGTATCTCGCGGGCGGTACGCTGGTGATGCGGGAGGTCAATTACGGCGCGCATCGGATCGAAAGGATCCTGCGCACGACCGATGACGGTCTGCGCCAGATCCGGAGTGACGGTGCCCG
>CAWUIQ010000055.1:0-22157 GCA_963922565.1 uncultured Rhodobacterales bacterium
AAGGTTTGCACCCCGAAATAGGCGACCGTACCGAAATCTGCGATCGTCTCCATCACCGCGAGCAGAACTCCTGCAGCAATAGCTGGCCGCGCCAAGGGCAGGCTGACGCGGAAGAACGCTCCGACGGGTCTGCTGCCAAGCGCTCTTGCTGCCATGAAAGTCGAACCGCTTTGCTGAAGGAAGGATGCCCGCGCCAAAAGGTAAACATAAGGGTAAAGAACGAGGACCAGCATAATCGCCGCGCCACCAAGCGAGCGTATCTCGGGAAACCAATAATCCCGTGGACCCCATCCGGTGAAGGCTCTGAGCGTCGTTTGAACGACACCGGGATGATCGAGCACATGAGTATAGGCGTAAGCGAGCACATAAGCCGGAAAGGCAAGCGGCAAAACCAACGCCACTTCGAAAAAGCGGACGCCCGGAAAGCGGGTCATCGTCACCAGCCAGGCGGCACCCGTTCCCAGCATGAAGGTGCCCGCAGCGACCAGCACAACCAATAGCGCAGTGTTACCGGTATAGCGTGGCAGAACCGACTGCCAGAGTTGCCCGATCGTATCGAGACCGCCCAAAAGGGCCGCCAGTGCCACTGCAAGCATGGGCAAAACACACAAGGCAGCGACAACAAGCGCAGACAGGGCAAGACCGCGCGGCGTTTTCCGCGGGCTGCGGCGCAGGGGGGTCTCGTTCGTGCCGCTCGTGGTCATCCGTCACTCTGGCGCATGAAATCAAACACTTGTCCTACAAAAACTGTAGGATTTCCAGAGGGTCCAACGACTACCCGTAGCTTCTGCTCCCAACCATCCAATCGCTTAGACATTCGTGCTATGATGAGGTCGGACCGGCGATGTCAGGATCGTCCAGAATGGGAGTTTCAACATGGCTTATGTCGATGGGTTTCTCGCGTCCGTGCCGGATGAAAAGAAGCAGGATTTCATCGAACACAGCAGATTTTTCGGAGATTATCTAAAGAAAGTCGGGGCGCTTAGCGTCGTGGATTGCTGGGGCGACGACGTACCCGACGGCAAGCTCACATCGATGCCACTTGCCGTGAAGGCCAAACCCGGCGAAACGGTTGTGTTCTCGTGGATCGTTTGGCCCGACAAGGCGGCGCGGGATGCGGGCATGCAAAAGATGACCTCTGATCCAAGCCTGTCGCCAGAGAACAACCCAATGCCATTTGACGGAAAGCGTCTGATCTTTGGCGGTTTTGTCCCGGTCGCTGGCGACCTTTGAGGCTGAGGCCTTAGTCGTAGTTACGCTGATCCTCGATCACGAGGCCGTCTTTCGGCAGGGAACCCGGCGTCACGATCTCGATGGTACCTTTCAGCTTGAGAACGTCTGTCACACTGGCCGCATAGGTATCGGCGTCGCCGCCCGTGCTCTCGATCTGGACGGTCATCGCGTCCTGTTCGCCTGAACGCGTCGCAACAACGCGTGCGCGGGCAATCTCGGGATGCTTCGCGACGAGGGCCGCCACCTGCTCAGGCCGAACGAACATGCCCTTGATCTTGGTCGTCTGATCGGCGCGGCCCATCCAGCCCTTGATGCGCATGTTGGTCCGCCCGCAAGGGCTCGCACCCTCCATCACGGCGCTCATATCGCCGGTCGCAAAGCGAATAAGCGGATAGTCGGGGTTCAGGTTCGTGACGATCACCTCGCCCACTTCACCGGCTGGCACGGGGTCACCCGTACCGGGTGTGACGATCTCGACGATCACACCCTCATCGACAATCATGCCTTCCATCGCGGGGCTCTCATAGGCGATGTTGCCCAGATCAGCGGTCGCATAGCATTGCAGGCAGGTGATGCCCCGGTCGGCATATTCCTGACGCAGCGATGGAAACAGCGCACCACCCCCGACGGCTGCCCGGGTAATGGATAGAGGCACACCCATCTCGTCAGCCTTGTCGAGGATAACTTTCAGGTAATCGGGCGTGCCCGCATAAGCCGTCGTGCCAATATCCCGCGCCGCTGTCACCTGCAGCTCGGTCTGGCCGGTACCCGCCGGGAAAACGCCCGCGCCAAGCGCATGCGCCCCGTTTTCGAACATCAGTCCGGCCGGCGTGAAGTGATAGCTGAAGCAATTCTGAACGATATCCTGCGACCTGATCCCGAGCGCATGCAGAAACCGGGCAAAACGCCACCAGTCCTTGGCATCCGTGGCACCCGGTTCGTAGATGGGACCGGGTGACTGAAAGACATGGGTGAACTGGCTGACGCCGGTCGTGAAACCGCCCAGCGGCGGCTTACCTTTCTGCGCCGAACCCAGATCGGATTTCCGCAAGACCGGCAACGCGGCCAGATCGGCAACTGTCGTGATCGCGTCGGGGTCCACCTCACCCAGACTTGCCGCATAACCCGTCATAAGCTTCGCGCGAGCGATCTGATCAGGCAATGCGCGCGCCATATCGGCCGCCCGCTCATCCGCGCTCCGGGTTTCGAGATCGTCGTAGTGGGTCATCACTCTCAAAGGTCCTTCGCAGCCAAGGTACGAAACCTAGCTTAACCACCTTTTGCGCCGCCGGTACGACCGAACATCACGGAACGACTTCCGGCCCTCTTCGGACATGCCGAGATAGAATTCCTTAACATCCGGGTTCTCGCGCAGCTCGGCTGCCGGGCCATCCATCACCACGCGACCGCTTTCCAGGATGTAGCCGTAATGGGCAAAGCGCAGCGCAACGTTCGTGTTCTGCTCGGCCAGCAAAAAGGTCACGCCCTCATTCTCGTTCACGGATTTCACGATCTCAAAGATCTGTTCGACAAGCTGCGGCGCCAAACCCATCGACGGCTCGTCCAGCAGGATCGTTTCGGGCCGTGACATCAGGGCCCGACCAATCGCCGTCATCTGCTGTTCACCGCCGGACGTGTAACCGGCCTGCGACTTGCGGCGCTCTTTGAGGCGCGGGAAATAGTCATAAACCATCTCGAGATCCTGCTGGATCGCCGCGCCACCGTCATTGCGTGTATAGGCGCCGGTCAACAGGTTTTCCTCGACGGTCAGGTGTTCAAAGCAATGCCGGCCTTCCATCACCTGCACGACACCGCAGCGCACCAGATCCGCGGGATCCTTCTCGGCGGTGCTTTCGCCACGATATTGGATCGAGCCCTTGGTCACCTCGCCGCGCTCGCTCGCCAGCAATCCGGAAATCGCCTTGAGGGTCGTGGTTTTGCCCGCGCCGTTGCCGCCAAGCAGGGCGGTGATGCCACCCTTGGGAACGCGCAGGCTGACGCCCTTGAGCACGAGGATCACGTGGTTGTAGATCACCTCGATGTTGTTGACCTCTAGCAGGGCCTCATCCGTCCGTCCGGCGTCAAGCATCACGGCCTCTTCACTGTTCTCAAAATACTCAAATGCCCCGGCGAGCGAACCCGCCGGGGCGTCAGGCTTAGTTACAGCCCGCTTCGATCTTGTTCTCGTCGGCGTAAGCCATCGAGTCTTCCATCACGAGGGCGTTGATGACCTCTGTGTCCGTCGGCTTGAAGTCCGAGATCAGCGACCACGTCTTGGCCGACGCATCCCACTGGGTGACACCAACCAGACCGGGACCACCGTGGTTCTCGCACGACACGTTGAAGGTCGGACCAAAGTTCGGCAGGCCCAGTTCGGCCATCTTCGCTTCGGTGATCTCCAACGCTTCCATACCGTCACGCATCATGGCTGGCGTGATATCGGCCGTGCCGTGGATGCCCTGGGCAGTCTTGGCCGCTTCAGCAGCCAGCATCGCAGCATAGAGACCACGGTTATAAAGAACCGTACCCACCTGATCGCCAGCGCCAGCGGCAAGGCCCTTGTCGACGACATAGGTCTGGATATCCGCAAAGACCGGGAAGTCGCTGCCGACACCGTGGAACGTCAGAGCCTTGTAGCCGTTCGCAGCATCGCCTGCGGGCAACACGTCGTTTTCAGAACCCGACCACCAGATGCCGATGAAGTTCTCCATCGGGAACCGGATATTCGCGGCCTCCTGAACGGCGACCTGGTTCATCACGCCCCAGCCCCACATCACAACATAGTCAGGACGCTCGCGGCGGATTTGGAGCCATTGCGATTTCTGCTCCTGACCGGGATGGTCGACCGGCAGAAGAACCAGCTCGTACCCATGCTTTTTCTGCAGCTCTTCGAGGGTCCGGATCGGCTCCTTGCCGTAGGCGGAGTTGTGATAGACCAGCGCGATCTTCTTGCCGCTGATGTCGCCGCCATTGGTTTCAAGCAGATAGTTCACCGCACCTGACGCGCCGTTCCAGTAGTTGCCCGGATAGTTGAAGACGTGGCTGAAGACCGCGCCGTTCGCTGCCGATGTCCGGCCATAACCCATCGAGTGGATAGGGATATCATCCGCCGTCGCTTTTGGGATCAGCTGATAGGTAATACCGGTCGAAAGAGGCTGATAGACAAGCGCACCTTCGCCCTTGGTCGACTCGTAGCACTCAACACCCTTTTCGGTGTTGTAACCGGTCTCGCATTCCAGCACCCGCGCCTTGACGCCACCAATGCCACCATCGCGCTCGTTAAGCAGGGTGAAATAGTCGGCATAGCCATCCGCGAACGGGATACCACCAGCCGCGTAAGGACCGGTGCGATAAGACAGTGAGGGGAATACAAGATCCGCCATCACGGGTCCTGCGGCCATCAGACCTGCCAGAGCCGCTGTCGCTAGTTTTAACTTCATCGGGTTAATCCTCCCTTGGTTATTCTCCGATGTCTCCCACCGGGCGTCTTTGTGCCCGACCTTCTGGCCCCTTCCTGAGGATGCCAATTCGATAGACCTACCCTAGTGTGGGAATGGCCAGAGTCTCAATTTCTCTTTCGCAACGCGCCAAAGCTGTGCCAGCCCGTGCGGTTCGGCGATCAGAAAGATCACGATCAGCGCACCAACGATGACCAGTTGGAAATGCGCAACGATATCTGTGGGCCAGCTGAGCAGGTCCACGCCCACGAGCTTGAGCACCACCGGCAACACCACAAGGAACGCGGCGCCCGCGAACGAGCCAAAGATGCTGCCCAGGCCACCGATGATGATCATGAAGAGCACGATGAACGACTTCTGAATGCCGAAGACCTCGCCCACTTCGACCGCGCCCAGATAGACCGCAAAGAAAAGGGCCCCCGAGATACCGACGAAGAAGGATGAAACCGCAAAAGCTGTCAGCTTGGCCTTCAGCGGGTTCACCCCGATGATTTCCGCCGCGATATCCATGTCGCGGATCGCCATCCATTCGCGCCCGATCGACCCACGGGTCAGGTTCCTCGCGATCCAGGCACTGAGAAAGGTGAAGACAAGGCAGAACAGATAGGTGGCCCATGCTTCGGTATTGGGTCCGGTCACAGCAATGCCAAACACTTCGCGCTGCGGCGCGTTGATCTGACCGGACGCCGAGTAGTTGTAGAACCACGATACCTTGTTGAAGAGCCAGACCAGAAAGAACTGCGCGGCCAGCGTCGCCACAGCGAGGTAGAACCCCTTGATCCTGAGTGATGGCAGGCCAAAGGCGGTACCTACCAATGCGGTGATACCGCCGGCTAGAATGACGTGAATGAAGATGTTCACGTCCGGAAATGCCGTCATGAGCTTGTAGCAGGCATAGGCGCCCACGGCCATGAACCCACCGGTGCCCAGCGACACCTGCCCGCAATAACCGGTCAGAATGTTCAACCCGATCGCTGCGATCGAATAGATCAGGAACGGCAGAAAGATCGAGTTGACCAGGTAATCCGTCATCACGAACGGCAGGATCAGGACCGCGACAGCTATGACGAAGTAGTAGCGATACCGGTCAAACTTGATCGGAAAGGTCTGGCTGTCGGCCTGATAGGTGGTGCTGAAGTCTCCGGCTTCACGATAGAACATCAGGCTACCTCCCCTGTCTTTCCGGCGTGTTCATACAGGTTAACCACGTCACACGGCTTCACCGTTTTGCCCCAATTCGCCCCAGTTGCCCCGCCACCTTTGGCACCGGTGAGAGGAGTGGGCGAGATGAGCGCCATTTTGAACGAGATCCGTCGTCTCGACGCCGCATACGCGCGCGGAGAATTCGACTTGAATGAACTCGAACGGCGCAAGGATGCGTTGGTCGAGACCGTGCCCGAGGTCGACGATGTCATGCATGCGCGTCCCTCCACCGATATCGGCCTCGGGCACATCCTGATCCTGTGTTTCTCGCTCGTGGCGTTCGTGACAGGGATCGGGCTCATGCTCGTCGCGGATTTCGATCTCGCACTCACGCTCGGGATCATGGTTCTGGCCGCGATCACCGTCGGGCTCTTTCGGGCACTGGAATGATCAGACACGTTCAATGATCTTCTCCCCAAAGAGGCCCTGCGGGCGGAAGACCAGAAAGAGCAGCGCTAGGACGTAGGCGAACCAGTTTTCAGTCGCACCACCGACCATCGGGCCGATTGCGAACTCAAAGAGCTTTTCACCAACGCCGATGATGAGCCCGCCGATGATCGCTCCGGGAATGGATGTGAACCCGCCCAGCATCAGGACCGGCAAAGCCTTGAGCGCGATGAGGGAAAGCGAGAACTGGACCCCCGATTTCGCGCCCCACATGATCCCGGCGACAAGAGCCACAAAACCCGCCACCGACCAGACCAAGATCCAGATGTAGTTCAGCGAAACGCCAACAGACAGCGCCGCCTGGTGGTCGTCCGCCACGGCCCGCATGGCCCGCCCCTGCTTGGTGTATTGCGAAAACGCAACCAACGCCGCCACGAGCAGGACCGCGATGATGGTCGCCGTGATGTCGAGGTTGTCGATGAAGAAACCGTAGCCGAAGATGCCGAAAGTGGTTTCATCAATGGCAAGGTTGATACCCTGGGGCAGGCAAGTGGTGTCGGTCAGGCAGACATCCAGCTTCTTGATCTCCGACCCCCACATCAGGTCCGCGACACCTTCGAGCAGATAAGCAAGTCCGATCGTCGCCATGAACAGGATGATCGGTTCCTGGCCCACGAGATGACGGAATATGAACCGCTGTACCGCCCAGGCCAGCAAGACCATCACGCCAATCGTGAAAATGATCGCAAAGACCGAGTGAACTTCCCATCCAAAGTAATGAATCTTGGTGCCAAAGATCGCGTTTATGAGATGGGCAAACGGCACCTGCCCGCTCTGGATGCCAACGAGGGTCATGGCTGCAAACAGCGCCATGACGCCCTGCGCAAAGTTGAAGATGCCTGACGCCTTGAATATCAGGACAAAACCCAGAGCAACAAGGGCATACATCACGCCGGCCATCAGCCCGTTCAGCGTGACCTCCATCGCAAAGACAAGCTGTTCAGGCATCACTTAAGGTCCACTTGCATCAGGTTACGGGTGTGATCGCGCAGGGGCTGGTAGGAAACGCGGAACCGCGTCAGCCCCTCGAACGACAGGTTCCAGTTGAGCGTGACTTCGGTCACGCGGCCGTCCCGGCGCGGGGCCGCCAAAAACGTCGCCGCATAGGCCCGCGCCATGGTCACGCGCGATGTCGGCTCGAATTCAGAGGTTGCAACGAACCGTTGGCCCGGGCCGTCGCGCCACGCCTGATAAACCGGCAACAGATCTGCATAGGTGAGCCCATAAGCAAGGATCTCGCATGCGGGTTCGTCATAAAGATAGACAACCAGCGCCTCGGGCATATCGGTTTGCTGATACCCGATGACGTAGGCATTAATGGCGCTTTCAAAGTATCGGCGGAAGGTTTTGGGCACCGGTGTCAGACTGTCGGGGTTCAGGCTTGCGGGGTTGTCGAGATACGGCACGCAATGCGTTTCGATGACACCGCAAAGCTCGGCCAGATAGGGGTTCGAGGTGTCGCATACCGGTGGTTCATCCGCCCGTGCGCTGGTCGCCAAGAGACAGAAAAACAGGCCGAGCGCTGCAGAAGCGCTCCACACCAACCAATTGGGCAGGCCCGATGTCTGGGCAATGGCGATAGCTGTCTTCGGTCTAGTCATGCGACACCCCCAGATAGGCGTCGATGACATCCTGATTGTTGCGAACCTCGTCCGGTGTACCGTCACCAATCTTTTTGCCGTAATCCATCACGACGACCCGGTCTGACAGATCCATCACAACGCCCATGTCATGTTCGATCAACGCGATCGTGGTGCCAAACTCGTCGTTCACATCGAGGATAAAGCGGCTCATATCCTCTTTCTCTTCGACATTCATGCCCGCCATTGGTTCGTCCAGAAGCAGCAGCTTGGGTTCGGCTGCGAGGGCGCGCGCCAGTTCGACGCGTTTCTTCAGACCGTAAGGCAGACGCGCGACGGGCGTCTTGCGGATGTGTTGGATTTCGAGAAAGTCGATGATCCGCTCAGCCACGATCCGGTTCTCGACCTCTTCATCCTCGGCTCCGGTCCATTTCCAGATTGCCTGGCTCCAAAGCCCCTTTTTCATGTGCGTCAAGCGGCCGGTCATGACGTTATCGAGCACCGTCATGCCTTCAAAAAGCGCGATGTTCTGGAAGGTCCGGGCGATCCCCTGACGCGCCACCTGATAGGGTTTCATCAGCGGTCGCTTGGACCCTCTGAACCACACTTCGCCCTCTTGCGGGACATAGAAGCCCGAGATGACGTTCAGCATGGAAGACTTGCCCGCGCCGTTGGGGCCGATGATCGCGCGGATTTCGCCCTCGCGGATGTCGAAACTGATGTTCTTGATGGCCTCAACGCCGCCAAAGCGCAGCGTGATGTTTCGCATTTCCATCACGACGCCGCCGATCTTGCGGCCGTCCGCGGTAACGTAACCTTCGGACTGATCAAGCATGAACTACACCCTCCGCAGACGTGTCACCGTGGCAATTGTGATGTGGCTTGGAAGTCAGCTTTCGGCCCAACTTTGGGCTGAATTTATTGATAATTGGCTTCAAGGCGTTTGGTTTCGCAGGCGCAAAATAGGAAAAGTATCCAGTCCTATCAGTGTCTTGGCGATCTTGCGCCCTTTGCGCTCGCAGAAAATTAACCTTTCTGTGCCCAAGATAACGCCGTCTTAGAACGGGATGATACCGATGCTTCAAGAAGTCGAACGTGCCTTCCTGCTCCGCCTCGCCCGATGCTTCCGGCAATGTGGTTTCAGTCGTGATGAAACTGTCTGCGCCATTCGCGAGGAAACCGGAAACATGTGTTGTCACAACGCGATCCGTTGCGCTGTGCGGCACGAATTCAAAACCTAAGCCGCTCATTCGGCCGCCATCTTCTGCGGCACCGCGTTGATCGCGGCATCGCGGATTTCCAACGTGGCCGAGATTGAGCCCTTGCGCCCATCTTCGTAGGTGACCTCGGTCGTCGTGCTGACACTCGTCGACCCGTCGTAAAGGGCCGCGATGATGTCACCATACTTCTCTTCGATGATCCGACGGCGCACCTTTCGGGTGCGCGTCAGTTCCCCGTCGTCGGCATCCAGTTCCTTGTGCAGAACGACAAACCGATGGATCTGGCACCCCGACAGCATCTCGTCGGCGGCCACACTGCGGTTGACCTCTTCGACATGCCCCTGGATCGCAGCCAGCACCTCGGGATGTCCGGCCAGTTCCTGATATGACGCATAGGCGATGTTGTTCCGCTCTGCCCAGTTTCCGACCGCTGTGAGATCGATGTTGATGAAAGCGGTACATTCGTCGCGACCGTTCCCGAAAACCACCGCCTCGAGGATGTTGGGGAAAAACTTCAGCTTGTTCTCTACGTATTTGGGCGCGAACAGCGCGCCATCCGCCATTTTGCCTACATCCTTGGCCCGATCGATGATGCGCAAATGGCCGGTATCGGGTTCGATGAAACCGGCATCACCTGTCGCCACCCAGCCCTCGGAATCCTTGGTGCCCGCGGTGCTGTCCGGGTTCTTGTAATATTCAACGAACACACCCGGCGAGCGGTAGAAAACCTCGCCATTATCCGCGATCTTCAGCTCAACGCCCGGACATTGGACCCCCACCGTATCTGAGCGGACCTCGCCATCGGGTTGCGCCGTGATGAACACGGTCGCTTCGGTCTGGCCGTAGAGCTGTTTGAGATTGATGCCGAGCGACCGATAGAAATCGAAGATCTCCGGCCCGATCGCCTCACCCGCCGTATAGCCAACCCGAACCCGGCTAAAGCCGAGCGTGTTCTTGAGCGGTCCGTAGACCATCATTTCGCCAAGCGCATATTTCAGCCGATCGAATGCACCGACGGACTTGCCGTCGAGAATAGCCGGGCCGACCTTGCGCGCGTGATCCATGAAATAGCGGAAAAGCCATTGCTTGAACCGCCCCGCATCCTCCATCCGGATCATGACCTGCGTCAGCTGGGTCTCGAACACCCGCGGCGGCGCGAAATAATAGGTCGGCCCGATCTCGCGCAGATCGACATGCATCGTGTCCGCGCTTTCCGGGCAGTTCGTGCAAAACCCGGTCCAAAGCGCCTGGCCGATCGAAAAGATGAAATCGCCGACCCAGGCCATCGGCAGATAGGCCAGAATGTCATCGGTCTGCCGCAGCCCGTCGAACTCGCTTGACGATTTGGAAGTCTCGATCACGTTCCGGTTGGAAAGAACAACGCCCTTGGGTTTGCCCGTGGTGCCGGAGGTATAGAGCATCACGCACGTGCTGTCGTAAGTCAGCGCGGCGATGCGGGACTTAAGCTCGCCCTCAAGCTCATCGCGTTTCGCCCGACCAACATCCTGAATGTGACTGTATTGATGCAGTTTGGAATGATCGTATTTCCGCAAACCCCGCGGATCGAGATAGATCATCTGCTCGAAATCAGGCAGCTGGTCCTGCACCTCGATCACCTTGTCGACCTGCTCCTGATCGCCGGCAATAACAAATCGAGCGCCGCAGTGGTTCAGGACATATGCCATCTCTTCGGCAACGGCGTCTTGGTACAACGGGACCGGAATCGCGCCGCACATTTCCGCGGCGATCATCGACCAGTAGAGGTACGGCCGGTTGCGGCCGATGATTGCAACAAAGTCGCCCTGACCCACGCCAAGGTCGACCATGCCCATGGCAAGGGCCTCGACCTCTTCCAAGGCCTCGGACCACGTCCAGCTTTGCCAGATGCCGAACTCTTTCTCGCGATAGGCAGGCGCGCTGCCGAACTGCTTTGCATTCCGGTACAAGAGTGCCGGAACGGACGTCAAATCGGTCGCGTTGTCACGCGTTTCTGACAATTCTCTTCCTCCCATGCGCGTCCGTTTTCGGATCTCGCTGTGTGGCCGTACCCACAATGACACGGACCTTAAGCTGATGCGCTTTCGGTCCGGGTCAAATTCTCCTCACGGCTGAGACTGGCGATTCCGCGGTGCCATGTCCAGCTATCAGAACCGGAATTTACACATTGTTCAATTAATTTTTCCGTGTGTTGGCCACGAGCATTCCATGCCAGCGCTAACATCGACCATAGGTAGTATCACCACACGGAGGAAACTGCCCTATTCGGCTGCCAAAGCATCATCTGCCTTTTCAACACGCACCGCCGAAAACTTGAACTCGGGGATTTTACCGTAAGGATCGAGCGCCGGGTTCGTCAGGATGTTCGCGGCCGCTTCGACAAATGCGAAAGGCAGAAAGACCATGTTGGGGGCAACAGCGCGGTCTTCCCGCGCCATGATCTCGATGCTGCCCCGCTTGGTGGTCAGGCGCACCATTCCGCCCGCCGCAACCCCGAGGTCACGCAACGTGGACGGGTGGAGCGAACAATTTGCTTCAGGCTCGACCGCGTCCAGCACCGATGCGCGCCTAGTCATCGAACCGGTGTGCCAATGTTCCAGCTGCCGCCCGGTGGTCAGTACCATCGGGTATTCCGCATCCGGCAAGTCATCAGGTGGGATTACCGACGCCGGGGTAAAGCGGGCGCGACCATCGGGGCGCGGGAACCCGTCACCAAAGACGATCGACTGACCCGGATCTTCAGGGCTGAGTGACGGATACGTCACCGCATTCTCGGCTTCCAGCCGATCCCATGAAATGTTGTCGAGGCTGCGCATGTTGTGTTTCATCTCGGCAAAGACGTCGTGCGGCCCGTCATAAGCCCAGGACAAGCCGCAGCGCTTGGCAAGCTCAACGGTGATCCACCAATCCTCACGCGCGTCGCCCGGCGGTGGTAGCGCGGGCCGCCCCATCTGGACCTGACGGTTCGTGTTGGTGACCGTGCCCGACTTTTCCGCAAAGGCCGAAGCGGGAAGGATCACATCGGCGTAGTTGGCCGTTTCGGTCAGAAAGATATCCTGAACGACAAGGTGATCGAGCTTGCCCAAGGCGTCGCGCGCATGTTCCACATCCGGGTCGGACATGGCCGGGTTTTCACCCAGAATGTACATCGCGTTGATCTGCCCATCATGGACAGCATCCATGATCTCGGTCACCGTCAGACCCTTTTCGGCACTGAAGTCGCCGGATTTCCAGACCTCGGTAAAGGCGTTGCGGACCCCGTCATCCGTGACGGTCTGATAGTCGGGCAGGAACATGGGGATCAGCCCCGCATCCGACGCCCCCTGCACGTTGTTCTGGCCCCGCAACGGATGCAGGCCGGTGCCCGGGCGCCCGACCTGACCGCACATGAGGGCAAGCGAAATAAGGCAGCGGGCATTGTCGGTGCCATGGATGTGTTGCGACACGCCCATGCCCCAAAAGATCATCCCGGCCTTGCCGCGGGCAAAGGTGCGGGCAACGTCGCGCAGCATATCAGGCTCAATCCCGCAGATGTCGGCCATCTGCTCGGGCGCGAAAGCGGCAAGATGCTCCTTTTCCGCCTCCCAGTTTTCGGTCCATGCGGCGATGTACTGCTGATCATAAAGTCTTTCGTCGACGATCACGTGCATGATCGCGTTCAGCATCGCGACATCGGCGCCCGGCTTGAACTGAAGCATATGCGACGCGTGCCGTTTCAGCGCCTGCCCGCGCGGATCCATCACGATCAGCTTGCCACCCCGCTTGGCGAATTGTTTGAAGTACGTCGCGGCGACAGGATGGTTCTCGATCGGGTTCGCACCGATCACGATGGCGACATCCGCATTCTCGATCTCGTTGAACGTCGCTGTCACGGCCCCCGATCCAACGTTCTCGATCAGCGCGGCCACGGATGACGCATGACACAACCGGGTGCAGTGATCGACGTTGTTGTGGCCGAAACCCTGCCGGATGAACTTCTGAAACAGATACGCTTCTTCGTTGGTGCACTTGGCCGATCCAAAGCCGGCAACCTCGCGCCCGCGTCCCTTGAGACCCGCCGCAGCCAGATCAAGGGCCTCGTCCCATGACGCCTCGCGGAAATGGGTGCTCCAGTCGTTTGGATCGACGTTCAACCCCTTGGCTGGCGCATCCTCGCGCCGGACAAGGGGTTTGGTCAGTCGGTGCGGGTGGTGGATATAGTCAAAGCCAAAGCGGCCCTTGACGCACAGGCGCCCCTCATTCGCAGGGCCGTTAACGCCTTCGACATATTTGACCCGGCCATCCTTGACCTTGAGCTTGATCTGGCAGCCGACACCACAGAACGGACATACGCTGGTGGTTTCGCCATCGATGTCGTTGCTGTCGCCCGCCTGCTGTTCGTCAAGCACCGTTGCGGGCATCAATGCACCCGTCGGGCAGGCCTGCACACATTCACCACAGGCAACGCATGTGCTGTCGCCCATCGGATCATCGATATCAAAGACCGGGTAAGCATCATGGCCACGCCCGGCCATACCGATCACGTCATTGACCTGAACCTCGCGGCAGGCGCGCACGCACAGGCCGCACTGGATACAGGCATCCAGATTGACCCGCATGGCGACGTGGCTGTCATCGAGGAGCGGGATGCGCTGGTCTTCGAGCGGCGGGAGACGGCTTTCCGTGACCCCGTTCGCCTCGGCCATATCCCAAAGATGGGCCGAACGGTCATGCGCCACATCGCGTTCGGGCTGATCGGCCATCAGCATCTCGACCACCATGCGCCGGGCCCCTTCGGCGCGAGCTGAGTTGGTGGTGACGACCATACCTTCGGTGGGCTGGCGGATGCAGGACGCGGCAAGGGTACGCTCGCCTTCGATCTCGACCATACAAGCCCTGCAGTTGCCGTCGGGTCGGTAGCCGGGAGCAGGCTTGTGGCACAGATGGGGGATCACGAGGCCGCGGCCATGGGCGACGTCCCAGATGCTTTCACCCGCGTGGGCCTCAACCTCAGCGCCGTCGAGCGTGAATTTCACCGTTTCAGACATGCGTCATGCCTCCCAGCCTGTCGCGTTCTTTTAGCAACCCACGCCATCTGGTCGAACAGCCAATCGCGACACAGCAGGCAGATTTCACGCCACCCGCTTTTCCGATCCGCACCATACGAACACGATAGCGACATACCAAGTACACACCAAAAAATGGGCCGGCCCCATGCCCGCGCCCTTTCAAGACGGGCGAGGTCGGTCTAAACCCCATTGAAACGGAAGCGTCGGACATGTCTCACATTACTCTCATTCGTCACGGCCAGGCCAATTCGGACGCCCGGACCGAAGAAGATTATGACCGTCTCAGCCCGCTTGGCCATCAACAGGCCGCGTGGCTTGGCGCGCATATGCGCTCGACCGGGCAGCATCATGTCCGGCTCTATACCGGAACGTTGCGGCGCCATGTCGAAACCGCCGCGTCAATGGAAACAGGCATGACAGCGGTACAGGATGAACGGCTGAACGAACTACAATATTTCAGCCTCGCCACCGCCATGCAGGAAGAGCACGGGCTGCCCATCCCGAACGGGCATGAAAGCTTTGCGCAGCACCTGCCGCAGGTCTTTACCGCCTGGGCCGAGGACCGGATCGAAGGCGCACCAGAAACATTTGCCTCGTTCGAGAGCCGCGTTCAGGCCGCACTGACCGAGATTGCCCAAGGCGACGGTCCCGCGCTGGTGGTGACGTCCGGCGGTCTGATCTCGATGGTCATGCGGCAGCATCTCAATCTGGAAATCCCGGCCATGGCTTCGCTTGCGCTGGCCATCATGAACACGTCGATGCATCGGCTTTTCCCGGTTGGCGGCACCTGGTCACCAGTGATGTTCAACGCGGTCCCGCATCTGGAGCATCCCGAACGGCATCACGCGCAAACCCACGTCTGATCAGCGGTCCAAGCAACCCCGCGCGGCACTTCGAAGAAAGACGAAAACCATGACACATCTCTGGGTCCGCGCCGAACAACGCCCGAACGAAGAGCGGGTCGGCATTACCCCAGCGGGCGTCAGGGCTCTGGTCGAAAGCGGTATCACGGTGACGGTGGAAGAAAGCAGTGTCCGGTCCCTGCCGATCGGACCATACGCAGAGGCCGGCGCGCAGATCGCGGAGGAAAACACATGGCCCTCGGCGCCAAGCGACGCGATCATCTTCGGGCTCAAGGAACTGCCCGAGGACGACACGCCGCTTGTCCATCGCCACATCATGTTCGGGCACGCCTACAAGGGGCAGCCCGCGGGCCTGAGATTGTTGCGCCGCTTCCGGGACGGGGGCGGCACTCTCTACGATCTTGAATACCTCGTTGACGAAGACAACAGGCGGGTCGCGGCGTTTGGATACTGGGCCGGCTATGCCGGAGCTGCAGTCGCCCTCAAATGCTGGGCGGCGCAGCAGCGCGGCGGCATTTGCGGGTCAGTCGGCACCTATGACAGTTCGACCCATTTGCTGGCCGATCTGCAGACCGAACTGATCGGTGGCGGAACCCACAGGCCAACGGCCATCGTCATCGGTGCCTTGGGGCGGGTCGGATCGGGGGCATCTGACCTCTGCACGGCCATGGGCGTCCCAGTCACCAAATGGGACATGGCCGAAACCGCCAGTGGCGGCCCGTTCCCCGAAATCCTGGCCCACGACATCTTTCTCAACTGCATTCTTGCCCGTCCGGGCACCCCGGTCTTTGTGCCCAAGACCGCGCCCGTATCGCCGCGGCGCCTGACGGTCATCGGCGATATCGCCTGCGATCCGGAAAGCGACTTTTCCCCCATCAAGGTCTATGATCGCACCACGACATGGGACGAACCGGCCCTTAGGGTGCATGACAACCCTCCGTTGGATGTGACGGCCATCGACAACCTGCCTTCGATGCTGCCGGTCGAAAGCTCCGAAGACTATGCCGAACAGCTCTTGCCATCGCTGCTGACCCTCGACAATCTCGACACGGGTGTCTGGGGCCGGGCCAAGGCAACCTTCGACACCCATATCGGGAGACTACCATGACGATCCAATGGTGTGGCACCGGGCTGTCCGCCGTTCCCGGACTGAAAAGGCTGATCGGCCTTGGATACCCCGTTTGTGTCTGGAACCGCACGGTCGAAAAGGCCGAGAAGGTCGTTGGCAGTTATACAAAGCGCATTCGCCAGTTCGACCTTGAAACCCTGCGGGATTCGCTGGTCGAGGGCGATATCGTGGTGTCCATGCTGCCCGGCGATTGGCACGTGCCAATCGCTGAGGCAGCCATCGAGGCCAAGGCCCATTTCGTGTCGTCGAGCTACATCTCGCCAGAGATGCGGGCGCTTGATGACGCGGCCAAGGCGGCAGGGGTCGCTCTGATCAACGAGGTGGGGCTTGATCCCGGCATCGATCACCTGATGGCCCATCATCTTGTCCACCAATACAAACACTCATCGGTATTCGACCCTGCCAATGACATCTCGTTCACATCCTATTGCGGCGGTGTGCCAAAGGTCGCGAACGCGTTCCGGTACAAGTTCAGCTGGTCCCCGCTCGGCGTTCTGAAGGCGCTGCGATCACCCTCCCGGTCGATCCGCAACTACACGCCGCTTGACGTTGCGCGTCCTTGGGATGCGATCAGCAGGTACGACGCGCCGCTGCCAAAGCCAGAGACGTTCGAGGTTTACCCGAACCGAGATAGCCTGCCATTCATGGAACAGTATGAATTCGGGCCGGACTGGAAGGTGAAAGAGTTCGTCAGAGGCACGCTTCGGCTCAATGGCTGGGCCGATGCCTGGGCCGACATCTTCAGCGAAATCGAAACGCTGGAAGGGCCGGAAGGCGATGCGCGCCTTGCCGAGATGTCCGAACAGTCCTGGCGCGACAATGCCTATGAGCCGGGCGAACCCGATCGCGTCATTCTTTGCGTTCGCCTTTGCGCGGAAAAGGCCGGAAAGGCGGTGTTTGACCGCACCTATGCCCTTGACGCATGGGGCGACGCGCGGGGTTCGGCCATGGCGCGGCTGGTATCGATACCGGTATCACTTGCCGTTCAGGCCGCGCGCAGCGGGGCGATCCGGCCCGGTGTCTCGGCAGCCCCGTCCGATCCGCAGATGGTCGCGAACTGGATGGACGAGATCCAGTCGCTCGCCCAACATCTTGCCATCGTCGACCATCTGGCCTGACGCTTATGGTGCCGCGTAGCCGATGGTCTGCAGCGCGGTCTTTATCTCATCAAGGATCACCGGGTCGTCGATCGTCGCCGGCATCTTGAATTCCTGACAGTCAGCGATCTTGACCATCGTGCCGCGAAGAATCTTGCCTGATCGGGTTTTCGGCAGCCTGTCGACGACGACTGCCAGTTTGAACGCGGCGACGGGGCCGATTTTCTCGCGAACGAGGTGCACGCATTCCGTGGTTATGTCGGCGTGGGGCCGGTTCACCCCGGTCGTCAGACAGACGAACCCGACCGGCATTTGCCCCTTGAGCTGATCCGTCACGCCGATGACCGCGCATTCGGCGACATCCGGGTGTGCGGCCAGCACCTCTTCCATCGCGCCGGTCGACAGGCGATGCCCGGCGACGTTGATTACGTCATCCGTGCGGGCCATGATGTAAAGGTACCCGTCCTCGTCGATCATACCCGCATCGCCGGTTTCATAGTAACCGGGGAAGGTATCGAGATAGGATTTCCTGTAACGCGCCTCGGCGTTCCAAAGCGTCGGCAGGGTACCGGGCGGAAGCGGTAGCTTGATAGCGATGGCCCCCAGCGTATTGGGTTCCAGCGGATGGCCCTCATCGCTGAGGATCTGGACGTCGTAGCCCGGCATCGCCACGGTCGGCGATCCGATCTTGACCGGCAAAGCCTCAAGCCCCGCGGGATTGCCTGCGATGGTATAGCCCGTCTCGGTCTGCCACCAGTGATCGTAGACCGGGATATCGAGGATCTTTTGCGCCCATTCGATCGTGTCCGGATCCGCCCGCTCGCCGGCAAGGTAGAGGGCGCGAAGATGCGACAGGTCATACTTTCTGACGAATTCGCCATTCGGATCCTCGCGCTTAACCGCCCGGATCGCCGTGGGCGCGGTGAAGAAACTGCGCACCTTGTGTTCGGAGATGACCCGCCAAAATGTGCCCGCATCCGGGGTTCCAACCGGTTTGCCTTCGAAGACCACGGTCGTGTTGCCGTGGATCAGGGGCGCATAGCAGATGTAGGAATGGCCAACCACCCAGCCGACGTCGGACGCGGCCCAGAACACCTCGCCCGGCTCGACATTATAGATGTTCTTCATCGTCCAGTTGAGGGCGACAAGATGCCCGGCCGTTGGACGGACCACGCCCTTGGGCGAGCCTGTGGTGCCCGATGTGTAAAGGATATAGGCCGGGTGATTGCCCTCGACCGGTACGCACTCCGCGGGCTGGACACCGTCCTGAAAGGCGTACCAATCTACGTCGCGGCCCTCTTCCAGGGGGGCCGGTTCTTGTTCGCGCTGGAGGATGACGCAGAATTCGGGCTTGTGATCGGCAAGATCAATCGCCCCGTCCAAAAGCGGTTTGTAGTGCACGACACGCCCGGGCTCCAACCCGCATGACGCCGCTATGATGGCCTTGGGCTGGCTGTCGTCGATGCGCACAGCAAGCTCGTTTGCAGCAAAGCCACCGAACACGACTGAGTGGATCGCGCCGAGGCGTGCGCAGGCCAGCATCGCCACCAGAGCCTCGGGCACCATCGGCATGTAGATGATCACGCGGTCGCCCTTTTCGATGCCTTTGGCGCGCAACGCCCCGGCAAACTGGGCCACCTGATCGCGGAGCTCGCGGTAGGTGATCGTCTTTTTGGTTCCGGTAATCGGGCTATCGTAAATGATCGCTGCCTGATCGCCGCGGGTATCGACATGGCGATCAACCGCATTCCAGCAGGTGTTCACCAACCCGTCAGAAAACCATTCGTATAGGGGTGCGTTGTCATCAAAAAGGGCCTTGGTGGGCTTCCGTTCCCAGTCGATGGCCGCGGCGGCATTCAACCACCACGCCTCCGGGTCGTTTTTCCATGCGTTATAGACTTCTTGATATGACATACGCGGCCCTCCTCCGGTGTCTTTGGATACGAGCGGGCCGCGAGGCGGGCAAGAGGGGTTTTTGAATGTGTTTGGCCAGACTTGCCGTGCTTTTTGCCGCACTTACCGGCCAAAGCGCCGCTGCGGTTGAATGTTAGCGTCCAGCGCAGCCAACCTTGGTTCGATGTCAAGGTTGGGGGACCAAAGGCAACGAGCGCCTTGAAGAGCGGCGACACCATGTCGCCCCAAGGGACGGCGCTGTATGCAAGGTTGGACAACCGGGTCGGCATGCGAACCGATCGTGCATCTCAGGGCTTTGCCAGACCCGGGGCGCTAGGCCGAAAATGTCGGGTGAAACTTGCCCTGCTCGGACAGGGTGAAGATGTCCACGCCGTCCGCCGTCACACCAACGGAGTGTTCGAACTGGGCCGACAGCGATTTGTCGCGTGTGACCGCTGTCCAGTCATCGGCGAGCGTCTTGGTCTCAGGCCTGCCGAGGTTCACCATCGGTTCAATCGTAAAGAACATGCCTTCTTCAAGCAGCGCACCGGTACCGGGGCGGCCATAGTGCAGCACGTTGGGCGGCGCATGAAAGACGCGGCCAAGACCATGCCCGCAAAAGTCGCGAACGACAGACATCCGGTGCCCTTCGACATAGGACTGGATCGCGTGACCGATATCTCCGAACGTGTTGCCCGGCTTTACGGCCTCGATGCCCAGCATCAGCGCATCGTGGGTGACCTGTATCAGGCGCTCGGCCTTTCGCGGCAACTTGCCCGCGACATACATCCGCGACGTATCACCATACCAGCCGTCAACGATCACGGTGACGTCTATGTTGAGGATATCGCCATCTTTCAGGACCTTGTCGCCCGGAATGCCGTGGCAAACCACGTGGTTCACGCTGATGCAGCTCGCGTGCTGATAACCCTTGTAGCCGATCGTGGCGGACTTTGCGCCCGCCTCATCGACCATCTGGGTGATCATTTCATCGATTTTGCCGGTGGTCTGCCCAGGGAACACGTGATCGCACATCGCATCGAGAATGCGCGCGGCCAATGCGCCAGCCATGTGCATGCCGGCGAAATCCGTGTTGTCGTAGATGCGAATGCCGTCTTTGGTAAGACGGCCGCGGGGTTCCTGATTCAATGCTCACTCCGATGGCAAAATCGCGCTTATATGTAGGTTACGCAGGCGCAAAGCACCAGTGGTCGTCAGGTCGCGGTCGGCAGGTTTCTGGAAATCGTGATCGCCGCAGGCGAGATATCAGCGACAAGCACCACAACTTCGACACCGGTTTCCAGCGCGGCCCGATAAGCAGCGGCATAGTCCGGGTCGATGTCTTCGGCAATACCGAACCGGTCGCAATCCGTCCTTTGAACAAGGTACAGCATCACCGCCCGCTGCCCATTCGCGGCCATTTTACCAAGCTCCATCAGATGCTTGGTCCCCCGGGCGGTTACGCTATCGGGAAACTCTGCAAGACCACGACTGCGCGAGAGTGTCACGGACTTTACCTCGACATAAGCATCCGGTTGCCCGCCTCCGGTCAGCAGAAAGTCGACCCGGCTTTTTTCGCCATAGCGAACTTCGGCGCGAACGGCCTCATAGCCGTCAAAACCCATGATTTCACGGTTTTCCAACGCGGATTTAACCACCTTGTTGGGTAGGCCCGTGTCGACGCCGGTGAAGTGGCCGTTTTCATGATCGACAAGCCGCCAACCGAATTTCAGCTTCTTCTTCGGGTCGTCGTTCGGTTCGAGCCAGATCTTCTTCCCGGGCTCGGCCAGTCCCAGCATGGATCCGGGATTGGCGCAGTGCGCGGTAATCTCTTCGCCGGTCTCCAACCGGCAATCGGCCAGAAAGCGTTTGTACCTCTTGATCAGACGAGCCGGCACAAGTTGGGTTTGAAAGCGCATGATCGCAGCCCTATACCGAAGCGGAAACGTGCTCAAGGAGACCGGATATGACCAACCCGACCGCTGCAATGCTTGTGATCGGCGACGAGATCCTGTCCGGGCGCACCCGCGACGCGAACATGCACTATCTTGCTGGAAAGCTTACGGAACTTGGCATCGACCTCAAGGAAGTCCGGATCGTCAGCGATGATCAGGACGCCATTGTCGATGCCGTGCGCGTGTTGTCGGAAACCTATGCCAACGTTTTCACCTCCGGCGGGATCGGCCCCACGCATGACGACATCACCGCCGACGCAATCGCTGCCGCATTTGGAGCAAAGATCGATATCCGCGAGGATGCGCGCACGATCCTTGCCGAGCATTATGCTCGGTCGGGCACCGAACTGAACGAGGCGCGTCTTCGCATGGCCCGCATTCCCGACGGCGCGGCGTTGATCGAAAACCCGATTTCGGCAGCGCCCGGGTTCATCCTGCGTAACGTGCATGTCATGGCCGGGGTTCCGTCGATCTTTCAGGCCATGCTTGCGAGCGTCATCCCAACCCTGACCGGCGGTGATCCGTTGGTGTCGCGGACCATCCGCATCGAGCGTCCGGAAGGCGAGATCGCGGGGCCGCTTGGGGATCTGGCCGAGCAGTTCCCGAACCTGAGTTTTGGGTCATACCCGTTCATCAAGGACGGCGTTTATGGCGCCAACGTCGTTATTCGGGGAACGGAATCGCAGCGGGTCGACGAAGCAGCCGGTGCCCTGAGCGCGCAACTGGGCGTATGACAGCAGATAGCTCCCTGCTTTTCGACGCGATCGATAAGACATGGCCACCTGCACGCAGCTGGCGGGTCGGACAGGCGGTTCTGAGAGACGGAGGAGGCGGCGGAAAGCGGGTATCGGCAGCGACGCTGGACGATACGGCCACCATTGATGGAATCGTCAAGGCCGAAGGCGAGATGCAGCGCCTGGGCGAGCTACCCCTGTTTCGATTGCGCGCCGATCAAGGTCGCCTCGATGCCCTGCTTGCGGATCGCGGATATGCGGTCATCGATCCGACCGTCCTTTTGACTGCGCCCGTCACGT